>DUET01000035.1 GCA_011192015.1 Anaerolineae bacterium
ACTCCTTCTCCATGTCCTTGGCGCCGTAGGCCTCCCCGCGCAGCAACCTGGCCAGACGCCGGAAGGGAGCCTGCACCGCCTGGCTCATGGATTCGCGAAACGTCCTGTAGCGCATCTGAGGAGCGCCAATGCGGTACTGCTTGCCTATGTTTTCGACAGAAATCGCTGTTTTGATCATCGGTCAGACCACATCCGCGAATGACCGCTCCATGCGGCGGAAATAGAACAGGCCACTCACCAGCAATAGGAAAGCCACGAAAGCTGAGACGAAGATCACCGGGCCTGGCGCGGTATCCGTGCCCAGGAGTGCCCACCGGAAGCCCTCGATCACCCCGACCATCGGGTTGATGCCATAGAGGGTGCGCCATGGCTCGGTAAGCAGGCTGCTCGGGTAGGCGATCGGTGTGGCAAACATCCAGGCTTGCACAAGGAACGGCACGACGTAGGCAATGTCGCGAAACTGGACGTTCATTGCAGTGAGCCACAATCCCACGCCAAGCGACGTGACCAACGCCAGAAGCAGCAACAGCGGCAGCCACAGAACCGCTAACGAGGGCATCATCCCATAGAACCACATCATCAGGAGCAGAACCGCGAAGGCGAGCAGGAAATCCACAATGCCCGCGAACACGGTGGAAATCGGGATCACGAGACGCGGGAAATAGACCTTGTTGATGAGGCTGGCGCTTCCGACCAGGCTGGCACTGGCATGCCTGAGCCCGTTGGCGAAGAAAGTCCAGGGAACGAGGGCCGCATAGCTGAAGATGGGATAGGGAATGCCATCCGAGGGAATCTGCGCCAGCGCACCGAAGAAAATGCTGAAGATCACCATCGTGAAGAGCGGTTGGATGATGGCCCACGCCGCACCCAGGATGGTCTGCTTGTAGCGAACCTTGATATCGCGCCAGACCAGAAAGAAGAGCAGTTCCCGGTATGACCACAGCTCGTGAAGTCTGAGGGATACCCAACCACGCGAAGGCTTGATGACGATCACCGGCATCTCGGGAGCTGTTTCGGTATGGACCACAGCGCGCTCGCCCTTCTTACTCACGTGAAAACCTTCCCCTGGCCGATGCCGCGAAAGACAATGCCGAGCGCTTCAGCCTGCTGGTCGTCGAACACATTCCTCCCGTCCACCAAGACCGGCGTCTTCATCGTTGCTTTGAGCTTTTCCAATTCGATATCCAGATACTGGCTATGCCGGACCATGACGACAACGGCGTCGATTTCAGTCGCAAGCTCCCAAAGGTCGGATTGATATTCGGGCACATAGGGATCATGGATGAGAACCTCAGCACCAGTCTCTTGAAGGTACGCTACAAGCACTTCACTGGGGCTGTTGCGCGTGTCATCCGAATCCGCCAGATACGCGTAACCCATGACCAAGATACGCGCACCCGAGATCTCCTTGTCAATCGATGCCAGGGCATCCTTCAGCAGCGCAGACACATGCGAAGGCATGAATTCATTGATCGCACGTGCGGTCGGGATGATGCGCAGGGGTGTTTGCGCCTCATCGGCGGCGTTCGCCAAAAGCCAGGGATCTTTCGGAATGCAGTGCCCTCCCACACCAACGCCCGGTTCGAGCATCAAGCGAGCGGGGACCTTATTGACCAGATCCCTTACTTTCCATACATCACCACCCACGGCCTCACAGATCAGGGCGACTTCATTCGCAAAGGCGATGTTCACATCCCGGTACGTGTTCTCGGTTGTTTTCACGAGTTCCGCCGTCAGGCAGTCCGTTGGATCCAAGTCCACATCTTCAACGATGATGCGGTACAGATCCAGCATCGTTTCAGCGGTCTCTGGGGTGCTACCGCCGCATACACGCGGCATCGTCTCGATGTTCTTGAGCAACTTTCCGGGCATCACCCGCTCGGGGCAATGACCAAGGAAGAACCCCGTGTTCAACTGCAACCCGCTGATTTCCTCCAGCAAGGGCTTCACAAGCCCATCGGTTGTGCCTGGGGCGATGGTGGACTCGATGATCACAAGTGCGCCCGGTTTCATGTTGCTGCCGATGCTTGCTGTGGCTGCTCGCAATGCTTCGAAACCTGGCTTATGATCCTCACCCACGGGTGTCTCGACGGAAACCATGATTACATCGGCGTCGCAGATAGTCTCGTATTCCGATGTAGCCTTGAACTGGCCTGATTTCACGACTTTCCAGAGCAATTCGGCAAGTCCCGGCTCGCGACCCTCGATCGGGTTCTGGCCGGCGTTGATCATCGACACACGCTCGGGTTTGATATCCACGCCGATCACACGAAAACCGGCTTCCGCGAACTTGCAGGCAACCGGCAGGCCTACATAGCCGAGACCGACCACGCCAAGGAACGCCGAGCGATCTTCGATGTTCTTACGCAGGTCTGCAAGCGTCATGGCTGGTTGATCTCTTTCACTCGATGCGTTTTTGTGGATTCGATCATGCTCAACGCCAGGGAAAGCGCTGCCATCCCGTCGGAACCCTTCACCACTTGCGATGCATCGCCGTCCAAGGCCGCGATGAAGGCTTCCACCTCAGCACGAAGCGGTTCCTTCTTCTTGATCGCAAAGCGCGTCATCGCTCCCTCGCTTACGCCCCGCAACACGTCCATCGTCGACCAGCGCTCTCCATTCACATCGGCATTCTCGAAGAAATACAGGTCCTGCAGCAGGTAGTCGGCGCGGAACATGCCGCGCTCACCGGTCACGTACAGCTCGCGGATCTTCGTCGGCGTGAGCCAGTTGATCTCGAGCAAACCAAGCGTTCCGTCGGCGAAGCGGGCCATGCCCGTGAAAAGATCTTCGTTCGAGGTGTGGATTTCCCGATTGGCTTCGGCATACACTCGCACCACTTCGCTGCCCGTCAGGTAGCGCATGATGTCGAGATCATGCGTGGCGAGATCCACAACCACGCCGACATCACGTATGCGTGCCGGGAAAGGCCCCAACCGGCGGGCATGGATCTGGAAGGAACGGCCCAGCTCGCCGGAATCCAACCTGCGTTTGAGCTCCGTGATCGCCGGGTTGTAGCGCTCGATATGGCCGACCATCAGCAGGAGATTCTTCCTCTCGGCCAGATCCACAATCTCCTGGGCTTCCTTAAGCGTGGCGGCGATCGGCTTCTCCACCAGCACGTTGCTTCCGGCTTCGAGCAGATCGGTAGCGATTTGATAGTGCGCCTGCGTCGGGACGGCAACGATCACTGCATCCGGATGCTCAACCTCCTGCATCTTGCGATGATCCTTGTAGGCATTGGCGCCATGCAGACGGGCGGCAGTTTCGGCAAGCGACAGATTCTCGTCCACAACTGCGACGAGATCCGCTTCGGGAATCTCACTGCACACTCGGGCATGGTTCCTGCCCATGGCTCCGACGCCGACAACCGCGATTCGGGTCATAGCTTGTTTACCTCGTCGACGATCTTCTCCAGATCGGCCTTCGACAATTGTGGGTGCACGGGCAGCGAGAACACTTCCTTGGCCAACCGCTCCGATACCGGCAACGAAACATCACCCACGAGCTCGCGCATGTATCCCTGCATGTGAACGGGAACAGGGTAGAAAACGCCGGTTCCGATCCCCGCATCAGCCAGGCGTTTGATGGCTGTATCACGATCGCGTCCATCCGTGATGCGCACTGTATACTGATGCCATACATGCTCGAATCCCTCCGGCACCTTGGGGGTGATCACGGAGGTGATCCTCTCGCTGAGATAGGCTGCGTTCTCTCGCCGCCTTTGTGTGAACGCATCCAGCTTGGCCATCTGGGCCAAGCCGATGGCCGCATGCAGATCCGTCATGCGGAAGTTGTAGCCCAGCATGTCGTGGTAGTATCGCCGCTGCATGCCGTGGTTACGCATCATGCGGCATTGTTGCGCTAGATCCCTGTCACCGGTGGTGATCATGCCCCCCTCGCCGGACATCACATTCTTCGTGGCATAGAGGCTGAAGGTTCCCGTACCGATGCTGCCTGCAAGCCGGCCCTTATGCGTTGCGCCGACAGCCTGGCAGGCATCTTCGATGATCTTCAATTCATGGCGTTCTGCAATCGCCTCGATGCTGTCCATGTCGCACATGCAGCCGTAGAGATGGACAGGCAGGATGGCCTTCGTCCTGGGAGTGATGGCTTCCTCGATCAACCCCACATCCATGTTGAAGGTCTCCTCCTCGATGTCGATGAAAACCGGTTTGGCGCCGACAAAGAGGACGCTGTTCGCAGAGGCGATGAACGTAAATGGCGTCGTGATGACCTCATCCCCGGGACCGATCCCATTCGCCAGCAGCGCCAGGTGAAGTGCGGTCGTACCTGAGGAGGTGGCAATCGCATGTTCGACGCCGCAAACTTCCGCAAATCGCTCCTCGAATGCAGCTGTACGCGGCCCCTGCGCAAGCATGCCCGATTCCAGCACCGCGAGCACGGCTTCCTTCTCAGCTTCACCGATGAAAGGTTTCGAAATCGGTATCACGAAGATCTCCTTAGAACTCGTATTCGACACCGCATGCCGGACAGGTCTGTTTCCCGGATGCGTGTTCGGTAAGTTTACCGCCACAGGCACACACATAACCCGCATGCTCGGCTGGGTTTCCGACTACGAGAGCATGATCGGGAACATCCCGCGTGACCACGGCTCCCGCGGCCACCATCGCGAACCGTCCGACACGGACACCGGGCAGCACCACGGCGCCTGCGCCAATCGCGGCGCCGTATCCGATATGGATCTCGCCGACCTCCCAATCGGCATCGCTCTTCAAGCTGCCGTCAGGATTGATGGCGCGCGGTCGCTTGTCGTTTGTGAAGATTGCTCCCGGTCCCACAAAGACGCCATCCTCGATCGTCACACCGTGGTAGACCAGCGCGCCGTTCTGGATCTTGACATTGTCCCCGATCTGGACCTCGAAATCGATGTAGACGTCCTTGCCCAGAATGCATCCCGCACCAATGCGTACGTTCTCACGCACCTGGCACTGATTCCAGATGCTCGAACCGGGACCGATCTCGGCCGTCTCATGGACCTCGGCCGTGGGATGAATTCTGACGTTCGATCGCTCTCGCATGTGTGCTAATCCTCTGCCATCAATTCAGCGATCCTGCCCGCCGCCTTGCCATCACCGTAGACAGGTGGAGGTGATTCTACCGGCCTGCCTCGATTCATGGCAGCCTGGACGCGCTCGGGATCGACTCCCACGACTACGTTCCATCCCGTTTCCACGGTTTCGACCCATTCGGTCTCGTCCCTGAGGGTAACGCACGGAACCTGCAGCCAGAAGGCTTCCTTCTGCACGCCCCCGGAGTCGGTGAGGATCGCGCTCGCGCCTTGCTCCAGCATCAGCATGTCGAGATATCCGACTGGTTCGAGCAGTCGAACGTTCTCGGGGATTGCCAGCTGGTTTGTTCGGAGCGCTTCCCTCGTCCGCGGATGCGCTGGAAAGACGACCGTCGTCTCGACAACTGCCAGACAAGCCATGATCGCCGCCAAGCGCTCAGGGTCATCGGTGTTCTTTGCACGGTGGATCGTCGCCAGCGCGTATGCTCCTGCAGCGACCTCAATCCGCTCGAGAGGTGAAGGTCGATCCTTCGCCTTCGGCAAGTAATGCAGCATGGCATCGTACATCACATCGCCGACCATGTGAACGCCGTTGGTGATGCCTTCTTTCTCGAGATTGCGCACCGAGGAGTGGCTGGGGCAGAAGAGAATCTTCGAAAAGCGATCGGCAACGATGCGGTTGATCTCCTCCGGCATGGCGCGATTGTAGCTTCGCAATCCTGCTTCCACATGCGCCAAAGGAATGCGCATCTTTGATGCCGCCAGCGCGCCGGCGAGCGTACTGTTCGTATCCCCGTAAACCAGAACCCATTGCGGGGTTTCCATGATCAGCACTTCTTCCAATGCAATAAGCATGCTGCCGGTTTGCCATCCATGCGAGCCGGAACCGATTCCCAGATGGTGATCCACGCTCGGCAACTCAAGATCCGCGAAGAAGATATCGGACATTTCGTAGTCGTAGTGCTGCCCGGTGTGAACGAGAACTTCGCTGCAATGCTTCCGAATGGCTTCACTCACCACTGCAGCCTTGATCAATTGCGGGCGCGCTCCGACAACCGATACGACTTTCAAGCTCATCGGCCTGCTGTGCCTTCCTCAACATCGGATTTCAAGCATTCACTCATGGGTTCCACGATCTAACGATTTGCCTCGTACCACGCAATCGTGCGTTGAAGTCCCTCTTCGAGGGATGTCTCGGCTCTGAATCCAAAGAAATGCTCTGCGCGACTCGTGTCCAAAGATCTCTTGGGCTGGCCGTCGGGCTTGCTCGAGTCCCAATCGATCGTACCGGTGAAACCGGTAAGTTTGACGATCCGCTCGACCAGATCCTTGATGCTGATCGGCCTTCCTGTGCCAAGATTGACAGGTTCGCTTCGATCGTAGCGTTCCGCAGCCAGAAGCAATCCCAAGGCGGCGTCATCCACATAGAGCAGCTCACGTGTGGGTTTGCCCGTGCCCCAAACCTTGATCGCATCCTCACCACGATCGATGGCATCGAAACATTTGCGGATCAACGCTGGGACGACATGCGATGTGCGCAGATCGAAATTGTCGCCCGGTCCATACAGATTCGCAGGCAGGAGATAGATGGCGTTGAAGCCATACTGCTGGCGGTAGGCCTGCGCCTGGACTAGCAGCATCTTCTTCGCCAATCCATAGGGGGCGTTGGTCTCCTCAGGATATCCGTCCCACAGCGTGTCTTCCTTGAAGGGTGGTTTGCTGAACTTTGGATAGGCGCAGACAGTGCCAACAGCGATGAACTTCCCCACTCCCTTCGCCCATGCTTCATGCATCAGCTGCACGCCCATCATGAGGTTGTCATAGAAGAAGACAGCGGGGTTGTCGAGATTGGCGCCGATGCCGCCTACGTTTGCCGCCAGATGGATGATCACATCAGGATGGCTGTCAGCCAGCAACTGCCTGACCGCATCCTGCTGAACCAGGTCATAGTCACGAATGCTGGGCACGAAGACTTCCCCCGCCCCGCGTTGAGCGAGTCGTTCGAGCACATACGCTCCAAGGAAACCTTCTCCTCCGGTAACGCAGACGCGCTTGCCAGCCCAATACTCGCCGGGATCAGGCCATTCTGTCGTCATTGACCGGGCTCCATGCTCTTGATCTGATCGTCCCAACGGTGCCAGCCACCGAATCGTTCCTCGACGATCGTACGTCCTTCTCCCTTGGAGGGGAGCCCCAGGAGTTCCAGGTCCGCATCCACCATGATACGCACCAGGTCCTTGAAGCAAACGCAGGGTTTCCACCCCAGGTCTTTCTCGGCTTTGGAAGCGTCTGCAAGCAGGTCTTCCACATCCAGGGGGCGGTAGTAGCGCTCATCGATGCGGACATACTTCTCCCAATCCAGATCGGTATAGCCAAAGGCTTCATCCAGGAACTCGCGTACGCTGTGCGCTTCACCGGTGCCCACGACATAGTCATCCGGGCTATCCTGCTGAAGCATGCTCCACATGACCTCCACGAAATCAGGCGTGTATCCCCAGTCCCGCTTTGCATCCAGGTTGCCGAGATACAGATGCTGCTGAGATTTCTGGACGATTCTCGCCAGCGCGCGCGTGATCTTACGCGTGACGAACGTGCCGCCGCGGCGCGGCGACTCATGATTGAAGAGGATGCCATTACTGGCGAAGATGCCGTACGCCTCGCGATACATGCGTGCCACCCAATAGGAGTAGACCTTGGCGGCTGCGTAGGGGCTTTGAGGTTCGAAGGGTGTTTTTTCGTTTTGCGGTGAGGGTGCCGATCCGAACATCTCGCTGGATGATGCCTGATAGAACCTTGCCGGAACACCGCTCTTGCGAATGGCTTCCATGATGCGCACGGTCCCCAATCCGGTCACATCACCGGTGTATTCAGGCATATCGAAACTCACGCGAACATGCGTCTGCGCGGCGAGGTGATAAACCTCGTCCGGCTGCAGGTTCAGGATCAGCGTCACGAGATGGCTGGCATCCGTGATGTCCCCATAATGAAGGAAGAGACGAACATCCTCACCGTTGTGAGGATCACGATACAGGTGGTCGATGCGCCCGGTGTTGAAGGTACTCGAACGACGGATCACACCATGTACTTCATACCCCTTGGACAGAAGAAGCTCTGCCAGATAGGATCCGTCCTGGCCTGTGATTCCTGTGATCAGTGCTTTCTTCACGAGCCGCTCTCCTCATCTGCCTGCGACTATCGAGCTATTGCTGGTTCACCTGGCTTCCCTGTGCATGATCGAGCGAATCGATCTGCATGTGATGGAATGCGCTCGGAGGCTCTGGCTTCAAGGAAAATATCATGCTCAGAATCCAACCTGCAAACCTCATAGTTTGTACAGGGAATCTCAAGTAATAGCAATGCTCCGCCCTTCCGACATGATCCGTCGGCTGAAAGTGGGCGGATATTCTCTTCAACTGCCCCCCACTTAACCATGCACCATCCGTCAAGAACTGGGGTCAGTTGCTGGCAGCCTGTTCAAAGCCGTCAGACTGCCATGGTCCGCTGGTTCGAAAGCTTCTCCACGAGTGTGACATCGATCTCCAGCGGAACGAAGCGAGCGTTCAACATCTCGATCAAGATGCGCGCTCGCTCGCTTCCAGATAAGTAGGTATCGAAAATACCGCGATAACCCTCGAACATGCCGTCCCGTATCATCACTCGATCGCCGGTCTCGAATTCCTTGACAACCAAACCCTTGGACTGCCAGAGCTCCGCCACGCGTGTTTTGATGGAACGCACGATGAGATCCGAGACCGGTGCCGGTTCTCCTCCCACACACACCAACCCCTGCGAGAACGGCATCCAGTGGAACGCAGACGGCCCCGTTCCTTCGAATTGAGTTCGAACGAAGAGATAGCCAGGGAAATAGGGTACGATCTTGCGTGCTCTGGGATTGACCGGCTTGACGGGGATGCTGGGGTAGAAGATTTCGTGGCCAACGGACCGAGCGAACTTACACAGAGCTGCCTCTTTCCAGGGTTTACTGCGTAAAACATACCAATGCATGGGAGGTGATCCCTCACAGGTGTTCATCTCTATTGCATGCCTCGCATAGCCTTCCAGTTTTTCACGACGCCTCTCCCTGGTTGAGGATACTTGCTTTCTACGCGAAGCCTGCACTCCCCCCTACCATGATCCGCGCCTGGAGCCCCAGTTGTCTGCCCATGTCGCCCTTGATCAATCGAACAATAATTCCTCAAGAACCGCGACACCGCAAAACACCAGGTGACCCAGACGCGTTGTCGAACAACCAGGAGCCGAGGGACTCACTCAATGGATCGATTTCCGTTGTCCTTCTCTCGGCTCTCCTCCCTACAAACAACCCGGTCCAAGCAGGAACCGGGACCTGATACCACTTGTCCAAGGGCATCCGAAGTTGGGTTCTACGGGATGCGTATGCCCCTTCACTCCTCCAGCCCAGGTCCTTTTCATGAAAGCTCAAAACAAATCGAAATATGCATAAATTCAGGAAGTCCTTACCGGGCTGGAAAAACCGACTGATTATACTACCCCTTCATAGGCGGGTCAACCGAACGGATTTCCAGGCTGATTGTGCATCCAATGCACTCCAGAATCACGTGGTCAAATCGCGCCAAGCGGATACGATTTGTCCCTCCGCGGTGAGGACTTCACTCCACAACTTCAAGGCGTTACAATGTTTCCACTTCTTCTGCCATCGGAGGTTGGATTGTGAAAGTAGCAACGTATTCTCCCGAAAGTGCAATGGCGATCGTGGCGCACCCGGACGATATCGAATTTTCATGCGCTGGAACCCTTGCCCGTTGGGCAAAGGCCGGCGCCCGTCTGGCCTACGTGATTTGCACGAGCGGAGAAGCCGGATTCAATCAACCCGGCATCGATCTGACCGAGGCGGCAGAAATACGAGAGGCCGAGCAGCGTAAGGCCGCCGAGATCGTAGGCACGGATGATGTGACCTTCCTTCGACACCCCGATGGACTGCTGCAACCAACCCTCGAACTTCGCAAGCAATTGGTGCGCGAGATCCGCCGCTTTCGACCGGAAGTTATCGTCTGTGGGGATCCCACCATCGTCTGGGGCGGTGATGCCTACATCAACCACCCAGACCACCGCGCTGCAGCCACAGCAGCCCTGGACGCCACCTTCCCGGCTGCCGGTCAACCGAATCTCTTCGCCGATCTCGAAGACGAGGGCTTCTTCGCCCACAAGCCGCGCAAGGTCTTCGCCATGAGCTTTGATCAGGGTAAACATCTCGTGAGCATCGACGAGACCATCGACATCAAAATCGCTGCCTTGCGGGCTCATGCCAGTCAGATGAAGGATTGGGATCCTGAACCCAGGATCAAGGAATGGGCGGCTGAAACAGCCAAGGAAGAGGAGATGAATTACGCGGAGGCCTTTCGTGTGATCACGCTTGTCAGCGATGAGGATTGGGAGAAGCGTGGAGGCCGAGTGGTTCCTGAATGATGCAGGCCGTCAAACCTGGCAGGTCATCTGCTACAATGGCTTCAGCGATCGATGTGGATGCTACGAACACGAAGGGCGATTCTTGGGGAAGGCGTTGGTGATGGGCATACGTCGATCCCGACCAAAGGCTCTCTCCGTGATCTTGACGCCCACCGGCCCCTGCCGTCGTTTGAATTCGTTCCGATCAACCAAGTTCAAGACACACTTGACATCTTCGGCATCGAAACATCGCTCCACGAGGTCCTCGAAATCGAGATCCCCCTCGATATAGCCTTCCAAGATGGGATCGAGAACATCATAGGGAGGCAGCGAGTCCGAGTCACTCTGATTGGGTCGCAGCTCAGCGGAGGGTTCCTTCGTCAGCACGTCTGCAGGGATCACAGGCTTCTCCCCCTGCTCGTTCCGGTACGCCGCCAGCTTGTAAACCAAGGTTTTATAGACATCTTTAAGGGGCGAGAATCCCCCCGCCATGTCTCCGTAGAGGGTTGCATACCCCGTCGCAACTTCACTCTTGTTTCCACCCACGAGCACGAGGCTCCCCAGCCTGTTGGAAAGCGCCATCCACAACACCGCTCGCATCCGGGCCTGGATGTTCTCCTCGGGTTGCTGGGGCGCATCGGCATCAAAACCCTCGCCAAGGATGGCCACTACCTGGCCATAGAGTTCGTCAATCGAGAGGGTTCGATGCTGTATCCCGAGATTCTCAGCCAGATTGCGGGCGTCTTCGATGCTGCCCGGTGAGGAGAAACGCGATGGCAGGATCAAACCCAGAACGTTCTCAGGACCGACGGCATCGGCAGCGATACAGGCCACAAGGCTCGAGTCCACACCGCCCGAAAGCCCCAAGATCACGTCTTGGAAACCATTCTTGATCACGTAATCGCGCGTTCCCGTTACGAGTGCCTGGTAGATCTCCTCCAGTTGTGTTAAAGGCTCTATGGATGGAATTTCGATCGAGGGAAGCTCGGCATGCGCAGGCTGCGAGGAGACCTCGATCACCTCGATGGCACGCTTGCTCAAAGCCTTCGGTTTGCGTTTCTTCGGCGGCTTGATTTCTGAGGGCGACGATTCCGGATCATCGAAGGTGATGTCGATTGCCAGCACATCCTCTTGGAATTGACAGGTCCGTGCAACCACCTCTCCTCGCGCATCACACACGAAACTTCCACCATCGAAGACCAATTCATCCTGACCTCCAACGCAGTTGACATAGGCCACCCAGGATCGGTTGTCAGCAGCCAGCCTGGAGATCATGTTCTCACGTTCGATCTGCTTCCCGGAATGATAGGGGGATGCGTTGATACTCACGACCAAACTGGCGCCCGCTCCTGCTTGTGCGGCCATCGGACCGTGGGCGTGCCATAAATCCTCGCAGACCGTGATCCCCACTTTGACGCCTGCAATCACAAAGACATAGTTTTGGAAGCCGGCTGTGAAATATCGCTCTTCATCGAAGACCCCGTAATCAGGAAGGAGGTGTTTGTGGAAAATACTGACCAACCTGCCCTGGTGGAGCAATGCAGCAGCGTTGTAAACGCATCCTTCGACAGCATCCACGCAACCCACAACGGCGGTCGTATCGCCGCTTTTGGTTGTGATGTGTTCGAGAGCAGCCTTATTGGCCTGAAGAAAACTGGGTTTCAATAGCAGGTCTTCAGGGGGATAACCGGTGATCGCCAATTCGGGGAAGGCAACCAGATCTGCACCCAGCTCCTTCGCTTGCCGCATCCCGGCTATCACCTTCTCAGCGTTGGTTGCGAAATCCCCGACCGTACTGTTGATCTGCGCCAGAACAAGCCTGAAGGGTCTCAATGTAATCTCCACAATGCTTATTCTATGGCAAAAGGGAACAATCGCAAGGCTGGGGACCTCGCAGCATGCCTTCGCCTCAATTCCCTTTCACACATAACGCTGAATTACCACGAAAGGGATCCTGTAGTCTATCTGGAACGCCACGCATCAAGCTCTCGGAGCCACGCCTTTCATGACGAAGTTCGTCAATTCGGAAACGCTCAAGTTCCCGACCCCCATCCTGTCTAACGTGCGCCCCCTTCGCCAGTAATCCGTTCGATTCACAAAACACGCGAGTCGGATGATGCTCTCCATCCCGTTCACAGAAACCCCGTAGCGGGTTCCCAGCATGGCAATGGGAACGAGGCTCATGGGAACGTCTTCGAAGATATAGCGGTGCCTCAAGGTGCCGGGAGCCTTGATGCCGTAATAGCCGGTCTGGTTCTGTATCGCCTCGTACAGATTTTCCCCAGTCACGTTGTAGGCCAAACGCAACCACTCCATGGCCGTTCGAGCACGCACCCCAACTGCAGCAGCCACCGTCACACGCTCCCTATCGAGGACTTCCAGAACACGTGCCACCGAAGGCGTAACCCCATCGATGTAGAACTGGAAATCACCCGCTGTGGATTCGATCCTGCCTGCGTTGAGCAAGGTTAGTGCAGGGTGAAAGATGGCCCCCATGTTGTTCAATCCGGTGTGCAGCACATTATGACCGTCGATGAACTCGGGAAAGGGTTTGCGCAGCACATTGAGTACATTACCTGTCTCCGTTGCGGGGAGCGCGGAGAGCGGTACGGCTTGCTTGATGCGAAAGATGCGCGCCGAAGCTGGTCCTTCAGCACGGCTGGCGTAGATGAAAGTTTCGGCCTCCGCGATCGTAACCTTGGCACTGCAACCAAGATCATTCAATACCTTCCTCATCTCCAAGGCGCCGCCGGTGCGACCGGGGTGTAAAACGATCATCTGGCCATCCCGCAGATGACCAGCAAACTGCCTTCCGATATCGGAATGTGCGCTGGAGGGGATCACAACCATGATGACATCCGCTTCAGCAACGGATTCCTGTATATCGGAAGTGGCCTTCTTTAACTTTCCGAAGCCATGGGGACCGCCTTCGAAACTTTCGAGCTGCAATCCTCCCAGTTCACGAATCGCATCCAGGCGCGAAGGCGTTCGATTGAAAAGGGTGACATGAAATCCCATCAGCGCCAGATGGGCGGCCATGGCTTTGCCGCCATTGCCCGCGCCGATAACGGTGTATTTTGTCTGCTTTGGCATGGTTTCCTCCTTGTAGTTTCGTTGACTGACAAACGCGCTAGCTGTCAAGAGCGTGGATACGGTCTCGTTCTGACCAAACGGCGCCCGATTCTGGATGGACAGAGACACAGGCGCCGCGTGGATCGATACGCACAGTTATCTCCCCTCTGGCAAAGGGGTTGGACTGAAGATGCGGCGCATCCAAGATCCCTCGCTCCACAGCACGCGTCAGGGTTACAGGATCGCAAAGTGGATCTTCGCAATCCGAATCCGCCAATTGGCGTATGGCTTCCAGTGTGAATTCCACTTCCTCAACCAATTCCCCGGCTCTCGCCTGCACTTCGGGATCAGCAGTCATATCGGGCATGCCTCTTTCCGCATTCTCGATCGCACGCTTCGCCAAACCACAGGCTTCAATCACATCCTCCGCGGTGGCAACATGATCGGCTTCTGTATGCCCGACGATGTGCAGGATATGCGGCTTGAGAGCCATCTGCAGGTACACACTCGCAGCCAGATGCCCTCTCGCCTCAGCGGGATGCAGGGGATAACTGAGCAAACCCGTGCGCGTCTGTCGCCAGATGCGGAAATCAGGATCGACCAGCGGTTCCGTGATGCGCAGGCAGGCAACCATTTTGGCAAGGTCCATGGCATCCGAAAGACCTGGCGGGCTGTTGAACATCATCTGAGCGATGTAGTCCTGCACACCCAACGCGCGCGCATTGTAGGCTGAGAGATAGGCAGAAACCACAACCATCGTATCCGGCGCATCACGCAATCCCCAGTGATGCGGTTCGTTCAACTCCACAGGAATGCCGCGCTCGCCGTACCAGCGCATGACCTTCTGATGTTCTCGGATCGAACCTTCCAAATCCCAGGGTCCGCGCCCGTCCATTTGATTGAACCAGAACAGCGGAATGGCGCACCAAGCATTGTGTATCGTCTCCACAGCCATCTGCGCCTGGCGCATGAAGTCATCCGTGCCCGAATAGGTACGAAGCAAGGGGTAATTCCCGCAGCGAGAAGCTTGATAAAGACGGCGGTAATCCTCTTCAGAACGCACAGGAACTCCGCCGGCTCCGCGCGCACGACGATCCTGCCGTTCGGGATGGAAGAAGTTCTCCTGCGCATCCTGATCCACCCCCAGCGAGATCACATCCAGCACGCTCGCCTCCGCGATCTGCTTGATGCCGCGCCTCGTGGCTGGAACCGTTGGCAATCCGAAATGATGCCGCAGGATGGGATAGGGTTTCTTCCAGCGGATGCGTTCAAGCAGGGTTTGCGGATATCCCTTCTCCAGGTCTGTATGCGCATCCTCTCCCTTAAGATAGGCGACTACCGCGTGTGTGGCCTCGCTTCCATCGAAGACACGCTCGAAGAAGCCCATGGCTCGCGCCCGCTCCGCCACCGGGGGCGTTCCCCCAAAGGCGAATCGCATCCCTTGAGTGTGCAACTCGTCAGCAGCCTCCGCAAATTCTCCCAACAATCGCTCGCCGGTATCGGGCGTCAATCGATAGGAGACACCCACGAGGTCGGCCCTCTGCTGCTCGGCAACGCGCAGGATTTCCTGTGGGGAAACCGCAGGTCCCAGGAAGGTTGTTTCCCAGCCCGCAGCCTCTGCCAAGCGAAGGAAATTGACCACCCCTGCCACGTGCACACACTCCCCCAAGGCTGCCGCGATGACATGCCTGGTTTTCGAGCCATTTGACATGGATGATGCTCCCTTCGTACGCTAGCCTGGATCAGAAACCAGTGTTTGAGACGTGCTGGGAAGGCGTACTTTCCGCACAAGTAGGCAATCCTGATCCACAACCAGAACGAAGCACGTGCGCACAAGCCCCATAGTGTTTTGTAAATGGGGGACAGGAATCTCAATGCTGAAATTCCATGGACCCAGACGCGTGAGATCCGATTGCCCAAGGGTTCATGAGGCCTCAGGAAGTTCTTTCCAGGAATCTCTTTGCTACGACGGCAGGCGCATGCCAGAACGCTTGGGAAGCATTTAGATGGGGTACGCCTCGTGCGTGGATCGTAGCGCAATGCTGAGGATTATCGATGAGCCCATCCCATGAGGTCGAACTGAGCTGAACAGATGGGGCTCGCCAGTGGGCAATCCATCCCCTACTGCACATCCATTATATGCTGACTTCGGTATCCAGCCAAAGGATTGCCTTCCTGCCTACGATTCAAACCTGTGACTACACGCAATCAATGATGCCTATCGCCCGATCAGGGCGCCGGTTCGTCATGGGAAAGAATCTGCATGCATGACATAGGTCATGCATGTTACCGGCTTTGCCTTCCGGCCGATTTGATGTACAAATGCATTCGAACGAACCCGAACACGATCTCATGGAAAGCATCAAGCCAAGGGAGCGAACAGGAGAAACCAGCATGGCTAGAAAAACCGTGGGCTATATTCACTTGGAGTGGGAATGCCCGAACTGCCAGAGCAGGAACCCGGGACCTTCGAAATTCTGCATGGGCTGCGGCGCTCCTCAACCCGAAGATGTCGAGTTCGAACAACCCGTTGCCGCGGAATTGGTGACCGACGAGGAAGAGATCGCCCGCGCGAAAGCAGGTCCCGATATCCACTGCCCCTATTGCGAGGCGCGCAATCCCGGCAACGCTCAATTCTGCGGTTCCTGCGGCGGGGATCTATCCGAAGCTGCGATGCGAAAACACGGTAAAGTATTGGGCGCACGGAAGAAGGATGCCGGACCGATCGTCTGCCCGGCTTGTGGAACGGAAAACAAAGCCAGCGCCAAGCGCTGTGTTCAATGCGGCAGCACACTCGCGAAACCGAAATCCGAAACCAAACCTGCTCCAACCAAGCGGCGCAGCCCGGCGCTGATGATCGCATTGGTGGTCGTGGCCTGCATCGCCGTGAGCGTGGGGGGGTATCTGCTGCTGAGCACGAACGAGCTTGCAGGAGAAGTTACCGCCGTCTATTGGGAGCGCAGCGTGGGCATTGATGAATGGCTTCCCACGACAAGAAGTGATTGGTACGAGGACATCCCCGCGGGTGTGACCATCGAGTCCTGCACACAGGAACTCTATGAAACCAGCAATGACTATGTGCCTGGTTCTGTGGAGGTCTGCGGAACGGAGTACGTCGAAGACACCGGGACCGGTCTCGGCGAAGTGGTCCAAGACTGCGTCTATGAGGTCTATGCTGATTGGTGTGAATACACGGTGGATGACTGGCAGGAAGTCGATCGCGTGACCTCAACGGGAACCGATCTCAATCCCTACTGGCCGAACATCACGCTGACCGCGGATCAGCGTCGAGGCACCGAAACCGAGAGCTTCGAGGTGACCTTCACGACGTCCAACAAAGATTACTCCTACAATCCCGAAACCCTCTCCGAATTCACCGGCTTCCGATTGGGAAGCGACTGGATCCTGGAGGTGAACAAACTCGGCGGCCTGGTATCCGTCGAACCGGATTGAGGACCCTCGATCATCATCGGGTGAACCACCATCGGTTCCGGCTTGCAAGCAAGGTCGGAACCGGTTCCTTTTATCCACTACAGCCTTGTCTTTGATTCCGTTCTCCCTATAATCTCCTACCATGGCAAAACGATGGATATTACTCTTCTTCAGCATTATTCTCCTCATCACCCTGCCGAGCTGTGGCCAATCGGAAGGGAACGAACCTCCCCCAAGCCAAACAGCCACGATTGCACCCACGGATGCCAGGATCGAGACGCCGACGAGTGCCCCGCCGAATCCCCCCACGGCAACCGTGGCGATTCCGGAACCGATCCTGGATCCCGCATTAACCGCAGACGACTGTGTACGCGCGGGACTGCCAGCGATCGCCTGTACCGGCGTCACGGCCAATGATCAGTGGGAACCCGTGGTTCGAGCATTCAACGGCGTAGAGATGGTGCTGGTTCCAGCGGGATGCTTCCTGATGGGAAACGACAACAGCTTTCCTGAGGAGCGA
Source organism: Anaerolineae bacterium (assembly GCA_011192015.1). GTDB lineage: Bacteria > Chloroflexota > Anaerolineae > Anaerolineales > E44-bin32 > W1033. The sequence continues at coordinate 17,481 of DUET01000035.1, forward strand.
CCCGTTCATGGGATCTGCTTCGATCAGCCCTTCTGGATCGACCGCACCGAAGTTACCGTGTCGCAGTTCGTCGATTTTCTCAACGGTCAACCAGAACCTGTCACCAACCATGATCGGTGGGTTTTCAATTCAACTTTGAATGGAGACCCATATGTCCAATTGGAACGAAATGGGGATGTATGGGAACCCCACTTCCAGGAGGATCAACGCCCACTCGAGTTTGTCAAATGGATCGGCGCCAACGATTTCTGCAGCTGGCGTGAGGTCCGTTTACCCACAGAAGCGGAATGGGAATTCGCGGCTCGCGGTCCGGATAGCAATCTCTACCCCTGGGGGAATGAATTGATCATGGACAATATTGTACGTTTCCGTGATGGGAATCCTGATGTTGGAAGCATTCCCCAAGGGGCATCCTGGGTAGGAGCACTGGATATGAGCGGCAGCGTGTTCGAATGGACCAGCAGCCTCTATCGCCCCTATCCGTATGTTGCCTCCGATGGTCGAGAAGCCACCGCGGAGCTGGATCTTGTCAGTCATCGAGTCTTCAGAGGATGCCCCTGGTATCACGAGATCTGGAACGCTGATAATTTCACGTCCACGGCTCGATACGACATGAATCCCGACTTCGGTGTCTGGTACTACGGTCTTCGATGCGCGCGGTCATTCGATGGAAATTAAATGACCGTGAGAATCATGAGCTCCTTCCTGGTGGAACTGCAAGGTAGCCCCCTCTCGCTTGAAGGAGCCCATTGGTTGGGTTACAATCCTATCGACACGCCCCTGTAGCTCAGTGGATAGAGCGTTGCCCTCCGGAGGCAGATGCCGGCGTTCGAGTCGCCGCAGGGGCGCCAAGCGCCCTGCGATCAGCAGGGCGCATTTCCATGATTGCAGTTCCATCCATGCCCCCGACCACTCGGGATCAATCTCGAGCGGTTTGTCTATGATCCGAACCCCGAGGGAAACCGGAAGATTATACAGACTTTCCACCCACTCCGTCAGGATCCACGTTCGAGTCACTCTTAAGGTTATCTCTTGTGAGATAACGTGATTCATATAATCAGGAAGATACAATGATGCCAATAGTCTTAGCGGATCCTACAGGAGAGAACATGAAGTTAACGAAGTTTCTAAAATATTTAGGGATTGGCCTTCTGGGCTTGTTCGTGATCGGCGTTTTCGGATTAATCATTTGGGCAACAACAGGTACGCTCGAGGCGCAAGAAGTCGCTTTAGCCGCCCTCGAATCCACCGCTTCCGTAACCGTTACGCAAGATCGATGGATCGTCTTCCAACCAGCAGCGGACACGGAAATCGGCTTGGTCTTCTATCCGGGTGGATTGGTGGAAGCGAAAGCCTATGCGCCGGTCCTGCATCAAATCTCAGAGAAGGGCGTGCTCGTGATCATCACCCCGATGCCCTTGAACCTGGCCATCTTGAATGTGAATGCAGCGAACGATGTCATCGACGCCTATCCCCAAATCACCACCTGGATCATCGCAGGTCACTCGCTGGGCGGGGCATCAGCAGCCATCTATGCCGAGAACAACCCCGAACGAGTGGATGCGATTGCCCTCTGGGATTCCTATCCCGCAGACAGTGCCGATTTATCGGACAACGCAATCACGGCCCTTTCCATTTTCGGCACCACGGATGATTGGCCCAACACCGAAAACTTCAACGACAAGCGATACCTTCTTCCTGCGGATGCGACCTTTGTCGGGATCGAAGGCGCAAATCACGCCCAATTCGGCGATTACGGAGAACAGAGAGGCGATGTTGATGCTTCGATCAGCTTGACCGAACAGCATGAACGGGTCGCTGAGATCATGCTCGATTTCATTGAGCCATAACATGCTTGGAGGAACCGACGGAAGGGGCAGGAACTTTCCAGAATCTCCAAGAGTTGAATCAATTCTACAGATGAAACGGAAATCTCGGGAATAAGAAACAAGATACTGTTGGTTTGAGCAGCGATGCGCCAAGCGCCTTGCAAGATGCAGGGCGCTTCAGCTATTGAGGATTTCGATCCACGCCACAGATCGCTCTGGAATCGTGACCACAGCCATCGTGCATCGTCCATGCACCCCCTGGATCTCACCCGGATTGAGCAGCAGGCAATCCCCCACCCACTCCTCATGAGCCACATGCGTGTGCCCGTAACACACCAGACCATAGCGCCCTGAGAGAGCCAATTCTTCCGCCACGTGGGGATAATGGGTGGCGGCGATGGCGATTCCTTCCAACTCGAGATGCGCCGTTACACCATGAAAGGTGATGTGCTTCCATCCTTCCGCGATCTGCTGAATGCTGACCCTTTCCCTATCGCAGTTGCCCCAGACAATGTGCAGCGGACTGGAAACACGCTCAGCAAGACGCTGCACGAAAGAAGGTGTCACCAGATCACCGCAATGCAGAACCGCATCTACTTCTCGCAGATGCGGCATGGCTTGATCCAGAGCCCTGAAGTTATCGTGAGTGTCGCTCAAGACAGCCAGCTTCATCCCCGATCCTCACGAATTATTCGGATTCAACCTCAACTCGAACTGCGCGCCTTCAACGCTTCCACCAATGCTGGAACGATTTCGTACAGGTCCCCCACTAGGCCATAATCCGCCAGTTTGAAGATGGCAGCATTGGCATCGTTGTTGATCGCCACGATGGTCTTGGCT
>DUET01000036.1 GCA_011192015.1 Anaerolineae bacterium
GGGATACGGAAGCGCTGGGCAACGATCCTGCTGGCGTTGCTCATTCTCGTAATCTCGATCTCGCGTCTCTATCTGGGCGTGCACTTTCCCACCGACGTACTCACGGGTTGGCTCGTGGGCGTTTTGACCCTTGTAGCCTTCCTGCGCTTTGAGGATCCCCTGGGCGCCCGCCTTTCGAAGCTCAGCGTGCCTATGCAGATCGGGATCGCCTTTCTGGCCTCGATCGCCATCATCCTGCTCGGCCTGCTGGCGCAAGCCCTCAGTGTCGCACCGTTGGCGGAATGGATCCAGACCGCAGCTCAAAAGGGCGCCGAGATCGATCCGCGCAGCATCGATGGCGTGATTTCCAGCGCCGGCGCGCTGTTCGGGCTCGGTGCCGGCGGAGTCTTGATCTTCGCTCGAAATGGTTTCGATGCATCCGGCGCGTGGTGGAAGCGCATTCTGCGCTACCTAGTGGGCGTTGTGGGCGTGGCGGCGATCTACTTCGGGCTGAAGCTCGTGCTGCCGGAAGGCGTACAGGTGCTGCGCTATCTCCGCTATGCGCTGGTGGGCTTCTGGGTCTCGTACTTGGCCCCGCGCACGTTCGCGGCCCTGCGCCTGGCATAGGTCGCATCGCAACCTGCGTGAGTGTATCCAGACAAATGCTCTTTTGGTCCATCCCTTGGAGCCGCCCCAGCGCCTGCGGATCCACCGTCGCGGCTCGACGCTTGCCGTTGTCAAGCTTTTTCCGGTATGCCCGGAATTCCGTCCCGGCAGTTTCCGCGGTTCCATGAGCGTCTTCATTATCGAGAAACCCGTAGAGACGTTGTGCACAACGTCTCTACGGACCTCACCCCATACCTTCCGTTTGCGAAATCCAACCCCAAGCATGCATCGGAGCTCGATCCCGCATGGATCGATCATCTCAAAGCACAAGGCCTCCGAAAACTGGAGGCCCTGTTGATTTGTATTTGACCGGGGCGCAGCGCTGAAAGAGGACCTTCTATTCAGGCACCACGGATACCAACACCGCCCGAACGACCCGCCGATAGTAGTAGCTCTCCGTGGCCGTATTGTATCCCTGGCATGTGACCAGCGTTACCCAATCGTAATCCTCATGATGCAGGGGATAGAGGTTGTCCGGACTCACGAGATAGTTGTAATGCACCTCGTAGATGTATCGCTGACCCCAGGCGTGGATCACGATGATGTCACCCCAACGCAGCCTGCGCAGGTTGAGAAACGGACCCGGTTCTCCGTCGACATCGTAGACATGACCGGTGAGGGCCGTGTTGCCGGGCCAGGTGGGGAACGCACTTCCCTCCAACCAGCCCACCCGTTTCGCCAACCAAGCAACGTCCCAGCTTCCATCATGCCGAGGCACTCCGACGATGGGAAGGTAGTCAAGGTTCAGGGATGGGATCTCCAGCCATAAGCTGGCGTATGTGGCAAAGCTGCGCTCGAGCGGCTGCTCCGGAAGCACTGAAAGTACACCGGGTGCAAAGCCGGTTTCGGGAAGGATTGGTGGGACGACCACGGTGAAGTCCACCAGAAAATCGGTGCCGGAATTCACACCGTCTCCCCCGAGCGCAATGCCTCCCGCCATGATGGAGGTGCTGCCGCACACGTACAGACGATACTCTCCATCAGGGAGTTTCCCGCCGTTGTTAACCGTCATTATGGCTCTGAAATGACCACCATCATACTGCACAGGGCCAATCGGAATCTCCACATCATCACCGCTCAAACCGCCTGCGCAGCTCAGCGTGTCGAATACACCGTTGGGTCCCGTTTGAAGAAGCATGTAGTTGGATGGATTGGTCACATCGTCCGGGTCGGTATCGCCAGGCGGATCATCCAAGTCCATGTCAAACCCAACTGTGAGTCGTGTGATTCGACCCACGACCGTCCCTCCAGGCAGGATGAGGGCACCGTTACCGGTCACAATCACCTGGGCTACGGTGGGAAAGGGTGCAATTTGGATCAAGAAATAGTGTGTCGTACTCGTATCCACTCCCCCATTGGCTGTTCCGCCACTGTCCTCGATGGAGATCCCGACAATGGCATCGCCAAGAGCGCCGGCTTTGGGGGTAAAGGTCAACACGCCGCCTGCCGAGAGATCAGGCGGGGCGGTGAATAGTGAGGGATTGTCGTTCGTAACATGGGTCGTGATGGATTGTCCGGACTCGTTTGCAGGCCCTGGAGAGATATTGGTCGCCCAAGGAGCCGAGTAGGCTCCAGAATTCCGGGGCACTTTCACATCCCCGCCTGGGGTGAACGTGGGTTGATCGTTGACAGAGGTCACGCCGATCGTGACGGTCGCCGAAGACGAATCCCAGAAACCATCGCTGGCGTGATAGGTGAAGGAATCTGATCCGAAGTAATCGGGATCGGGAACGTACGTGAACGATCCATCGTCGTGCAGATCCAGCGTTCCGTGGGAAGGTCCGCTCTCCCAAATGGCGTAGAGCGGATCGCCCTCCGGATCGCTGTCATTATCCAACAATCCATTTGTGGCATTCACAACAAGAGAGGCATCTTCGTTCATGGAATAGCTGTCACCCGCAGCCGAAGGCGGCGTGTTGGCTGACGGGACCTGGAACACAATATGGGGAACATTATTCTGTCCGTAGTCGTTGTTCCCCCAGCAAACAGCCTCGTCTCCGCGCAACCCGCAAACATGACCTTTCATTGCGCTGATCTGGATGAAATCCTGGTTCGGATTCGGCAGGGACCAGATCTGGCCCCAGCAATCCACGGTACCTGCTTGAAGATTGTAGCCCCACACGTTCACGAAACCTGTGTAGCGGATGGCGCAGACATCCCACAAACCCACAGCTTGATCGACAAAATCCTGGTTGGGTGCGGGAACATTGTTCTCACCGTGTGTGTTTTCCCCCCAGCATACAAGGCTCTGTCCGGAGATCTTCTTGCCGCAGGTGTTGTTCCAACCGGCATCGACATCGTTGAAACCGGTGGATGGGGAAGGTACCGTACTTTGACCCCACCCATCGTATCCCCAACATACAATCTCGCCGTTGCTTGATTTCACGCCGCAAGTGTGGTTGGCACCCGCACTCAAGCGATAAAATCCACTGGTTGGGCTCGGAACGGATGACTCGCCGAATGTGTTGCTCCCCCAGCAAACGATGTTCCCGGTGTCCTTCAGCCCACAGGAATGCTCACGTCCGGCTACGATGGCCGTGAAACCCGTGTTCGGGTCAGGAACCGCCGTCTGCCCATAACCGCTGTATCCCCAGCACACGATGCTTCCGTTCGTTTTCAATGCGCAAGTATGGCGTCCACCCGCACTGACCCGATAGAAATCCGTGTTGGAGCCGGGAACATTCCGCTGCCCGAAGGTATTATTGCCCCAGCAGACAACACTGCCGTTCCACCTTACACCACAGGAATGCATCTCACCGGCGCTAACATCGACAAAGGAATTCGGTGGTCGGGTTGCGCTGTTCGGTTGACCGTCACAGACGACGCTTCCATCCGTTTTCAGGCCGCAGGTGTGCGTCGAACCGGTGCTGACCAGCGCGAAGTCGGTGTTTTGAAAGGGAGTCCATACATAAACAGCCGATCCCCAGCATTCGAGGCTGCCGTCCTGCTTGCGCCCGCATGCATGAAGCTGTCCCGCGCTGATCTGCGTGAAGCCGTTGTTGACGGCAGGTCCGTTCTGCGTCCCACCGGAATTCAAACCCCAACACTGCACGCTGCCATCCACCTTCAAGCCGCAGGTGTAGCGGTAACCTGCGCTGATCTGGGCGAAGCCGCTGTTCGGCGACGGCAAGGTCGTCTGCCCGTAGGTGTTGTCACCCCAGCAGACCAGGCTGCCGTCCATCTTCCGTCCGCAGGTGTGCGTCCAACCCGAGCTGACATGGGTGTAGTTGGTGTTATCACCGGGAACGGTCGTCTTGCCGGCGGCGGAGCTTCCCCAGCAGGCGATGCTGCCGTCCGATCTGCGACCGCAGGTGTGCGAGTTCCCGGCGCTGACCTGGGTGAAATCCGTGTAGGCTGGGACTATCGTCTTGCCGGAGGCGGAATCTCCCCAGCACACGACCGTGCCGCTGGACTTCAAGCCGCAGGTGTAGAGAAACCCGGCACTCACCTGGTTGAAATCCGTGTTCGGGGAAGGTACAACAAGCTGGCCGTGACTATCCTCGCCCCAGCAGTGAATCCCTCCACTGGTTGTCACACCACAGGTATGGTTGTAACCCACGCTCAGGGATTGACCGACAATGCTGTCAGCCATGGCAAGCGGCGCGGTTTGATCCTCTGCAGTTGCATTCCTGTAGGGAGATGCCGAAAAGAAAGCAGCGAGGAGAGAGGCGAAGAGGACTGCCCTTGTGAAGGTCCTGAGGGAGCGTTTTGATCCAATGGCGAACATGTTGAGCTCCTGTGTTGAAGCATTCACCTCAACTATCGATCCACTCCAGACATCACCATTCACAAGGACTAATGTCAATGTTTTAAGCAAGTCTACTACAATAATCACCTGCCAAATAATGATCCTTAAGCACTTCGATTGAGACACGTTTCGATAGCATCAAGGGTTCGTTCGTAGAGATATTGCGCACAACGTCTCTATGGCGTACTTCCTTGAACAATCGAGAGAATCCCTCGTCTCATTATACGTACCTGAGAATCTCATCACATAAAGGCACGTTCCTGATCCATTCCTCCTTGCCCAAGCCATTCAAACCCGCGATAATGACATCACGCCTCCGTTTTCTGAATCAATGCATTGGTGTGTGTCCCGTGCTGGTAGATTGTGATGGTTCATGTTTTCCTATCCTATGGAACATTCCATCCGGTACGCCTTCCGTACGCAGATCGGGAGGGAACAACCATGAACCGAAAGAAAGCTCGCCTCCGGATTCGCCTGGCTTGGATGCTGATTGTTATCATCCTGTTTGGCGCTTCCTGCACTCCCAGCACAGCACCACCATCAATAACCCCCCCATCGCTTGCTGCCACTTCCACAAGTGCCCCTGATCCAATTGCACCCACTGTCGAACCTGCTATCGATGTTCCAACATTTCCCCGTTGCTACTACGCTTCCGACGCCGTGATCACACCGGATGGAAGTCGAATCTACGTTCCGTGCTATGCCACCAACAACATGATCGTCATCGATCCCACTCTGGGCGTGATTATCGACTCCATAGACCTCTCATCAGCGCATGCATTGGGCATGCACGTATACGACGCCGCTATCGCTCCGGACGGTAGCAAGATCTACCTCGGCGACGACATGATGGACATCATCGCCATCGTCAGCACCGAGACCCATGAGATCACGAACGTGATTGATTTCGGCATGGAAGGTGCCATCAACTCCATCTTTGTCAGTCCTAACGGCCAATTAGCATTGGTTGCTTTCGAAGGAGGCAACATCATCGGGATTATCGATCTTGTATCGGAGACCGTACGCGGACAGATCGTCGCTCCCGATCAGGAGTTCTTCTACTTGGTCGCCATCGCCTCCGACAACAATACCGCCTATGCCGTAAGCCACCTGTACGGTGGACGCATCTATGAATTGGACATCCCTTCACTTGGAATTCGCCGGTATAGAGATCTCGGAATCGAAGGCTACCTGCATCCACAGGCCACGCTTGCCATGTCCCCCGATGATCAATACCTGTATCTCACATCGGGCTTTAACGAAGGGGGGACGGAGCAACCCGAGGTGGGCATCAACCGGCTGTTCACTATCGACCTGGAGGATTTAAGCCTGGCCGGACAGATCGAGATCCTGGGTGGTCCTCAGCGAATCACGCTCTCTCCCGATGGCCGACTCGCCTATGTGTCAACATTTTCCGCAGGGAAAGTCGTGGTCGCGGACCTGGAACAACAGACCATCCACGGCGAGTTCGATTGGGGTTCACTATTCCCCGGGGAGTATGACTACAAGCACTACGACCTGCGCACAATCGTGCTTGGCCCCGCTGAAGGACAGGGCCATCTGGTGGGTTGGGACGGAGGCTTTCTGGCACAGCTCGATCTCGCCACGCTATCCATGACCGGTGCCATCGACTTGAATCCCATTAGCGGTGTCGAGCCAACGGACTTCGTGATCAGCGCCGATGGCACCAAGGCCTACGTTCCCGCGCTGGGGCGATATCCCCCCCATTACCAGCACACCATCAATGTGATCGATCTCGCAAACCACACGATCATGAAACAGATCCCTATCAACGGCGAGCCCATGCGCTCAGTGCTGTCTCCCGATGGAAATCTGTTCTACGTTCCAACGGGCTCGAGCTTCATCGCCGTGCTCGACACGGCTAGCGACGAGATCGTACGCACCTTTGCTCCCAACGCCGAGCCGCACTTCTACACCAACGCAGCGGTGCACGAGGGGCAGAACAAGCTCTATGTCTCATATTCCAGCCAGGATGGCGGCGGGGGAATCTTCGTCATCGATATGGCAACGGAGAGTCTGCTTGCTGACATCCCGTCGAATAAACCCGTGGCCTCGCTTGCCGCGCCAGGAGGAAGAAACCTCGTCTTCGCCGGTCGCATCCTCGATCCTGAAGGTCTGCTGGTCATCGATGCAGTCACGGACACGGTTCTAACTTCCATAGTTCCGCCGCCTGGAACCGATCACCCGGAGGTGGGGGTGTTTACCTCCATCGTCGGCGCCTCTCCGGATGAAACCCATCTCTACTGGGGCACCGGTCCCCAGTTCGTCCACATCCTTGATCTCAACACCCTGCAGATCCAGCGCACGATCTCCATCTTCAACGAATTGTTGACTGGCTTGCCCATCGCACCGAGCGGAATCGATTTCTCGCACGATGGCTCCATGGCCTACATCTCCTGCTTGGACGCGGGTTACATGGTGGTTTGGGATCATAACCTGGATCAATTGACGCATGCCGTGCGCGTCGGTGTCAATCCGATCGCGGCTGCAACGACCAGCGGATTGGATTTCATCTATGTTGCCAACATGCTCAGCGAGGATATCTCGGTGATCGATCTGACAAGCATGGAAGTCGTGGAGATCATTCCGCTGCACTTCCTTTCAGGAAGCGAATAGGTGCAGCACGCACATTGAGCACAAATATCGATGGCAATCCGTAGGGAACCTGGCAGATTGGAGAGTCAACTGCCAGGTTCCCACGCGCCTGCCTGGGGCGTCGAACGCATGCGCCCCATTCAACGGAACCCTGCACACTGGCGCGTGGACGGCGACGCAAACCATCACGGCAGCGTATGGGACCAGGGGGAATCCAAGAAGGAGATGGATCGGATCGATTTCATGCGATGGATCATCAGGAGGTTGGGAGACGGATCAAATATCTTCAGCACGTAGCTCGCGCCACAGGACCCAATGGCCGTGGCGATCGCTGACTCCCTTCGGAGAGCGGTCGTAATACAGATCGAAAACGCGCTGCGGATCCGTTCGAACTCGGAAGTAGAAGCGCCCCACGCCCCACGAACCGCGCCTGGCGGCTGTTCGCAGATGGGCTTCGCTCATGTTCTTGGCCGCCCTGCCGCGTCGCTCGGTATCCACCCACTCGGAGAGCACCTCGATCACATCGAAACGCTGGTCCCCCCATACGAAACCATCCGGCGCGTGGGGACGCTTGCTCAGAAGCGGATCATGTTCGAAGAGGACCTCGATCTCGTCGTCCAGAAAGGCGATGGGGATCCAATCAGGCTGAGCCATCGGAGTTCGTGGCCGCGAGCCAGGACCTTGTGGATGGCAAATTGAGGAAGATCAGGACGACGGCACCCAGAACGGTGCCTGGTCCCAGGAATAGCAGGCAGATCGAGCCCAGGATGCAGCCCATGCGGCGGCTCCAACCCTGCCGGATGAGCAGGGCGCAGACGATGCCGGCCCAGGCCGTTCCCAGGACGATCGAGGTCCAGGCCGCGTCCTGCGGCTCGAGATTCAGCGTCGCCAACACCTGCCAGAATCCATTTGCAGCACCAAAGAGCGACAGTGTCTGACCATAGAGACGCAGATGCAGCCCCTCGTATGCCATCCATATGCCCAGCATTGAGCCGCATAGAGCGGTAATCAGAACGCTCGGAGGCAATCGTTTCACCTAACGCTCCTTGGGAACACGAAGGGCCGGGTGAACCCGGCCCGTGATGGCACACGTCCGGAAAAATCAGGCCGTGTCTTCCTTGTCCAGCTCGCGCTTGCGCGCATCGATCACTTCCTGCGCCACATGTTGAGGCACGGTTTCATAGTGGCTCAGGCTCATGGTGAAGATGCCGCGGCCGCCGGTGAACGAACGCAGCTCGGTGGCATAGCGCATCATCTCCGCCAAGGGAACCTGCGCCGTGACGACCGATTTACCGCGCTCGGTTTCCATGCCCTGCACGCGTGCTCGACGGGTGTTCAGATCGCCGAGCACGTCGCCCATGTTGGCCTCGGGCACGATGACGCGCACGTCCATGATCGGCTCGAGCATCACCGGCGAGGATTCCTGGAAGGCCATCTTGAAGGCCTCACGACCGGCGATTTCGAAGGCGATGGCCTTCGAATCCACAGGATGCTCCTTGCCGTCGAAGACCTCCACGCGCACCTTCTCGATCGGGAAGCCGGCCAGCACACCTTGCTTCATCACCCCGCGCACGCCCTTTTCGATGGCCGGCATGTAGCCGGATGAGATGGCCCCGCCGAAGACTTTGTTTTCGAATTCGAAATCCGTCTCTTCCAGCGGGATCGTGCGCAGATGGACCTCGGCGAACTGGCCCGCGCCGCCGGTCTGCTTCTTATGCCGGTAAGCCGAGGAGCCTTCCTTGGTGATCGTCTCGCGATAGGGCACCTTGGGGACTTCGGTATCCAGACCGACCTGGAATTTGGAAACGGCCTTGCGAATGGCGACGTCGATGTGCTGGTCGCCCATGCCCTGCAGGATGGTTTGATTCGTGCCCTGCTCATGGCGGACGGAGAGGGTGGGGTCTTCTTCACACAGGCGGGCGAGCGTTGCGCCCATCTTGGTCGAATCGGCCTGCGTCTTGGGATTGACGGCCACGGAGTAGAGGGCGTTGGGATATTCGGGGGGTGTCAGTGTGAGCGGTGTGCTCTTGTCACCCAGTGTGTCACCGGTCGCCGTTTCGGCGAGCTTGGCCACCGAACCGATGTCTCCCGCATGCAGATTCTGGATTGGAAGCTGTTCTTTGCCGCGCATCACGTGCAGCGTGCCCAGACGTTCCTCTTCACCTTGGCTGTGGTTCCAGACACGGCTATCCGAGGCCAAGATGCCCGAATAAACACGCATGTAGGTCAACTTGCCCACAAAGGGATCGGCTGTGGTCTTCCAAACATAAACCGCCAACGGACCGGCATCTGAAGCCGTAAGCTCCTGTTCCCCGCCTTTACCCTGGGCAACCACAGGTTGCGCATCAGCCGGTGAGGGGAAGAGGCCGATCATGGCTTCGAGCAGCGGTGCCGTGCCGATGTTGGCAGATCCAGCGGCAACGCACACGGGGATGAAGCTTCCTGTTCGCACCGCCTGCTGCAGTCCCTGCATCACTTCCTCAGCGCTGAGTTCCTCGCCGTTGAGGTATTTCTCGAGCAGGGCATCATCACCTTCAGCCGCGGCCTCCACGACGACCACGCGCGCTTCCTGCGCAGCATCCGCCAGCTCGGCGGGGATCTCCTCGGCTTTGCCGCCATCGCCGGGACGAGCTTTCATCGCCAGCAGATCGATGACACCCTTGAATTCCTGCTTCTCTCCCCAAGGAAGCTGAATGGGTACGAACGTCGCGTCGGTCGGAAGGTTTTGTACGGAAGCCAGGGCTCGTTCATAGCTGGCGTTTTCCCGATCCATCTTGCTGATGAGCACAAAGCGCGGCAGTTTGAACTGCTCGCAATAATCCCAGACGATCTCGGTTCCCACCTCCACGCCGGCCACGGACTCGACGAGCACCACAGCGCCGTCGGCAACGCGCAGGCTGGAAATGACCTCACCGATGAAGTCGGTATATCCGGGAGTGTCGAGGAGGTTGATTTTGTGATCCTTGAATTCGATGGGCAGGATCGACGTCGATAGCGAGAGCTGGCGACGTATCTCCTCCTCCTCGAAATCGGCCACCGTGGTTCCGTCATCCACCTTCCCCATGCGGGTGATGACTTTGGTCAAGTACAGCATCGCCTCTCCCAACGAGGTCTTGCCGCCGCCCCCATGGGATACGAGCGCGATGTTTCGAATGAATTCAGTCGCATATTCTTTCATCGAACGGGAAATCCTCCAGCGAGGTTCAGATATGGATCGATGTGGATTGTAAGTGAGGAGCAGGGTCTTGTCAAAGATAAGCCTGAATTTTGGACGGTTGCCGCGATCACCCTGATGGATGCGAAAACGGGGAAAGTACGTGCGGTGTGGATGGAACCCACGGATACTTTTTGTTAATTAACCCAACATGAACGGATCATGCGTGTGGTCACCAGATGGGAAAGAAATCAACTGTTTGCGAAAAAGAGGGAAAAACCACCTCTCCTGACATGGATATCAAGAGAAAAAATCCATGCAGCTGGCAGTTTCTCCCATCTCAACTATTCGGCTGATCTGGTTGCCAAAAGCCGATCAAGTTGATTCCACGCCAGATATTGACAGCAAGGAAGCTTTGTTATTCACTCAGATGCCGGGATGCCCCATAACTTGACCGTGCCATCCCAACTGACCGACGTAATTAACGTATTTTCCGCGTTTAGATCGACCCGCAAGGCCGTATCCGTATGGCTCTCCAACCGCACGAGCATTTCGCGCGTTGCCAGATTCCAAATCCCAATCGTTGAATCATCACTGCTGGAAACGAGGAAAGTTTCATCTGCGCTGAAGACAACCCCATTCACGTAACTATCATGCCCTTCCAAGTTGTACAGAAGCCCATAATTGCCCGTCTCCCAAATCCAAATCTTGTCATCATCGCTTCCTGCAGCCAATAACCTGCCTGTAGGACTGTAAGCCAGATCGCCGATATTCCCTGCACCGGGATTGGGCCATCCTGGAACCGTATTGAATGTGTAGAGTTCATTCCCGGTTGCCGCATCGTGGATATAGACATCCCCTCGGGTTTTCCCCACGGCGATGATTTCTCCATTGGGGTGGAAATCGACGCTCAAACTGAAATTCACACCTTGTTTGACCGTCCATATTTGTTCCCCACTGGCTACATCCCACATTTGGATGTCCCGTAAACTCTCATCATCCGGGGGATTGGAAAGCATGGCGTCCCAATCCAGCGTGACTGAAGCTAACATTCGGCCATCAGGGCTGAAGTCTACATCCCAGACCGGATCGTCATAGTCCCCCAGTCTTTCAACTCTATCCCCACTTGCCAAGTTCCAAAAGGAGATATTGGGACCAAACCCTGCGGTTACCAACGTTTCACCAGCAGGATCAAAGGTACAGGTGATTTCATTTTTAATGGCATTCGCGTGCTCACGAACCAGCAATCCTGTATCGAGGTCCCAGAGAGGGATGCGGTTCTTGATGCAAACGCCGGCAACGAAATTCCCATTGGGACTAAAACTGGTTGAACATTGACCTCTTGTATACGATGTCGAAAAATTCGGTATCTGGAAAGTCCTGATGAGTTGGACATTTCCTGCATTATCGACCGTGATTCTTTGGAGTTCAGGTAGAGGGTCTGGTGGGGGAGGCTCTGGCGTGGGGCTCTCAGGAACATCGGTGGGCGTGGCTTCCAGAACAGGAAGTTCGGTGGGTGTAGGCTCCAAAACAGGAAGTTCGGTGGCCGTGGCTTCTAAAACCTGAGCCGCTTCGTTTCCATTCTGACATGCCGCTAAAATGGATACAAGAAAGATAGAGACGATCACTGTTTTTCGTTTCATCAATCTCTCCTTTAAATCGACCACTGTGGTTCCGCAGTTAGCAGTTCAAGGATTCGGATGTAGAAAGAATCGAAAAAGGCTTGGATGCTCTCCAATTCCTGGATCCCCTTGATGGGGAAGTACTGGAATCCTTTCTTCGCTATAATCTATTTTCTCGTTTAATTTTATTTTGCCGTAGGAATTTATTTTGCCACAGAACGGATTTCCTGTCAAGGCTGGACGGGTTGCGGGATGATGGCTTCCTTCAAGGCCATGCATCCCGGCGTTTTCCAGGCTGTTGGAGGACAATCTACCTCCAGGGGTCAGCAAGCCGATCGCCAGTTCGCTTGTTCTCCAACCGCTTCCCACGATCCAACTTTAGATCACCGAGTCTAGATTTGTGGCCCGACGAAAGTATGGATCAGGTACGGTTTCATTCGATTGTTGATACCTTCAGACCTAACGAACTGAAAAACGGTGAGGGTGGCACGGAACGACCCTCCTGTGAGGGCTGAAACATCCGATGATACAATCACTTCCACAGTCGACGGAGGCGCGCATGAAGATCATCAACCAGTACTCCTTCGTTCTCATGGCAGGGGTGATATGGCTGGGATTGGCCGCCTTCCTGCTCCGGGACGGCGTAAGAACCACGGACATTCTCGCATTGGCAGCTCTGGCCGCAGGATTGAGCCTTGCCTTCTGGCTCCTGCGCCCCGGACCGAGTACGCTGGACGAGAACGAGCAGGTGATGGAGCGCATCGGCGCAGGCAAACCCGTGCTGCTTGAGTTCCAGAGCAATTTCTGACTGGCATGCCAGGCCGCGAAACCCATCGTGGATGGGATCGAAAAAAAGCATGCAGAAGAATTGAACGTGATCCGTTTGAACATCCAGGATCCTGTGGGCAGGACCGTTGCCGAGCGCTTCGGCTTCAGATTCACGCCGACTTTCGTCTTCCTCGATGCGGCGGGAGATGAAATCTGGCGCCAGGTGGGTTCCATCGATCCGCAAGCCGTGGAACGCAGCCTCGAGGCTCCATGATCCATCGCCTCTTCTTCGAATTCCGCTACCTGCTGGGGATGGCGCCCTGGGACACCGGTATCTCCCCGCCCGAACTTATGCGCTTCATCGAAACACATGTCGCCGGTCGAGCCCTGGATATCGGTTGCGGCACCGGCACGAACGCCCTCACGCTTGCCGAACATGGCTGGCAGGTCACGGGAATCGACTTCTCCCGCCAGGCCATTTCCCGAGCGCGCCGCAAGGCACGCAAACGGGAGTTGGAGACCGAATTCATCCAGGGTCAAGTAACGACGCTCGAGAAACTCACCGGTCCCTACGATCTATGCCTGGACATCGGCTGCTATCACAGCCTCCCCCCAACCGCACATGAGCGTTACTTCCAACGCCTGGCGGAATTGTTGCGGGCAGGGGGAACCTACCTGCTGTATACCTTCCTGGTGGCAGAGGGAACGCTGAGCCCAATCTGGCCCACCGAAAACCGATTGCGAAGATTCGCCAGCAAGGTGTTCGATCTTCGATCGGTGGAGCATGGCAGCCACCGCCACCGCCCCTCGGCCTGGTTCACATTCCAGCGAAAACCCCAATGACGCGCATCTTCACCCTCTTCCTGGACGGCGTGGGTTTGGGAGAAGACGATCCCCAGCGGAATCCGTTCTCGAATGCGCATCTCCCGCAGCTGCTGGCGCTGCTTGATGGTCGCCGGTTGGTGGCGGAAAGTGTTCCCACAGAGACCGAAACTGCAACGCTGTTGGGGCTGGATGCGTGCATGGGAGTGGATGGCATGCCTCAATCCGCCAGTTGCCAGGCAACGCTTTTGACGGGGCGCAACGTTGCCCTCGAACTCGGCGCGCACTACGGTCCCAAACCCAATCAGGCCATCCGAGACATCATCCATGCCGATAACCTGTTCGCCATGGTAAAACGAAAGGGCGGTAGCGTCAGCCTGCTGAACGGTTACCCACCCGGTTACTTCGAGGCCATTCAGCGAGGTCGGCGCCTATATTCGGCCATCCCGCTTTCCATCGTGTCCGCTGGCTTTCGCTTGCAGACCGCAGAGGACATGCAGGCCGGTCGAGCCTTTTCTGCCGACTTCACCGGCCAAGGATGGGCAGAGCGGGTGGGATTCCCGCCAGCTCCCATCTACTCACCCGTCGAGGCCGGTAGGCACATGGCCCTGGCCTGCCGACATTCCGATCTCACATGGTTCGATTATTGGCTCACCGACTACGTCGGTCACAAGCAAGCCATGGACCAAGCCATCAGCCTGCTCGAAACCCTGGATGCCGTATTGGATGGCTTCCTCGAGAACTGGCGCATCGACGAAGACCTGGTTGTCCTGATCTCGGATCACGGTAATGTGGAGGATCTCCGACCGCGCGGACACACACGCAATCCTGTTCCCTGCCTCCTCATCGGGCCGCTCCATCTTCGGCGAGTATTCGCCCATGAGCTCCACGATCTTTCCGGTTATGCGCCTGCTGTACTGCGTGTGCTCTTCGAGGAAGGCCGTCCGTCTTGACGTTCTAAAGACGTGCGGGTTATCATGCTAATTGGGGCATTCTTTTTGTAAACACAGCAGATGGTGGAAAACGCGATGACAGCCCAGCTCACAAAGGAAGAGAAGGATTACCTCCTGCGCATCGCGCGCATGGCGCTCGAAGCGGCTGCCAACCACCGTAAGCTGCCTACCCTGGATCGGGAATCCGTCCCCAAGCGATTGCGAACGCAGGGGGCTTCCTTTGTCACCTTGACCAAGCAGGGAGCGTTGCGCGGCTGCATCGGCGCGCTGAACGCACGTTCTCCTCTGGTGGAAGATGTGCAGCAGCATGCTGTGGATGCAGCGCTCTACGATCCTCGTTTCATCCCCGTGCAGGCGGATGAAACCGAATCCATAACGATCGAAATTTCTGTGCTCAGTAAGCCAGAACCCCTTCCAGCCACAGACCCTATGGAGATTCCGAAGCTGCTGCGCCCGGGTGTGGATGGAGTGGTCGTTCTCTGCGGCGGTCGTCGCGCTACCTTCCTTCCACAGGTGTGGAAGAAGGTTTCCACACCAGAGCAATTCCTCGCCATGCTGTGCCAGAAAGCAGGTTTAGCCAGCGAGGCTTGGAAGCAAGGCAATGTGCAGATCTTGGTCTACCATGTCGAGTGCTTTCACGAACAATCGTCTGCGGAATAGCCACACACCGCCAACCAGAGGTTCTATTGCGCTTCAATCTTCCTCAGATAACCCCCCATTTACGACTTGGCTGGCAATGGCCCAAAGCCCTGCGCGCCATGCGCCACCGCAATTTCCGGCTCTTCTTCTTCGGGCAGCTGATCTCGGTTTCCGGCTCCTGGATGCAATCCACCGCCCAGCAATGGTTGGTTTACCGCTTGACCGGATCGCAATTGAGCCTTGGCGCGGTGACCTTTGCCGGATATGCCCCCGTGCTGGTGCTCTCCTTGTTCATGGGCGTGATCGTCGATCGCTTTCCACGGCGGCGCCTGCTGCTCATCACACAGATCTGGTTCATGCTGCTGGCAGCGGTGCTTGCCTTGATCACCTTCCTTGGAATCGTGGAATACTGGCACATCCTGCTCCTGGCCACACTGCTGGGCGTGGCCAATGCGCTCGACATGCCCACCCGACAAGCCTTCTATGCGGACATGGTGGAGCGTGAGGACCTGCTCAACGCCATCGTCCTGAACTCATCGATCTTCAATGGCGGACGCATCATCGGGCCCGCCCTGGGCGGTTTGGTCATCGCCTCACTCGGAGAGGCCCCGGCCTTCGGCCTTAATTCGCTCTCCTACCTGGCTGTGATCACAGGGCTCCTGCTCATGCGCATCAAACCCTTCAAGCCCCCATCCAACCCCGGGACCAGTTTGGCGGAATTCAAAGATGGCCTGGTCTATCTGGGCAGCGACCGGCGTTTGACCGGTTTGGTGGGAATGATCGCCCTGCTCAGCGTGTTTGTGTTTCCGTTCACCGTGCTGCTGCCCGCCTTTGCGCGTGACGTGCTCGGCACTGGGGCCGAGGGATACGGGGCGCTGCTTTCCTCTCAAGGGGTCGGCGCCCTGCTGGGCGCTTTGATGCTGGCTTTTGGAGGAGATCGAAGCAAGAAGGCACTGATCCTGCTCCTTGCGCGCATTCTCCTTGCCGCCGCCGTAATCGCCTTCGCCATCTCTACGATTCCCATTCTCTCCATGTTCGCCATGCTGGCGGCAGGTTTTGCCTTCATCACCCAACTTGCGGTCACCAATACCTCCATCCAGTTATTGGTGCCGGACGAGTTGCGAGGGCGAGTGATGAGCGCATACACCTGGGCATTGGCCGGTTTCTGGCCGCTGGGCTCGCTACTCATCGGCGCCCTCGGCGATCACTTCAGTTCCCAAACAGCTGTGCTGTTGTCTGCGGCTGCTTCCATCTTGCTGATCGTCATCGGTCAAATCTGGATTCCTGCAAACACAGACATGGAGTGAGCCCACTTCAACATATAATGGAATTATCTTTGAAGCAGCGAAAAGGTTGGATCCTGCTTGCGTCGGCAAAGGGAGGTTCAACATGAGTTCATATGCCACCGTTGAAGCGATCGAATCTGACCTGCCGGCCATCATCGCACTGCTCGAGGAATTGTCGTTGAATCTTGAAAGCTCACATGATCTGGATCAGCAACAATTGATGTCAAACGGGCTAGCTCTCATCCACGACCCTCGAGCTCATATCCTCCTGGCCAAGGATGGCGTGAACGCCATCGGCTTGATCCACTTCTCCACCCGAAAAACAGCCCTTCACCCTACTTCCTCGGCTTTGATCGATGAACTCATCGTGACCGAGTCCTACCGCGACAAGGGAATCGGCAGCGGATTATTAAAAGCCGCCATCGAGAAATGCCGCCAAATGGGCTGCTGCGAGTTGGAGGTCAGTATGGAATCAAGCAATCACAAGGCGCGAAAGTTCTATCAAAGACATGGCTTCGCAGACGAGGCGGTTTTACTGGAGATGGATCTGGAGTGAGGCCTGGGCTTTGCGAAGCATGGATCGAATTCCGCTCATAATCGCAAGCCCTTTCGAAGCCGGCCGGTTATGGGATGGACCGTGCGCGCTCAAAGCTGCTCGTATTGATCGACGTTCAGCACAAAGGCCAGCGCTCGGGGGCCTCGGTGATGCTCTGGAGGTGGAACGGTTTCTCGCATCAGAACCATGACATCATCCACCTGCTCATCTTCCACGCCGATCAGAAATGTGCATCTGCCATGACGCATGAAACCCCCTGTCGAGGCCACATGCGTGACCTTGAAATCTTTCTCCGTTAGCGCATGCGATACGATCTCCGCATCTCGATCGTCCAAGATCATGATGATCAGCTTCATGTTAGAAAACCTCTGCTCGTTCCACGTTGATCACAAACACGGTTGCGCCATGGACCTGTTTGGGTTCGGCCATAGCCGTCGCTGCTTCCATGCCCTCGATGGGAGAGGAAACGAATTCCACACGATTCCGCGTGGCCGCTTGGAGCGTGATCACGGCGGTTTCCAGCTTGCCCTCGGGCAATCCGATCAGAAGCAGATGACTTTCCTGCATCAACCTTCCCCCCGCACGTATCTGGGTGGCGGAGAACCCCGCATCCGTTAGCGCTTGAAGGCTGTTTTCAAGATCCTTCCCCTGCACAATCACCATAAGCAATTGGCGGATTTCGGGCATCTCGAGACCATACATCATGCGCTCGGCCCAACTTCTCAGCCCTACCTCCAGGGCGGAATCGATCTCGATGCCTAATTCCTGATAGGCATCATCGGAGATCACGCCATCACGGCGCAGATTTGCTAGCACCGACCTTTGAGCTCTGAGCGCCTCCCGCCGGGCTGTCACGAGTTCCTCGATTTCGAGATCGGGAGATTCATGCAGCTTGTTCTGCACAGCATCCGTGAGCACCTTGAGACGCTCGCTCAGGCGTTCGCGCAGATTCTCCCAAGTATGGGAGGTGATCAAACCCGCATCGTGCAGCTTGTTCAATTGCTCGTATCCGGCACGCGCAGCGATCGCGCGAGCATGTCGAACCTCGTATTCAAACTGATCCCTGCTGCGAAAGATCACACCCAGCCGTTTCAACAGCGTGTCCATCGTGATGCCCTGCGCCAGCAAGGTAAAGAGCACCACACCGAAAGCCATGGCCGTGATCGTCACGCGCTCCGGCCCGGCCTCGGCAGGAATGCTCAAGGCCAGAGCCAATGTGATCGCGCCACGCAAGCCTCCCCAATAGAGCACATGCCTCCATCTGTTGGGGATTTCACGACCCAGTCTTGACAGCAGGTACACCACCACCGCTCGACTGGCGAGGACAGCGATGATGGCCCACAGGATGGTCTGCCAATTGGCCAGCAATTCGAGCAGATCGACCTGGATGCCGATGAGCAGGAATACAGCCGAGTTGGCCAGGAAAGCCACATACTCCCAGAAATTTTCGAGCACGATGCGCGTCGTCGGCGACATGCCCCTCGGTCCGATGTTCCCGGTGACCAGACCCGCCGCCACCACTGCCAGCAGGCCGCTGACATGAAAGAAGTCTTCTGCTACGATATAGGATCCAAAGGCAAGAACGGTCGTGAGCGTTGTTTCCACCAGATGATCGTTGATGCGGGCGATCAGTTGTGAGATCAACCACCCCAAGATGATGCCAACGATGATGCCACCGAAAGCCACACGGACAGCATCAACCAGCCCCTCCACCAAACTGAATTGACCGCTGATGACAACCGCGAGCGCCAGCCTGAAGAGCACGATCGCCGTGCCGTCGTTGAGCAGGGATTCGCTTTCTAGAAGCACCGTAAGACGCTGCGGCGCGCCCAGCTTGCGGAAGATTCCGATCACGGCCACAGGATCCGTAGCAGCGATCAAAGATCCGAAGAGAAGCGCCATCGGCCACGATAGACCTGCCCCCAGCGCAACCACCGCGCCCACGACCAGCATGTTCAAGATCACACCTGGAACGGCCAGCAGCACGATGGAGGAGAGATTCCGGCGCAGTTCGATGAAGTTCAATTCTAGAGCAGCTTCAAAAACCAAAGGGGGAACGAAGATAGAAAGGATAAATCCCGAGCTGACCTCAACCTCCATCTGAGGGATGAAGGAAAGCACCAAACCCGCCAGAACAAGCGCCACGGTGTAGGGAATACGAATCCTGCGAACGAATACCGTCACGGCTGAAGCCACCAGCAGCAGCACAAGGACGGTAATTTCAACGCGGAGCAACGACTCCATCCTAGGACCTCTCCGCCCCATTCAAGTCCAGAAAACGAAACATGAACAGAAAAACCCGCAAAGCTTTCTTCCTTCAGCGCTAAAGGGAGACGACCTCCACGCCAGTTTCCTGCCCGAGCTTCTCCTTGAAGGCATCAAATCCGGCGAGCTCCAATCGACTGGCACCCCCACCGGGCTTACCCAAAACGATCATCGAGGCTCCTAAGTCCTTGGTCGCTTGAATGAGTTCGGCTCGAAAGACACCGGCGCGGATCACAGCCTCCGCCTCCAATCCGCATGCCTTCGCTCTCTCTACCGCCATCATCAGGAAGAATTCTCCCATCTTCGATAGCTCCTCCTGGATGTCCACTACGATCGCGGCCGCTGATCGATCCAGGAAGGAACTATCCGCCACGTTGAGGAATATAAGCCGTGCGCCTCGTTCCTTGGCAAGTTCGATGGCCTTGTACTGTGCGCTGATGCTTTCCTCGCCACCACGTGTGGCGCAGAGAATGATTTCCACAGCTCGCCTCTCGTCAATATCGAATCAATAGCCAGATCGAAGCCAGGACCATCGTGGTGATCGTCACCGGTAATGCGTCACGTAAAAAGCGTCCGAAGGTCAGTCGGAATCCAGCCTGGCCAAGCAATCCCAGAGCCACAATGTTGGGCGCTGAACCCAGGATGGTCGCGTTTCCACCCAGGTCAGCCCCCAGGATCAAACCCCAGTAGATGATCCCGCTCTCTGCAGCCTGGGGTATGGTTTCCGTGAGGAAATCGGCAACCGGTAGCGCCGCCACGGTGAAGGGGATGTTGGCCACAATGCCGGAGGCAATTCCCGCCACCCACGTCGTCAGCAGAGCGGCCCGCTTCACGCTTTCACCGGCTATGATCGCCACACGCGTGGCAAGCCACTCAATCGCTCCCGTCTTCTCCATGCCTCCCACAACAATGAACAGCCCGATGAAGAAGAGCAAGGTGGTCCAATCCACTTCGCGCAGCATCTTGTGCATCTCGGGGCGTACCCAGGCCACGAGCAGCACCGCACCACTCAAGGCCACCACGCCCGGTGGCATGCCATCGAAGAAATCCGCCACAAAGAAGCCAGCGAACGTCAGTGCGGCAATCGCCAGGGCCTTGTAGAGCGTGCTCCTGTTCTTTATGCGCGAGTCAGAGGCGAGAGCCTCCACCAGAACCGGCGATACATCCTTGGCCGAGCGTTTATATTCCTTGCGGTATTGGATGCGATTGACGATCATCGCAGCAAGCATACATATGACGGCAATGGGGGCCATGTTCACCAAATACTCGGTGAAACTCACGCCTATGTGCGAACCAACGATGGTGCTTGGGGGATTGCCGATGAGCGTGGCCGCGCCGCCGATGTTGGATATCAAGACTTCCGGTATCACCAGCACAAAGGGGTGAATACCTATCGCAACGGAAATCTGAATGGAGAGCGGGACGAGGAGTAAAACGACGGTGACATCGTTGAGAAACGCGGATCCAACGGCCGTCAGCAGAAGCAATCCTGCCACCAACCTCCAGGTGTTGCCCTTCGACAAGCGATAAAGTTGGAAGGCCATCCACTTGAAGATGTTCGTCTCCGCCAGCACCGCCATGAAGATCATCATTCCCAGGATCAGAAAGATCACGTTCCAATCCACAAACGTCATCGCATCATCGAAACTCAAGATGTGCAGATCGGGAACAAAGGAGCCCCCGATGTAGGTCACTAAAAAGACCGCCACCGCTCCCAATAAGGCTGCAGCGGTCTCATGCAGCAGATGGAATGAGATGGCGACGAACACGAGCACAAAGATGAATGTTGCGATCAACGCTGCCACGAAGGTTTACTCCATACATGCCTATGGGTGCTGAACCAAGGACCTGGCACCCTTTGCCGAACCTTGAACAAGATGGTTTGGCCTCATTGGGAAAAAGCACCAGCCCCGGATTCCTCGGATCTGGATCAGGCTGGTACATGCCTGTGTATTCATCAGACCGCTTGCCTGCATGCCGTAGAACCAACCACCCAGCGATCAATTACGATCCGCACGATTGGATCGGTTCCGAAATCCCAAACTTCCGATTCGACACAACCAGAAAGTGATTATAGCACGCAAGCTCTTCATCCTCGCTGGATCCGTTCGTTGACGCTTCGTTGAAAAGCACGCCTGGATCCTGGGAATTCATGTTCATCCAGGGCTTGCATCCATGTTGATGAGTGTTTTCGAAGCTCAGTTGGGTTGCTCTACGAGGTGAACACCTTCTCCTTCCACCACTTCCTGGTGTCCATTGGGGAAGGTCACCTGGCATTGATCCTTCTCGAAAGTGATTTCCACACCACGCCAGCGCAATACCACGGGCCAGGGATATGGATTGCCGGCTCGCAGTTCAATCCTGCTCGTTGATATGAGACGAACGCCCAGCGCCTGCAGAAAGAGGTGCACCGGCGCCGTTCCCCAAAGATGGCCTCGATCGCCGAAAGCCTGCGCTTCGTCAGGATCGTAGCTCTCGCGAAAGGCATGGTGCCTGCGAAGCGAGGTGATGGTCGCTTTCATCAAGCGCGACACCAACTCGACGGCCTCCTGGATATATCCATGATCGATCAACCCCTCGCAAATCATCGTATTCCACAGCATTCCCACCGCACCCGCACGTTCGGATCTCCCCGCCGCATAGGCGGGATCATCCGCAGAACAACTCGGGATTCCGTAGGTTCTCCAAAAGCGTTTGGGGTCGAGCAAGGTTTCCTGCACCAAGTGATCGACTCGTTGTGGATCGGGGATACCCGCCCAGAGCGGCAGCAGCAGGGTCTGGTCCTGCCGCGTGAAATCTGCAGACCAAGTTTCAACAAAGAATTCATCACTCAGATTCTCGATCTCGATGTTCTTGATGGATAGAAAGGTGATTGAACTCGTGGCTGCACCTCGCTCCCAAAACCACTGAAAATCCTCATGTTGCAGATGAAACACACGCCGGCGCCCACCCTCCACAGACCGCCCTCGCAAGGTCGCCTTCAGTTTTTGTGCAGCACCTTCCGGTCCTTGCACCCGCACCAGCACCCGCACGGGGTGATCGAAATTCCTGTCGACATCAACCCGAAACGAGCCGCGACCCTGCCCCAGGAGTTCGCCCGTTGGGGAAACATGATGATCTCGATCCCTGTGCTGGTAGCAGGCTTCTTCCACGGACCAACTCGCCTCCACGGATTCCGCCAGACCTTCCATGCGGGCTCGCAGCGCAGGTACCAGGGAAGGGCGGTCCAGCTCTTCTGCGATCAGGATCAACGATTGGCATTCACGATACAAGTAAGACGCCAGATCCAGGGTTTCCACCTTGCTGATCTCCAAGCCCTGCCCCCACTCGCGCCATGGAACGAAAGACGGCCAATCATCGAATGCCGATTGAAGGACATGTTCCCACTCAGGATGTCCATCCAAATCCCGATCCTGCCTCTCATGGAACCACGCTTCGAGGAATTCGAGCAGTCCGCCCACCGTCTCCTCGAGAAAGGTCCGATCTTCGGATTGCCTGTAGATTTTCCATGTCAGCGTTGCCAAGAGCGGAATACAAAGGGATCCATTGCGTTGCCCTCCCAAACCCGGCTTCCAATCAATGCCGCCGTCAGCCTTCTGAACGGCAAGGAAATTGCGAATCACGCCTCGGGCCAATTCAGGGGCAGCTGGCAGGATCTGTGCGAGATTGATATACGCATGTGCCGCTGTCTGCCCGTCCCAATCCAAGCCATAATCCTTGCCGTCCCCCCGTTCCGAGTAGCCGTGATCGGGTGCCCGGGTCAGCACGAAGGAAGCATGCGGGAGCCGCGGCGTAGGACCGACATAGCCCCGGAGAGCCGCATTCTGAGCCATGACGAAAGCCGCATCCCAATCCGCATCGCCGGTTTCGATCTCAACCTGGCTGGCGTTGACCATCTCCAAACGGGCGATCTCGGCATCCCATGCTCGCGATGCGGTCGCGCGCGCGGCGGAAAATGAGTCATGTTGAGAAGCCAATCCTGCATGCCCCCAAGATACTTCCCTCGTTCTACCCGGATGGAGCTCTTCATGGATAGCCAAGGCCGGATAGACCACTTCTTCGGCCATGGCGGCTCCGCTCAGAAAGACTACCGGTTCGATTTGGCTCGTATGGCCGGCGAGCACATGGGCTCCTTCGATCGTGGTTTCACTCATGGATCGCGGGTTCTCACCTGGTCGTAGAACGGCATGCAATCGTAAGCGTAGAGGAACCGTCTCGGAAGAGAAGTTTGTGAGCGTGAAACGCCCTGCCACGGTGCGGGAATCCGGCACCCAGTATTCCGCCACCACATGCAGATCCGGAAAGGGATCGAATTCCACCTTCAGGTAGTTGGGCAGCAAGCTGCGGAAGATGGGTGGAGAGGAGAAAGCCGTGGGATCGGTGACCCATCGCGTGCCCCAGAAGAAACTGGGAAAGATGCGCATGCTGCGCGCCCGCAGGCCATATGTGGTCTCCAATGTCAAGGCCGGGGGTTCACCACCGCCCACCTTGAGTTCCCAAATCTGGTCATCGGCGTAATCCGGGACACACAGGCGGGCATCAGCCGCAAGACGAAGGCAGAGTGGTCCATCGTGGGGAATCGACCATGATCTCATGGTTGTAATTGTAAGAAGGCCGGCTCGAAAGGTCAAAGACATGCTAGAATAGCCCTCTCGCCTCCAGGAGGCTCAAATGACGGATGTGCAGAAGACTCCCCAAGGTTTGTATTTCGAGGAGTTTGAAATCGGCAAGAAGATCGTCACCGCCGGGCGGACGATCACCGAGGCTGACATCGTCGCCTTCGCCGCACTCTCCGGAGATTACAATGCCATCCACTGTGATGCCGAATACGCCAGCACAACACCCTACGGTCGCCGTGTGGCTTTTGGTCTGCTTGGTCTTTCCATCGCCTCAGGATTGGCTGTGAACACTGGACTGTTGGAGGAAACCGTGCTGGCTTTCCGTGAGATCAGAACATGGAAATTCAGCCTTCCCGTCTTCATCGGTGATACGATCCACGTGGTGATGGAGGTTGCGGAGAAGAAACCACTCCCGCGCTTGGGCGGGGGTTCTGTGGTGATCAATCTGGACGTTCGCAATCAAGATGACAAGACCGTCATGAGGGGCCGTTGGTCGGTGTTGATCAAGGGGCAGCCCTGAACATCAGCCGATCCACCAGACTCTAACATCATGCGCTGTGCAAATGGGGCCGAAACTTGAAAACAGCCAGGTTTCGGCCGATTGCTTTCCCTCCTAGTCTGCGTGCTATAATCGCGCAACATGGGCAATTCTGAGGATAAGGAAACCCGCAAGCTTCCACCCGAGGAGCTTCATCAGACCGAGGAGGGGCGCGATGCTGCGCGGCCAGCCGCGGATCCGCCCGATGCCGTCCCGGAATCCGATCAGGAGACGGGGTCGGCAAAGAAACCTGCCCGCAAACCCGTTATCAACCTGCCTTTCAAACGCAAACCATCCAAGCAAGATCCACATGCCCCTCATGAGGGTGAACCAAGGGAGGAAGGTGATTCCTCCAAGCGCTTCCGGCGTTTGCTGGATGACATCGAGGAAGAGGAAATCCTGGCTTCCGAAGATGAGAAGATTGGGATCGAGGATCAGGCGGATACGACACCCGATGGTTCCTCAATCACGGATCCGGATTGGCTCGATCCGGATCTTCTGGACACCATCCCACCACACTTCGCTACCGAACAAGAAACCATCCCCACACCCATCGATCCCGGCGATACGCAGATTCCTGAACATGCGCCCACAACCGACATCCGTGCCACGCGCGTCACCCATGCGGCCTATGCTCCCACCCAACCGACGCTACCCACGACTCCCCAACCTCCTGGAGGACGTTGGGATCGATTCATGCAGGGATGTGGTGGATGCGGTTTGCGGATGTTCATCCTCGGAATCTTCGCCGCGATCGCCATCTTCATCGGGGCCGTTTCCTTTGGCATCTATGAGTACTACACGCTGGCAGCTACCTTGCCCTCCGTCGAAGATCTCCAATCCAGGGCATCCCAGTTCGAGACCACTCGCATCCTGGACCGTGAGGGTAACCTGCTGTATGAGGTCATAGACCCACAGGCGGGCCGCCGCACGTATGTTCCCCTGAGCCAGATCTCCCCCTTCATGACCGCCGCCACGGTTGCGACAGAAGATTCAACCTTCTACAGCCATGTAGGCTTCGACTTCTTTGGAATCGTGCGTGCCTTCTTTCAGAACTATCAAGCCGGGGAGGTTGTATCCGGCGCATCCACCATCACCCAGCAGATCGCGCGCAATTTACTCTTCACGCCGGAAGAGCGGGGGCGGCGCACGTTGGTTCGCAAGTTGCGCGAGGCCATGCTCGCCACAGAGATCACACGCCGCTACACCAAGGACGAGATCCTTGAGCTGTACCTAAACCAAAACTACTACGGGAACCTCGCCTATGGAGTGGAGGCGGCCGCACTCACCTATTTCAACACCACGGCCGACAAACTTACCCTGGCTCAATCAGCCTTCCTGGCCGGGCTAGTGCAAGCGCCCTCCGTATACGACATCCTCACGAATCGCGAGGTCACGTTAGCGCGCCAGCGGCAGGTGTTGGGTTTGATGGTCATCGCCAGCCAGGAACAGGGGTGCATCTTCGTCAGCAATTCACAGCAACCGATCTGCATCAGCCCCGAGGAGGCCGGCGCGGCAGCCATCGAATTGACAAATTATGAGTTCGATCCCGCTGATTTGACCATCCAATTTCCGCATTGGGTGCACTATGTCCGCGCGGAGCTCGAACAGCTCTACGATCCGCAGACGATCTACCGCTCGGGATTCACGGTGTACACGACTCTGGATCCCACGCTGCAGGAGCAGGCTCAGCAATATGTCCTGGAGCAGATCAACGCCCTCGCGGATCGCCGAGTGTCAACTGGTGCCCTCGTGGCCCTCCGCCCCAGCACTGGAGAGATCCTGGCCATGGTCGGTTCCGCAGATTATGCAAATGCCGAGATCGGTGGCCAGATCAACATGGCCATCCGCCCGCGCCAACCCGGATCCTCCATCAAACCACTGACCTACACGGCCGCCTTCGAACTCGGCTGGACTCCCGGCACGTTGATATGGGATGTCCCTTCCGAATTCCCCCCCTCCGGAGATCCCAACGATCCGCGCCCACCTTACAAACCAGTCAACTATGACGACCGCTTCCACGGACCGGTTACGGTGCGCTCCGCCTTGGCGAATTCCTACAACGTACCCGCTGTGAAAACGTTGGATTTCGTCGGCATCTACGACAATCCCTCCACGCCCCTGGATGACGGCCTGGTCGGAACCGCGCGCCGCTTCGGGATCACGACCTTCGATCGGGATGATTACGGACTCTCCCTCACGCTCGGAGGCGGTGACGTGACCCTTCTGGAGCTGACCGGAGCCTACGCCGTGTTCGCCAATGGGGGTTTGCGCATCCCGCCGGTGGCTATCACGCGCATCGTGGACAGCACGGGACAGATCGTATATGAGTACGAATTGCCGGACGGGGAGCAGGTGATCCGCGCCGAGCATGCGTATTTGATCACTTCCATCCTTTCAGACAACACAGCGCGCACACCCGCCTTCGGCCCCAATTCGTATCTCTACCTGCCCTTCCCCGCAGCCGCGAAAACCGGGACCACCAATGACTTCCGGGATAATTGGACGCTTGGATACACACCCGAAGTCGCGGTCGGGGTTTGGGTGGGCAACGCCGATTACACGCCCATGCAGAACACCTCGGGGCTCACCGGTGCGGCGCCGGTCTGGAACCAATTCATGAAGCTCGCCCAGGAGCATTTGACCGGCTCCGCAACGGCTTCCTTTCCGCGCCCTCCGGGCATCGTTGATGTCACCATCTGCGCTGTCTCGGGTACAGAACCATCGGATTGGTGCCCTACCAAACGCGTTGAGGTTTTCGCCTCGGACCAGCTTCCGCTGCCCCAATCGAAGGACCTGTGGCAGGAGATTTGGGTCGATAGTTACTCCCTGGAAAGATCGACGGCGGAGTGCGCCGAATTCGCCATCGAAAAATTGGCCCTCTATGTGACCGATCCCTGGGCGGTCGAATGGATCGAAGGGACCAGTTCCGGGCGTTCCTGGGCACAACGCATGGGCTTCCCTCCGGAACGGCGATTCTACGTGCCTGAGACCTATTGCAGCGCCAGCAGCCCGCGTCCAATCATCGGCATCACCAGCCCAGCTGAAGGGGGAACCATACAAAGCAATCCCTTGGAGATCTTCGGCCGGGCTTCAGCCACAAGGTACTTCAAACGTTGGGTGCTGGATTATGGAAGCGGCTTCGATCCCCTGAGTTGGACGGAGATCATCCACAGCAGCAGTGCCGTTTCACAGTCCCAGAAACTCACGGATTGGGATCTCGAGGACCTTCCAAACGGGCCGATTACACTACGCTTGAGCGTGGAGGGGACCAACAACGGGAGCGCTGAAGTGCGCGTGCATTTGCGCATGGAACTGCCCACCCCCACACC
>DUET01000037.1 GCA_011192015.1 Anaerolineae bacterium
CCCGAAGACAGCAGATGGTTGATCGCGTGGGACAGGTTTTCGTGATGACCATCAGGCGAAGAGCGCATGAGCGCTTCGACATCCGAAAGGCCATCGCGAACCAGGTCAAAGAATGTGATTGCTTTTGCTTCCATTGTTCCAACCAAAGAGGTTCGCTGCGTTCTGAGATGTGATTTGTGCAATCGCAGTCTCCTCTATCCCAAAGAGTTTCGATAGTTCCTGTGCCACGAGCCGAACATGAGCCGGTTCATTGCGCTGGTGCCGGTAGGGATGTGGCGTCAGGTACGGTGCATCGGTTTCCAAAAGAAGACGATCGGTCGGCATTCTCGCTGTGATGTCTCGAAGATCCTGGGCTTTGCGATAGGTGAGGGGCCCTCCTATGCCGACATAGAAACCCCCAGCGAAAGCCCTGGATGCAGCTTCAAGATCACCCGAATAGGCATGCAACACGCCGGCGCGCGTTCGCAAGGTCTTCGGTAATTGTTCTGCCCAAGGGAGTAGATCGGCGAGGACTTCCGTGAGGGCCTGCCGGCTGTGAACCACGACCGGAAGCCCCACTTCGGCAGCCAAAGCCAGTTGAGCTTGAAAGACTCTGCGCTGCACGTCCTGAGGAGAAAGATTGCGATAGAAATCGAGGCCGATCTCACCGATCGCACGTACGGAGGGGGATTGGGTCAACGCGCGTAGCTCCTGAGCAACAGCGTCGTTCCAGCTTGACGAACGATGAGGATGCACTCCCACGGCTGCGTAGACACCTGGATGTTCCTCTGCGAGCTGGACAGCCTTTCGGCTCGAATCAAGATTGATGCCCGGTATCAGGATGCGCTTGACGCCGTTCTTGGCCGCGCGCTCGAGAACGTTGGTCAGATCAGCATCGAAAGTCGATAAATCGAGGTGGCAATGCGTGTCCGTGAGATCAAGAACGGGTGCATTCATTGGATTCCGATGATCCTCAATCCATCCCGCAGGATCGGCTGTACTCGATCGGCTTGTGTGGTTTCACAATAGGCTCGAACCAACGGTTCGGTTCCGGAGAAGCGGATCAGGAGCCATCCTCCGTCTTCCAATAGGAACTTGTAACCGTCGAGTTTGTCGATACCAGTGACGCGCAATCCGCCGATCTTGGAAGGATTGGCCTGCTCAATGCTTGCCCGATTGGTTTCGGAGCCATCCGTGGGGAGTGGGGTGTCGATGCGATGGTAGTAGTGAGGCCCCACTTTCTCGAAGAGCAATTCCACCAACTCGGAAGGTTTACGCTTCAGTTGGATCATCATGTCCAGAAGGTACAAACCAGCCAGGATGCCGTCCCTTTCAGGGACATGATTCTGGAAGGCATAGCCCCCCGATTCCTCACCCCCCATCATGGCATCCACTTCCAGCATCTTGGGAGCTACATACTTGAAGCCTACGCCGGTCTCATACACTGGAACGTCATACATCTCGCCTAATTGAAAGAGCATCGAGGTGGTCGAAAAAGTCTTGACGATCGGCCCTCGCAGTTTTCTGACCTCAAGCATGTAATACGCTAAAAGGGCATAGACGCGCAGCTGATCCACAAACTGACCGTGTTCATCTCCAAGGCCAATGCGATCAGCGTCACCATCGTTTGTAAGGAGCACATCCGCCTGATGCTCTTGGATGGCTTGAAGACCAGCATCGATGTTGGGGGGGATGGGTTCCGGTCTTCTCATATTGGGGAAGAGTGGATTGTGGTCGCTGTGAATCTCGAT
Organism: Anaerolineae bacterium; assembly: GCA_011192015.1. GTDB lineage: Bacteria > Chloroflexota > Anaerolineae > Anaerolineales > E44-bin32 > W1033. The sequence continues at coordinate 1,731 of DUET01000037.1, forward strand.
CACACGTGTGGAGCCACCAGCGAGAATGCGAGGGAACCAGCCCGCCCCGTTGCCCCACATGGGATCGACGAGGACTGTCAACCCCGCCTTACGCAGTGGATCGAGATCGATCAGGCGGTTGATTTGAGTGAGGTAATCCGGAATGGGATCGAAGCGTTCGATCATGTTCTTCGAGAGCGCCTGATCAAACGGCATCGATCGGACGTCTTCGATGTGTTCCGGAATGGCTGCTTCGATCGCCTTGAGGCCTTTCGGATCGATAGCTCCACCATAGCGATCACGAACCTTGTAGCCGTTATCTCCGGGTGGATTGTGAGAAGCGGTGATGTTGATCGCTGCCGTGCCCTGATTGGCGACGACCGAGTAGGAGATGACCGGGGTGGGTGTGGGTGCATCCGTGAGAAGAGCTTGGATGCCGTTGCCGGCAAGCACTTCAGAAGCCGCGATGGCGAAGTCCTCGGAAGCGAAACGCCTGTCGTAACCAACAATGACCGGTCCCGATGCATCGTCAAGTGATTTGAGATAGGCGACAAAACCTTGGGTGCATCGCTGGACAGACTCGAATGTATAATCATCCGCAATCCGGCCTCTCCAGCCGTCTGTGCCGAAGACGATGCGACTTGACCCCATAATGCCTCCGTATGGAAACTGCTCATACGTGATGACAACAATTGGGCCAGGCAAGTTCTAACCTGGCCTTACTGCGCCTTGATGAGCCTATTCGAGCTGTGAGCATAAAGAACCTCTCGCCCGTCGGCGCATTCATCACCACGCGTGGAAGATTATACCTTGAAAGTACCTCGCGAACCAGTGGGGTTGAACAACCGAGAGCTTCGTGATACACTCCTGCAGTCATATCACACATAAGAAGCTGGCTTTCCGCTCCCAAACGCGCCGCCAGGCATGAGTTGGGGGCAATCCCGAGGAAAGGAGAAATCTCCATGCGCAAATATGAATTGGCATTCATTGCCGACCCCGAGCTAGATGCGGAGGGGCTGACCGCGCTTGAGGAAAAGATCCAGGAGTGGATCGAGGCAGCTGGAGGTAAGGCGATCAAATTCGACCGCTGGGGCAAACGTCGACTGGCCTATCCCATCAAGAAGCGCAGCGATGGTTACTATGTGTTCATTGAAGTGGAAATGCCCCCCAATGCGGGAGTGGTTGTCGAACAAGATCTGCGTCTGCATGAGAAGATCCTGCGTTACATGATCACAAGCATGTAATCGTACGGTTTTGTCTCAGGATGACATCGGCTGGCCCTGAAAGGAGACACGTATGAGTCGGGGATTGAATAAAGTGATGATCATTGGTCATCTTGGTAGGGCGCCGGAGTTGAGGTATACGCCTTCAGGACGTCCCGTTGCCAGCTTCAGTGTGGCTACGTCTCGAAATTGGGTATCGGCAGACGGTGAACGTCATGAAGAGACCGAGTGGTTCAACGTTGTTGCCTGGGGGAATTTGGCTGAAATCTGCAGCCAGTATCTACAGAAGGGGAAGCGCGTATATGTAGAGGGGAGGCTGCAGACACGACGTTGGGAAGACGCAGAAGGCAAGAAGCAGTTCACGACGGAATTGGTCGCAAAGGAAATGATCATCTTGGGAGAGCATCGGGAAACGGAGATCTCGTCCTTCACAGCATCACCAGATGAAGAGAACACGAATTCCTATTGATGCGGAATTCTCCTGAGATGGAAATGAATTTCCAGAGAAGGAGCAGGAAATTGGCTGAAACAACAGTTGAAAACGGGCAGGAACAGAGAACAGACACAACCTCGCGGAGGCCTCCGCGTCGGCGCAGATTTACACGCCGCCCAAGGACGTGTCAATTCTGTTCTGATCACACAAAATCAATCGACTACAAGCAGGTTGATCTACTCAAGCGTTTCATCAACGAACAAAAGAAAATACGCCCCAGACGTGAAACGGGAACTTGCTCCAAGCATCAGCGTATGCTGGCGGGAGCGATTAAACGAGCACGCCACATGGCTTTGATTGCATTCACAGCTGAACGCTGGCGTTGAGGGGGATCCAAGTTTGCAATAAGGCACGGGGAGATTGGAATCCTGTGCCCTGTGTTCGTTGTTGATCAGGAGGCGAAAGCATGGCCCGTACCCGGGGAAATCCCAGGATGACGCGCAAACACCTGGCGAGAGCTCAGAGGGAGCACATTCTGAGCCGGTGGATCCTGGCTGGAACGATCGGCGTTACCATCGCTGTGGTAGGTTTGTTGCTTTATGCCTTTGTTGGCTATCGATTGATCAATATGAGGCAAACCATTCTCTCTGTGAATGGTGATGAGTTGACACGGGCAACTTTCGTTTCACGCGTTCGTCTCCTGCAAATCAACACCATCAGTGAGATCCAGTATGCAGAAAGAATCATGGCATATTTGCAGGATCCCGATTATACGAGCTTCTATCAAACGCGCATCGAGCAACTCAGTGAAAATTTATACAATCCCGGATTGCAGGGACAGCAAGTCATGCAGAGTTTGATCCGGGAATTGGTCATACGGCAGGAAGCCAGTCGTAGGGGCATCGTGGTAACCAACGATGAAGTCATGGCGCTTGTCGCTGAGGAGGGCTTCGGCTATTACGTTGGAGGTACACCCACTCCGTCGCCATCCCCTACAATGAATGCCACCGCAGCCCTGATCCCTACAGCCACAGCGGCAGGGGAAGGCACACCGATACCCAGCGTGACACCGCTCCCAACAGCCACGGCCTACACAGAACAAGCTTACTCGGAGAATTATGCCCAGCAGTTGGATTTCTTCAAAACGCTGGACATTCAAGAATCGGATTATCTCATGTTCTTCGAGTCCAGTATCTACTCCAGTAAGCTCATGGATATCCTCAAGGAGGATCTGCCGACTGAAGTCGATCAGGTATGGCTGCGGCATATTCTCGTGGCAACTTCCGATGAGGCTGACGACGTGCTGGAACGTTTGGATGGCGGGGAGGCCTGGGAGGATCTTGCAGCCGAGCTGACCCTGGATGAGTTCACACAATTTTACGGCGGCGATCTGGGATGGCTTCCGGAAAGTGAACTCGGCGATCGATTCGACTTCGAATTCAGCAGCGCAGTCTTCGCTGCATCGATCGATGAGTTCATAGGCCCACTGGAAACTTCCCTTGGATGGCACGTCGTTCAGGTCCAAGGTCATGAAGTGCGCGAACTGACTGAGACTCAGTACGAACAACGCGTGCAGAATGCGTTCGAAACCCTGGTTACTGAGCTAACGAACGAGGCTGAGGTTGTGATTGATGAGAATTGGGTAGAATTCATACCCGAGCCTGATATCTTGATCAATGCGTTATTTCAATAAGCCTCATTAAGAAAGATCTGGCCCTTTGTGGGCTCCTGAAACACCGATGCGCGGGATGGATGGAAGAATCTCTCCCGCGTTTTCTTTTCCTTCCTTAGCGGAGCGTGCAGATCAAAAGGTGAGTGTGGTATTCGAGATGGCGAAGAAGAACGATGAAGAGATCGGTGCCTCTTGATGAGGACGCACGCAGGGAATATACTGAGCTAGGTTGTAATGATGGATGGTGATGGATTGATCAAGCTTCTGCCGGATGGTTTTACTCCCGCAGATCGGGATTTGATTGAGCGCGCCTATCGAACCGCCAAAAGAGCACATAAGGGACAGAAGCGAGCATCCGGCGAATCCTACATCCAGCACTGCATCGCCGTGGCTGCGATCCAGGTGGAAATGGGAGCTGATGCGCAAACCATCGCAGCAGCCCTGCTGCATGACACTGTTGAGGATACGTCCATCACGCTGGCTGATTTGAAACGAGATTTCGGCAACGAAGTTGCCAAACTCGTGGATGGCGTTACGAAATTGACTCAGTTGCCGCGTGTGAGTTCGCTGAAGGGGGATAAGGATGCGCTGGGACGTCGGGCTGAATTGGCCAAGGAGACGCTGCGTAAAACCTTTCTCGCCATGGGCGATGATGTTCGAGTGGTTTTGATCAAGCTCAGCGACCGCCTGCATAATATGCGCACACTCTCCCATCTTCCCGAGGACAAGCGCAAACGAATTGCTGAAGAAACGCTTGAAATCTTCGCTCCCCTGGCAAGCCGGCTTGGAATCTGGCAGATGAAGTGGGAGCTCGAGGATTTGAGCTTCCGGCATGCGCATCCTGAGAAGTACATCGAGATCGCAGAATACATTCGCGAACGCCGTGCTGATCGTGAGAAGGAGATGCAGAAGATCCGCACACGCGTTGAGGATGTGCTCGCCCAATCCGGGATGGAAGTGGAAGTGCAGGTCAGGACCAAACACCTCTATTCCATCTACCGGAAGATGGAGCGTAAGGGAGTTCCCTTCGAACAAGTCTATGACTTGCGCGGCGTGCGTGTGATTGTGGAAACCGAAGCGAATTGTTATCAGGCTTTGGGAGTGATCCATAATCAATGGAAGCCAATCCCCGGCACGTTCGATGACTACATTGCGACACCCAAGGACAATTTCTATAAATCTCTGCACACCGCAGTCGTCTTCGACGACGGTAAAACGCTCGAAGCACAAATCCGCACGCCCGAGATGCATGAAAACTCTGAATATGGTATTGCTGCCCACTGGCGCTATAAGGAAGGCGCCAAGCGTGATGATGCCTATGAGCAGCGAATCGTCTGGTTGAGGAAGTTGATGGATTGGCGTCAGGAAGTCGATGATGCCAGCGACTTTGTCGATGCCATGAAATCCGATGTCTTCGATGATCGCGTGTATGTCTTCACACCACGCGGAGACATCATCGATCTACCAGCTGGCTCCACACCCATCGATTTTGCCTACCACATCCACACCGAAGTGGGGAACACGTGTCGTGGAGCGAAGGTGAACGGGAAATTGGTGAGGCTCGATTATGAGCTGCAGACGGGCGATAATGTATTCATTCTGACTTCAAAGCGAGGGGGGCCGAGCCGCGATTGGATCAACCCGAATTTAGGATTGGTAAAGTCGCAGCGCGCTCGAAGCAAGATCAGGCAATGGTTCAAGCGGCAGGATCGTGAGCAGAACATCACCCATGGGCGTGCACTCCTGGAAAGGGAGCTGCGACGTCTCGGGCTCGACGAAGTGAATCATGAGCGCATTGCTCGAGATATGGGATATCCAAAGACGGATGATTTGTTCGCGGCCATCGGCTGCGGAGACATGCAGCTGGGAAAGATCCTCACACGTTTGGTGGAGGAGGAAGAACCCGAACTTGCCCAGGTTGATGAAGATGCTTCAGGCGTTGCGGAGCAGCGCGTAACCACGGATGAGATCACGGTTCTCGGTCTAACAGGCGTGCTCACTCAATTGGGGCGCTGCTGCAATCCAGCTCCCGGGGATCCGATCATCGGCTATGTAACGCGCGGCCGCGGTGCGACGATCCATCGGCAAGATTGCGCCAATATTCTGCGCGTGCGCGATGAGGATAAGGATCGGCTGGTGAAAGTCTCGTGGGGTGCACCGGTCAGAACCTATCCGGTCTCCGTTCAAGTTCGAGCCTATGATCGAGATGGGCTGGTGCGTGATGTTTCCACCTTGGTGGCCAATGAAGGCATCAGCATGTCATCCATTCATGTTTCAACGAAGAATAATCTAGCGATCTTCGACCTTGTGTTGCAGGTCACGGATATTGCCCAATTGAGTCGGGTTCTGAATCGAATGGAGGCACTGCAGAATGTGCTCGAAGCGCGGCGCTACAGGTCGGGATGAGGATTTCCCTCGATGGTATAATCCGCGCCAATCGAGTGATATCTACAGGGCGATCAGGCCGGGTGGGTGGGTGAATTGGTCAGCTTCGAGCGACTCATCAGGAGCACCCGCGCTGAGAGTGGTAATGGGATCTCAGATCTGGCTGCCAACGCAATGAGACACTGGCCATATGGATCGAGGAGCAAGAGCGATGCCTCGACTGCGATGTCATTACGTTGATTGTGTATATTTGGAAAAGGGCTATTGCGGTGCCCCGAGAGTGGAGCTCGATCCCGATGAGGGGTGCATGACCTATTCACAATTCGATGAAGTTCCCGAGGAAGATGACTGGGTCATCGATGAGGAGGATGAAATTTGGGAGGAAGATGAAATTGAATTATCGGAAGATGACGGCTTCGACAGCGACTGGATGATCGAAGAGGAAGTATAGGTTTTCTCAGGAGAACCCTTCCAAGAATCATGATCGAGTTGTTGAGAGCTCCCAAGCCATTCTGAACTGAACTACCACGCTATCCGATCACCTCATTCCCATTCAATCATCAGCCATTCGATACAACTTGAAGAAAGAACCGCGGCTATGTTTCCAACACGGCTCCATGCCATGCTTCATGGGGCCATGGATGGGTTCGATAGGAGCATTGGTGAGGAAATACGGGCAGTGAAGGAACGTGAGAACACAGCAATGGATAATCGTTCAGGGTTTTCAATTGCCGTGTGGAGGGAAAATGGTCAGGAGGAGTCGGATGTGGAAGTTCGCAGGCGCTGGTTGAGCGTTCGCTGCAGAATGTCTTCTTGATCCTCACGATCCGTATGGGACGGTTCGTGTTCCGTTTTCGCCTCTGGATGGTCGTTTTCTGCTTGTTCCAGAGCCTGTCTCAGGGCGACTTCCATGGCTGTGGGAACCACTTCTTCAGGGAGGATTTCTTCGATGGGTGCAACTTCATCCGACTTCATACTCAGCCGGATCTGGCGCTTCTTGCGGTCGACTTCGATGACCTTGACCTGAACCTCATCGCCGACCTGAACCAACTCGGATGGATCGGACACATAGTCGTTGCTCATTTCGCTGACATGGACCAATCCTGGTCGAACGGTGCCTAGATCGACAAAGGCGCCAAAGGTTTCAAGGCGCACGACGCGACCTTGTAGGACCATTCCTGGTTTCAGATCGTTCCACTTCACGGTCACGGGTCTGATCATGGTTAATTCAAGCCGTGACTGTTTCGGGTTAACCCGCTGGACCCAACCCCGAATTTCCTGCCCTACTTCGAGCACATCTTCGACACGATTGAGAGGGCTGCGTTTCAGCATAGAGATGTGTAAAAAACCTTCAACGTCGAGACCGACATCGATGAAGGCGCCATGCAGGTCGATCCTGGTGACTTTACCGCTGATCTCCATCCCCTTCTTGAGATCATCAAGGTTTATCACAGGCGAGCTGTTTTCCGTACTGCTCACTTCTTCACCTTCCGTGTGTGGGATGCATTACCTCAAGCGGGGTATGCGGCTGGCATTATACCATGTCATCGCGGAATTATGGATTTATGTCGCTTTCTGGTCCTGGTGTGGTACTGCGCCTCGCAAGCATGAACCAGCTCGATATATTCGCAAAGCGGTCGCTCTCGTCGAGCAGCAAACCAATGCTGACGCCTTGCACCTGAGCATCGATGGCATAGGTGTAGATAGGATAATAAAGAAGCAGCGCAGGGATCTGATCCTGGAATCGATGTTGGAAGTGCCGATAGGAATCGGCCCTTCGCGTGATATCCGGGATTGTACGAGCGCGCTCCAGCCAGATACTCACATTGCGATCTGAGAATCCGGAGTAATTCTGGCCTGTGTCAATTTGCGTGTCGTGCCAGAAGGGGTAGGGATCCGGATCTGGAGTGCGTGTGAGGTTGATTTCGGTAAGCGCAGCCTGGTATTCGTGAACTTGGAGATAGTCGGTGAGGAGGCTTGTATGGTCGACAGGGTCAAGCTCAACAGAAGCGCCCACACTTGCCCAACTTGCTTGCAGAATTTCCGCGATGGCGGCATGTTGGGGATCATCCGGATAGGCCAGCTCG
>DUET01000038.1 GCA_011192015.1 Anaerolineae bacterium
CCAGCCACTCCGCACCGCTCCTATCCACAGCCACGAAATCGGTTTGGAACTTCGTCTCTCCACGCGCCCAAACCTTGGAATTGCGTGTCTTGAAGAGCACGCGTCGCGTGCGCGGTGGGATTCCCGCGGCCTGCAGCGTTTCAGCGTCCAGCACTTCGGCCTCGGGCAGATCGACCACGTAGGCGCGCCCGTTGAGCACCTTCATCGAGAGTGTCTCCACGCTCGGAGCGCCGTCCAGGAAATGCGATGGGGCATCCACATGCGTGCCCACATGCACACCACAGGTCAGATGGGAGACGTTCGAGTTTGCACCCCGAGCGATCTCCCTCACTCGCTCCAACCTCACGGGTGGATCCCCGGGCCAAACAGGCATCTGCGGCGAGATTTCCACGGATACGTCGTAGATGCGCATGCGCCACCTCCACGAACGCGATTATAGGGGCATCCCCGAGACCACGCAAACCTCCCCCATTTTCTCTGCCGATCCGCGGGGCTATAATGCATGGAAATCCGTCTGAAAGGGGCAAAGATGACCGACTTCAAAGCGGTGGATGCCGCAATCGCCAAACGAATGGACCAGAATCTGGAAGAACTCAGCCGTCTCTGCGCCCAGCCCAGCATATCCGCCCAGGGACTCGGCATGCAGGAATGTGCCGAGCTCGTCATGGAGATCCTGCGACAAAGAGGCTTCAAGACCGAGCTGATGCCCACCAAGGGCTTCCCGGTCGTATATGCCGAGCTTCCCGGACGCTCCGACCGTACGCTGCTGCTCTACAACCATTACGACGTTCAACCCCCCGAACCCCTCGAACTGTGGGACTCACCACCCTTCGAACCCACCATCCGCGACGGGAAGATGTATGCCCGCGGCGTGTCCGACGACAAGGGGCACATCATCTGCCGGCTGGCAGCCATCGACGCCCTGCTGGAGGTGGACGGCGAACTGCCCTGCAACATCAAATTCGTCATCGAGGGAGAAGAGGAGACGAGCAGCCCCAACCTGCATGCCTTCGTGGCCGAGAACGTGGAGCTGCTCAAGGCCGACGGCTGCTTGTGGGAGTTCGGAGGCGTCAACCACGAGGGCGTTCCGGTGCTCTACGCCGGGCTGCGGGGAATCTGCTACCTCCAATTGAGCGTTGAAACCGCCAGTCGCGACGCCCACTCGGGCTTGGCGGGTTCGATCTTCCCCAACGCCGCCTGGCGTCTCGTCTGGGCGCTCCGATCGATCAAGGGATCCGATGAGTACATTCGCGTGTCGGGCTTCTACGACGGTGTCCGGCCTCCCACGGAGCGCGATCTCGAGTACCTGGCCAAGCTCCCCGAGTCGAGCCACGACCTCAAGAAAACCTACGGCGTGCGGCGTTTCATCAAAGGCCTGGAGGACGGCATCGAATTGCGCAAGGAAGCCATCTTCAGCCCCACATGCACCATCTGCGGGCTGACCGCCGGCTACCAGGGCCCCGGCAGCAAGACCGTGCTGCCCGCCAAAGCCAGCGCCAAGGTGGATTTCCGTCTGATCCCCGACCAGGATCCCGAGGAGGTGGCAGAGCTGGTACGTGCACACTTGGACGATGAGGGCTTCGACGATGTCCAGATCGAGTACCTGGGCGGCGAACGTCCTGCGCGCACCGATCCCGACGACCCATTCCTGCAGATGGTCGCCAGCAGCGCCGAGGAGATCTACGGCACGCCCATGCTCGTCACGCCCATGTCCGGTGGCTCAGGGCCCAACGATCCCTTTGTCCGTCTGCTCAAGGTCCCCGTGGCCACGGCTGGCATCGGCTATCCAGATTCGCGCGCCCACGCTCCCAACGAGAACATCATCATCGATCTCCTGGAGAAGGGCATCCGACACACGGCGCGCATCATGAGCCTCATGGAAGCTTCGTAGGCGCGAGCGTTTCTCCGTCCTGCCTTGCCGCTCGCCCCGCTCTCGACTATAATGCTCTCGCAAGTCGGGGCGTAGCGCAGCCCGGGAGCGCACCTGCATGGGGTGCAGGGGGTCGGCGGTTCAAATCCGCCCGCCCCGACCATCATCCGCCGGCCATGGCCGGCGGTTTGGTTTTCATCGGCAGTGAAGTGCTTCCATGGAAGGAAGGATTTGGATCATCCCTTGGAACGAGCAAGGCCTGCGATGGACCGCCGTCCCGCAGAGCCCCTCCCGGCGTCTCGCTGCCCCTCCATGCCGCGGTTCCGACGCATCCGCACCGATCTTCGACAAGAGGCCTTACCGGATCATCCCAGCCATGGAATATGCCGGTTGATTCCCCTTCGGTTGCGCCAAATCACCCATCCTATGCATAATACATAAAGAATCCATTCAGGAGGAGAATGCCCATGCCAAGAGCCAAGATTTATCGCTCCATCAGCCTGATCTGCCTCGCCGTGCTCTCCCTCTCCGCCTGTGGAACCCCTTCGACAACCACGCCACCTCCGCAGACCAGCCCTCCCACGGAGAACCGCTGCGGGGACGGCGTGTGCGATGGACCTGAAAACACACAGAACTGCCCCCAGGATTGCCCTGCCACAGTCGACACTCCCCCCACCTCGGAAGTCTGCCAACTGCCCAATCCACAACATGCCGTGATCTCGGAGGATCTGGAGGTCTTCCGGGACATCCTCACCGACGGCAGTTTCGAAAGTGGCGAGCAGGGCATCGCCATCAGCAGCCATTCCACGCTCCCCCTGACCCTGGCTGAGGTTTCACGCTCTCAAGACGCCGCCCGCAGCGGCAGTTGGGGCTACGAGCTGCATGCCGGTCCCAGCCAGGGCGCCCTGTTCTCGGTCCAGGCCTATGTCGACAAGGGCGAGACGATCCGCTTCTCGTTCTGGGCGCGCAGCCTCAACGGGGTGGTTTCCGTCCAACCCGTGGTGCTGTGGGATCCCGACGAACCGATGGCAGGCACACCGCCCAGGCAGAACGCCGTCGAGGTCGGTTCGGATTGGACCCGGATCTCCCTCGTCACCGATACCAAGAGCAGCTTGAGCGGCACCATCCTCTGGGGGCTGGAAGTGGGACCGAATGCCGACCTGTACATCGACGATGCCTCCGTGGAGATCCCCTTCTGGGCCATGGCGCCCTCCGGGACGGACACCCGAATCGTCGGTGGCATTCCGGTGCCGCTCGAACCAACCGCGCCGGTGCATTTCACGTTCGTGATCCACATCGAGGATCCCAACACGCTGCAGACGGCGGAAGACTACTTCCAAAAACAGACAGCCATCATGCGCGAGCTGGCGCGCATCATGCACACCCATGGCGGATTTCTCACCATCCAACCGGAGCAGGATTGGGCTCAGGGCGCCGAAGCCGGTTTCCACCCAGGCTTGCTCGCTGAACTGGCGCGCGATTACGGCGTGGTGTACTCGACCCACACTCACGGTCCCAACTGCATCGATCCGCAAGGCGTTCCGCGCAGCGCCTCGGACTGCAACAGCAATCCCGACTGGGATTCCAACACCGACGTCGACGACGAGGTCGAGTACGTGCGCAACCTGCGGGATGTGCTCTCCGATGCCTCCGGAACGAGCGTGACCGATCACAACGGAAACTTCGATTTCCCGCATGCGGATCGCTTCTCCGAGATCCCCATGCTGACCTGGTCGGTCTACAAGAACTTCAACTACCAGCGCACCTACGACCTCCTGATCAACAATCCCTGGCGTCCTGGATTGGGCAACGCCAACGAGGACGTCGAGAACTTCCTCACGCATCATCCCGACACCCCCATCGTCTACATCCCCGGATGGGGACAGGCCATCACCAGCCATCCGGATCGCCTGCTCGAGAGGCTGCAGCCGATGCTGAGCCAGTTCATCCACTACGCCGACCCCGATCGCGTGAACACCTTCTACGCCATCACGCATGTGGGACATTACTATTCCCGAACCGGAGATCCGAATTACCTTGTCTATGATCCGAACAGCGGTGAAGTCATCCATTCGGCGGAGTTCGAACAACACCTGCAATACTGGGACGACCTGCTCACTGCATTGGTCGATCCCCTCGTCGAGCAGGGCTATCTGGAATGGACCAGCCTTCCCGAGATGGGCGAGCTGTACCTGGCATGGGAGGCAGCCTGCGCTGCGCAAGCACCCGGACCGTAATTCTGGGCAGGATTGCGATCAGAAGGCATGCTCCTCGGACCATGCCTTTCTTCGCATCGGAAACATGCTCAACGCTGCTAGGTTCGATCGGCCGTTATCAGTAGAATAGATTCAATTGCACATTTAGTTTCAAGTGAAAATAACTACCTTCCGCCTCTAGCACTGCACCGCTGTATGACCTTAGTAGGGGCGTCCCAATGGGACGCCCGTAAAATCATCAAAGGGGGAGAGACATGAAGAAACCAAAACACAATCGCAGAAGGAATTCGCTGCGTCTCCGCTCCTGGGATTACACCCATCCCGGGTGGTACTTTATCACCATCACCACGAAGGATCGGCGACCATTTCTTGGTTCTGTGAACGATGATCGAGTCCAGCTATCGCCGATTGGCAGGATCGTGGAGGAAGAATGGAAGAAGCTTCCATCGATACGGACTCGCCTGCGTATTGACGAATGGGTGATCATGCCGAATCATATTCATGGGATTCCCATCTTGGAAAGGGATTTTCCCAGGGCGTCCCGATGGGACACCCCTACAAAGGCTCGACTGAAAGCCGGTTCTCTTGGTGCTATCGTCAACCATTTCAAATCCAATTGCACCAAGAGAATTCGTGTTGCCGGATTCTCTGAATTCAAATGGCAGCGCGGTTATTTTGACCACATCATTCGCAATGATGATGATCTCCATCGGATAAGACAGTACATCCGTTTCAATCCTTGGAAATCATCTCTAGAAATGCGCCATCTCCAGGAGGGCAAGGTCCAACCAGAAAATGGTGAAAGAAATAATTCAAAAATAAAATACACATGATTCGATCGTCTAAGAAGCTCTCATGACCATCCAATTGCTCGTCACCTGCCTGATCGACAGCCTGTTCCCCGAGGTGGGGGAAGCCGTCGTGGAGGTCCTGCGGCGATACGCCGGTGCTGTCGCCTTCCCCGCCGATCAAACCTGCTGCGGCCAACCTGCCTACAACGCCGGCTTCCAGGATGAGGCCCGGCGTATGGCGCGCCACACGATCGATGTTTTCGAGCGAACTGAGGGTCCCATCATGGTGCCCTCCGGTTCCTGCGCGGCGATGGTGCGGCACGGATACCTGGAACTTTTCGCGCACGATCGTGATTGGCTTCCCAGAGCACGGGCCCTCGCCGAACGCACGTATGAATTCAGCGAGTTTCTTGTCGACATGCTCGGCATTCAGCAGCTCGACCTCGATTATCCGGCGCGCCTGGCCTACCACCCCAGCTGCCATCTGCTGCGCGGTTTGGAGATCCATCACCAACCCTTGACGCTGCTCGCATCGCTGCGCGGGTCACAGGTGCAGGTGCTTTCCTCCGAATGCTGCGGTTTCGGGGGCGTGTTTGCTGTCGACCACGAACCCATCTCCAGCGAGATGCTCGCCCGTCGCCTGGAACAGATCGAAGCCAGTCAGGCCGAGATCGTCGTGGCATGCGACGTGAGCTGCTTGATGCACATCGAGGGCGGCTTGCGCAAGAACGGTTCGTCCGTGCGCTGCGCCCATCTGGCTCAGGTCCTGGCTGGCAAGGACGCGGGGTTGCGATGAGATCACACTTCCTGCGCCGCGCCCGCCGTGCCATCGCCGATCCCGCCCTGCAGAGCGCCCTGGATCGCAATGCTGAAAACCGACAGAATGCCTGGCAGCAAGCCTTCGCCTTGCTCTCGAACGGGGAAGCGATGCGGATGCAGGCGCACCGGGTGCGCGAGCACACCATCGAGAACCTCGATAGCTTTCTTGCACAGTTCAGCAATCAATTGCTGCAAAACGGCTGGCGCGTGCATCGCGCCGCCGATGCCGAGGCAGCCTGCCGCATCGTAATGCAAATCGCGAGCGCCCACGATGCCGAAGTCGTCACGAAGTCCAAATCCATGCTCAGCGAGGAAATCGGGCTGAACCATGCTCTGGAGCGTAGCGGAGTACGCATCGTCGAAACCGACCTGGGAGAATTCATCGTCCAACTGCGCGGCGAACCGCCTTCGCACATCATCACACCGGCAGTCCACCTGCGTCGTCAGGAGGTCGCCGCCACCTTCCATGAGAAGCTGGGCATGCCCTACAGCACGGACGTCGAGGCCATGACCGCCCTGGCGCGCCGCACACTGCGCCAGGAGTTTCTGCAGAGCGCCGTCGGGATCACGGGCGTGAACTTCGGCGTAGCGGAGAGTGGAACGCTGTGTCTGGTGACGAACGAGGGCAATGGCCGCATGGTGACTACCGTCCCGCCCGTGCACATCGCCTTGATGGGGCTCGAACGCCTTGTACCCACGCTTGACGACCTGGCGCTGATGCTGCCACTGCTGACGCGCGCCGCCACCGGACAGGTAATCTCGACCTACGTGTCACTGATCCAGGGCCCGCGCCATGCCGATGACCCGGATGGCCCCGACGAACGCCATCTGATCCTGATCGACAACCGTCGCAGCTCCCTGATCGGAAGCGAGATGGCTGAAGCGCTGCTCTGCATCCGCTGCGGAGCCTGCCTGAACGCCTGCCCCGTCTTCCGCGAGCTGGGCGGTCACGTCTACCGGAGCGTATACCCCGGTCCGATCGGCTCTGTGCTCTCTCCAGCGCTGTTTGGCGTGGATGCCCATGGGCATCTCTCCAAGGCTTCCACACTGTGCGGCGCCTGCCGAGAGGCCTGCCCGGTGGGCATCGATCTGCCCACGCTGCTCCTTCGCGGGCGGAAAAGCTATGTGGAAAGTGTCCGCCAACCAAGCTTCATGCGACTGGCAATGAAGCTTTACGCCTGGTTGATGCTCATGCCCCGGCGCTACCGACTTGCTCAGCGCCTGGCGCGTCCACTCATGCGGTTGCTGCCCCTACGAGAGGGATGGCTGCGCTGCCTGCCGCCGCCCTTCTCGGCGTGGACACGCTCGCGGCACATGCCTCCGTTCGCCGCCCGACCCTTCCGCCAACGCTATCAAGCGGCGGCGATGCCCGCAGGGCATCCCGGAGAAGCTCCGGAGGCCGCGCAGCCCACCCCGGAGCCCGATCCGATCCAAATGATGCGGGAAAAGGATCCGCCAGCGCGCTTCGAACAGGAACTCACCGCCGTGGATGGGGAGATCGTGCGCTGCTCCGCAGAGGAAGCTCCAGCTTTGGTGGCGGAACGTATGCGCCAGATGGGTATCACGAAGATGCTCGCCTGGGGAGATCAGGAGCCGCTCATGGTCGCCGCATTGCAAGCGTTGAAGCTTGCGGGCGTCGATTGCGTGCAGCCGGACCTGCCCCGCGGCTCCAACGACGAACGCCGTCAAGCCATCGCCACGTTGGAAGACGCCCAGGCCGGCTTGACGGGCGCAATTGCCGGCATTGCGGATACGGGAACGATGGTGCTCGCCGATGGGGCCGGTCGACCCTCGCTGGCCTCGCTCCTACCGCCGATCCATGTGGCGCTGCTACCGGTGGATCGAATCCATGCCGGGATGCAGGCATGGCTGGCTGCGGGAGGAAGGGATCAGATCGCCAACTCTTCGAACGTGGCGCTCGTGACCGGTCCCTCGCGCACAGCGGACATCGAGATGACGCTGACGATCGGCGTGCATGGCCCCGGGAAGGTCATCGTCTTCCTGGTGGAATGACTGGTCCATCTCCCATTGGTCCCAGAAGCGCTATAAAGGAGCCCTGAGCGGTTTAAATCCTGAATAGGACCCACGACAAGGATGCTTGGAATCCTGTGTCTTTCAGCGTTTCTGCGAAGAAGAGGTCGAATGTAGGGCTAGTTATGTCAAGGAAATCTAAACCGGATAGGTTTGGCATATCGGACAGTAGTAGCATGCGCCGCCGAGGTAATGAGTCCTCTCGATCGGAGTATCGCAGCGTGAGCATGGTTCCCCCACAAGCCTGCTGTGGACAATGCGTTGATAACCTCCGATGTGGTTGTAGAGATCTCGTTCGCTATCCCTTCCCCCAAGCGCTACAGCCTCTGCTAACATCTCCACTGCCGATTGATGCAGCGCCTTCCTCTCTAAGGAACTGAGATCGAGAACCTTCCTGCGTGGGTGGATCTTGGCTTGGAAGAGAATGTCCTGCAGGCAGCCATTGCCAACCCCCCAGATGCCGGGTTTGCTGACGACAAAGAACTTCACACTCCGCGAGTCATCACCCACAAGGTCATCGAAATAACGCTTGAAATACGCCCAGCTGAACTCCTCACTCAAAGGCGACACACGCGTTTCTCCAACATGAGGATGTTCAGCGAGCTCTTCATGTTGGAGCAGCATGACGTTGCCCCAACCCGAAACGGTGACTGTTAGATACGTTTGATCCTCAAATTGGAGCAGAAGCTGATGCTTCTTGGGCAGGGTCTCTCCACCCTGGTGATAAAGGATGCGCTCTCCGCCCCCGCCCAACACGAGCACGTGATCCGATCCTATCTGCGTCAAAATGGCGTTGCCATGATCGGTGGATTCTCCTACCGAACTGCCCTCGAGAATGGATCGATAGGTGTCAGCTGGGTAGGTGTAGAAGGCGAATTTATGCGGCGTATGACCGCGTTCGACAGCCGCGATGCGTTTACCACTGAGCTCCTTGTTCATCTGCCCGGCAATGGTCACAGCTTCCGGCAGCTCGATCATCCTTGACCTCCTTCCCAGCGATTCAGCAACCCTCTGGATTGGCATCCCGGCGAGAGTCGATCTCGCCTGTGGAATTCACGCTGAGCCCGATCCCGTAACCACGATGTTAAGGTCGATCATAACCAATAACACCCTCCCAAGGGATTCGCTGCACATCAGCCCATTCCGGTGTTGTATGCTCTTCTTCGCAGGGGGATGATGAAAGAATCCCCTTGCCAAGATCGGCATTTCAACGCATCATTTCGACATGGATCGCGGCGAGGGCGCGAGTTCCATGCCGCGAATCGGTACAATCAGAATCAATGCATCCGCACCCGATCAGACGAGGAAGCATCATGCGTGAAATCTTCTATCCACGAAGCGTCGCCATCATCGGTGTCTCGTCCAAGCCTGACAATCTCGGCAGGAACATCGTCGCCAATATGGTGGAGTATGGCTTCGACGGCATCGTCTATGCTGTAGGCCCCAGCGGCGGCATGGTCGAAACTCGGCGCATCTATCGAACTGTCGATGATATCCCGGACCACGTCGACTTGGCCGTGATCCTGACCCCGGCCAAGATCGTTCCGGTCGTGCTCGAAGAATGTGGCCGCAAGGGTATTAAATGGGCCATCATCGAGACGGCAGGATTTCGCGAGTACGGCGCCGAAGGCCGGAAACTGGAGGATGCCATCCTTCAAGTGGCCGAGGATTATGGCATCCGCTTCGTGGGCCCCAACTGCATCGGAGCCATCAACATGGAGAACGGTCTCTGCGTGCCCTTCCCCCGCCTCAGTAAGTTCATCAAAACCGGGGATGTCTCCATCATCACTCAAAGTGGCGGAGTCGGCATGAGCGCGCTCAACATCATGGCCAACGAGGGATTGGGCTTGAACAAGTTCGTCTCGGTGGGCAACGCCCTCAACATCAAGGCCGAGGATCTGCTTGAATTCCTGATCGAAGATGAAGGCACCGAATTGATCTTCCTCTATTTGGAGACCATCCAGGACGGCAGACGTTTGATGGAGATCGCCAAACGTTCGTCCAAGCCGATCCTGGTCTTCAAGTCCAACATCGGACAACTGGGGCAGGTCATCGCCGCTTCCCACACGGCATCGCTCTCGAGTGATAACAAGGTGGTCAGCGCGGCCTTCGAACAATCAGGGATCTTGCGCATTCACGATGCGACTTCCTTCGGGAACGGTTTGAAGATCCTCAAGCTGCCCCCCATGCGGGGAAAGAATCTTGCCGTGGTCTCTCGATCCGGTGGTCACGCCGTCATCGCCGCCGATGCCTGTGAGTTGTCCGGCTTCCAACTGGCAGAACTCCCTCAGACCTTCTTGGATGAGATCGAGAACCACTTCCGCGCCTCCGTGATCCGCCTCACCAATCCGCTCGATTTGGGCGATCTCTTCGACCTGGATGTCTACGCGCAGATCGTCGATCAAACCCTCCGTCTGGAGGGTGTCGATGGGGTGGTCTTCCTGCACACCTCGATCTCAGCTACTGAACATGATGCCAGCCGGAACCTGCTCGAGCGGATCATGCAATTGGTCCAGAAGTATGACAAGCCGGTTGCCTACTACATCTCGGCCGACGCCCGAGAAGTGAACTATCTCAAGCAACATTACAACTTTCCCATCTTCACCCAAGTGGTGGAGACGATCCGCGCCCTGGAGATCAGCCATCACTACTATTGTGAGGAGCAGGAGACCCGCCGGAGCAAAAAGAGGCCCAAGATTTCGGCCGACAAGGATTTCGTACGTAAGATGATCGGAAACGCCCGGGCCGAGAATCGGGACCTGCTGCTCTCGGAATCCATGGCCGTGCTCCAACACTACGGTATTCCCACCGTACAAAGCATGGTGGCGGGAACCGTCGAGCAAGCCCAGGATGCAGCCGATGTCATCGGATATCCCGTGGCCATCAAGGTGATCGCTGAGGATATCTCGCATAAATCCGATGTCGGAGGTGTGCAGCTGAACCTGCGCAACAATTCCTCCGTGGTCGAAGCCTTCGACGACATGATGACGCGCATCGACAAAGCCTATCCCAAGGCCAAGGTCGACGGTGTGCTGGTTCAGCCGATGGTCACCGGGGGGCGTGAGTTGATCCTGGGAGGCAAGCAGGATCCACAGTTCGGCCCCGTCGTGCTCGTGGGACTGGGCGGGATCTTCGTCGAGATCTTCGACGAGGTGGCCGTCCGTGTGACGCCCATCGATCATCAAGACGCAATCGAGATGCTGGAGGGATTGCGTGGAGCACAGATGTTGATGGGTGTGCGTGGCCAGAAGCGGTTGGACATCGAAGCCGTGGCCGATGCACTGGTGCGCTTGAGCGAACTGCTGCAGGACTTCCCCGAGATCAAGGAAGTGGACATCAATCCCATCCGTGTCTTCCACGAGAAGGAGGGATGTATGGCGCTGGACGGCCGCATGGTGCTAACTACCGGCTGATGCCAACCGGGTCGATCGAAACAGGCGTCTCCCGAAACGGCTCCCCTGTCAGGGTTTCATACACAGCCAGTACGGCGGAGTTGTCCAGATCTCGCATGCCGAGCTGGAGCATGGACTCGTAAAGCTGAGTGTGCACAGCAG
>DUET01000039.1 GCA_011192015.1 Anaerolineae bacterium
GTGCGCAATGTCCGCCGGGGGCAGGAGGCCGAGGAAGGCCGGGAGATCTACCGCCCCGGGATCCGAGTCTGCCTGGAGCGCAACCGGCTGATGACCGAGTCGTATAGAATGACCGATGGACTGCCCGCCGTCATCAGGCAGGCGAAGGCGCTGGAATACGTACTAGAGAACATGACGATTTACATCCGAGAGTGGGAGAAGATCGTCGGCAACTACGCCTCCTCGCCGGATGCCGTCTTTTGGCCTATCGAACAGAACTGGAAGTCCGTTTACCGGCTGCTGAATGGCGAGGAGGGCGAGGCCCTTATTGATGACGCCGGCAGGCATGAGCTCAACGGATTAGTTGAGTACTGGGACGGCAGGACGGTGAGCGACATCAGGAAGAAGGCATTCCAGGGCTCACCCGATCTGGAGAAATACTGGAGATACGAAGGCACCATGCTTTGGTCCCAGTGGTCGGATCAGGGCGTTCCCAATTACGAAAAGGTTCTCAAGCTCGGACTGCATGGAATCATCCACCAGGCGCAGCAGAAGATCGAGGAAATCGAGAGCACGATTCCCAACGATTACCTGCAGCAGAAGGAATTCCTTCAGGCGGTCATCATCGCGCTGGAAGCCTCCATCCGGTGGGCAGAGAGATACGCGAAGAGGGCGGAGGTACTCGCCTCGGAAGAGAAGGACGAGGCGAGGAGGGCAGAGCTGGAGGAAATCGCGCGCATCTGCAGGAAGGTCCCTGCGCATCCAGCATCGACCTTCCGTGAAGCGCTCCAGTCCTTCATTCTCGCGCACCTGATCGGCCACCAAATCGAGTTCATCACGCTCGGTTGCGGGTTGCGCTTCGATAAGGTGATGGAGCCGTTCTATCAGAAGGACCTGCAAGAGGGAAGGATCACCAGGGACGAAGCGATAGAACTCATCATCCACACCCGCATCCACCTTGAAGAACTCGGGCAGATGTACTCTCCCACCCTCACACAGGTGTACGGCGGCGTACAGGTCCTTCAGTCCATCGTCATAGGAGGAATCGATTCCGAAGGACAGGATGTCACGGGCGAGACGAGCTATCTCCTTCTGGATTCCGTCCTGGCGCTCAAAACGCTGCAGCCGAGCGTGGTTCTGAGGGTTCACGACGGCACGCCCAGGACCTTGATCGAAAAGGCCATCGACGTGGTAAAGACCGGCGTGGGATACCCCTCCTTTCAGAACGACAAGGCGCTCATCCCGCTGATGATGAAATGGAACTGCCCGCTGGAGGACTCCAGGAACTATACAATAAGCGGATGCGTCTACCTGGATGTCGCGGGCAAGAACATCCTCCGCAGGAACGCAACCTACTTCTCGCTTCCTCGATGCCTCTGGTGGGCGCTTCATCAAGGCAAAGACCCGAAGACGGGTGAACCATTCGGCGCACCCACCAAGGACCCGGCAACGTTCGAGTCCATCGAGGATGTGATGGAGGCGTACCTGGAGCAGGTCCGGTTCTTCATGGAGAAGCAGATCGAGGTCGAAAACGTAACCCGGTCGATTTTCGCCGAGTATTACCCGAGGCCTTTCGAATCCGCACTTACGGATGGTTGCATCGAGCGGGGCGAGGACATGAGGAAGTGGCGCTACCGCGGACGTGTGGAGAGTTTCTCCATCGCCGTAGGCCCGACCAACGTCGCGGATTCCTTGGCGGCTTTGAAGAAAGTTGTCTTCGAGGAGAAAGCCGTCACGATGAGCGAACTGGTGGGGGTGCTGGACTCGAACTGGGAGGGTCAGGAAGAGCTGCGTCAGATGATGCTGGCGGCGCCCAAGTTCGGAAACGACGACGATTACGTCGATTCGATCGCCTACGAGGTCCATCGCCGTACCGAGGAGGTGGTAGAACAATTCTCAGATACCTACGGTTCGGACTTCCACCTGGATGGAAGCGCGGTCTCCGCCACCTACGGCCTGTCCCTGGACACCCCGGCGACGCCGGACGGCAGAAAAGACGGGGAATCCTTCGCGGACGGATCGCTCTCCCCGACCCCGGGGAGGGACGTAAACGGGCCGACGGCCGTTCTGAAATCGTGCTCGAAGATAGACACTCTCACCACGTACAATCACCTGCTCAACCAGAAGTTCACCCCGCAGTTCCTGGAGGGCGCGAACAGGGAGGCTTTCTACAACTATCTGAAGACATGGTCCAATCTCGGCGTATCCCATATACAGTTCAACGTCGTGGACAGGCAGACGCTCCTCGACGCCCAAACACATCCCGAGGAGTACACCAACCTGGCTGTAAGGGTCGCGGGCTACAGCGCCTACTTCATCGACCTTTCCAAGGGGCTCCAGGACCATATCATCGAGAGGACCGAACAGGGTTTCGGGCAAGGTGATTGAAACCGTGAGTCCAAGGAAACCATCCTTGCAGACCGGCATAGAGAATTTCGTGGAGGCAGAAACGGATCTCCGCGGGCTTGTTTTCGATATCCAGAAATTTTCGCTCCACGACGGTCCAGGCATCCGGACGACGGTGTTCATCAAGGGATGTCCGCTTGTCTGCAAGTGGTGCAGCAACCCCGAATCGCAGAGCCTCAAACAGCAGATCATGACCCACGACATCCGGTGCATCGGCTGTGGGAAATGCGCGGAGGCGTGCGGCACCGGCGCGATCGCCTTTACCGAAGCGGGTCGAGAGATCGATTGGGAGAAGTGCAACGAGTGCCTTGAATGCGCGAAGGTGTGCCCGGCCAGGGGAATCGAAACCGTGGGTAAGTTTATGACCGTCGACGAGGTGGTCGCCAAGGTCGAGCAGGACCGCATTTTCTATGAAAATTCCGGCGGCGGCATGACGGTTTCCGGCGGGGAACCGCTGGTGCAATGGGAATTCGTCTCGCGCGTGCTCGAGAGATGCCGTGAGAAGGGCATACACACCGCGCTGGATACCTGCGGCATGGCTCCGTGGAGGGACCTGGAGCGGGTCATCGAGCACACCGACTTGGTCCTGTTCGATGTCAAGCACATGGACAGCGCCATTCACAAGGAAGGAACCGGCGTCGGAAACGAAACCATATTGGAGAACGCCCGGAAGGTCGCCGAACGGACCACCACCTGGGTCCGGATTCCTCTCATACCGGGGTTCAACGATTCGGAGTCGAACTTGACGAGGGTGGCACAATTTGCCGGCGAGATCGGGGCGGAGAAGATCTCACTTCTTCCTTACCACAATTATGGATCGTCCAAGTACCCAAAATTGGGGCGGACTTACCCGATGGAAGGCACTCCCCGTTTGGCTGATGAGAAGGTGGAAGCGCTGAAGCGTTGGCTTGAGACCATGGGCTATAGGGTTGAAATCGGCCGGTAGCGTTGCATCGCTCCCATGGAGATGGGAACTGCATCCCCTCGAAAATAAGCCTCAACCCATACGATGAAATGACGACACAAGGCGATGGCGGGTTTAAGCCGGGCTGGAGCAGAAAATGGACGTCACGCCATCCAACACCGAATGGATCCTCCGGTTTGAACCCCACAGCACCAGAGGCAGGAGCCAGGGATGTCGTTCTCACCAGAGGATCAGCGAGACCGCGACACCGACCAGGAGATGGAAGCGCGGGCCGGCGAGGGACGTGATTCCCATGATTTCATTTGGGGCGTTCGAGCCATGCAAGATCCTGTATCACTTCCCGTTGCCTCGGAGATTGTTCCTGTCTTGCCGGCTCAAATGCCGGATCAGGAAGGCCATCGAGACCGCCAGGATTGCCAACCCGGCTATCAGCAAACGATCGATCAGGACCGCAGATGACCGGTAGTTCGGAGTTGGGAGGAGGTAAAGAGCTCCCGGTCCGATGAACTGCTGCAGCCATCGGGCGTTGTCCGTGATCACTTCATCCGGCAGCGGCCAGTGTTCTGAGTCGTACCAGATGACTTGCTTGGGTTCGCTGGCCACGTCTTGATAGCGGAGCGCATCATCCACGTTCACATAGGGGTCCCGCAACGCATTCTGGAATAGGAGGGGAGCCGGTGAAGCGTGACTCACAAAGTGAATGGGTTCGATCGGCCACATGGCATCGATCCACGCTCCGTATTCCTCGAAGAAGTCATCTAATGGCATGTTGCAGTTCTCTGGATTCGTCACATGGGTGACCAATCCGCCATCCCCCACAATAAGAACATACGCCTGCAACCGGTTCTCGACCCCGGCCAGCAAGCCTCCCATCGCCCCGCCATAACTGACACCCAGGTAGGCGATCCTCTCCGGATCGACATCCGGCCTGGTCATGAGCAGGTCGATAGCCCGGCGCAGGTCGATGATCAGCTGGATCTGTTCTCCGACATCAAGTTCGGTGAAGGTCAAGATGCCGCGTGGACCTGCGTCTTGGGGACGGAAGGAGGGCGCATCGACATAGATCACCACCGCGCCATAGCCCGCATAGCGTTTGCCAAACTCGAGCTCCATGCTGCGCTGCATCACGAGGCCGGCGTAAGGACCCATCCCCCGGGGGAGGATGAGCGTCGCCGGAACACGGCCTCCCTTGGGGCTGGCGTACGTGATTTCGATGATCGCCAAGCCATCCTCGATCCGACTCTCCACTTGCTGGATGTCCAGGGAAGCCTCCCGATCGTATGCAAACAAACCAACGCCAGTCTCAAAGATATCGTTAGAAGCCACGGGGTCCACAGATCGAAGGTATGCGAGGGGATTCTCCGCAGGTGGAACGGATGATAGCGGCGTCCCGCTAGTAGGGGCCGGAATTCGAGAGCCCGCAGCGCAGCCTGCCAATAACAGCCAGGATACTCCCAGGCACAGGAGCATCAACCCTGTTGTCAGCGATGCCTTCCGTGTCATTCGAATTCTCCTACAGGCTCTCAGGCAAGGAACTCGCTGCTTTTCGGCTGCAAGTTGAACTGCCCAGCCGAGAAACATTCATCCGAAACCGACGAGTTCGCCGGGTCCGTTTCAGAAGATTATTCCGATTCTACCTATGATCCTTGACTGCGCGCGAGGTGCACGCAACGCGGCAGCCGGTTTCGCCAGCAGGAGGCAAGATGTCCTTCCGTTCCGACACCGCTCACTCTCGGCAGTCCGTCTCCTGAGGGGCATTCATCTTGTCGCTGATGTCGTTCACGGCCTGCTCGAGATCCTCGGCCGTTCGCATCGTGGTGGCTGTCGGGACGCTCGTCGTGACGAAGTGCTGCGCGTACGGGAAGCACGCTGCTTCGAACGGCATCGGTTTCAGCATGCCTGCGCCGAATGTATTGGTGCATATCGAGATATCATCGAGCGGGAGCTTCAACGCCTGCGCCATCTCCTTCGGATCGAACACCAGGCTGAACGGCTTGGTGCATTGTTGCAACTCACCGCCGTAGTCGACCGAGAGGTTGCCCTCGACCCACAGGCGTTGATCGAGCTTCGTGAGCGCACCGTTCTTCAGATCGGCAACGAGCGTGAGGCTGTTGCCGGACTTCGCGCTTGCGATATCCACGATAATCTCTCCGAGATAGGATGTCGTGACGACTGAATGCGATGTGCTCGGGCCGACGAAGCCCTGGCTCGGGTCGTAGCTGTGTGTGTTGCTCTCATAGTCACTGATGATCCAGGAGAGAAGCCCGGTTTCGCAGTTCTCCGCGATCAAGTAGAACTCCACGCGACTCCCCCAAAACACGCTCGTGTGGACATTGAAGGCGCCAATGATCGCGCACGGCCGCTTGGGAGTATCTCCGAACATCGCCGACGGGAACAAGCTGTAATTCGGCGGCAGCAGGCGCTCGGCTGCCTCCGTTTCGGCGATCTCAAAGGCGAGGAACACGCAGTACGGCTCGACGATGAAGCTCATGTACGGGTTGTTGCGCGCCCCTCGGTCGACGATGTACCGCTGGAGTCTGAGCGGCAGCTTGCGAAGCATGGCGCTGCCCTGGGTCGTGGCCGCAACCTTTTCGGGCACTACCATCTTCTCGGTAGTCTTGATGTATCGTAAAAGGTCCTCGACTTTCATATCATCTCCTTGGCAAGGGATTGTACCGAAAGAGTGCGACACTTTCGAGCCGGCATTTGCGCTACGGGCTCAGTGCGCGCACCGCTAGCGTACGGAGCCCTGTGTGACAAACGACCGCTTTGCCTGCAGCCGAGACATACGCCCAAGCGCCTCTTCTCCTTCGCCGAAAGGGTATCTTCTCTTGCACACCACCCTCACCCGCGCTGTAAAGCGCGCTCTTGGCAGATGAAGGATTGCGATGCCCGGGCTGGAGCTAAACTTCGCCGCGCGGAAGACCAGGTCGGACTCCCATCCCTTGTTCAAAGCCGATTCATCCTTGCTTCTTCCACCAGTCGTGATACGGAAGCAATGCCTCCAGCGTTGCTGTCCTATCGTGATCGAGAATGATTTCAGCCTGCAGATTCTGCTTGTCCATCTCGAACATCATCTGGCGGCAGTTGCCACACGGCGAGATGACATGCACCGCGCCCTGGTCATCCTTCCAAACGGCAACGATCTTCGCAATGCGATAGACCGAGTCGGTGATCATGGAACCGATGGCGTTCTGTTCCGCGCAGAGGACATTGGAGCCCGATGCGGCGCACACACCGAGATAGACCTTGTTCTCGACCGAGAGCAGGGCGCAGCCGACATCGGCGAAAAGACCGTTCCTCGTCTTTCGAGGCGCGATGACGGACGCGGCGCGTTGGATCAGTTCTTCGTTGGTCATCATCTCTCACTCCATCGAACGGCTGCGAGCTGAGCGGCCCCGCACGTTGATAGGGCTTGAAGCCGATATCCCGCGGAGTCCGATCCAGCGACTAGTTAGGCCGCATCCTGCTCTCGTCTTCCAATGAATCGCGGGACAACTTGTTTGTAATATCGATACTCTTCCCCAAAGCGCTCCTCAAGCCACGATTCCTCGGTGAATGGCGCCATGAGATTCAAGAGAATGCCCAGTAATCCTGTGACGCCCACCATGCAAGAATTCGTTAGAACGAAAAAACCGAAAATTAAAAGGATATCTCCAAGATACTGAGGATTCCGAGAGTATCGGTAAGGACCCTTTGTGATGAGTTGTTCACCCAATCCTAGCGTGGTGCGAAATGGGAAGCTCAGCGAAGCCCAACTACCGATGGCTGCACCGATTATCAAAATGATCAGAGCAATCGGCAATCTGTTCCAGAAGGATGGCAGTACGAAACTGTTGAAATCGAATAAGCCAAGGAGAAAGTAGAGCACGAAAACCAAGGCGGCTA
>DUET01000004.1 GCA_011192015.1 Anaerolineae bacterium
CTGGATCGTCGGGTCGGCATCGAGCTTCATGTCCAACGCGATGCGGTTGAGGAACACGGAGGCCATGATCGGCATCTCGTCGTCAACCACGGCCTCGCGCTCGAGGATCGAAGCCAGCGTGACTCCCTGGTAGAGGCTCAAACCTTGCTGTTCGAAGCCTTCGTGCAGATCCGCACCAACCTTCGCCTCGAAGTTATCCAGCATGGTTACGACCAGATCGACGACCGTGATCTCGCGATCGAGCGTGTAGGCGTCGGGGAAGAGGAAGCCCTCTAAACTGGGTGGTGAGGGTATTTCGCTGGCGAAGGAATATCCCACGGGCCGGGCATGCGCCGCAGCCAGAAATGCCTCAGGATCGATGCTCAATCCCGAGGTGGGGAGGGTGTCTGCGATCTGCTCCATACGCCAGCCCGCAACGATCGTGAAAGGTACCTCCGATGAGATGGCCGATTGTAACTTCTCTGCCAGTTCCACGACGGTCATGAATCCTGATAATTCGTGTGTTCCAGCCTTCACACCAACATCCAGCCCCCGGTATTCCAGGTAATTCAGTAACAGCTCACCATCGTAGACCAGGCCCACGGCTGCCAGGCGTTCGACCACCTCCACAGCGCTCTCTCCCTCCAGGATCTCAAAATCCAGGTTCAAACCAGGATCACCGGCGAGTTCATACAGTCTTCGTTCGTTAACCAGCAGGTGGGTCGCAAGATAGAGGCGATCGAGGGGATCGAGGGTTGTGCTTGGGGATCCCAATCGTTCAGCTGCGATGGGGATCGAGTAGGCATATGCGGCCACCGCACAGACGATGGCGATCAGGGGGATGAGGATGAAGAGGAAACCCAAACGGCTTCTAGGTTTTTGATTCTCGGTCATTGAGATACTCTTGCAGGATCACGGCCGCCGCCCGCGCATCCAAATCGTCACCACGCTCGCCGGCTGCTTGTGTGGAGCCGCTCTCGTCCCATGTGACGATCTCCAAGTCCGTCAAGGAACGCAGCACTTCCACCAGGCGCATTGCCCGCCGGGCCTGCGGACCGATCTCGCCTTCCATGTCCAAGGCCAGGCCGACCACGATCGTGCTTGTTTCCTGTGCTTCTGCTTCCGCAAGGATGGCTTGCGCATCTTCCTGCCGGGCTGTGTGGTCAATCACTTTCAAAGGTCGGGCGATCGTGCCTGTCGGATCGCTGATCGCCAATCCAATGCGCACTTCGCCGGGATCGACAGCCAAGACGCGGGCCATTACGGATTCTCCCATGACCAGACTATCGCGATTCGCAAGGAAAGCCAAGGAAGGTTGGGGAACCAGCGCGGCCAAATGCTGATCTCCTCAACCGAAAGATCATGTCGGGCGGCGAATATCGCAGCGGTTTCCGCCATGGAGCGTCCTTGGAGTTGGCCTGCCAGCGCTCGGCGGTCGATGGCTTCATACGTGCTTCGATGGGCGGCCAGGGAGAAGGAAACCAGCCCATCCGCTCCCCATTGGGCTTCGGTCAAGAACGACATTTCCAGGCTGCCTGGAACGGCCTGCTGATTGCCGGTCAGCGCAGTATCCATCGTTTGCTGCAGGATGCTCTCCAGATCCGCCTGCGCGTAGGTGAGACCTGTGATCTCGGCTTCCATGCTCAAGGACACACTCTCAGCGACCTCTCCAGCCGCGCAGCTGAAGTCCAGATCGAAGATCTGTGAGACGGTGATGCTTTCAACCACCAGAACCTGATCCTCGTCCAGCGCCGCGATCCATGCCGCTTCGGCTTCATCGATCAGGCTCTGGGTGAGATCCGCTTGCAGCGCGTTCAAATCGCCTTCGGCAACTGCGGATTGCGTGATGTCGGATCCGTTCTCGAATGCATCCGGATTACGCACCGTGACTTCCAGCCCGAGCAGGCCTTCGATGGCTTGAATGGCTTCCGCGGGTACGTTGGATGAAGCCCCTGCTTCGAGGGCGCGAACCCTTGCGCTGGTGGTCGTATCCGGACCTCCAGGCAGGTTTGCGGTGGTGATGGTTTGGAAGCGGATGGCGGGATCGGAGATCGTACGCACGCCGGTCCCGGCAGGTACGATGATCGGATTGAGCGTGAGGTTGGTGAACACCACCGTACCGCTTGCGTGTCCAGTGGGTACGGACACACGGGCGCTGGTAGGTTGGTTCGAGCTGCCCTGCAGGACGACCGAGTTGAGTCTCGCAGGAAGGTTGCCGCCCGCCGAGGCGACGGTCAACTCGGGATCGAGCGTGATCTCGAAAGCGAGCGTCTGCGTCTGAGTCTCGGGCGTCAGCACCACCTGCGCCGAAGGTAGCAGCGCTCCGACCAGGACGATCAGGGCGACCAACCCGATGACTCCGATCACCCACTGCAGGATGCGCCTGCTCCTTGCCATGGCCTCGAATGGGCGTCTCTCACCAAAGAGCCGCTCGCGGATTCCAACCCGATCCCGATCCGGATCGGGATCCACGGGGGAGGGTGGCCGCCTGGCGAACCAGGATTCCTGCGAGACGTCGTCAACGGAGTCGAATGTGGGGATGCCGATAGAGAGAGCATGCTCGCGAATGGTGGGATCGATGGTCACCAAACCGATCTTCAACCCGCGCTTCTGAGCGTGTCGATCGATCAGCACGAGATCGAGGCGGCGGGTGAGGATGCGCCCCCGATTGGGCCACACCAGCGCCGCGCGCGGCGCCTGGCACCAGTTCAACTTCTCGCGTGCCGAGGCGTGGTCGTCCTGTGGATCGAGGTAGATGATCTGTATCTTCACGATGCGTCGATTGGATGATCTTCAGGACAGGTGGGAGCGGACCCAAGCATGGACCTGCTCCAAGGCTTCCGCCAGACGATTGGGGTCCTTGCCCCCCGCCTGTGCCAATGTCGGTTTCCCGCCGCCGCTCCCTCCTACTTCCGCAGCGATGGCTTTCACCAATGCTCCCGCATGCAGGCCGCGCTTCACGAGATCCGAACTCACGCCGGCGACGATCAGAGGTCGATCCTCCTGAATCGTACCCAGGACCACGACTCCCGAGGGATGCTCGACCCGGAAGCGGTCGATCAAACTGCGCAGCGTATCAGCGTCGGCATCGGAGATCAGTCCCTTGAGAATCTTCACCCCATCGATTTCCTTTGGTTCCAGCTTGTTGAAATCCAATGCTGCCTGATGCTTGTGCATCTCGGCGGCATCCGCCGCAAGCCGAGTGCGGTCCTCGAGCAGGGCTTCGATGCGGGTTTCGAGCTGGTCCGAACTGGTCTGCAACATTCCTGCCAGTCGATCCAGGCTCTGCAGGCGTCTTTGGATCAGCTCCAGCGCGCCGCGCCCGGTGAGGGCTTCGATGCGGCGAATGCCCGCCGCCACGCTGCCTTCACTCACGATGATGAACGGACCGATCACCCCGGTCGAGGGGACGTGCGTCCCTCCGCAGAGCTCGAACGAGAGCCGCTCCTCGTCGCCGATGGCGATCGTGCGCACCATATCGCCGTAGGTTTCACCGAAAAGGGCGATGGCGCCGTCGTTCACGGCCTCCTCGTGCGGTTGCAGGCGGATGTCGAGATCGTAGTTGGCCAGGATGGCCTGGTTGACTTCAGCTTCGATGCGCCGGATCTCCTCGGGTTTGAGCGCCTGGGGATGCGTGAAATCGAAGCGCAATCGATCCGGCGCTACCAGCGAGCCCGCCTGGCGGGCGTGATCACCGAGCACCTTGCGCAGGCCGGCGTGCAGCAGGTGCGTGGCGGTGTGGTTGCGCATGATGTCCCAGCGGCGTTCGCCGTCGACCTGCGCCACAGCCGCATCGCTCACGCGCGGCTTTCCCTGGATCACCTTGCCCACGTGCAGGATCAACCTGCCGATCGGCTGGCGCACGCCTTCCACCCGGATCTCCCAGCCAGGTTTTCCTTCCGAGATGATCGATCCCGTATCTGCCACCTGCCCGCCGGCCTCCACGTAGAAGCCCGTCTCGGGAAGCACCACGGCGACACCATCCCCGGATTGGACCTGTTTGACGGATTTTCCGTCCACGAGCAGCGCCAGCACGGGGCCCCGGGAGGAAAATGATCCGTAGGGATCGTTGACAACACCCTCGTCTCCGAGTCGATCGGTTTGCCGCAGGTCATGGAGCAGCTGCCGGTAGGTCTCCACATCGCCTTCGAGCGCCTCCTCCTGTTCGAGACCCACGCCCGAGACGAGGCGATGCGTCTCCATGGCATCCTGGAAGCCCTCCTCATCCACGTCCATCTCCTGCTCGCGGGCGATGTCGCGCGTGATCTCCAGCGGCAATCCGTAGGTGGCATAGAGATCGAAGGCCTGCGGACCGGGCACGGTCTTGCCGCCTGCGGCACGTATTTGATCCAGGGTGTGCGCCAGATGAGCGATGCCCGCCTCCAGCGTGCGGTGGAAGCGCCGCTCCTCGTCTGTGATCGTGGATAGGATGGCGGTGCGGTGGCGCGCCAGCTCGGGATAGGCCTCCCCGTAGCGCCCGATGACCACCTCGGCGATCTTGGCCAGGAAAGATTCCTCGAAGCCAGCGTGGTTGCCGAAGCGGCTCGCTCGGCGAATGATCATGCGGCAGACGTAGTTGCGTCCGGTGTTGCCCGGCACGACGCCGTCGGCGATCAAGAACGCCGCCGCCCGGGCGTGATCGGCGATCACGCGGTAGGGCGTGAGCAGCGCCTGGCGTTCCTCGTTGGAGTGGCCGCCCAGTTCCTGGATCCGATCCAGGAGCGGGGTGAAGAGATCGGTCTCATAGTTCGAACGCACGCCCTGCAGCAGAGAGACCAGCCGCTCGAAACCCATGCCCGTGTCGACGTGTTTGGCAGGCAGCAGTTCGAGATGCGTTTCATCCAGACGGTTGTACTGGATGAAGACCAGGTTCCAGAGTTCCAGATAGCGGGCGCAGTCCCCGTTCACCCGGCAGACATGCCCCGGCACGTCCTGCATGTCGCAGAAATCCGGGCCCTGATCGAAGTGGATCTCGCTGTCCGGGCCGCAGGGGCCGGTGTCGGCCATCTCCCAGAAGTTCTCCTCACGACCGAAGAAGAGGATGTGTTCGGGATCGAAGCCGGGCTGCTCAGCCCAGATGCCGGCGGCCTCGTCGTCGCGCGGGATCTCGCCCTTCTCGTCCTCGAAGCAGGTCGCCCAGAAGCGCTCCTTGGGCAGCTTCCAAACTTCGGTGAGCAGTTCCCAGGCCCAGGCGATGGCCTCGGCTTTGTAGTAGTCGCCGAAGGACCAGTTCCCGAGCATCTCGAAGAACGTATGATGCGTGTCGTCGCGCCCGACGTCGTCCAGGTCGTTGTGCTTGCCGGCCACGCGCAGGCACTTCTGGCTGTCGGCGACGCGCGTGTAGGGACGGCTTCCGGTGCCCAGGAAGACGTCCTTGAACTGCACCATGCCGGCGTTGGTGAAGAGCAGCGTGGGATCGTCCCCCGGCACGAGCGAAGCCGCGTGCACGATGGTGTGCCCCCGCGCAGCGAAGAAATCCAGGTACGCCTGGCGGATCTCGTCGCTCGTCGGCTTGGCGGCTTTGCGGCTGCGTTTGGCAGATGACATCGGGCCTCCCTCGGTGCTCCGAGGATTATACGTCATGAGCAGGGGGTCATCAACCGTAGGGAGCGCAGGAAGCCGAATGGGGGGAGGATTTTTCCCGGAGGTTGATTCTGATGTCAATCCCTTGGTACCAAATGGGCTGGTGAGGGGCCGCCGTCCCGGGGGTGGGTTTGCAGGCGTTTCGCTGTCCCTCCATGCCGCAGTCCCGTTCCGCCTGGTTCGCTGCTCGACATGGACGCGCTGCGAGAATCTCCGGGATCATTCCAAGCGAGGTCGACGACCGAGAGAGGAATCCCCCAGACGATCCACAATGGGGAATTCGCTTCCTGTGTTTTGTAGGGGCGGTTCGTCGTTCATCCCGCATGCCTTTAGCGGGGCGAACCGCCCCTACGCTTGTAGAGAGAGTTACCTCCATGTGCAGGTACGCCACAACGGGGTGTCGTTATGAGTTGCAATTGCTTGCATAGAAATTAAGTATTGAAGGAATCTTCCCAAAATAGCGTAGAGACGTTGCGCGCAACGTCTCTACGGGTTGTGGACATCCTCCAGATGATAGATACACAGGGGCGCACGTGCGTGCGCCCCTGCCATGGTTTCAAATCTTATTTCGTAAAGTCGATGCCGGTTACATTCTGGCTGGAGAGTACGGTGACGTTGTAGTACTGCGGAGTATATCCCCCCGATGAGGGTGCAAGCACGCAGTACTCGCCCGGAGTGACGGGAGAGAAGAGGTAGGAACCCCTCCCGTCCGTCAACGCCCCCAAGCCGGAACCCGTGCCCGGGCATACCCCGGACTTGAGCGTTACGTTCGCTCCAGGGACGGGTTTCGTCCCCCCAGACTTCACCCAGCCCGAGATCGAGCCATCCACGAGCAGCGGCTCGTAGACGACCTCCACTTCGGTGATCGGAAACGGCAGATGCACGTCCTCCAGCAGCAGCCAGCATTCGTTGTTCTTGCCCTCAGGAATCGTCCAGAGCCATTCGCCGTCGTAGTCGCGGCCCTCGATCCAGAAGGGTGTGTATTCGGGTATCAACCACATCACCGGAAAGAATTCCGATGGCCCGAGGTAGCAGTTGGCAGGACCGCGGGTGTTGCCCGTCTTTTCATCTCCATAGGCAGGCAGGAACTGGTAATCCCAACCGAAGTTCTGGATCGGCAGGCCGACGCCCAAACCTTCCGGTGGAACGACGATATCGAACTGCACTTCCTGAGGGTTGACACCGCGGTCGGGGAAGGTCCAGTCTCCAGGAATCAGCACGGTGTCGTTACCGTGAGCCAGGGCGTCGACGGTGACGCAGTACGTGCCGTCGAAAAGCCCGGGGATGGTGAATGTTCCATCCAGATTGGTCAGCGCGGTGTAGGCGCCTGTGGATGGGCAGGGAC
This sequence comes from Anaerolineae bacterium, assembly GCA_011192015.1. Lineage (GTDB taxonomy): Bacteria > Chloroflexota > Anaerolineae > Anaerolineales > E44-bin32 > W1033. The sequence continues at coordinate 6,908 of DUET01000004.1, forward strand.
CGAAACCCAGATCGACAGTCACGCCCTGAATGCCGACCTCTGTGGCTTCGAAGATACCGTCCGCGGCCAGCACGCCGCCGCCCAGGTCGATGCATCCCGGAGGTATGGGATCCCCCGGCGTATAGGAGTATGGCACGGCGCATTCATCATGCCAGACCGTGCCCACGATGCCCGAGGTGTTCGGCACGGGGAGGAACTGCCAGTCCCAACCGAAGTTCGTGTCCGGCGCGGTTCCCCCGGAGACCACGATCTCCTGACTCACCAGGCTGGTGCTGGCAGCAGGGTACGACCAGCCGCCGGGGATGATCACGGCGTCGTTGCCATCGGCCAGGGAGTCGACCGAGATGCAGTAGGTCCCGTCGGCCAGAGCGCCGAAGCTGTAGTGCCCGGAGCCGTTGGTCACCGCGGTGGCAAGCCCCGTGGAGGGGCAAGAACCAGCGCCCAGGTTGAGCGTCACCCCGCCGATGCCGGTTTCGCCCGGATCGATGACGCCGTTGCCGATGTAGCCGCCGACGCCATCGTCAATGCAGCCCGGCGGAGGTGTGATGGGGAAGGGGCCGTGTTCGGGAAGCCCGCATTCATCATGCCAGACCATGCCGCCAACCGTCGAACATGTCCCGCTGACGTCGATGAAGAATCCCCATTCCACGGAAGCCGTGCCCAGTGTGATATCCGTGATCGGAGTCACGAACCAGCGGTAGGCTGTGCAATCCACCAAGTCGTCTCCGGGGAACCACGCCGTGCTGGGATTGCCGGTCCCGCCAGCGAGGATATCGCTCACCGGCTCGATGTCTTCGTAGAGGTCGATGCGATAGCCTTCAGGCACACAATCCGTACGCGGCCACTCCCAATCCAGCAGCGGCAGGAGTGTGGTGACCGTCTCGCCGTCCGTGGGCCAGATCAGGTTCGCTACGCCGACGCCGTCCGTGCAGATGGGGCCGGTGAAGAAGTGCGAAGGAACGGACCAGGGGCCCAGATCCAGCCCGCCGGCGCCGTCATCCAGGCCTCCGGCGACACGCCACCAGAACTCTGTGGCCGGCGGCAGTGGGGGTGGGGATCCGGAAGGGACCGGGGTCGGCAGACCCCAACTGGTATCGAAGGCATCTGTTCCACCGTAGGAGTATATGGTGGTGAAGCTGCTGTCGGTCGCCAGTTCAAGCTTGAAGCCATCCGGTTGGCATTCATGACCCGCCCCATAACTCCACAGCAGCTCCGTGTAGAGATCGGTGACGATCATGCCGCCCAGCGGCCCACTTGGGATCGGCTGCACCAGGTCTGCGACCGCACAATCCGGTGTGGAGGGAGTACAGCCCGGAAGGACAATCGCACACAATGCAAGCAGAGCAAGCAATACCCATGCTTTCTTCATCATCGTGCCTCCTCTCTTCCTGCGAAGGGTACCGCTCCCCCCCAACGGGAGCAGATCACCATTGTGCCAATAACCGAATAATTGCGCAAGCCTCCTAAACGGCCCATGTATATGACTCTTGACAAGGACTTCTTTTGGTATTATACTAATGGTATAATACAACTGGGAGTTGCCTATGACGGAAAACGACGTTGAAAGACTGCTGCAGCAGTGGGAGGAAACATACAAGAAGGGATTGCTGACCTTCTGGCTCCTGCTGCTCCTGTCGCAGCGAAAGGCCTATCCTTACGAGATGAAGTCTGCCATCACTGAGCTGAGCCAGGGCACGATCACCGCCGAGGACAACAGCATCTATCGTGCACTGAGACGTATGAACCAATCGGGGATCGTGGACAGCGAAATGCGGCCATCGAAGACGGGTCCCAGCAGGCGTTACTTTTTCATTACCGAGATTGGGCTCGAGCTCCTGACGAAATTCATTCGACGAAACATTCATGTATTCCAGCATCCGGAAGTCGCAAATCAAATCCAGCGATTTGATGAAGTGGATGCGTAAAGTGAGGACATCAAATGACATCAAATGAACTGACACAAAAGACCAAGAAACTTTCCACGCTGCGAAGGCTCCTGTGGATCGTCTTCGGAGCCATCTCCATCCCGCTCGCCCTGCTTTCGGTCCCACTGATGTTCCTTGTGGGTAATATGGAGGCGATGGAGATTGCGCCGCCGCCTGGGATTTCTAGCGGCATGCTATTCTTTTTAACAGGCAGCTTCCTGTTCGTGCTCGTCGGCATCACGGGTGCGATCTGCCTGCTGATCTACAACATCTTCAAGTACCGTCTGGAGAAAGAAGAAGACCTCTTTCTCTAGAATCCCATCCCCGGAACATACAGATCATGCGAGCGCTGCCTCGTTTGGCAGCGCTCGGTGGTTCCATTCCGTCTCGATGAACGGAATTCCACATCCATTTTCAGAGGCGCATCCCTGGGTCAAGAGTATGGTATCATTGCCCCATGCCTAGCAGAACGTTCTTCCCACAGGCGCGCCGCTACATCTACGTCAGGGGCGACCGAGCCCCCGCCCTGATGATGCCACGCGCCCTAGGCGCATTGTGATTCTTGGATTCCGAATGACCCATGGAGCGTGGCGCGAACAGCCACGCTCTGTGCTTTAATGCACGAAGTTCCATGGAGGCGGAAAGACCATGTCCAAGCTGAATATCGATGAACAGGTCGACCTGCTCATGCAGGGGACCGAATACGGAGACGAACGGCTCAAGCAGGCCATGACCGACGAGCTGCGGGAGCGTCTGCAGCTTGTGGGGAAAGAAGGCCGGCCGTTACGCGTTTACTGCGGCTTCGATCCGCGCACCTCGGATCTACATCTGGGGCACATGGTTCCCATCCGCAAGATGCGCCAGTTCCAGGAGATGGGACACGAGGTAACCTTCGTCATCGGGCGCTTCACTTCCCTCATCGGCGATCCCTCCGACAAGGACAAGGTGCGAGCGCAGATCGAGCTCGACCAGGCTCGCAAGAACGCCGAGACCTACGCCGAGCAGGCGGTGCGCATCCTCGATCCGGAGAAGACGCGCTTCGCCTACAACGACACCTGGCTCTCGAAGCTCACCTTCCGGGACCTGATCGAGTTCGGATCACTCTTCACCATCCAGCAGTTTCTGGCGCGGGAAGCCTTCCGCAAGCGCTTCGATGAGGCCGATGCGATCTTCATGCACGAATTCTTCTACGCCATCATGCAGGGTTACGACGCCTTCCATCTCCAGGCTGACGTGCAGATCGGCGGCAGCGATCAGCTCTTCAACATCATCACCGCCGCTCGCAAGCTGATGGAAGCACGCGGGATGAAGCCCAACATCGGCATCATCCTGGGCATCCTGCCGGGCACGGATGGCGTGGTGAAGATGAGCAAGTCGCTGGGCAACCACATCCCGCTGACCTCCACGCCGGAAGACATGTACGGCAAGGTGATGAGCGTGCCCGATGTTGCCATGGGGGCTTTCATGCGCCTGATGACGCGCTGGACCCCACCCGAGATCACTCAGATCGAGGCCGATCTGAAGGCCGGCAAGCAGCATCCGCGCGACGTGAAGATGCATGTGGCGAAGGAGATCACGGCGATCTACATGGGGGACGAGCAGGCCGAGCAAGCCGAAGCCCACTTCGTGCGTGTCTTCCAGGAGCAGCAGGATCCTGAGGACATGGCGGAGTTCAGGTTGACAGCAGGGATCACCCTGCTGGAGGTGCTTGTAAACGCCAAACTCGTCAAGAGCAAGAGCGAGGGTCGGCGCCTGATCGAGCAACAGGGTGTGCGTCTCGAAGATCAGATTCTGGAAGATCCCAAGGCTGAGATGGAGATCGGACAACCTCAGGTGCTGCGCGTTGGCAAGCGGCGCTTCGTACGGCTGCTGCCACCGAAGAAATAACTCACACCGCGGAGAACTTCGCAGGCGTTCGAACGAAGCGCCTGGCTCGGCATCGAGCCAGGCGCTTTTCAACGCTTTGCAGTGAACTCAGGATCGGATGTACTCAGCCCTTGATCACGGCGATAGGCCGCACACGAGCCACTTTCCGGGCGATCCCCGCCTCGGCAACCACCTGCACAACGGCGTCGACATCCTTGTACGCCTGCGGGGCCTCTTCCGCCAATCCGGGCATCGATCCGGCGTGCACCTTAATGCCTTCGGCCTGCATCTCTTGGAAGAGCTTGTCGCCGCGGATCGAACGCTTGGCCTTGCTGCGGCTCATCACGCGGCCTGCGCCGTGGGCGCAGGAGCCGAACGACTGCCGCATGCTCTGCTCGGTCCCCAGCAGCACCCACGAATGGGTGCCCATGCTGCCGGGAACCAGCACCGGCTGTCCCAGCTTGCGGTATTCCGGAGGCAGGCCTTCGAAGCCGGGCCCGAAGGCGCGTGTGGCGCCCTTACGATGCACGCAGACCTTCACGCGTTTGTCGTCGATCTGGTGCTCCTCGAATTTGCCGATGTTGTGGGCGACATCGTAGACCAGGTGCAGATCCCAGTTGCGCACCTTCCCCGCCAGGGCTTGCTCGAACGCCTGGCGGGCGTGATGCGTGAGCACCTGCCGGTTGGCGAAAGCGTAGTTGGCGGCGGCGGCCATGGCCCCGAAGTAGCGCTTGCCCTCCGGCGAATCCAGCGGCGCGCAGACCAGCTCGCGATCGGGAAGCTGGATGCCGTAGCGCTGCACGGCGCCCTGCAATTCACGCACGTAATCCGAACAGACCTGATGACCCAAGCCTCGCGAGCCGCAGTGGATCTGTAAGACGACGTTGCCCACCTGCAATCCCATGGCTTCAGCAGCCTCGGCGTGATAGATCTCCTCCACTATTTCCAGCTCGATGAAATGGTTGCCGGCGCCCAGTGAGCCCAACTGCGGACGGCCGCGCTCCTTGGCGCGCGGGCTCAGAAAGGATGGATCGGCGCCCTGCATGCTGCCGTTTTCTTCGGTGCGGGCTACGTCCTCGGGGGTGGCATAGCCCTGCTCGAGCGTCCATTTGGATCCTTTTCGTAGAACAGCATCCAATTGCTTGCCGCTCAGCCGCAGCTTGCCCTTCACACCGACGCCGCTGGGGCAGTGGGCATTGAGCGCCGCGGCGAGATCACCCAGGTGCGGTTTGATTTCCTCGTGGCGAATGCTCGTTGCCAGCATGCGCACGCCGCAGTTGATATCGTAGCCAATGCCTCCGGGGGAGATGACACCGTCGGAAAGCCTCGTCGCGGCCACACCTCCGATGGGGAACCCGTACCCCTGATGCACGTCGGGCATGACGGTGACATGCCCAACCACTCCCGGCAGCGTGGATGCGTTGACGGCTTGAACCACGGATCGATCCCCCAACGTAGCTTCCAGCAGTCGTTCGGAGGCGAAGATTCGCACCGGAACGCGCATATCCTGGCGGAAGCTGGTAGGAAGCTCCCACAGCACGGGGCTGATGCGGTTGAAATCCTGTTTGTTCGTCATGGGCCACCTCCAACTGGTTAGATATCGAAAACAATGGTGGCTTCGAGACCTTCCTGCGTGGGAATGATCCGCAGGTCATGGAAAGTCACGGCCTTGATATGCATGGCCAACGAGCCCAAAGGCAATTCCTGCATGTTTGCGACAAGCCGATTTCCGTTGAGAACCTGAATCTCGAAATCCCGATAGGTCACTTCACGCATTTCCATGCCGTAGAGCAATTCTTCCAGCCACATCACGAGCAGTTGCTCGTCATCCGGCGCATGCAGATCGAGATGAACTGAGCGGGTTTCGCCCGGTTTGGGTTGAGCTTCAGAAAGGTCCAGCATGCCCTCGGCGGCATGGCGCAGCAGCTCGGCCAGATCCCTGCCGCGCACGCGTAGGGCTAGATCGGCAGTGTGCTCGATCTCCTCGTACGGAGGCATGCTCATACTTGCAGTATAGCCGATATCGGGAGCGTATTGCGGTCCAACTATCTGATTCGTGCAACGGGCGGTTTGAAACATGGGTGCGGATGATGGCCTCGGGTGAACACATTGAAGCAGCATTGGATTTGATCATTTACCACACGCGCGTATAATTCCTGATGATGCCGGACTTTCTTTCACGCATTGAGAACAGGCTCCAGACCCTGGTGGAAGGTGGCCTGGAACGCCTGGCGGGTGGCCGTGTGTCGGCTGCTTCTTTGGCAGCAGCCATTACGCGCGCCATGGAAACCTCCTTACAGCGGGATCGCGCCGATAGACCCTGGGCGGCGGATGTGTATAAGATTCGCATGCATCCGGAGGATCTTCAAGCCCTGCAGCAGGAAGATCCCGATCTGGAAGCCAAGCTTGAACAGGCTGTATTACAGGCTACGCGTGACGGCGGCTACTCGCTCTTGGCTGCGCCCTGTGTGGATTTCGAAACGGATGAGGAACTGAAGCATAACAAAATCGATGTGCAGCCAAACCACAGCCGCCCTCTCCTGGACCATACGCAGCAGATGCCAACGTTGCAGGGAAAGGAACTCCCCAAGCATGCAGAGCGAGCATACTTGGTGAGAGCCGATGGCAGGGCGTACGCCCTCGATCGAGAGATCATCAACATAGGACGTCTTCCGGATAATCACATCATCCTCAGTGATCCACGCGTATCCCGGCGTCATGCCCAAGTGCGCTTACGTGAGGGCTGCCACCTGATCTTCGATATGAGTTCACTGGCAGGAACCCAGGTCAATGGGCAGCCCATCATGGAGCACCTGCTTCAGCATGGTGACGTGATCACGCTGCCGGGCATGCATTTCGAATACCGCATCCAAGAGACCTCCCCATCGGAGACCTCTCCATCACAGACCGAGCCCAACGGAACGGAGACATGAATCCCGCCATCCTCATGCTTGTCGTGCGGATATTCTTGGCCGTGCTGCTCTACGGCTTTCTGGCGGCGATCCTGATCCTGCTATGGCATGATCTACGAACCCGTAGTCAAACCGGGGAAGAAGCGCCTGAAGCCTATGTTCTCGTCGAGGAAGGTCCCGAGTTGGGCCGGTCCTTTCTTCTGGAAAGTGTCAACACCATCGGGCGTGGAATCGAGAACGACATCAGCATGGTTGACGATACCGTCTCTACGCGTCACGCGCGTATTCTCTTTCGTAAGAAGAAATGGTGGCTTGAGGATCTTGGATCGAAGAATGGTTCCACCGTCAACCATGTCCCGGCGGAACAGCCCCTGGTGCTCGCATCCGGCGATGAAATCGGCATGGGCCGCGTGCGCTTGAGGTTCAAAATCGGCGTTCCGAATGCGACCTGAATCCCACAACCACCGATCACGCACCTAATCGCCACGGTCTGGATTCACGGATGAGAGCCCGGCTCCTTGCGCCTTCGCAGAGGATTGTGACAACCCCCTGAAGCTATGCTAAGATAGCGCCGCAATGGGAGGCATCATGGAAGCGAAGCCAGTGCTTGGCGTCATCGGGGGTTCCGGCCTGTATGCTATGCAGGGGCTGGAAGCTGTGGAAACTCGGGAGCTCGAGACGCCATTCGGGGTTCCCAGTTCCCCGGTTATTCTGGGTGATCTGAACGGCAAGCGCATTGCCTTCATCGCCCGTCACGGTCTGGGGCATCTGCTCTCTCCTTCGGAAGTGAATTATCGGGCCAACATCTATGCTCTCAAGATGCTCGGCGTGGAGAGGATTCTTTCCGTCAGCGCCTGCGGATCGCTGCGCGAGGACTATGTACCCGGAGAGATCGTTGTTCCGGATCAACTCTTTGACCACACCAGGAACCGCAAGCGAACCTTCTTCGAAGATGGTCTCGTGGCGCATGTCAGTGTCGCCGATCCGTTCTGCTCCGATCTGAACCAGCGTATCGCAGAGAGTGTTGAGCAAGCGGATGGAACGGTTCATCGCGGCGGAACTTTCATCACCATCGAAGGCCCCCGTTTCTCGACGCGTGCCGAATCCAACACCTACCGCGCCTGGAACATGTCCATCATCGGCATGACCACCTCTCCGGAGGCCTTCCTGGCGAGAGAGGCGGAGCTCTGCTACGGAGTGATGGCGCATGTCACGGACTATGATGTGTGGCATGTCTCCGAGGAACCGGTGAGTGTGGAGATGGTCATTCGTACGCTGCGGGCGAATACGGAATTGGCGCAGCAGGCCATTGCGAACCTGGTCGGTTCGCTGCCCGCAGAACGTGCTTGTGAGTGTGGATCCGCGCTGGAGTTCGCCATCATCACCCAACCAGATCGAGTTTCCAAGGCGACACGCGAAAGGTTGGCTCTGCTTGTCGGACGCTATCTTCCCTGACGAACGAGCGCAGCAGGATCGTCGAGAAGCGCTGCTGTTGATCGTGGGATTTGCCATCCTCACGCTGACGGCGGTGGCCATGATTCTCGCCCCTGCAGCACGCCTGGAGAGTTGGGAAGGGCTGGGGGGTCGGTGGGGCCGGCTGATTATCCTACCCGTATGGGCAGGCTGCGCCTGGCTACTGCGCACTGCGCTGCGCCGTTGGGCACCGAGGCGAGATCCTCTGCTGCTGCCAATCGCACTGCTGCTTACGGGTTGGGGCAACCTCACCATCTGGCGCCTCTCACCTGATTTTGGCATTCGTCAGACCGGCTGGTTCGTCTTTGCCTCACTGATGCTCGGAACCGTGCTGCGAGCGCCTCGTAATCTGCGGTGGCTGAAGCGCTATCGCTACGTGTGGCTCACGGGAGGCTTGCTGCTTACGGCGGCCACCCTGATCTTCGGTACAAATCCCTCCGGCGGCCAACCCCGGTTGTGGCTTGGTTGCTGCGGCATCTACCTGCAGCCGTCGGAACCGCTGAGATTGTTGTTGATTGCTTTTGTGGCCTCATTCTTCGCCGATCGCCTGGACCTCGACTGGGCGAAGGGGCGTCCCCGTCTGTTACCGGCGATGGCTCCCCTGCTCGTGATCTGGGGCCTTTCCATGGCGCTGCTCCTGACGCAGCGGGATTTGGGGGCCGGAACCCTGCTTCTCATCCTCTTGGCGGTTCTGCTGTATCTGGCTACGGACCGTTGGCAGGTTCTTCTCGCCACAGGTGCGCTTGCCACCATCGGCGGTGTGCTGGTCTATCTGCTCTTTGATGTCGTACGCATTCGTGTGGAAGCCTTGATCAATCCCTGGGCAGATCCCATCGGAGGTTCCTACCAGATCGTGCAGTCGCTCATCTCCCTGGCCTCGGGCGGTGTTTTCGGTCGCGGACCGGGGCTTGGTTCTCCGGGTTTCGTACCCGCCGTGCATACCGATTTCATCTTCGCGGCGGTCACGGAGGAGTGGGGATTGATCGGAGCTTTGGCGATGCTGGCGCTTTTCGCCGTGCTTGTAGCCCGCGGCCTGCGAGTGGCCCTTCAGAATCGAGATGTCTTCTCAGCCCTGCTGGCCGCTGGACTGGCGGCTTCCCTCGGACTGCAGTCCGTGTTGATCATCGGGGGCGTCGTGCGCATCCTGCCTCTGACGGGGATCACACTTCCCTTCGTTTCCTATGGAGGTTCTTCCCTGGCGACGAGTTTCATCGGCCTGGGATTCCTCCTGGCGCTCTCCGGTCGGAAGCAGAGGGCAGAGCTGCTGCAACGCCCATTGCGACATCTGCAAATCGGTTTCAGCCTGGCTTGGAGCGCGATTGCGCTGGCGCTGGGATGGTGGACCCTCTATCGCGCCCCCGTGTTGACGGCGCGCACGGACAACGCCCGGCGCGGTCTCGCCAGCCGCTATGTCCAACGGGGGCAGATTTTGGATCGGGAGGACAACGTGCTCGCCGTTTCGATCGGGGAACGAGGCGATTTCGAGCGCATCTACTCCATGCCCTCCGCAGCGCATGTGGTGGGCTACGATTCGCTGACCTACGGGTTGGCGGGTGTCGAAAGCTCCATGGATGCCTGGCTGCGAGGAGAACAGGGGTATCCTCCGGAGATCGTTGGGTGGCAGGTTCTGCTGACGGCCAATCCCCCACCTGGGCTGGATGTTCGCCTGACACTGGACAGCGAGTTTCAGGATGCCGCCTCGGAGGCGTTAGGGGCAGGGCCGGGAGCTGTTGTCGTGATCGAACCCAGGAGCGGGGAGGTGCTCGCGCTGGCTTCCGCTCCAGGATATGATGCCAATCTGTTGGAAAGCGATTGGCAGGCGCTCATCGAGAATCCCGATGCTCCCCTGCTCAATCGAACGACGCAGGCTCGGTACCAGCCCGGTATGGCGCTGGGACCCTTCCTGCTTGCGTGGGCTCAATCGCAAGGCCTTACGAGTGTTGAGGCTCCTGTCGATGGGATGGCGAATGCGGTGACTATCGATGGGGGGGAGTTGGTCTGCGCCGGGGATCCTGATCCGGGGGATCCAAGCCTGGGGCAAGCCATGCTGCATGGTTGTCCTTCACCCTTCGCTGCACTCGGAGACCAAATCGGTGGGGATGGTTTGATAGCCATGGTGGAAGCCTTTGGTCTTCAACGTTCCACGGCCATTCGTCTTGCATCCGCGCCGACTGAGGTTATACCGATCCCAGAATCGGGAGAGGCCACACGGTTTGCAGCCGTAGGGCAGGGAGATCTGGCAATATCGCCGCTCCAGATCGCCCAGGCTTTTGCAGCCTTCTGGAATGATGGAGCCACGCCCGCGCTGAAACTGGTGGATGCTGTGCAACTTCCCGATGGAACCTGGGAGCAGCTAGCTCCGCTGGGAGAATCGGCGGCATCCATTTCCACCGAAACAGCGCAATCCATGCGTGCGATCTTGAGCGGTGATGGGAATCTTGGGGGTGTCCTGGCAACGGCCATAGCGGGTCCAGAAGGGGAAAATTTGGCCTGGTTTCTTGGATCCATCGAAATCCCCGAAGCGACGTTCGTGATCGTTGTGGTGCTGGAAAACTCCGATCCTCAGGAAGCGGTGGCGATTGCTTCGCGGATGGTAGAGATGCTCACGCCCGAACCAGCCGACTCCGGCGAATAAAAGGCTGGATGGGATCGGCATGCGTTCCCCTTGACCATCATCCCGAACGAGGCTAGAATTCATCAGACCTATTGGGACCCGCTCGGCATCTTTTCACGCCGACCGGTGGAGCCGTTTGGGCAGCCCGGTCGGTGGCTTGTTTTCCCGAGGATGTTGGATCGAAAGCGAGGAATGGGGTGACGATAGGTCTGCATATGCGCGGCGCAGAGCCTATCCGCGATGTCGAAGATGTGGGTGAAGTACGGACCACCTGATGGAGAATCCGGTCAGAGCCGCATCGAGCCCGCATCCAAGCGAGAACGAACACGCTGTAGCAGAGTATTTCCCTTTTTCACCGTGCCGTCCTTCCGGCACAACCCTCTCTAACTGCTGCAGAGAATTCATGCGCGCCATACCTATGGAGAGAGGAAAAACATGGTTCGGATACGACTTCGTCGAGTAGGGGGAAGGAATCAACCAAGTTTCCGCATCGTTGCTGCGGATCAAAGAAGCCCGCGTGATGGGCGCTATCTTGAGATTCTGGGGCATTACAATCCACGCACGGAACCCTCGACTGTGAAGGTCAACGATGAGCGGCTTTTCTACTGGCTCCAGCGTGGAGCACAGCCATCGGAATCGGTGGTTAAAGTACTCAAGCCACTGGGCACCTGGGAACGTTGGGAACGCTTCAAGAAAGGTGAAGCGATCGAGAAGCTGCTTGAGGAATCCGCAGCCGCATACAAGGACGTGGATCCACGCACGCGCCGGGATGATTTGGTTGCCGAGAGATACGAAAAAGCCAAGAAGGCGGCTCCCAAGGCTGCGGCCAAGGAACCCAAACCTGCTCCGGAGGTTAAGAAAGAACCATCTCCGGCAGCAGAAGAGACCGAAGCTGCCGTTGAGGCTGTCGAGCCTGAAGGTGCTGTTGAAGCCGCAGCAGCGGTAGCAACTGCCGCGGCTGTCAAGGAAGCAGCCGATAAGGCTGATGCGGAAGCCGAAGCCAAGGTTGCTGAAACCGAGGCCAAAACCAAGGAAGAAGCCGAAGCCAAAGTTGCTGCAGAAGCCGATGCCAAAGCTGCTGCAGAAGCCGAAGCCAAAGCCGCCGCTGAAGCTGAAGCCAAAGCTGCTGCAGAAGCCGAGGCAATAGCCAAGGAAGAAGCCGAAGCCAAGGCCAAGGAAGAAGCCGAAGCCAAGGCCGCTGCAGAGGCGGAGGCCAAAGCTGCTGAGGAAGCCGAAGCCAAAGCCGCTGCAGAAGCCGAAGCCAAAGCCGCTGCAGAAGCCGAAGCCAAAGCTGCGGCAGAAGCTGAAGCCAAACCTGCTCCCAAAGCCAAGAAGACCAAGAAGGAAGAGCCCAAGGCCAAGAAAGGCAAGAAGGAAGAGCCCAAGGCCGAGACGAAGGCCAAGAAGGAAGAACCCAAGGTCGAAACGAAGGCCAAGAAGGCCAAGAAGACAAAGAAGGAAGAGCCCAAGGCCGAGAAGAAGACCAAGAAAGCCAAGAAGGAAGAGCCCAAGGCTAAGAAGGGCACGTCTGCGAAAAAGGACGATGGCAAGAAGGCTAAGTCCAAGGCCAAGGAAAAGAAATAGGGCGATTATCCGGGCAACTTTAGGCTAACCTTTTTATTACACGGAAGGATCGCGTTGGAATGAAGAACCTGATCGCGTTCATAGCAAAATCTCTGGTGGATGATCCGACTGAAGTGGTGGTGCGAGAGCGCGTGATCAACGGAACGGTCCGATTCGAACTGACCGTGGGTGAGGATGACATGGGTCGAGTGATCGGGCGCGGGGGAAGGGTGGCAAACGCTATGCGTGCTTTGTTGCGCGTGGCCGCAGCCCGACAAGGTACACGCGCAACGCTCGACATCATCTGATTGGGATGACTGCGGAGGCTTCAGGTAAACCATCGAACGCCCCCGAAGAGGCTGGTGAAGATCTGGTTTTGGGGCGCATCGTACGACCCCACGGAGTCCGAGGCATGCTCCTCGTGGATGGCTTTACGGATATCATCCACGCCCTGAAGCCTGCAAGCGAGATTCTTATGGGGCCGAGCAGAGTGCCCGCTGTGGTGCGATCCTTTCGTGCCCATCGGGCACGATTTCTTCTCAGCATCGAAGGCTGCGATGACAGGGACACGGCGGAAACCTGGCGCGGCTATGAGATCTTCCTGCCTCTGGATGATGCGGAACCCCTCCCTGAAGGCGTCTACTATCATTGGCAGATCCTGGGACTCATGGTCGTCACGCAGGAAGGGGAGTTGCTGGGGACGGTGGATCAAATTCTGGAGACCGGCGCCAATGATGTCTACGTCGTCCGCGCGGAAACCGGCGAAGAACTCCTGCTTCCGGCCATCGAATCCGTAATCCTGCGTACGGATTTGGAGAACCGGCAATTGATCGTGCGCTTGATCCCCGGGATGCGAGATTCCGATGCGGGATGACCGTAGGCGGTTTGCCCCTTACTTTCTCTGATCACCAATCTCAAACACAGCAACCAGGGCATGCTTGATAAATGCCCTGGTTTGCATTCGAAATGCGATCAAGATCATTCGGAGAGATCGGGCACCGAATCCAGGGGATGCGGCATGCCTGGATCCAATCCCAGGGTCTCGGCCATGATCTCTTCGCTGTGGTCGAGATTGAATTCAACCCAAAGGGGAAAGTGATCGGAAACCCGGAAGGACATCTGGTGCAGCGTGAGTTCGGGGTAGACCGCTCCGGAAAAATCGATCACGCCGCAACGGCCGGTTGGGATCAGATCGAAATCGTCCATGAACCACGCAATCTGATCGTAATACTTGGGTTCCTTCCCCAATGCGGTGCGCAGTTTTCTCAGGGGTGGGGGGACGGTCAATCCCGTGGCCGTGAAGGCGCGGAACAGGGGATCATCTCCCCGTTTATCGGTGTTGAAATCCCCCAGCACGATGATGCTTCCTTCCTCGAATTTCCCCTTCAGCGCACGCGCATGCATTTCCTCGGCCACGTGCTCCGCCAACGCACTGATCTCGCCAACGCGGTCATCTCTGCTCCTGCCGTAGTAGATGTGCGCCGTGACGAGAACCAGGCTCTCCCCGTAGGCTTGAAAGCCGACCGCATAGGGGCTGCGAGCGAATTGCTTGACCGGATCCCCACGCTCCGTCGGCGGAAGCACGATCTCTCCAGCCAGGCCGGAGGGGGTCACTCTTCGTGAATCGAAGAGGAAGGTCAGGCGCTCGTTGTTCCCCAAAGCCCCCAGGGTAACGTCGGTGAAGATCACGCCCCAGTCCGGTCCCAGCCACTCCTGGAGTTTTCGAACGCCCGTCATATCCCCCTTGACTTCCTGGATGGCCACGATGTCGAAGTGTTGGATGATCTCGGCGATGTAGGCCAGTCCTCGCAGATTGCGCTTTGGAGAGCCGGTGTTCTCATCGTAGGAATCGTAGATCCGTCCGAGGCTGCGAATGTTCCAACTGGCGATGATCAGATTGCGTTCGGTCACTTTCGCAGGGATCATCGAAGATTCGATGCGCCGCCGTAGGCGGGCGATATCTTCCACCACATTGCGAGGATATCGATGGTAGTCCATGGGTAGTACACCCCTCTCCTGATCGTAGGACTTGCATTGTAGCCGATCCGTAGGAGGGATCAAAGCCTCCGGGGGTGAACGCAGCTGCTGGTGCTGGTTCGGGGGCAGGATTTGTTGCCCGTGGTGTTTGACCATGGTAGACTAGCTTCAGTCGTCAAGTTTTCTCTGCGAAGATGTCATGACGCAATTGCGTGTGGATTTACTGGAAGCCCGGCTGAGGGAATTACTGTCGCGTACAGCGGACGTAGAGGCTTCAGCGCTGGTGAGTATCGATGGGTTGATCATCGCCTCTGTCCTCCCTTCGGGCATCGAGGAAAGGCTGCTCTCCGCCATGTCAGCGGCACTCAACAGCCTGGGTGAGCGAATTGCTGGGGAACTCGGACGAGGTGAGTTGAACCAAGTCTCCATTCGCGGCAAGGAAGGTTACGTGCTGCTGATGGCGGTGGGCAAGGATGCCTTGCTGACTGTGATGGCAAGGAAGCAGGCGAAATTGGGTTTATTGCTTCTGGAGATGAATCGAGCGATTGAGGATTTACGCATGCTGGTGGCCTGATGCGGATGCGTTCAACGAAAGCAGCGAAATCAACCATCTTGGTGGGGAGGGTGCCTGAAACGAACCCTCCCCACTGCTCTTGGTGCGGCCCCCGGCTACCATGGAGCTCCGTATGAGTAAATTCGTCTTCCTGACGGGTGGTGTTGTGAGTTCCGTAGGCAAGGGAGTGACTGCCGCAGCCATCGGCAAGTTGCTCAAGGAGCGCGGCATCAAAGTCGCGATCCAGAAGCTGGATCCCTACATCAATGTCGATCCGGGCACGATGAATCCTTATCAGCATGGCGAGGTCTTCGTGCTCGATGATGGATCGGAGACCGATCTTGATTTGGGTCATTACGAGCGTTTCATCGATGACAGCCTGAGCGCGGATTGCAACGTCACCACCGGGCAGATCTACTCCGCGGTCATCGCGGAAGAACGGAAGGGTTCCTTTCTGGGAGGCACCATCCAGGTCGTTCCCCACATTACTTCTGAGATCAAGCGTCGCATCAACTTGGTGCCCGAAAAGACCGGCGCCGAGGTTGTGATTGTGGAAGTCGGAGGAACGGTGGGTGATATCGAATCGCTGCCGTTCCTGGAAGCCCTGCGCCAGATGCGATACGAACGGGGAAGGGAGAATACCCTGTATGTCCACGTCACCTGGCTGCCCCACATCAGCGCCACGGGCGAATTGAAAACCAAGCCCACGCAGCATTCCGTGCGCGAGCTGCGCTCGATCGGGCTCAATCCAGACGTGATCATCGCCCGTTCGGATCACCCGGTGGCCGAGGATTTGATCGCCAAGATCGCCCTCTTCTGCGACGTGGAGCCCAAGGGCGTCTTTCCTGTCGTGACCACACCAAACCTGTATGAAGTTCCGCTGCTTCTCGAACGCCAGGAGTTGGGAAGCTATCTGGCAGAGAAACTCCATTTGAAACTGCGGCGCAAACCGAATTGGAAGCCATGGCAGGCCATGGTGCATGCCGAGCGAGCGGATCGACCCAAGGTGTGCATTTCCTTGGTGGGGAAGTACGTCGAGCTGCAGGATGCCTACATGAGCGTGCGCGAGGCTGTTCGACATGCAGCTTTAGTGGAGGGGGTGAAGGCCGAGATCCTGTGGGTGCAGTCGGGGGATCTCGAAAAGGGCAGTGCATGGAGCGATCTGCAACGCACGCATGGCATGATCGTGCCAGGCGGCTTCGGCGATCGAGGCATCGAAGGCATGATCGAGGCGGCGGGTTTTGCTCGACGAAAGAAGATTCCCTACCTGGGGCTTTGCCTTGGGATGCAGGTGTTGGTGATCGAATTCGCTCGCCACGTGCTCGATCTGGATGCCGCTAACTCAACCGAGTTCGATCCCGATACTGCCCATCCGGTGATCGATCTGCTGCCCGAGCAACGCCAAATTGGGGAACTGGGGGGCACCATGCGCCTGGGGCTCTATCCCTGCAAAATTGGTTCTGGCACGCTTGCTGCCCGCGCCTACAAGCGCGAGAGTGTGGATGAGCGCCATCGACATCGCTATGAGTTCAACAACGCCTATCGGCAGGCCTTTGAGGAACACGGCATGTGCTTCTCCGGACAATCCCCCGATGGCAAACTTGTGGAGATTGCCGAGTTGACGGATCATGATTTCATGCTCGGATCCCAATTCCATCCCGAATTTCTCTCTCGTCCTAATCGTCCCCATCCGCTGTTCGTGGCCTTCATCAAGGCTGTGATCCGGCGTGCGAAAACGCCCGGAAACAATGCTGCAGCATCGAGCGCTTCCACTTCATAGAGTCCCATGGGGTTTATTCCTTCCCGAAATGAGCATGGATTAAAAAGTACCTCTGGTTAATCTCTTGGAACCCGTCTTGCTATGGAAGGACCGCCGTCCCGGGGTTCCGATGCAATTGCGGGGAAGCCCCTCGATGCCCCGGGTTCCGTAGTGGATTGATTCCGATCCCGACCTGGAAGCCCTTGGCCCATTCCGAATGGAATCTGACTACTTCCAGTGTGCTGCGATAAACAACCAGCCCATCCGTCGGATGGGCTGGTAACAGTCAACGCGTGTTCACTCGGAGTGGGGCCTTGTCAGGACTCACTTTCAAGCGGTTCGGGGGGTTGCGTCTCTCGGATCACCTTCTGACGTTCCGCCGCCAGTTTGGCGATGCCGTTGCGGGTCTGCGTCAGCAGACGGGCGAGTTCGCTTTCCAAAGCCTCGAGCGATTCGATGACGTAATCATCGGATTCATGCCGAATGGATTCGGTATCTTCGCGTGCCTGCTGGATGATTTTCTCAGCGCGTGCCTGCGCTGCCTCCACGATGGCATCGTGGGTGATCATTTCCTCGGCCTTTTGTTTGGCGAGAGTGATCGTGCGGCTGGATTCCTCCTGCGCTTGGGCGATCATGCGATCGCGCTGCGCGGTGATCTGCATGGCCTTCTTGACCTCTTCAGGGATGGAGATGCGCATCTGATCGATGAGTTCGAGGATGCGATCCTCGTCCACGATGATGTT
Source organism: Anaerolineae bacterium (assembly GCA_011192015.1). GTDB lineage: Bacteria > Chloroflexota > Anaerolineae > Anaerolineales > E44-bin32 > W1033. Next base: position 24,293 of record DUET01000004.1, read on the forward strand.
TCGCGTGAGTGGTACGGCCCGGCAATCGCTGATCAGCTCCTCGAGCCGGTCAACCAAATGCAGAATGTCCATGGGCACCTCCGGTCCGTCTCATGAGTGCTTGCAGTCCCGCCTCCGGAGAACGAGGTCCATCTCGAAGCGTACACCGAAGTCTATCACTGGGTCAACATACATCAGTCACGCAGTGAAGTCAATGGAAAGGCCTTGGGGCCATCTTCCCCCAATTCCTTGAAACGCCTCTTCAAGGCTTTATTCACCAGCGTCGGAACCAAGCTGGAGACATCACCATCCAAGGATGCGATCTCACGTACGGTTGAACCGGTGAGAAAGCTGTGTTCTTCGCTGGTAATCAGAGCCACCACGTCGATCTCCGGCGCCAGACGGTGGTTGGCCAGAGCCATGCGGAACTCCTGTTCGAAATCTGAAAACACGCGCAGACCACGCACGATCACCTGCGCATCCATGCTGCGGCAGTAGTCCACGGTCAATCCCTGATACCCGGCCACGCGGATTTTCCTGTGGTTTTTGAACACATGGGAGACCATCTCGAGCCGCTCCTCTGGGGAGAAGAGCAGGTTCTTCAGCGGGCGGTCATAGACAGCAATGATCAATTCATCGAAGATCTTAGCGGCGCGTTCGGCGATGTCTATGTGTCCATAGTGAATGGGATCGAAGGTTCCTGGGAAGATGGCGCGCACCATTAGCTGACCTCTCTCGTCATCCCTATCCAGAAGCGCGCCATGGCCTTGTTCAGGGCGGCGTGTTCGGGTTGGGATAGCATAGGATCGACGGCGAACAAGCGTAAGGCCTCGCGACGGGCTTTCTCGATCAAGCGCACGTCGGTCAGGCTGGCCATGCGAAGCTCGGCGAATCCCGATTGGCGCGTGCCGAGGAAGTCGCCCGGTCCGCGCTGTTCGAGATCCAGGGCTGCAAGTTTGAAGCCGTCGTCGGTGGATTCCATGGCAGACAACCGCTTGTTGGCGGTCTCGTCTTCCTGGTCTGCAATCAGCAGGCAGTAGGATTTATAGGCTCCACGACCTACCCGGCCGCGGAATTGATGCAGCTGCGCCAAGCCAAAGCGATTGGCGCCTTCCACGAGCATCACGGTCGCGTTGGGGATGTCCACACCGACTTCCACGACGGAGGTGGAGACCATCGCATCGATCTCCCCGGCGCGGAACTGCGCCATCGCGGTTTCCTTCTCATCTGCCGACATGCGTCCGTGCAGCAGACCGAGTTTATAGCCGTTAAACTCCTCGGCCTGCAACCGTTCGTGCTCTTCGACCGCAGCCTTGGCGTCGATTTTCTCGGATTCTTCCACCAAGGGGAAGATGATGAAGGCTTGATGCCCGGCATCGATTTGGGAGCGTGTGAAACTGTAGGCTCGCGTTCGTTCGATCGGTTGCAGCACGCGCGTCTCGATCTTCTGGCGACCCGGTGGGATCTCGTCGATCACGCTCACCTCGAGATCGCCGTATACCGTCAGGGCCAAGGATCGTGGGATCGGTGTGGCCGTCATCACCATCAGGCTTGGATTGTCTCCCTTCGCCCGCAATTTGGCTCTCTGTTCCACACCAAAGCGGTGCTGTTCGTCGATCACCGCCAGGCTGAAATCAGCAAACTCGACCGGATCCTCGAGCAGGGCGTGTGTGCCAATGATGATGGGGATCGAACCCTCGACCAAACCCGTTCGTATCTCGGCCTTCTCGGCTTCGGGAGTGGCGCCGATCAGCAGACGGATGGAATCAGCAGGAATGCCCGCAATCATGGGCAGCAGGTCTCGCAGGGTGAGGAGATGCTGCTCGGCGAGGATGCTCGTGGGGGCCATGAGCGCAGATTGCTTGCCGTTGGAGGCGACGATAGCCATGGCCACGGCTGCCACGACGGTCTTGCCCGAGCCGACATCGCCTTGCAGCAGGCGGTTCATCGGATGCGGAGCGGCCAGGTCCTTGCGGACTGAATCCACGGCGGAACGCTGAGCCTTCGTGAGTTCGTAGGGCAGGGCGGCGAGGATCTCATCCAGGCGTTTGGGTTCGATGGGGATGGGATCGGCGGCTTGCTGCTCCCATTCCTGTTTCTGGCGCAGCACACCCAGTTGGAGCAGGAACATCTCATCGAAGGCCAGGCGATGCTGCGCCTTCTCTAATTGCTCCCAGCTATCCGGGAAATGAATCTGCTGCAGCGCCTCGCCTAGGGGAATCAAATCCGCTCTTTCGAGCACGGAGTCGGGAAGCGAATCCTGCACGCGCGGCGCCAGACGCGGAACGACGTTGTTCATCAGTCGGCGGATCCACTTTGCGGTGATACCGGCTGTGAGTGGGTACACGGGAACGATGCGGTTGGTGTGCAGTTGTTTGCGTTCCAGAGGTTCCCACTCCGGGTTGTTCATCGTCAAGCGGCCCAGGTATTGATCGACCTTGCCTGAAACCACCACGGCCCTTCCTGGTTTGAGGCGGTCGGCGATCCAGGGTTGGTTGAACCAGGTCAAGCGCAACGAACCGGTTCCGTCACTGATCGCAGCTTCGACGATCTTCATCTTCCCACCGCGTGCGGTACGAACTTGGATCTTGTCGACGGTGCCGATGATGGTGATCTCTTCTCCATACCACAGGCGATTGATGGTCTTGAGCTTCGAGTAGTCGTCGTAGCGGCGGGGCAAATGCCAGAGCAGATCCCCCAGGGTCTCCAGATCGAGTTTCTTCAATGTATTGGCAGACTTGGGGCCGATGCCCTGTATGCGAGTCAGGGGAGCCTCAAGGGCTGGATGGTCGGATAAGGGCGGTGCAGCTCGGGATTTGTTGGGTTTCCGCTCGATTTTGGCCTTCCCGGGTTCGGGAGTGGGATGGGGAACCTCGCTGGGAGTTTCTTCCCTTTCTTCCGTCGCTTGTATCGATTGTCGCTCGTCTTTCACAGGTGCCGCGGGGGGGGATTCCAAATCGCCCCCCGTCATGTTCATTTCGGGATGCTCGGTTTGGAGGCGATTCCAGATTCCCTGCAATACCTCCTTGCGGGAGGTGGGAGAGAGATTGGGATAGTCTCGAAGCCGTGATACCACCGTTTCGATCAGTGGCTGGGATAACCCAGTTTGTCTCGCTTCAGCTTCCCAGGGTTCGAGCATGCGCTGCAAGCCACCTAGCACGGCTCGATTGTCATGGCCGCGCTTGGCTTCCAGTCGCATGTACTTGACGAGCTTATCGATAGCAGGATTCATCTGCAATGTCCAAGAAGAATATACGCCAGAGCGCAGGAATGTGCCAGTCTTTAAGCTCGCATGCCGATGATGCCCACAGCACCTGGACCAACGTGAGCACCGATGACCGTCGTCACATCGACGATCATAGGGGAAAGTTGGGAAACAGAGCTTAATTCCTCCGCCAGCGCAGAAGCCGCTTCGGGAGCAGCAGCGTGGGGAATTCCGAGGCGTTTCAGAGGCCCCCAGGACCGTGCATATTCAAGCATGTGATCCAGAGCTTTGGTGCGCGTACGTACACGGGCGAATTGTTCAACTACACCATTGACGATCTCGAGCAGTAATTTGACCTGTAAGATGTTGCCCAGCCCTGCGCTGAGCCAACTGACCCGACCCCCTCGACGAAGGTATTCCAGCGTGTTCATGAAGGCGATGAGTTTCGTCTTTTCTCGCGCACGCCTTGCGGTTTCGATCACTGCCTCGAAAGGCAATCCCTCCAGAGCGTGTTTGGCTGCTTCTATGACCTGGAAGCCCAAGCCCAATGAGACCTGTTCGCTATCGATCAGGTGAATGCGTTTGCCGAACTCCAGCGCAGCCTGATGAGCGACATTGAGCATACCACTCAATTTGGATGATAGGTGGATCGAAATGACCTTTGTGGCGCCGGCTGTCAGCGCCTTTTCGTAGACTTCTTCGAACGCCGACGCCGAAGGCGCGGCGGTAGTTACGGGTTTGGAGATGTCCGGCATGCGTGCGTAGAGCTCCGGCCGAGAAATCCCCACTCCATCCACGAGGGTTTCTTCCCCCACTGTGAGCAGAGCAGGCACAACAGCCACGCCGAGCTCTAGCGCCTCGGCTTTCGGCAAATCGGATGTGCTGTCCGTTACGATAGCCGTTGTAGGTTTTGAGCTGCTCATAGTGCCTCCTGTTCGGGCTCCAACACGACCACTCCTAAGCCACCGAGACCGACAAAAGTCGCAAGGTAGGGATTATAGCCCAGGATTGTGATGGGAGCGGTTGGGTAGAGAGCCTTCAGACGATCCGATAAGATGTTGGCTTGTGCGAAGGCTTCCTCTCCCTCGTACAACAATACCAGTTGTTCCACCTCAGAAAATTCCGTAACGAACTCAATGATCTTCTCCAGGGCACGGGAGCGGGAACGTACCTTTTCCATGGGGATGATGCGTCCGTCTTCGACTGTGAGAAAGGGAATGATGCCGAGCATGTTGCCAAGGATGGCTTGGGAGCGATTGATCAACGCATGGCGTTCAAGGTACATCAGGTCTTCCAGGAAGATGACCATGTACATGCGTGGGATCATGCCGCGCACAAGCCGCACCAGCGAATCGATGTTCTCACCCCTGGTAGCCCGCGTGGCAGCCGCTTCGACGATCAGTCCCAAACCAATGGAGATCATCTGGGAATCGATGACCTGTATGTTCATACGCCCCAGAAATTGTTCGCTGGCTTCCAAGGCATTCGCCACGACGCTGCACGCGTTACCGGAGGCATGGATGGATAGAATAGTGCCAGACGTGGATTGCAGTTTCTGATAGGTCTCACTGAACAGATCAGTGCCGGGCGCTTCCGCCTTGGGCGCGGTTGATGGAACACTGTAGTGATGGCGAATGGGATCAAGATCGTTAAATGCATTCGCATCCAGAGGGCCCGCAAGGCTGTTGAGCTTGAGGGGGACGATGTGAATGTTCTTTCGCTCAGCAATCTCTGGATGGAGGAATTGCGCACTGCTGTCGGTGACGATACAGATCTTGTTCATGTTCATTCGACAGAGAGGATGATATGGTAATGGGGCTGTCCTCCTTCGACAACCTCCACTTCTTGGTCGGGATATTTCTTCCGAACCTGCTTAGCCAATTTCTCTGCAGCGTCGCTGGATAGGTCTTCACCATGGTAGAGCGTGATCAACTCCGATTTGTCGGGTTCGGCCTTGCTGAGAACCCCCAGCAGCGTTGATTTCAGGTCATCGCCGGCGATCGCCAAGTGGCCGTTGAGCAAACCAATGATCTGGCCTTCCTTCACTTTGACCCCGTCAATTTCGACCGATCGAGTGGCTTTCGTGATCTCACCGGTGTGGATGTCCTTCATGGCGCCTGTCATGGACTTGACCGTTTCTTCAAGCTCCCCCGTAGGATTGATCGCCAGCATGGCTGCGATGCCTTGGGGAACGGATATGGATTCGACGACCGCCACCTTCTTAACCGAAAGCTCGACGGCTTGTTTGGCCGCCAGCACAACGTTCTTGTTGTTCGGAAGAATGACGACCTTATCGCAGGGAAGATTCTCGAAGGCCGCCAAGATCTCCTTGGTGCTGGGATTCATGGTCTGTCCGCCCTCGATGATGGCTGCAGCGCCCAAGCTGGCAAAAACCTTGGCGATCCCCTTCCCGGGGGCTACGACAACGGTGGCGATCTGTCCTGGCTGTACGGATTCCAATTCCAAGGTTTCGAAACCCGCGCTGTCCTCTTCCATCTGTGCCATCAGGTTCTCGATGGCGACCTTGGTCACGGTTCCCAACGAACGGATGTACTCGATGGGTTTGTATTGCGTATCATCGGGGACGTGGATGTGCATGCGGTACATCCCATCACCCTCACCAAGCTGTATGGAGGTTCCCATCTCTTCAAGCTGCCCGTAGAATGATTTCAACTCGAGGTCTTCATTGGGTTTGAAATCGACCACCACTTCCCAATCCTGGCCCGGTTCAATGACTTCGGTGACGTGTTCGATGGCCAATGCATTGAGCGGTTTGACAATCGCCTGGGGTTGGTCCAAGGGCTGTCTGTAGATCGACATGAGTATTCCTTCGAAGAGAATGATGAGGCCCTTGCCGCCGGCATCGACTACACCTGCTTCCTTGAGAACCGGCAGCAGATCAGGGGTTCGTTCCAGGGAAGCCTCGCCTTCCTCCACAACGGCTTCAAGGATGTGCAGGGGTGATGTGGCTCCGTTCTGCAGGGCGGTTTCCGCAGCAGTGGCGATGTCTTTGGAGACAGTGAGAATGGTGCCTTCCACCGGTCGTACGACGCCTTTGTAGGCCGTGTCACGAGCTTCTTTCAATGCTTCTACGAAGCATTCGGTGTCCATCACGGATTTCCCAGTCAGCGCGCGGGCCATGCCGCGTAATATCTGGGAGAGGATCACACCGGAATTGCCGCGCGCGCCCATGAGCGCACCCTGGGCGATGGCATGGGTGACCTTGTCGATGGAGCTGTCGTCGGAATTGGCGATTTCATCGCATGCGGACTGCATGGTGAGCACCATGTTGGTGCCCGTGTCGCCATCCGGCACAGGGAAGACGTTCAACGAATTGACCAACTGCTGGTTGGTCCGCAACCACTGCAAAGCGGGTTTCATCAATTCGCACAGCTTGCGGCCATCCACGCTTTTATACCGTGAGGCCAAGCGTTCACGCAGGGTTGGATCGACCTTCATAGATGGAGGGCGCATACCTTATTTCTCTCCGCGCTCAATCCGTGTCGCTGACGCGCAGGTCCTGTACATGTACGTTGACCGCAGCAACAGGTGTGCCGATGATGCGTTCCACTTGGTAGCGCACCGCATTGGCAACACTGGTGGCCACAGAAGAAACGCGCGTTCCGTATTCGATGACGACATATAAATCGATCACGATGCAATCTTCGTAGGATCGAACTTCCACGCCATGTGCTGGATCCCGCACGAGAGCATGCGCAATGCCGTCGAAAAGGTTCTTGGCCGTCAATCCGACAACACCGTAGGATTGAAGTGCCGCGCGTGATGCGATGGAGGAAATTGCTCGGGGAGATACAGTGATGCGTCCGAGTTGGGAGTTGCCGGTCATCTACCACTACCTCCAAATGGTTGAGAAACCCCTTGAGATGCAATCTCATCTTGTGGTAAGATTGCCTGCATCAAAGAGTATGTTCTCGAAAGAAAAGGACGTAGGTCGATGGCAAAATGTGAAAACTGTGGCAAAACAACGGCTTTTGGACAGAGTCGTAGTTTCTCCATGAAGGCAACCAAAAGGACCTTCCGTCCTAACTTGCAGCGAGTGCGAGTTATGGAGGGCGGTCGCCTGGTTCGGAAGACGCTGTGCGCCAAGTGTATCAAGAGGCTCGCCCGCCCTTAACTGCTTAGTAGTTCTTGGGCTTGGATTGGATCGTGGCCGCATTCGCGGCCACTTGGTTTTCTACTGGCGCTGCAGCGACTGGCGCAATGCCTCCAAGCCCGCTTTGATCCCCTCTGGATGACGAAAAACCGATGTCGCCGCGACGAAGATCTCCGCTCCAGCTTCGGCCGCCAGCGGCGCGGTTTCGGCTGTAATCCCTCCATCCGCCTCGATTCTGGTCTTGAGCCCGCGCTGCTCTATCCAATCGTGAATGGTGCGCATCTTGTCCAGGACAGTGGGGATGAATTCCTGTCCTGAGTACCCAGGATTGACCGACATCACCATGACCAGATCGACCATGGGCAGGATCTCATGCACAGCGATGGCCGGCGTCCCCGGATTCAATGCCACACCTGCGCGCAAACCCAGATCGTGAATGGCGTCCAACGTGCGGTGAAGGTGGGTATCGACTTCGGGATGCACCGTGAGAATGTCTGCCCCCGCCTTTGCGAAGTCTTGCAGCATTGTGCTGGGTCGCTCGACCATCAAGTGCACATCGAGAGGGAGATCGGTCACACGCCGGCATGCTTCGACGATCACAGGCCCAAAGCTCAGATTGGGAACGTAATGACCGTCCATGACATCGACATGAATCCAATCGGCTCCGCCTTCCTCGGCTTCACGAATCGCTGCGCCAAGATGGGCGAAGTCGGCTGATAGGATCGACGGGGCCAACAGAAACCCTGCACTCATCGGTCCAATCATACCGTTCCCAGGATCAATTTACAAGGTAAGGTCCCGATCAATGATATGCATCATTGGTCATACGATTAACCCCGAAATTCCTGACGCGATGCGGTCCTGCGAGGAGATTTGTAGGGCACTTGTAAGGTCAAAATGCCGTTATATACCACATACTATAAGTGGATCAGATATGCGGCACATCCTTGGGTCAAGACAGCAGCCGCGATCTTCGTGGCAGTACAGGTTCGGCAGTAATCGCTTCGCTCGGAAGCTCTTCGGGGGGAAGTAGTTTGGAAGAGCGATGTGTACTCCACCGATCCGCTTTGGGCAGCACTGCCTTCAGAAGAATTCACTAAGGCTTGAACATGAGTACTAGCTTGCGAGATCTTGTGGATACCGGTCGTGGAATTTTGGCAGGGGATGCCTTGAGTATAGCGCCCGATGATCTCAAGCAGCAGAACAAAGCGCTTGCATATGAGATCGAGCGATTGCGGTCGATGCTTCGTATGTCCGCACAACTGTACTCCTCGCTCGAATGGAACGAGGTGCTCGAACTTGCGCTTGATCTGGGTGGCGGTGTGCTTTCGGATACGCGCAACGCGGATGCGAAAATCGTGCGCGCGCTTCTGCTCTTCCATGAGGAGGAGTTGAGGGTCGCGTGTGCACGCGGATTGACGCGAGCGGATCTACGGGTACGTTTCCGCGGAACAGATGGAGTACTTGCAAAGAGCCTCAACAAGGCAGAAATCAAGGTTTGTAAGGAACCAGGAAGGGATCCTGAACTGCGCCAATTGGTCGCCCTGCAGAAATGTAAAAGCGCCGTTTGTATTCCTCTTTACATGGACATGAACGTTTATGGGTTGATGCTGTATGCGCATCCAACAGCGGGTTTCTTCAAAAGAGAAGAGGTCGAACTCCTGAGCGCGGTTGCCAGTCAGGCGATGATCGCGATGCAGAATGCTCAACTCTTCGATGATCTTGCCCGCGAGAAGGAGCGCATAACGGAGGCGTTAGAAGAGGCGCGCAAGAAACTGGCCCGCGATCTGCATGATGGGCCGACCCAATCGGTAGGGGCGATCACCATGCGCGTCAATTTCGCCCGCAGGTTGATGGAACGTGACCCGAAGGCGGCATCGGATGAACTCTTCAGGGTGGAGGAACTGGCACGCCGAACCTGCAAGGAAATGCGTCAGATGTTATTCACCCTGCGCCCCTTGGTGCTGGAATCGAACGGCCTGATCGCCGCCCTGGAGCACCTGTCGAAACAAGCCCAGGAGAACTACGGTCAGAGCGTGATCGTGGAAGCCGATCCTCATGCCGTGGACGAACTCGAACTCGGCAAGCAAAATGTCCTCTTCTATGTGGCGGAAGAAGCGATCAACAACTCGCGCAAGCATGCAGAAGCTGCGCATGTTTGGGTGCGGGTGAATTGCCGTAATGATGTCATCGTGCTTGAGATCCAGGATGACGGGAAAGGATTTGATGTCAAAGCTTTGGCGGACGGTTATGAGGAGCGAGGAAGCTTGGGCATGATCAACATGCATGAGCGTGCGGAAATCGTGAATGGTATTTTCAAGATCGACTCCGCCAAAGGAAAGGGTACAACCGTAAAACTGGCGGTTCCATTGACGCAGGAAGCAGCAGACCGCATCCGGCGTCCGGGGTATGCGTTCTAATTGCGAAGTTGAGCTTCAGAATTCTGATTAGTTACTCGAAAAGAAATATTCCATCCAAGCCCCCACCAATCCCCTGAGGAGCGGTGGGAGTTTGATTCACCCGGTGTCTGTTTCATGCCGTCGCTGGGGCTGTTTCTGCTTCCTGATGGCGAGCTGTCCGCAACCTGCCTGGATATCGATGCCGCGCCGGACGCGAACGGAATGAGAGATGCGGTGGTTGGAAAGGGCTTCGGAGAAGTCGTGGCTGCGTTCTGGGGATGATGCCAGTTGGCCGTAGGCGGCCGTGGGGTTGAGGGGGATCAGGTTGATGTGGCAGTTTAATCCTCGAACGAGCGCCGCAAGAGCCTCCGCCTGTTCAATGCCATCGTTGATACCTTCGATCAAGGCCCATTCGAACGTGATGCGGCGTGAGGTACGTTCCACATACGCTCGGCAGGCGGAGAGTAGGCGTTCCAACGGATAGCGTTGATTGATAGGCACGAGTTGATCACGGAGTTCGTTCGTGGCTGCATGCAGTGAGACGGCCAGATTGAGCTGAGGGAAATCCTGCCCGAAGCGCTCGATACCAGGAACCAATCCCACCGTGGAGACGGTGATGCGTCGAGCGCCAAAACGGAAGCCCTGGGGATGATTCAAGATGCGGAGAGCCTGGGCAAGCGCATCGTAATTGTGGAAAGGTTCCCCCATTCCCATGACCACGATGTTATCGAGCCGATGCTTCTCGCGATTCAAGCGACGAGTGAAAAGCAACACTTGGCCCACGATCTCGCCGGGGGTCAGATTGCGTCGGAACCCCATCTGACCCGTGGCGCAGAAACGGCAACCCATGGCGCATCCGATCTGGGTGGAGATACAAACGGTCCGCCGTCGTTCGTAATGCATCAAGACGGTTTCGATGAACTGTCCATCCCGCAGGGTGAGTAGAACTTTTTCGGTGTTGCCATCGTTGGAGCGCTGCCATTGCGTGGGTTCGCAAGGCGTGAAGTGATAGGTTTCTGACAGGCGTTGGCGCATTGCGGTGGGAAGTGTGGTCAGCTCGTGAGGAGTTTCGACGAGTTGGTGGTACAGGCCTTGCCAGATTTGAACAACCCGGTAATCGCGCTCTCCCCATGAAACCATCTCGGTTTTGAGATCGTCGAGGCTCAGATCGTGGATCAGGGGAAGGGCGCTCATGGCTCTGCTTCGTTGAACGCTTCCAGGAAGTGGGGCAGGTCGTCGAAGATCCAGTCGGGCTGGATGGAAGCGTGTTGCAGGTCATCTCGACTCGTGACACCGGTGAGAACCAGTGCGGTCGCCAATCCGGCTCTCTGACCACCCAGGATGTCGGTCTCGAGACGATCGCCGAGCATGATCGTGACCTCCGGATTCGTGCCAAGGCGTTGCAGCGCATGTGTGAAGAGATAGGGTTCGGGTTTCCCGATGACCACGGGATCGATTCCTGTCGCGGACTGGATCGCGGCCAGGATGGCGCCATTTCCGGGTGCCAAACCGCGCTCCATGGGGAAGGATGGATCGGCGTTGGTGCCGACGAAGATGGCGCCCGCGCGGATGGCCAGGGAGGCTTCCGTCAGTTTCGACCAATCGACCTGCCGGTCGATGCCTACGACAACCGCCGAAACGCCGTCGGAGCGCTGGTGCAAGTCGTAGCCAGCGAGAGACAGGGCTTCGAGCAGCGCTTGCTCACCAATGGCGTACACGGGCGCTGGAGGGGGCATGCGGTTGCGGAGCCACGCAACGGTTGCATCCGATGAACCCAGTACTTCATGAGTTTCGATTTCCGCACCCATGGTGCGCAGTTTTCGTTGCACGTTTGCGGGTGATGCACTGGCGTTGTTGGTAACCAGAAGGAAGGGGATCGATCTGCGGCGCAGGGCTTCGAACAACTCGGCCACACCGGGAAGGGAGTCCGCTCCGCGCCACAACACGCCATCCATGTCCATAATCAAACCGCGGGCTTCGGTAACAGCGTCCATGATTCTCCTGTGATCGTTTCTTGTCAGGCGGTCAGGATCGGCACAGATGGGGAATTCCGATCGATGTGCTGGGGTTTGCGATCGAGAACCTTGACGAACAAAGGGGTTGCTGAAGGCTCATCCTGCTACGCGGCGTCGGAGAGATTCTGCTCAGTGTCGTAAGCCAGCAACTTGTCTTGGGCGTCCATCAATTGCGGCTTTGTCTGGCCCTTGATGGCATCTTCATCCACAACAACCTTGCGGATCTCCGGTTTCGAGGGGATGATGAACATCACATCCAGCAGCGTCCCCTCGATGATCGAACGCAAGCCTCGCGCACCGGTTTCGCGTTTGAGCGCCATCTCGGCAGCCATGTCAAGCGCTTCGGGTGTAAAGGTCAGTTCCACTTTGTCCATCTCGAAGAGGCGTTCGTATTGGCGGACCAGGGCGTTGCGAGGTTCGGTGAGGATCGATCGCAGGGTCTTCTTATCCAGCGGCTCCACCGGAACCGAAACCGGCAGGCGTCCCACGATTTCGGGGATCATGCCGTAGCGCATCAGGTCGTCGGGAATGATCATGCGCAGCAACTCGGTATCATCGTCAATATTGACATCTCCCGGGGTTCGCATTCCTGGGAAGCCCATGTTCCCATGCTTGCGGACCCGTTTGGCGATGATCTCAGGCAGGGTATCGAACGTCCCACCGCAGATGAAAAGGATGTCGTTGGTGTTGACCTGGATGAATTCCTGCTGTGGATGCTTGCGCCCCCCCTGCGGGGGAACGTTGACCACTGCGCCTTCGATGATCTTCAGCAGAGCTTGCTGAACACCCTCTCCGGAAACGTCGCGCGTGATGCTGGGATTATCTCCCGTTTTCCGCGCGGTCTTGTCGATCTCATCGATGTAGACAATGCCGCGCTCCGCCCGGGGCACGTTGAAATCCGAGGCCTGAAGCAGGCGCAGGAGGATGTTCTCCACGTCTTCGCCCACATAGCCGGCTTCGGTGAGTGCAGTGGCATCGGCGATGCAGAAGGGAACGTCCAGGATCCTGGCCAAGGTCTGTGCCAGCAACGTTTTCCCACAACCCGTGGGGCCAACGACAAGGATGTTGGTCTTGTCCAGTTCGACCGAGGGATCGCCCCGATTGGCGATGCGCTTGTAGTGGTTGTAGACGGCAACGGAGAGCACGCGTTTGGCATGATCCTGACCAACGACGTATTCATTCAGGTGGCTGGCGATTTCATGCGGAGAAAGCGATGGACGTCCTGCAGGCGTGAAACCTGCCTTGATGGGACGCCGATCGCCTTCGAGGATGTCGCGGCAAAGCGCAACGCATTCGTTGCAAATGAAGACATCGTTTGGTCCGGTGATCAGGCGCTGAACATCGCTTTCATCGCGGTTGCAGAATGAGCATCGGCGCGATTCGGGCTCCCCTGGATTTTCGCCTGGCATGGATTACCTACCTGCCTTCTTCTATTCCTTCTTGGCCGTCTCTTTGCCATTTTCTGCCGGTACCAGCACCTTGTCTATGATACCGTATTTTTGTGCAGCTTCGCCATCCATGTAGAAATCCCGTTCGGTATCGCGCTCGATGACCTCAAGTGTTTGGCCGGTGTGCTTAACCAGGATGGCGTTCAATTTCTCCTTCAAGCGCAAGATCTCTTTGGCCTGGATCTCGATGTCGGTCGCTTGCCCCTGTGCCCCGCCCAATGGCTGATGGAGATGGATGGTGGCATGGGGAAGTGCATAGCGCATGCCACTATTCCCTGCGGAAAGAAGCACTGTGCCAAAGGATGCGGTTACACCCACGGCGACGGTGGAGATGGGAGCACTCACCTGCTGCATGGTGTCGTAGATCGCCAGCCCGGAGTAGATCGCTCCGCCCGGGCAGTTGATGTACATGTGGATGGTGCGATCCGGATCCTCGTTATCGAGGTACAGCAATTGTGCCACGATCAAGTTGGAGACTTGATCGTTGATGGGCGTGCCCAAGAAGATGATGCGTTCCTTGAGCAGCAACGAATAGATATCGTAGGCTCGCTCCCCACGACCGGAAGTCTCGATGACCATGGGGATCAAAGAGAATGGATTCTGTTTTGACATGCTCGTTAGCCTTACTCCTGTTCTTTATCCTGATCGTTTTCCTGCGATGGGTCAATAGTTTCCTGGTCTGCTTCCTGAGGGGATGGTGCTTCCCCTTTGGCGATCGAAACCAACCGCTGTATCGCTTTCTCGGTAAGCAGATCGAGTGACACGCGTCGTTGCCCCAAAGGATGCTCGAAGTTCTTGCGGATCTTGTCTGCATTCTCCCCAAAGGGCGCAACCAATCGGTCAATTTCGGCTTTCACCTCATCTGCGTTCACCTGGAGATCTTCAACTTCCACAACTCGTCCCAAAACAAGACCCTGTTTGAGCCGTTCGTGAGCTTGGGATTCGAATTCGGTTCGTAACTCCTCCTCGGTCTTCTTCTCGATCTTGAGATAGTCCTCCAAGGAGAGATGCTGGCTCTCGAGACGCCGGGAGAAGTCCTTCATCATACCGTCGAGTTCCTCTTCGAGAAGCACGGGAGGATAGCTGACCTCGGCTGCTTCGACCGTGGAGGCGATGACGGACTTGGCAAATTCGCTCTCAGCAGACTGGTTGGCTTGGGCTTCTAGCTGTTTGCGAACGTTGACGCGCAGATCGAGGAGATCCTTGAAATCACCCACGGCACGCGCCAGGTCATCCGACCATGGGGGCACGAAGCGTGATTTGACTTCCTTGCTGACCACGTGGAAATCAGCGACTTGTTCGCGCAGGTCCTCGTTGGGATGATCCTTGGGAAAGGTGTGGGAGATGTCCTTCTCATCTTCAGTTGTAAGTCCCACTAGATGCTGGCTGAATTCGGGGAAGGGCCACTCTGCTTCCTCGGAGATCAGCAGGGAGATGTCCTTTTCGGAGACCAGGGTTGGATTGATGCCCTCAGGGGGTTCGTGGAGCTGCGCCTGGATGTCCAGCACGATCACATCCCCCATCTGGGCGGCTCGATCGACGCTCTCGATCAACGCCTGACCCTGGCGGATCTCCTCCATGGCCTCTTCCAGCGTTTCGTCGCTCACATCGGGGGGTTCGTAGGGCAGGCGCTGATCCCGGTACTCGCCGAGTTCGATGGTGGGGGATTGAGGCACGGTATAGCGGAGTACGAGCGGTTCCTTGCTGACGACCTCCTCCAACCTGCCGGGTGCGTAGGGCTCCAGTTCGGTTTCCTCCAACGCTTGACGGTAGACCGATTGTCCGAGATCGTCGAGCGCCTCTTCGAACACGGCCTCCTCTCCGAATCGCCGGATGATGACGTCATAGGGAACCTTCCCCGGCCGGAATCCCGGGATCTTGGTGCGCGAGCTCAGGCGGCGTGCTGCGGAGCGCATGGCGCCTTGTAGTTGCTCATCGGTAACATCTATCGTCAATTCGACCTGGCGATCATCCAGGTCTTTCGTTTTGATCTTCAAGAGTTGTCCTTCCATGAGACCTGCGTGTGGATTTCGTTGTTATTGTTGGGTCGATTGGACGCATGCCCCAGGTGGGGAAGGAGGGATTTGAACCCTCACGCCTTGCGGCACGTGATCCTAAGTCACGCCTGTCTGCCAATTCCAGCACTTCCCCGTGCGAGGATTATATCTTTCAGAAAAGGCGGTGTAAAGGCGGGCCATGCGGCGGGTGGCTGCAGCGGGTCTTCTCCGGGCGTGAATCATGCTGGCAATCGACGTTCGCGTGACTTCAATATCCCTCAGGTGCCAGACCGAACTGGTTGTATCCATGAGTGCAGGGCAATGCGGATGATCAGGGGCGGTTTCAACGCGTCAGGATCTTGCGCATAGACATTCCCGGAGCTGCGCAAGATGGAGCAGATCGTGATCGGTTGCGATGGCGGCGATCTCGCTGAGGGTGGTCGGACCGATCAAGGCATGCCTTGCGGGCCTAAGCCAGTCGCCGGGTTCGAGGGCTTGAAGACGGGCGATGGTTTGTTTGCGGGCCACCGTGAACATACGCAAGGCTTCCAAGGGTTCCTGCAGCGCATAGGCCCGCGTTTGGGCCCACGCATCCGGATCGGCGGCGTGGACGAAGGGATTACGCTGGTCGAGAACGGCCTCGATGCGGGGCTGATTGACTTCGATTTCGACATCCCGTAAGTGGCAGATGATCTCCACCGGGGACCATTCACCCGCTCGCGGGCAGCGCGTCCATGCGGGGAGGTCCAGATCCGATACCATTCCTAAGAAGGCAGCCAAATGCCCTTTGAGTCGGGCGAGGACCGAGATCGGTTGGCTGGTGGCGCCGACATCGGCTTCCCTCGTGGCTTCACCATCGACCCATGGGAGAACCTCTTCCAGATTTCCCCCTGCGTAGGGTTCGGCAGGTTGAGCGTCGATGTGGAAGACGGGAATTCCCAACGCGCGTGCGGGAACGAGGTCGTTCTTGGGTTCGTTTCCGACCATCACAACCTCGTGTGCCCGGTGTCCCAGGCGTCCCAAGATCTCGGCGTAGTAGGCGCTATTGGGCTTGCAGAACCGGAAATCCTCGAAACTTGTGATCAACGTGTAAGCATGGTCATCGGCGCTGATGTCGCCCCAGGTAAGGCGTTGTGTGATCGCCGTGAGTGGAAAGAGGGGATTGGTGGCGACGACGACTTCCATGCCACGAAGCAGGGCTTCTTCGATCAAGGATTTTGCCTGCGGTCGGATCTGGACCAGAGGGCGCAAGTCTGGAAAACGGTGGGCGTAGAAATCTTCAATCATCTGCCGGAGTTCGTCCTCCGGCACGCCCAGCGCGGGGAAGAAGCGATTTGAAAAAGCCTGTTCCAGCGTGATCTCGGGATCGTCGTTCTGCGACATCACCATCGTGGATTCGAGCAGCGTGCGCGTGAATTCTTCGGGAGGCACGAGCGCTGAGGTGAATTCGCTGAGCATGTCGAGGTAGGTGGGAATGAACTGCTCCATGTCGTTGTCGATCAAAGTGCCATCCAGATCCAGTAGCAAGGCAGCGATCATGATTGCTCCGATGAGGTTTGTATGTTCGGGAGATCGAGATGGCATTGTCCGCAACCGATCTCGGGTTCAGAGACATCTTGCATGGAACGCAGGCAGTAGGCCGAGACTTCGATGCCTCTCCCCAAGCCCAGCAAGCCTTTCTTGACGCGCCCTTCCAGGATCATGTGGGGGCAGGCATTGGCGAGCTGGATGCGCGGCACCGGACAGCGAGCGCATAGGTCCGGCTCCCACCGCCCACCCTCGGGATTGTTCTCGATCAGGCGGCAAGCCTGCTTTTCACGGCCGCGGTGGAAATCAGCGTAGTAATAAGAACACTCTGTGCCGGCGGGTGTACGCATCATCTATCAGCCAATCGGGAGATCAGGCCCGGGTGATGTAGGTTCCGGTTCGCGTGTCGACGCGGATGATGTCTCCGCTTTGCACGAACAGGGGAACCTGCACCTTCAGCCCGGTCTCGGTGGTTACGGTCTTGTTGGCACCGGTGGCGGTATCACCCTTCACGGCCATCTCGGCTTCTTCCACACGGAGATCGACGCTCGTGGGGAGTTCGATGTCCAGAGGCCTGCCCTCGTGAAACGTGAGCTTGACCTGCAATCCCTCGGTCATGTAGTCGGCCGCATCGCCGAGCATTTCGATCCCGAGCTCAGGTTGCTCGTAGGTGTCGGTGTCCATGAAGTGGAAGATGTTTCCATCCCGGTACAGGAACTGAGCCACGCGATACTCCAGCCGGACGTCCTGCACGCGATCGGAGGAGTTGAAAGCCTTCTCCAAGATGGAACCACTTTCCAGATCGCGGATCTTGACGCGGATGGTGGCCTTGCCGCGTCCGGGCTTGTGGTGGCTGTACTCGAGAACCTTGTACAGGCGGTCGTCGAGTTCGAAGGTCACCCCGTTGCGCAGTTCGTTGACATCGATCACGGAACTTCATACCTCCGGAAACAGGTTCTCGGGATTATAGCGGTTCAGACATGGGGGCGTCAAACCCTTGTGGCGCATAGTAAACGTTTACATCCCCATGTACGTTTTCCAACCGCTACATGGAAAATTGGTCGGAATTAGATTCGGACCGGGGCATCATGAGGCCTTCAATAAAAATGAGGGTGGCAAAATCTGCCAGGTTGGAGGCTGGATCGTGGGGAATTCGTATGTAATTTCCTGTGCAGAATTCCGCCAACCCATCTTCTCCACAATTTGTATCCAGCGAACGCAAGTTTACAGAATCTCGCCAGCCCCAATTGTCACAAGGAATTCCTTCTCGACGTATCAGGTAATACTGGAAATGATGCTACCTGAATTTTCTTCATACAAGGAGCTTACAACGTACCACTGGCGGGTGTAACCGGCGAGCGATCAGGCGCGCTCGGTGGCGTGAGTTCCAAATCAAGAAGGGTGAACGTGACCGCGATCCAGCCTATGGCAAAGGTTGGAGCCCAGGCCCACACTCACGTAATGTCCAGCTGTAATAGGCTGACAAGGGCCCGAAATTCGTTTCCAGGACACGTGTGCTCCCCTCGTCCGAAAGGACATAATCAGCCTCATCTTCAGGCGCGGTGAATAAACCTTCAATATTGACAGGTTGGGGTTCTTGATCAGGACAGGTCGCGGTTGTGGTCAAAGATTCCCATTTTTCTGTGATCAGCAATGTCGCAACTCCCTCGTTGCACAGACCCAGAATCTCCGCGCTCAATTCACCGGTACCCTCCAGTACGCAATCCGCGAAAGTACCAAGGATTGACACCTCGATGAGATTCTCGAAGTCATTACTGTCGATGATTCCATCTCCATGAATGGTCAGTAAAAACGCCGCACCTGGCGGTGCAGTGTGTACGAAATTGGCGCCCGGCGTGTTCTGTATGACTTCATGGATGTAGTCCAGCCGGTAATACATGTCTATCTCAGGACATGCTTCGGCAAGTGAAAGGTTGTCATCCGACCCCGAAGCCGAAGAGATGGGCGTTTCTGTGATCGCATCATCTCCCCTTGTGAGCGTTTGTGTGCAAGCCATCACGCCCACAGCCAAGCAAAGCACGAATAACAAGAGCGATAATCTGTGATTTCTCATGGAAAACGCAGCCTCCTAGCATCTAAGCAATCGAAACCCAATGGTGATGTATCGATGCGCGCCGGGTTAATACAATGCCAGATTATTTGGATCACCCTTCATGCTTAGAACTCCCCTTGTTTGGGATTGACCTGTTCACAGCTTCCCTAATCCTACACCCATTCCTTATCTGAAACATGCATCAGGCTTACTGGCATCTAATTGTGGGACGAGATGTATTCCCGGATCGAATGAGGAGGCATGCCCAAGGGGAAGCGGGTACCTTTCGATACTGCTGCGGGGAGGATTGCGGATAGAGCAGTTTTCACTCCCCCAGCCATCGCGCTGCGGCCGCGGGAAGCTCGTGCATGGGACCCTGTCGGATGGTGCTGCGGGGCAGGGAGTCGATGAAGGCGCGCCCGTAATGCTTGCTGAGCACGCGGTGATCGTAGATGACGGCGATGCCGCGATCGGACTTCGTGCGGATCAGCCGGCCGAAGCCCTGGCGGAAACGCAGGATGGCCTCCGGCACCATGTATTCGCCGAAGGGATTCTCGTAGGTTTCGGCACGCGAGGCGACGATGGGATCGTTGGGCACATCGAAGGGCAGACGCGTGATGGCCAGCACAGACAGGGCGGGGCCGGGAACGTCCACGCCTTCCCAGAAGGAGCGCGTGCCCAGGAGCACAGCCTGCTCAGAGGTGCGGAAGGTCTCCAGGAGGGCATGCCGGGAAGCGCCTTCTCCCTGTTCATAGACCAGGATCCCCTCGGCAGCCAGGCGAGCGGTGATGGCGTGGGCAGTGCGTCGTAGCTGCTGGTAGGAAGTGAAGAGCACCAGCGCCCTTCCACTCGTGGCGCGGCACAGGGCGTTCAGGGATTGTTCCAGGCTGCGCTGGTAAGGGGGACCGGCATTTGGATCGGGGATGTCATCGACCAGGTAGAGCAGGGTGGAACTCTCGTAATCGAAGGGCGATCCCAGTGCCAGTTCATCTGCATCCTCGGCGTTCAACCGGCGGCGGATGAAGTCGAACTCTCCCGCCGTGGTCAGCGTGGCGGAGGTCATGATCACGGATTCCTTCTTGTGCCACAGGAATTTCTCGACCAGGGGCCCCACTTCCAGGGGCGCGGCGTGCAGCGAGGGCGCAGCTTGCCGCTGAGAATGCTCCAGCCAGAAGATCATGTTGGGTGTGGGATCGAAGATCATGTTCTCGAGATAGGAGCGCGTCTCGGTCATGCTGAGAGCGTGGCTGCGCATACTCACGGCGAGATCTTCGGCCACCGATCCGGCTTGATCGGCAAACGCCGCCAGGTCGTCGGCCATGGTGGCCAGGTTTTCGTGGATGGCCTTCAAGGGCACGCGCAGTGCTTCCCAGGCGACCTCGACTTCCGACCAGTGTGGTAATGTTCGCGTGGAAGGCAGGATGCGATCCCGCTGCCCGTAGGGACCGAGGGACTGACCCTCGCGCCGATCTTCCAGGAAGGTTGTAAGGGCAGCAAAAAGATCGGTGGTCAACTCCTGACAGTCCCTGGTGAGCTTCTGGATGGTGTTCACAACCTCTTGGACAGTGGGGAGGTTCTCCGGCGGTAGTTCGCGCTGGGCAAGCTGCAATACCCTTTCCAGCAAGCCTCCTTCGCTGCTGGTCAGATCGTGGAGCTGGCGGCGCAATCCGCCTTCGGTGACCTGGATCGTCAAACCCTGGGTGGTGGCGGATTCGAGGTGATGCGCTTCGTCGACGATCAGGTAGCGGTACTCGGGAATGACGCGATTGCCAGTGACGATGTCGGCCAGGAGCAGGGCGTGGTTGACGATGACCACATGAGCGCTCTCGGCGGCATCCCGGGCGTGATAGTAGGGACAGGCATCGTTGGCATGCTGCCGGCAGGAATCGGGCATGCAATCGATGCTGTCTGCGGAGAGCCGTGCCCATACAGCCGCTTGACCTCCGCGAACGATGTTGATCTGACCTCGATCCCCCGAACCTCCCTGATGCAACCAAACCAGGACTTTGGCTAGCAGGCGCGCTTCGTCGGCATCGCGTGGTCCCAATCGCCGCATGGCTGCCAATCTGCGCGGGCAGAGATAGTTGGCGCGGCCCTTGAGCACGGCGGCTCGGTACTCCGCCTGCATAGCGGCCTGTAAATCGGGGATGTCCTTGTGGGTCAACTGGTCCTGCAGGTTGATGGTGTTGGTGGAGATGACCACGCGCTCGCCGTTCTGCATGGCCCAGGTGAAGGCGGGTATCAGATAAGCCAAGGACTTGCCGATCCCCGTGCCGGCCTCCACAAGTAGATGCTGTTGATCGGATAGCGCCTGCGCCACGGCTTTCAGCATGGCCACCTGCTGCGTGCGGTGTTCGTAACCCGGGAAATGGAGCGCCAGGGCGCCTCCCGGCTCCACGGCCGAGGCGATCTCCTCGGCGTCCAAGGTTGTGATCTCGGCAACCGGCGAGAGGGCGGGTCGGGTTGCTGTGGCTTCGAAGCGCGGGATGAACGCCGGGGCGGGAATTCCCGTATCTTCTATAACTGCGCTGCGCCGCTGATAGACATCGTCGAAGAGCC
>DUET01000040.1 GCA_011192015.1 Anaerolineae bacterium
ACCAGCGTCCTGCCGGCTCCCCACCCTGGACGTTGATGGACTACTTCCCGCCGGACTTCCTGCTTGTGATCGACGAGAGCCACATGACCGTTCCCCAGATCCGCGGCATGTTTGCCGGCGATCGCTCGCGCAAGGAAACGCTGGTCGAATACGGATTTCGACTGCCTTCAGCGCTGGACAATCGGCCGCTGAACTTCGAGGAATTCAAAGCCCGCTCCCGTCAGGTGATCTACACCTCGGCCACCCCCGGACCTTACGAGTTGGGCGCGGCTTCCCAGGTCGTTGAGCAGATCATTCGCCCAACAGGCTTGGTCGATCCCGAAGTCGAGGTTCGGCCGGTGGAAGGTCAGATCGACGATCTGGTGGGCGAGATCCGACGCCGCATCGACGTTGGTGAGCGCGCCCTGGTGACCACGCTCACCAAACGCATGGCCGAAGATCTGGCGGATTACCTGCTGGAGCTTCATCTCAAGGTCCACTATCTGCATTCAGAGATCGACACCATCGAACGCGTCAGCATCCTGCGCGATCTGCGCCTGGGCGTCTACGACATTGTGGTGGGCATCAACCTGCTTCGGGAGGGGCTCGACTTGCCCGAGGTGTCGCTTGTGGCCATCCTCGATGCGGATAAAGAGGGCTTCCTGCGATCCGATACGGCGTTGATCCAAACCATCGGCCGGGCCGCGCGCCACGTGCGCGGTAAGGTGATCATGTATGCCGACGCGATCACGGATTCGATGCGGCGCGCCATCGATGAGACCAACCGGCGCCGCGCCAAGCAGATCGCCCACAACCAGGAGTTCGGGATCGAGCCGATGACCATCATCAAGGAGGTGCGCGATCTGACGGACCAGGTCGCCGCCCAGAGCGTCGCCGAGACGCCCGGCACCTACACTGCGCTCACACCGTCGCAGCTGCCCAAAGACGAACTCATGCGCTTGATCAAGGAACTGGAGAAACAGATGAAGGCCGCCGCCGAGGGATTGGAATTCGAGAAGGCGGCCGTGATACGCGATCAGATTTTCGAGATGCGCAGCGCCCTGGCCGAGATGGAAGATCTCCCACCCTGGAAGCGCATCCGCACCCTTGCGGGAGAATCGTAGAACATCTCCCTTGAATCAAGACTCCGAATCGGATCAGGTTTTTCATTCAGAGGAAATCACGCAAGCTGGATTTGCGTGGCCGCCTATCCTTCACCACATCGGGTTGGCCCCAGTGGAAGTTCAAGGCTGAAGATTGCCCCGCGCTGTGGTCCGTTGCGCGCCCGGATCTGTCCTCCATGCGCCTCCACGAGCTTGCGTGCGATGGCCAGACCCAGCCCTGTACCGCCTGCCTGGCGCGAACGCCCCTTATCAGCGCGGTAGAAGCGAGCGAATACATTCTCCAGCGCCTCCTCGGGGATGCCTTCACCATCATCCGCGACCTCGATGCACACCTTGGATGCATCCGAACAGGATCGCAAACTCAGAACGACCCGGCCCTCAGTTCTTGCATGCCGCAAGGCATTGGTCAGCAGATTGGCCAAGACTTGCTCGATCCGGACGGGATCGATCCAGGCTAGGCGTTCCTGCCCTCCTTCGAGTTCCAGCTGCAGATCGATGCCCTTCGCCAGGGCTTGGTTCGTATGCGCCTTCCCAACGCGCTGCAGCAGGGCAACCAGATCGACCTGCGTATGTTCGAGAGGTAGCTGGCCGGCATCGGCCAACGCCAGCGTTCGCAGATCACCCACAAGTCGATTGAGCAAACGGCTCTGCTCGAGCACTGTCTCCAAGTTTTCAGATGTCGCAGGATTCACACCATCGAGGATCGCCTCTAATTTCGCCTGGATCACAGCAAGGGGAGTGCGCAGCTCATGGGCGATGTCTGCCGTCATCTCCTGTCGAAGGGTTTCAGCGTGTTCCAGATTGGTTGCCATCTGATTGAATGCATCGGAGAGATCGCCGAGTTCGTCCTTACTGCGAACGGGCACGCGGCGGCTCAGCTCCCCCTTCGCCAGCGCACGGGCGGCGGTGGTCAGTTCACTCACCGGGCGCAAGAGGTTGTAGATCAACAACCCACCCACAACCAACGCGACGAAACCGGCTGCCAGCGCCGCCAAGACCAAACCCCGTCGCACTCGTTCCAATAAATTGGCCTCCAGCCCCAGAGAGAACGTTTCCTCAGGAAGCAGATAACCGATGGTCTCGCCTGATGCCTCGATGGGCGTGGCGTCGGACAGCGCCTCCGCAGAGACATCCGCCCCGACCTCGCGATTTTGGCTGGCAATCACAACGCCGGAAGCATCCGTGAGAGTCATGCCTGAAGTCAGGATGCGGCCGATCGGTCCCCAAGGTCCGCTCCCGAACATGGAATGCCCCGCATCATGATCGCCCGCGAAGAAATCCTCCACCCCCTCCCAACTTCCCTTGCCCTGGTAGTAGGCGCTCAACATGGCGCTCGCTCGTTCGCTATCCGTGAAGCCGCCCCGCGCCATGAACAAGCCCACCTCGCGCGTGGCTGCCGTGTTGGCCAGCAACGAGACCGTCCCGATGCCCACCAGCACCACGAGCACAAAGGCCAACAGGAATTTCCAAACCAGACTGAGCCGCACGCCAAACCTCATCTCATGCCTCACCGAATCGGTAGCCGATGCCGTATACCGTTTGGATATAACGTGGGGATTTCGGATCGGATTCGATCTTCGCTCTCAGATTCTTGACATGGGCATCGATCGTACGCTCGTAACCCTCATAGGCCTCGCCCTGCGCGATCTCGAGAAGCTCCATGCGGCGGAAAGCTCGTCCCGGATAGCGTGCCAGTGCGGCGAGGATTTCGAACTCCATGGGCGTCAATTCAACGCGCTTCCCACCCACATTGACCTGATGCTGCATGAGATCGATCTCGATATCCGCGGCCCTCAGGATTTCCGGCTGCAGGGGTTCGCCGTACGCCCGGCGCAGCACGGCCTGGACGCGTGCCACGACCTCCTTGGGGCTGAAGGGTTTGGTCACGTAATCATCTGCCCCCAAACCCAGCCCCACCAAGCGATCGGTCTCATCCACCCGCGCTGTGACCATGATGATGGGTATGTCCCTCGCACGACGCAACTCGCGTGCCACGTCCAATCCGTCCATCCCGGGAAGATTGAGATCCAGCAGGACCAGATCAGGATGCGAATGATGGAACCTGGAAATTGCCGTGGAGCCGTCATAGGCCGTCTCGACACGAAATCCGGAATCTTCCAGATAATCGCGCAGTACTCGAGCTAATTCGATCTCGTCCTCAACGACCAGGATCATCCTTGCCATGATTGGATTATATCTCCCCAATACATCAAGCATACTCTCATTCGATCATCAGGAAATGCTCGCATAGGAGCCCATTGCGAATGGCCACGCAGCCCGTAGCTGCGTGGCCATTTCGTTCGATGTTTTTCCCTCGCTCAAGATCAGGAATCATCTTGACAAGCGGATCTTCGAGCGCCACGCCCACGTGGGGAAAAATCCTCCAGACGCTCTCCACCTTCGCGAGAACCCAACCGCGCCAAGTGCTCCAAGATTCTCTCGGCTTGTGTCTCATCGATCAAGCCTTGCTCAAGTGCCTCTTGGATGGTTTCTGTACGGACTTCCAGGAGCAACGTACGAGCATCCTCGAAGGAAAGGTCCTGTGCCAGGAGCACGGCCATCAGGCCACCTTCAGATTCCAGCTGTGCTTCCAATGCCTCCTGCGTAAGACCCAGCTCATCCGCCAGCGTTGAGAGCATCAGATCATGCAGCTCCAAGGGATCGCCGTCGAAGAGCGGGCCATCGTCTCGAGGGCTCCGTGGTGATGCATCGAGCGGGGTTCGAGGGCGTCCACCCGTGGTCCGATCGTCCGAGTTCCAGAACTTGCGGGGGAATTCCCCTTCCCCGGGTGGCGGGTCATCCGATTGTGCAAATGCCACTCCTGCACTTACAGCCAAAGCTACAATCACTCCCACGATCAACGCAACTTTCCATAGTTTCATCGGTTCGTACCTCCTTTTCAGTTTCTCCTGATCACGACATGATCCGTATCCCCCTCCAGCATCAGGATAGCGTTGGAATGTGAAAAACCGATGAATACGATGCGAAGAAGATTCGAGGAAACATGGGATGCAATGATGGAACAGGCGGCTTCCATAACCAGGAACGTTGGATATCAAGAAAATGACAGAGACGATAGAGCATCATCCATTCCACTTTCCGCTGCTTACTTGCTCTTTATGCCGGATTCAGACTGTAAGCCATGCTTCATGTGTACCCTCGCTGATTCAAGAACACTTGCAAAAGCAAGCATTCGAAGATAAACTATGAACAAGGTAAAAACCTGCATCCAGCAAGCAAATTGCGCGATTGCCAGGATGGTGGTGAGGGGACCAACGGGATGGTTGCGGATACGACTGGCATCGCTTGATTCGTGAGCGATAGTGCCGTTGTTTCAACAATCCCCACTACAGTGATCCTCCATTCCAGGAAACCCCAACACAACCAAGCCTATGGGCGCTGCAAGCCATGCATAGGAGGTGGAAAGCATACGAGCAATGTATTCTCAGGATTGGTCAGAGGGGTTGGTTGAAATCTATTCGAAGGGGATTGGTCTGTTGCAAAGGAGTTGAATGCGATGGCACCCAGAACGTTATCCAAAGTCGAACTGCGTGAACTGGGCCTCTCCAACGAACAGGTGGATGAGATTGTGGAATTGCAGTCGCAGAAACCCATACGCAGGTACAAATACGTAGCCTTCTTGACGCCGGAAGAAGCCGTGCAGGCAAGCAAGCTGACGAAGCAGGATTTCGTGCGCGCAACGGAATACAAGCCGAGGCGCCGCAAGCGCTGAGCGAGGATCCCTTCCATATCCATCCGTTGGTTGTGGTTGCGGATGGATTGCGGATGGTGACTTCGTTCGCGTGTTCAGCTTGACGCAGCTTGAGATATGCCTTTCGGGAAATCGTAATGCGCGAGTGGAGGTGGCTTCCGGGGGAGCATCCAATCGATGCATGCCGTGCCGCGTATTTTGATCGGAGGAGCAACGGCCCCCGCAATGGATATTGATCAAGGCGCATAAATCAATGAAGCGGCTTCAACATCCGAGCCGATACCGCGGCCCAACCGGTCGGGGTATTTTTCTTTCACCCTCTACCCTTAGATCAAGGCACCACCCCAACCCTTGGTTGGGGTGGTGCGGATAGCCAGGAGATGCCCCTAAGGAGAGACGAAGTTTTCAGTCCTCCACACACTGAGGCGCGCAACTTTGCCAGCAGCCATAGCCCCCACCAGGCAGGGTACACATGCAACCCGCTGTACAACATCCATCCATTTGGGCATAGTAATACTGACCTGAATCGCACTCTAAGAAGTACGGTATCAGACCCGCAAAGCAATCTCTCTCGAAATCGTAGAACACGAAAGTTTTCATTCCTCGCGTGTATTCTAGAGGGGTGTCCTGACAAAGGTGGAACATGCCGTCGTCATACCAACTTCCTTCATTGCAGAGCTTGTTTTGCGCAAATTGAGTCATCCAAGGCTCAGGCGTGTCATATTCCCCATCGAGTATGTACACAAGGTATTGATCGTTCTGAAACGATTCCCAGAACTCGAAGTCGATGTACGTAGCAGAGCCGAATTCCGGGCAATACGTTGATAGATTGGAAAACGTTTCCGCCAGATCTTCATCACAGCGATCTTGGTCTCCGTCGTCAGGTGGTCGTGGAAGATCGCCTTGGTTATCGTCATCCTGCTGCTGATCATCTTGGTCCTGGTCATCAGGAGGATCTGCCGGATTTGGTTGGATGCCGGGCGGACCGGGATCCTGCACTTGAGGACGGTCTTGTGGATCTATGCGATCTACCAGGTTCTCCAACGGCTCCGGCAAACGTGCCCTTATCGCATCCGGCACGTCAACGATGTCAAGCCATACTAGGAGAGCACAGAGGAGCACAAGCAGGATCATGCCCAGGAGAGCCCATAGGTAGCCGGGAACGCCTCTTCGTTCTCGTTCACGAATGATGATGGTTGTAGGTTTGGCTTCAGAAGGGGGGGCTGCATGGAAAGCCAATTGCACACCGCATTCCTTACAGAATTTATACTCTTCGGGATTCTCAGTTCCACATTGACCACATTTCATATTCTAACCTCCTGCGTGTGTTCATGCTGCAACGGTGCATTCATGAAGACATCACAAGACCATGTTCACCCATGTGAGATCCACCAGCCAGCCTACCGTTCCGTTGGATGAATGCTGAATAAAATGGATACGGCGAAGATCAACCACTCCCCCTGGTCAGTGTAGAGGAGGATCGAGGAATTGTCCAACTCCCAGCGAGGGGTTGCATGAAAAACTGCTAAGAAGAGGGAAAAGGAGCGGTTGGTATTCTCATCAATGGCGCTTGGTGAAGCAGGCGGTGCGCTCTTTCCTGAGTTGTTGAAGCTTTTCGAGAGCAGTATTTTTCCAAAATCCCCCGTCAAGGCTCAACCACGAGATCAGACACCGCACATCGAAAACCTACGGCCCCATAATAACCATCCGGAGGCATCGAAGAACGCCAGGCTGAGCGCACGTAGCTTGCCACATGGTTGCTGGCTCCCCCCTTAAAGACCACCATCGTCCCTGTATCAGGGCCTGGGGGATTGTGGCTTGGGGAGATTGAATAGTAATCCGGATCATACCAATCAGCCACCCACTCGGCCACGTTTCCTGCCATATCGAGCGCACCGCACCAACTCATCCCGCCGATATACGTCCCCACCGGCGCTCTGGCGTTGTATCCATCGTCATAGCTGGGGTCACGCCACCGGTTGTAGCAGTTGATATCACAGGAGTTCACCCGGTTGCCGTCGAACTCGTTTCCCCAGGGATAGATCTGGCTCGTTGGGCCTCTCGCCGCGTATTCCCACTCGGCCTCGGTTGGCAGCTGCCCCCCGGCCCATGCGCAGTACTTCTTCGCCTGGTACCAGTTGATGCAATAAGCCGGGTATTTTCCCCCGCCCATTTCCCCGCCGGGCGGATAGCAATCCCAGGCCTCACAAGCTCCCGCATTGATACACTGCTGATACTGTGCGTTCGTGACCTCGGTCTGGTCGATCCAAAAGGCATCGAGGGTCACCGTGTGTTGGGGCGTTTCGTTATCAAACCGCCCAGGAGGACAATCGCTTCCCACAACCTCGTTGTCACAAAGCGCGTAGGCCATTGCCAGCTCTTGCTCGCTGCTGCCCATCAGGAAACTTCCGGCTGGGACGAAGACCATGACCATCCCATCCATGGGCCGGATCCAGGTATCGATGGGTGTTGGGATGGCTGCCGCGGGAAGTGAAGGCGTCACGTCGACGCAATCCTCTGTTGGCGCGGGTTGGACTGTCGGCGTACTGGTGTGCATGGTGAGCTGCGTTGTCGCCGTGATTTCGTCATCGGCAGAATCACCCTGCCCGCAGCCAGGCAGAAACGTGAGGCTGAGAAGAAGGCACATGCCAAGAACGAAGGATCGTTTCGTCAAGAACATCCCTTATCAGATGAGTTGAGATAAGTACCGGAGCTAGTATCGCGCAGGCTGTGGTCAGAGGCAATTCCTCCATAAAATCATCCCGAATCCTCGTTTGCCTGTATTTTGTGTCGATTACGTTCATGGTTTCCCTCCCGGTTGCAGAACACCTCCAATACAGAATAGTTCGTGAGATCCAGGCATAATATCTGTTTCGTAATGCATGAGTTTCAACGCATGGGATTATTAAAGTGGAGTATGAATGTTGTCATCAATGGATGTAAGACTAACAAGAAGCGGAAGCCTTACCTTTGGCACTCGGACCCCCAAGAGTTAACCAGCAAAATAACTTGAGTTGAGTTTGGCTATCACTGGTGCTAATATGACGTCATCCTCTTCCTCAATCTTTGGGGGGAAACCATGGGCCATAGAAACCTGCATCACCCCATTGCGCTTGCACTGTTGTTCAGTTTGTTCGTTTCCGGCTGTTCGGCGGAAGGGCTGCCCTGGGCGAAAACAGCCACGCCGATTGCAACTTCCACACCATCGCCAACACTCACACCAACCCTGACTCCAACACCTACACCAACTTCAACTCCAACCCCCACTCCCACGCCGGCTCCAGTGTCAATCAGCTCAGAGAATATCGATCAACTGACCCTGGCAAGAATCATGGATCTGGGTTGGAAGCACATTGGAGATCCCCTCGCATCAAAATTCATTGTTCATGAGACAGAGAATCAGTATGTAGTTATCGAGTTGGCATCAGGGAAACCCATCCATATTGAATGGTCTTTGGATGGACAAAAGCTTCTGGTCGAGACCACGCTGGGAATCGATGTCCTCGATGGCGAGAATCTGGAATGGATTCGTGAGCTTGAGGCCAGCCGCATGCTGAACCCATTGGACGGCGGAAAGGTGGCCGCGTTGCGGGGTGATGACTTGGTGTTCATCGATCTTGAATCGGGACGAGCCACGAAACAGTGGACCGTAAATGACCCCGAGGCGGTCATGGCCATCAGCCCAGACGGGTTGCACCTGGCTAGTGCTACCGGAAACCGTACCTTTGACTTAATCCATATACCGTCCGGCGAAATTCGAAACTTGGAGATTAATCGCCGCATTACACCCCTCGGAATCACTGAGTTCGTGTTCAGTCCCGATAGCGCCTCGTTCTTCGTTACCCATGACATCCCCATTGCAGAATTGGGTGTATATGCATTCCAAGATGGAGCCAGGGCCAGCCACCTGTTCTCAGTTGAGACCGGAGATCAATTCTACGAGATCATGGTGAAGGCGGGGCCCATCTTTTCGTCAAGCGGATCCTATACCTACATGGAAGGATCCTTAGGTATAAAACCCATTCGCTTGGCGCACTCTGCAGAGGGTTTCTACTGGGAATTCTTCGATGCATCGGTTGGTGGGGTCATTCGATCCTTCGATCCGGTTGATTTCAGTGGATACAATTTCTATGCGCAAGACATTTCCTTCAATGCTTCTGCAGATTTACTCGGCGTATATTACCTGGCAAGATACTTCGGTCCGGATTATTACAATCGGACAAGGACACTGATCCTTTACGATCCAAATGCATCTATGGAGATATTTTCCCAGGGTGTGTTCGATAGCCCATATCCCTTGGACTTTGGAATTTCTCCAAATGGAAGCAGGTTCTTCTCCATAGGGCCGGACGGTTTAATTCATTTATGGGATACCGAGACTTTCGAACTACTGCATACCAGCACTCAATATCACCATGCAGGCCCGCCATCGATCAGTCCATCAGGAAATCTTCTCGCCATGCCATACCGAAGTCATTTTGAGATTCGAGACCCGGCAACCCTGGAACTTCTAGCTTCTGTTCCCTATCAATACGGAACTCTGGTTGACGATTTCGTGATGGGTAGAGTGACATTCCTATCTGAAAACATTCTCAGCGTCATCGTCAATTACCAGACGGATGGTGGTAGTGCGGTTTTCACATATGATTTGGAAGCAGGAGAGTACATCTTCTCGTTCTTCCCCCCGGTTGGAAACGACATGGGTGACTGCATCTACAGCACAAACGGTGCGACCATGGCTTGCTGGGCAGGAGCTGGGCAGAGCTCCCTGCTCTTGCGTGAAGTTTACGACACAGTAACCGGCGACACCCTTGCTTCCTATAATTACGTAGACATCATGCATCACGCCCTCAGCAATGACGGCAACCAAATCGCGTATTGCAGCGAGGGCGCTGGATACATCAACATTGTCCCCGTTGTAGGAACAACCAACTACATCCACTTCCCCTGTCAGGATATGGTTCTCCTTCCGGGCGACACTCAAATCCTGCTAGCCAACGGGACTGTCGTTGATCTGCAGGATGATGAAATGGTAGGCACCTTCGAATTCGCGGCGCCATTCATCGAATTCCCACCGGTTTACTTCAGTCCAAACAGAGATTTCGCGCTAATCGGGAATGATTTCTACGATTTGGATACCGGTGCCCTACTCGGATCGTTGGACATCCCCTCCGAGATCTATGGTTTCATTCTCGCCGATGACGGACTCAACTTAATACTGCTTACAGCCCGCGGCCTGGAAACCTGGGTAGTGCTGCAGTAAGGATGTGGGAATTGGAACTGATATTTTCTTAAGACGGATGGAACGGTAAATCCTCAGCGCTGGCTTAGAACTTTTCCAGAAACATACTCGAGGGGAGTGTTGATATCCGAGAATCAGGCACTCCATTCAACAATGCCTGATATCGATGGATAATTCAGCATACAGGCTACCTTGTCAGGAGTAACTTGTAATTCCATTTACATTCCACGCTTCGACAACAGAATAGAATCCACCCCAACCATAGGCTGGGGTGGAGACGTATCTGGCGCCCCTGGTGCGATTCGAACGCACAACCGTCGGATTAGAAGTTCGATATTTGTGTTTCCATGGAGTTCATCTGGGGCTATTTGGGTTGTTTCTAGGGGGGAATATCGCAAGTTTAGCGTCCATTGTGTCGATTACGTCCATTGATTC
>DUET01000041.1 GCA_011192015.1 Anaerolineae bacterium
AGCCGATCGAGCTCCCCGACGGTGAGCAGGAAGGTTTTCAACTGAACATCGCCAACTCGATCTGGGGCCAGGTGGACTACGCCTTCCTGGACGAGTTCCTGGACTTGCTGGCGCTCAACTACGGAGCGGGGATGCGGATCGTGGACTTCATCCAGCAGACGGAGCAGGCCCGGCAGCAGATCAACGCCTGGGTCAGCGACGAGACCGAGGGCCGCATCGAAGATCTGATCCCCGAAGGTGTCCTGGATGCGGCGACGACGCTGGTCTTGGCGAATGCGATCTACTTCAATGCCGCCTGGATGGAGCCCTTCGACGAAGCGGCGACGATGGATGGGATCTTCCATCTGCTCGACGGTGGGCAGGTGACGGTGCCCATGATGAACCAATCGGAACGCATGCGCTACGCCGAGGGGGATGGCTATCAGGTTGTGGAGCGAGCCTACGTCGGCGGGCAGATGGTGATGGACATCATCCTGCCGGATGCGGGTGAGTTCGCGGCCATCGAAGCCGCCATGGACGCAGCGTGGTTGGAGGGTGTGCTGGCGAGCCTGGAAGGCCAGCAGGTCACCCTGAGCATGCCGCGCTTCGAGTTCGAGTCGGAGGTCGGTCTGACCGAGGTGCTGCAGGCCATGGGCATGCCCACCGCCTTTGGAGGCGGAGCGGATTTCTCCGGCATGGACGGCACGCGCAATCTGTTCATCGGCGAGGTGCTGCACAAGGCCTTTGTCTCCGTGGACGAAGCCGGCACCGAGGCCGCAGCGGCCACGGCGGTGATCATGGAGCGAGGCATGGCGCCGCAGTCGACGGTCGAGATGGCGGTCGATCGACCCTTCATCTTCCTGCTCCGCGACCTGCAAACCGGTGCCGTGCTCTTCATCGGTAGGGTCATGAACCCGGCGCCTTGAACGGAGCCAGGCCATGTGGAAAGTCGAACTCGTATGGAAGAAGGAATCGATTACGGCTGGGAAGCTTATCGTCCGGCAAGGGAACGGACACCCGCTGAACAGCATGAGATGAGGAGATGGAAAGCATGAAAAGCATGGACATACGCAAGGGCCTTTTATGGTTGCTCGTGCTCGTGATCGGAGGTAGCAGCATGGGTGCTTGTGGACCGAGCCCCGCCGAGGCCGGGGAACTGCGTTCCGATCTGGAGCGCGAGGTCTCGCCCGCGGTCGAACCCGGCGATCTGGATGCGCTCGTGGATGGGAACACGGCCTTCGCCCTGGATCTGTACGCGGCGCTGGCGGATCGATACGACAACCTGTTCTACTCACCCTACAGCATCTCGCTTGCCCTGGCCATGACCTATGCCGGGGCGCGGGGAGAGACCGAGCTGGAGATGGCGCAGACGCTGCACTTCGACCTTTCCCAGGCACGGCTGCATCCGGCTTTCAACGCCCTCGATCAGGAGCTGGCCAAGCGCGGCGAGCCGATCGAGCTCCCCGACGGTGAGCAGGAAGGTTTTCAACTGAACATCGCCAACTCGATCTGGGGCCAGGTGGACTACGCCTTCCTGGACGAGTTCCTGGACCTGCTGGCGCTCAACTATGGAGCGGGGCTGCGGCTGGTGGATTTCATCCAGCAGACCGAGCAGGCACGGCAGCAGATCAACGCCTGGGTCAGCGATGAGACCGAAGGGCGCATCGAGGACCTGATCCCCGAGGGAGTATTGACCGCGGATGCCCGATTGGTGCTGGCGAACGCCATCTACTTCAATGCCGCCTGGATGAACCCCTTTGACGAAGCGGCGACGATGGATGGGATCTTCCATCTGCTCGACGGTGGGCAGGTGACGGTGCCCATGATGAACCAGTCGGAACGCATGCGCTACGCCGAGGGGGATGGCTATCAGGTTGTGGAGCGGTCCTACGTCGGCGGGCAGATGGCGATGGACATCATCCTTCCGGACGCTGGAGAGTTTGAGGCCATCGAGGCCGCCATGGACGCGGCCTGGTTGGAGAATGTACTCGCGAGCCTGGAAGGCCAGCAGGTCGCACTGAGCATGCCGCGCTTCGAGTTCGAGTCGGAGGTCGGCTTGACGCAGGTGCTGCAGGCCATGGGCATGCCCACCGCTTTCAGTGACAGAGCGGATTTCTCCGGGATGGACGGCACACGCGACCTTTTCATCAGCGACGTACTGCATAAGGCCTTCGTCTCCGTGGACGAGGTCGGCACGGAGGCTGCCGCAGCCACGGCGGTGATCATGTCGCTGACGGCGATGCCCGATCAACCCGTTGAGGTGAGCATCGACCGACCCTTCATCTTCCTGATCCGTGACCTGCAGACCGGTGCTGTGCTCTTCATCGGTAGGGTCATGAACCCGGCTGCCTAGGAAGATCCGTATCACGAACGGTACAAAATCCACATTCCCCTCGAATCGCTGAAGCGGTCGGGGGGAATGTCTGTTTGCGCGGTGAGTGAGCATGGGAAAGCCCCTTGCTCAGTGATTTGATCGCAAGGCTTGCTCAGGCAGCGGCCAGGAAACTCGTTTGCATTAGTACCGCAGGGGGAACTTGACATCAGAGCGAATATCGTGTACATTGTGCGTACCTGTAATAACAAGATTACAAGTCGGTACGAACAGGATATTAAGTCAACACGACGCAGGAAAGCAGGGGCATGGCCAGGCGCGAAGCACAGAGCGTTAGATTGCGCACCCAGATCGATCGCAACAGCCCGCTTCCTTACTACGTGCAACTCAAGGAAGCCCTGGCAGAGGCCATCGAGAGCGGAATGTGGGAAGCAGGGGAGCGCATCCCCAGCGAACCCGAGCTGTGCCGCCGGTTCGGCGTGAGCCGCACCGTGGTTCGACAGGCGTTGAAGGAAATGACCTATCAAGGGCTTGTGGTCCGAGAGAAAGGCAAGGGCACGTTCGTCGCTGAACCCAAGATCAGCAGCCGCAGTCTGGTGCATTCGCTGGTGGGTTTCTACGAGGACATGGCCGAGCGCGGCCATGCGCCCGTTGCCGAGGTGCTCGAACAAGCCATCGAACCTGCAAGCGTAAAGCTGATGACCATCCTGCGCATCGAAGCCACAACACCCGTGATCAAACTGGTGCGTTTGCGCTTCGTGCAGGACGAGCCGATCGTGTTGGTCACCTCCTATCTGCCCTACGATCTGTGCCCCAAGCTGGCCGACGCCGATCTGAGCGAGCAATCGCTCTACGCCTTCCTCAAAGCGGAGTACGGGCTTTCAGTCGCGAGCGGACGGCGCCGCATCGACGCCGTCGCCGCCAACGAGAACGAAGCCCGGCTGCTGCAGGTCGTAGAAGGCGCGCCGCTGCTCAAGCTGGACAGCGTCAGCTATCTCGAGGATGGCACGCCACTGGAATACTTTCACGGGGTCTTCCGCGGCGACCGCTCACGGTTCGAGATCCAGATCGATCGAAGGCGCGGCGTAGGCAGTCGCAGCCCATTGCCTGAAGACGAGGACGACATCTGGCTGCCGTAGACCGAGCAGCGCAAGAGAGGTTCGTGGGCGGTGAAACCCACCGCCATGGAGATGGATGCAGTGTTCGGTGAGGACAAGGTCCGAAGCATGGTTCGCAGGATCGTACACCGCACGCTCGGGATTGCCGGCGGCTCCACGCGGGCGGCAACACGTCCGTTGGTCACCGAGAAGGAGATCAATCCGCTGCCCTTTGGCGGGGAATATGAGGTTCCACCGGGCGCGTTGGTCACGCCGCTGGCGCGGCAGGTGGCCTTGGACCGCAAGATCACAATCATCGAATCGCAATCGCCGACCCCGGATTCGATCCTGTCGGCGCGAACCTCCGGTATCGGCGCTCCGACGCTCAATCCCAGCCAGTCCCCGGCGGTAGGCTCCAGGTCCACTCCAGCAGCAACCACCAGCACCAAGGGGATCGTGGCTCTGGCAGCCGACCACGGCGGCTTCGAACTCAAGCAGACCTTGAAGGCCTTCCTGACGCAACAAGGGTACTCGGTATCCGATTGCGGCACCGACAGCCCCGATTCGGTCGATTATCCCGATTTCGCCTTCGCTGCAGCGCAGCTTGTGGGGCAGGGACGGGCATGGCGGGCCATCATCATCGACGGCGCCGGCATCGGATCCTGCATGACGGCCAACAAGGTGCCCGGCGTGCGCGCCGCCATGTGCTACGACCAGGCCACGGCCATCAACAGCCGCGAGCACAACGACGCCAACGTCCTGACCCTGGGTGCGGGCATGATCGGCGCCAACCTCGCCACGCAGATCGTCAAGATCTGGCTGGAGACCCCCTTCGGTGGGGGACGCCATGCCCGCAGAGTGGACAAGATTACGGGCATCGAAAAGCGCTTCACGCGCTGATTGGCATCATACATCGGCCCGGCCGAACGAAGCCGGGAGAACCAACGCAAACAAGTAGATGGTAGCAA
Source organism: Anaerolineae bacterium (assembly GCA_011192015.1). Lineage (GTDB taxonomy): Bacteria > Chloroflexota > Anaerolineae > Anaerolineales > E44-bin32 > W1033. Next base: position 4,377 of record DUET01000041.1, read on the forward strand.
TGAAAGCATTAGACGAGAAAACGATCGAACAGATTATCGAGCAGATCACCCGCAACGTGCTGGTCCTCATCCGCGAGGAGCAGGATCGAGCTGATTCGGCGACTGGCAACGGCAACGGCTCGCTCACGGCGGATAACTTCGCCGCCAAGTCGCAGCCTGTGGTCAACGCCGGTGCCGAGCGCATCGCCAGCACCTTGGGCGTCGTGCCTGCCGACGAGCGCATGGCACACATGATCGACCACACCCTGCTCAAGCCGGACGCCACGCAGGACGAGATCGCCCAGCTCTGCTACGAGGCGCGCAAGCACAAGTTCGCCTCCGTATGCGTGAACCCGGCCTACGCCAAGCTGTGCTCCGAATTGCTCAAGGACAGCGGAGTCGAGGTCTGTGTGGTGGTCGGCTTCCCGCTGGGTGCCACACCCACCGACGGCAAGGTCTTCGAAACCCAGCAGGCCATCCGCGAGGGCGCCAGCGAAGTCGACATGGTGATCAACATCGGAGCGCTGAAATCACGTGACTATGAGTCGGTAGAACAGGACATCGCTTCCGTGGCGCGTGTGTGTCATGCCGGCAACGCCATCCTCAAAGTGATCATCGAGGCGGCGCTGCTCACCGATGAAGAGAAGGTCGTCGCCTGCCAGCTTTCGAAGGTGGCGGGGGCGGACTATGTGAAGACCTCCACGGGCTTCGGCCCCGGCGGTGCGACCGTCGAAGACGTGGCGCTGATGCGCCGCGTGGTCGGGCCCACCATGGGGGTCAAGGCGGCGGGGGGCATCCGCACCTACGAGGATGCCCAGAAGATGATCGCCGCCGGCGCAAGCCGTTTGGGCGCCAGCGCCAGCATCCGCATCATGCAAGGGGCGAGACCGTAATCGCATTGGAGTGATCCTATGACCGTTGATCTGCGTTCCTACGTGTTTCTGGACAGTTTGCAGCCGCAGTATGCGGCCTACCTGGGTACCGTGGCTCGCGGCTTCCTGCCGCTGCCCTACGACACCTCCCTGTGGGTGGAAATTTCACCCGGCATCGAGATCAACCGCATCACCGACATCGCCTTGAAGTCGACGCGCGTGCGCCCCGGCATGCAGGTCGTGGAGCGCTTGTTCGGCCTGCTCGAGGTGCACCATGAGGTACAGGCGGAGGTGCGCGCTGCCGGTGCGGCCATCCTGGAGGCGCTGGGGGTGAAGGAAGAGGAGCGCATCAAGCCGCGCGTCGTCTCCAGCCAGATCATCCGCAATGTGGATGCCCATCAGGTGCAGTTGATCAACCGCATGCGCTACGGCCACATGCTCCTGGCGGATGAGACGCTCTACGTGCTGGAGGTCGAGCCGGCGGGCTACGCCTCGTTGGCGGCCAATGAGGCCGAGAAGGCCTCGCACATCACCATCCTGGAAGTGCGCTCCTTCGGCAGCTTCGGCCGCGTCTACCTGGGCGGCGAGGAGCGCGACATCATGGCCGGCTACGGCGCAGCCGTCGCCGCCATCGAGGGCGTCACCGGGCGCGAGGTCGAGACCAAGCGCCGAGACTGATGCCTGCACCGTTCGTTGAGGCAGTTGGAGGGTAGGGTACAAACCCTTTCAGCCCCATCTTGAATCCAGTGTTCTTTGGAGGGCACCATGGCAGAAGAGTATGGATTTACCGACGCACTAGGCATGATCGAGTGCAAGAGTTACCCGGCAATGGTCGAGGCCGCGGATGCGATGGTCAAGGCGGCCAAGGTCGAGCTGGTAACCTACGAGAAGACCGGCGGAGGTTATGTGACCGCAGTCGTGCGCGGCGATGTTGCCGCCGTGAAGGCTGCTGTCGAGGCCGGCGCACGTGGTGCGGAAAAGGTTGGCGAACTGGTGGCCATCCACGTGATCCCGCGACCGCACAAGAACGTTGACGTGACGCTGCCCTTGGGTCGTCCACCCGCAGAAGGCGCCAGCGAGTAGCGGCTCCATGCGTTCCGCCGGGTGAGGGCAGATCGCCCTCACCCGGGAAAAGGGTGACGGCATG
>DUET01000042.1 GCA_011192015.1 Anaerolineae bacterium
ACGCCGCAACCGTCGAAGGTGCCGGTCATGGCAGCTTCGATCACGTCGAACACGGAGTTGTCCATGTTCTTCATGATGCTGGTGAGCAGCACGTCGCGCGCGTCCTCAAGCAGGAAGTAGCCGTCAACGTCCACCCAGATACCGTAGCCGCCGCGATCGCGGGCAACGTCCATGCCGGGGGCGCCGATCAGGCCGCCGACGCCGGCGAAGATGTCCACGCCCTCGTCAAAGAGGGTTTCGGTCATCTCGCGGCCCTTTGTCAGATCGACGAAGTCGTTAGTGAAGAGACCATCGCCGGTGACGCTGTCCCATCCAACCAGTTCGACGCTCGTTCCATGCACGGTGTTGTAGTGCTCAATACCGGCCTGCATGCCGACGCCGAAGATGGTCACGGTGGGGATCTTCGCTCCGCCGAAGTAGCCGATCTTGCCGGTGGTGGTCATGCCCGCCGCCAGGTAACCGGCCAAGAAGGCCGCCTGGTCGGTCTTGAAGACCTGACCCATCACGTTGGGGATGCACTCGGCGTGGCCCACAACGCCTTCAGGAACACCGAAGGGATCGGGGTAGGCGTAGTCGACGATCGAGAAGCTCAGATCGGGATACTGCGCTGCCACTTTGGCCAGGTCACCGCCCAGGAAGAAGCCGGCGGCGATGGTGATATCGTAACCCTGGCTGGCGAATTCGGTGAGGTTGGCTTCGTACTGCGTGGCCTCATCGGACTGAATGAACTGAGCCTCGACACCGAGTTCGGCCACAGCGCGCTGAACGCCGGCCCACTGGGTGGTGTTGAAGCTCTTGTCATCGATGCCGCCCGTGTCGGTCACGAAGCCAACTTTGAACGGAGGCGCTGGGGGTTCGGTTTCTACTGGCGGCTCCGTCTCCACAGGTTCTGTCTCGTCTGGTGGCGCGGTCGGGGTTGGAGTTTCTGCTGGACCACAGCCGGCCAGTACGAGGGCCACCACTGCAAACAGTGCAAAGGCGGCGAATAGTTTGCTTCTCATTGATTCCTCCTCCATAAGAAGTCATTCGGATTTTGGAAAGGGTATGCTCCGTCTCGTCTCTTGTGCCCGTGATCAACCCTTTCCTTGTAAGGATTGGTAAATACCCGCGTACACGAGTATCCCCCTTTGGGCACAGGGAAAATCATAGCACGAGATCAAGCGTGACGCAATTGTCAATGATGAATTCGTCCTGAGGCCGATTCCGAACGCAGATAGGCAAGATGGCATTGCCATACGTGATAGATAAGCCCTTTAATCATTCCTGGAAGTTCCCCGATCCAGCTCAAGATCATATCGATCGTCAGTCAAAATACCAAGTTCCCTAACGCTCCACTCCGGTTTGAGGATCCACGCCCACATCGAGTTCACCAGAAGCCAGCGCCTGCCAAACATCTTCCAGGATGCGCACCCGCCCTGGACTGACGGCGTCCGCATTCAGCGTGCCCCAGAGCAGGCTGCCGTTCTCGATCGCGTACGACCAGGCCGTTCCGCTCTCGCCGGCTCGCAGGCCATCCAACGCCGCCAGGAGGATGGGGATGGGATCCGTGATCACGCTGCCGGCGATGCGTTCCGCGGGAACTCCCTGCGGCGCCTCGCCCACGTGCACGATCCAGGTCTGGGTCGACAGGATGGCCGGCCACGAGGGCAACTCGCCAGAACTTGGGATCACGAACACCACGTCCACCGGCCTGGACTGCAGCGCCTCGGTCGTGACCTGCCACGCCGCAAGCAGTTCGGACCAGCAGCGCGGGCAGGTGTATTTCAATCCATGTTCGAAGGCGGCATAATAGACGTTGTCAAATTCTCCGCCGTTGCTGACGGCGGTGACCACCCATGATTGGCTCGCCAAACCGCACAGGGCCCCCGCCAGGAAACCAGCCTGGTCATGGCGCATGTTCGGCAGCCCCACTGTGCTGAAGTTGTCCCCAGGGATTGCCGAGGCGTGATCCACAGTAACGACGGGGACTCCCGGCGCAGCCGCAGTAAGTTCATCCCCCGTTAATCCAGTTGCGATCTCCACAACGGCCTCCAGGCCCGGCGTCTCCGACCAACCTTCCCACTCCTGCGCACCCCTGCGTTCCAACATCCATCCCTGATCTGCGGCCCACGCCTGCAGCGTGGTTGCGATCTCCGTTGACTCACTTCCATCGAGGAAGATCATGCTGGGAACAGGCGTGGGGGCAGGGGTGTGGGTGAGCTCAACTGTGGGGGATTCGGGTGGCGACGTGGGTTGATCGACAGATGCCTGATTGCAAGCCGCCAATATGAAAATCAATACCCACAAGCTGAATGTTCGCCAAAAGGTTTTCGGTTTCAAGGATTCAATCCTCTTCGGTGAAATCTTCCGATCCGTAATCGAGCACCTCACGCGGTTGCGATCCCCGCTGTGCGGGACCGACGATTCCTTCGGCTTCCAATTGATCGACGAGTCGAGCGGCCCGTGTGTAGCCTATCCTGAGTCTTCTCTGTAGCAGCGAAATCGAGCCGCGACGCATCTCGCGCACGATCGCCACGGCCTCATCGAACAATTCGTCACGATCCTGGTCTTCCTTCTCCAGCTCCTGCCACAGGGGGGCTTGCTGCAGGGACGAACCGGGAGGGATGGTCTCCACGGGCTCGGTTTGAACAGGCTGTGTGGCTCCTTCACCAAGCGCAGCATTCTTCCAATAGCGCAGGAGCCGCCCCATCTCCGGTTCTGAGACATAAGCTCCCTGCATGCGCGTTGGCGCTGGAGCGTCGGGAGCATGGAAGAGCATGTCGCCGCGGCCGAGCAACCGCTCGGCGCCGGGTTGATCGAGGATCACCCGGCTGTCGACGGACGAGGCCACGGCGAAGGCAATGCGCGCCGGGAAGTTCGCCTTGATCAATCCGGTGACGACGTCCACCGAAGGTCTTTGCGTAGCAATCACGAGATGGATGCCGGTTGCGCGCGCCAGTTGGGCCAGGCGCGTGATCACGCGCTCGGTTTCGTCCGCAGCCATCATCATCAGATCGGCCAGCTCATCGATCACGACCACGAGGTAGGGCATCTTCTCACCCTCGGTCATGGCCATGCGATGGTTGTACTCATCGATGTTGCGCACACCCTGCTGTGAGAACTTACGGTAGCGATCGTCCATCTCACGCGAAACCCACTGCAATGCCGGAACAATCCGTTCCATGTCGACCACCACCGGCGCCAGTAGGTGGGGAATGCCGTTGTAGAAAGTCAATTCCACGCGCTTGGGATCGACCATCACAAGTTTCATCACATCCGGCGTGCATTGAAGCAACAAGCAGGCAATGATGGCGTTGATGCATACCGATTTGCCCGAGCCCGTGGTTCCGGCGATCAGCAGATGCGGCATGGCCGTCAGATCGGCGGCGATCGGAAATCCCGCAACGCCCCTTCCCAATCCCAGACGCAAGCGAGAGGGAATGCGCTGGAAACTCTCGGAGAGCATGATGTCGCGCAGCGCCACCAGCGCGATCTCGGCATTCGGCACTTCCACGCCCACATAACCTTTGTTGGGCACTGGAGCTTCGATGCGGATCGATTGCGCCGCCAATGCCAAGGCCAGATCATCAGCAAGGGAAGCGATCTTGCTCACCTTGACCTTGGTTCTGCGCCCTCCACGACCTTCCACAAAACCAGGTTCAACGCCAAATTGAGTCACCGTTGGGCCCCGGTTAATTTCCACAACACTTGCTGGCGCGCCGAACGCCTGCAGAGTCTCTTCGATCAATCGCCCGCGCTGCCGGTCGAATTCATCATCCAGCTTCTCCGGCAAACCCGCATCCAGGATCTGCTCCAATTCGGGAAGCTTCCAAACCTTATCTTCCAACGCTTGGGTGGTGGGCTCTTGGGTAGAAGGCATCTTGATAGCAGGAGCTTCAATGGCGGGAGTCGCTGTATGGTGGTTGGGGGTGGGTTGATCGACCGGCATGGGTTCCGGTTGGGGAATGTCTGCCAACCGTTCACGAACATTGCTGACCGGTCGTCCTTCCGGTTTGCGGGACTGGAATAATGCGCGCCAAAGACCCGCAGTAGCACTTGCGATACGACGGATCCCGCTCCCGATGATGGAGAGAGTTTCGGGAAGCGTCCAGCCTGCCGTAAGCGTCACGCTGACAAGGATCCAGGCGGCGATGGCCACCATGGCTCCCCCGAAACCAAGCGCACTCTCCAACAGCGACAGCAGCACCGCACCGACCGCTCCCCCTGCGCCCTGCCAACGTGTAGGTTCCGCTCCAATGGGGAAAGTAACATCTCCAAAGAACGCCTGAAGGACCACCAGGGCGGCCAGAAAGAGCATCACCATCCCCAATACCTGCTCGCTTTCCAGGCTCGGGAGGTTCTTGTTCATGCGCTGCAGCAGCATCCAGATCCCTGCCGCGACGAAGATGAAGGGTAAGGCGAAATTTCCCCAACCAAAACCCCCGACCAAGATCGAGAGCCACGCACTGGCGATCAAACCTTGATTGATGGAGAACATGCTCACCAGCGTGAGCAATCCCACCAGAATCAGCACGATCGCAAGCATCTCATGTTTGCGTTCACGCATGAGATCCAGGAGCCGTGTCAGCAGCGATGGTTGCCGCTTGCGCGAGGATGTTCTGCGTTTTGTGGAGCTTCTTCTACGCTTGGAACTCGTGCTGCGACGCGTGGTCGACTTGCGTGTCGTTCTCTTGGCCAAAGGGAGCCTCCAGTGTGGCGATTATAGCATGCGCAGCCATTCAATCCCGTGACAGCACGCGTGCTAAAATGGGGTCATGAACGATCCCCAACCCGCCACCATGCTACGTGGAATCTCCTTCTTGAAGACTCTCGATGAGGAAGGCATCGAGCAATTAGCGCGCAAACTCGTCGCCGCGGAATACCAATCCGGTCAAATCATCGTTGAGGCAGGGAGGGCATGCGATGGTCTGTACTTCCTTTTGGAAGGGAGCATCGAGCGCCTTCCACCAGGTTCCTCCCCGGATGAGACCGGGCAGCCGTTGTCGGGGGGCGATACCTTCGGCGCTTTGGAATTGGTCTACGACCAATCCTGGACATCGACCTACATCGCGCGCGAACCCACCCAGATCTATCTTTGGAAACGCCGCGATGCTGAAGTCTTTTTCCAGAAGCAACCCGCCGCCTTGGCGGATCTGCGTTTCAAGGCACGCAGCCATCGTTTGGCGCGGTCACTGAACTTCACCTGGTTGAACGAGAACGAGATCATCGACGGCCTTGCCTGCAAACATCCAGCGCTGCTCGTCCGGGGTTTACTGGTGCCGGCAATGCTTGTGCTCGCTGGAGCTGCGCTTCTATGGTGGGGCCCCATCCTGACTGGTGATTCCCTGATTTGGCTGGCCGCTGGAGTGGTGGGAATCGGTATGCTATATGGTGTCTGGCAGTGGGTCGATTGGGGGAATGATTACTACATGGTCACCAATCGCCGCGTGGTGAGATTGGAGAAAGTCGTCGGCATCTACGACAGTCGACGTGAGGCGCCGCTGCACAATGTGCTCTCGTTCAGCGTGAGCACCACCTTCCTCGGGCGCTTACTGGGCTTCGGCGATCTGATCATCCGCACCTTTACCGGGCAGATCGTGTTCCCAAACATCCCCAATCCATACGCCATGGCAGGCGTGCTTGAAAATCAATGGCATCGTGTGTACGAACACCGCTTGCAGGAAGATCGTGCAAGTAAGATCAATGCCGTTCGCGGATTGACCGCTGCTGAAGCGGAAGTTGCTTTCGAACCCTCAAACTTGGAGGAAACTCCTCCGGATGAAGAACCTCGTGGGGATCCCCAGAATGGTCTTGGGCGTTGGTCGTTCAAGGTACGCTTCGAAGAGCAGGGGGTGATCACCTACCGCAAGCACTGGGCTGTGTTGATGCGGCGCGTGGTCCTGCCTTCGATAGCGATTCTGCTTCTTGCGGGATTGATCGGTGCAAGATTGGGAGAGACGATCACGCTTCTTCCCCTGGGCACCTTCCTACAGCTTTCTGGCTTGTTGATCATAGGGCTTGTGCTTTATTGGTTGTATGAATTTGTGGATTGGGCCAACGACATCTATCAAATCACGCCCACACAGATCGTGGATGTGCATCGCAAACCGCTGGCGCGCGAGATGCGCAAGGTTGCTCCATTGGAAAGCATCTTGGGCACAGAAGTGGACCGCAAGGGGATCATCGGTTTGATGTTGAACTATGGCGACGTGATCTCCAACATCGGCACGGAGCAATTTCTCTTCGAGGGCGTCTTCGATCCCGTCGGTGTACAACAGGACATCGTGCGCGGAATGGAAGCCATCATGGAGCGAAAACTCGAGAAGCAGCGCCGCGAGAAGCGTGACGAAATGGTAGAATGGTTGGGAGTTTACCATCAGGAATACAATCACCGAAAGCCCGAGGAACCAGAGGAACGGCATCCTTAGGCTGATAAGCAAGCAAACACATGTCTATCCGAGAGATCATCACCCTTCCCAATTCAATCCTGCGTAAAAAAGCCCGCAAAGTGCGGGCTTTCACTCCAGAGCTCCAAATGCTGATCGATGACATGATCGAAACCATGCGCGAGGCACCAGGGGTGGGTCTGGCTGCGCCTCAAGTCAACGTCAGCCAGCGTGTCATCGTCATCGAATTCGCCGAGCCCTCGGACGACGAGGAACCCGCTCCCAAACTCTACGTGCTGATCAATCCGGAGATCGTTCGCCACTCCAAGGAAACCACAACCGATCAAGAAGGTTGCCTGTCGGTTCCAGGTTATGTGGGGGAAGTGGACCGCTTCTCCACGTTAACGGTGAAGGGCCGCAACCGACACGGAAAACCTGTGCGCATCAAAGCCAAGGACTGGCTGGCGCGCATCCTCCAACATGAAATCGACCACTTGGACGGCGTTCTCTACATCGATCGCGCCAACCAGGTTTGGCGTCTGGAAGAACTGGAGCAGCAAGCCAACGAGGCAGGGGCTGCCAGTGAGGCGATCTGAGTGATGGGCTGCACAACACGAGCAATCCATAAAACGTCTGGGAAGGCGAGGAGATAGCTTGGATCGCGTCGAGGAGCTACGCGCCAAGATCGAAGAACTGAAGAAACGCTGGCCTGCACATACGGTACCTCCAGCGTTGGTCATGGAACTGGATGAGCTGGAAACAGCCTTGGACGAGGCTTTGAAAGCTCGTCAGCAAGGAAACCAGGATGCCGAAGTCGATCGCAGTCGTTAGCTACGACCGGTGCCAACCTCGGCAATGTGATCACGGCATCTGCAACGCGGTGATAGCCTGCCCCCATGGCTTCCTGTATCAAGAGACGGCCTTTGAGTTGCCCGAACCTCGCCCCGGCGCATGCGTGGGATGTGGCATCTGCACCCAAGCCTGTCTCCACGATGCGATTCTTTTAATCTGAAATCCTGAAAAGAAAACGAGCGCCTGAGGCGCTCGTCTCACATGATCCCAATAAACCCGTGCTTAGGGACAGAGCGGTCTCACCCACGACTGAACATGGCTTGCATCCTGACATTCCGGGCCATCGTCGATCTTCCACCAATAGACCGTGTTACCAGTAAACTGCACTGCATAGCATCCATCATTGGTGGTACCGCTTTCCATGATGTGATACGTGGTGCCAGCCTTGATCACCGCAATGTGGACGGGTTCGCTGGAGGTGTAAGAGCCGCTGTTGAAATCCTCCCCGGGCACCGGCTCGATGAGGTCACAGTTATCGCTGCGGTCGCAGCGTGAGCCGCTGCTCCGACTGTCGATGTAGCTCTCCTTGACACACACATTACCCTCGAACGCATCCATGAACCAGCCGATGGCGAAATCATAAATGCCGCTGAGGCCATTTCCAAAGATGATCAGAAGGGCAATCGACAGCAGAATGCCTCCTGGAATCAGGACCTGGTATTCGGCCATCGCCTGTCCACGTTGCTTGGTTTTCTTAGCCATCGCCATCCCTACTTCCTTCTACCTACCCATTCGGGCGTAAGAAACGATACCTCTCATCTCAGTTTCACAGTCGGGCTTTTCCGTCAGAACTTCAGTTCACCATCATTTTCCTGATAAATCAGCACCACTCTGCCGAAAAGACCGTTAGTTACCGGTGCAATAATTGTTAGGTTTTGGTAAGGTATTTATAGGATATACGACGCCCTTTCGGCGTACAATCCACCCCCAGTACTATGCCCCAAACACTCTCGCCGGAGGCGTATCCTGCTTCTGGAATCTCAGAAAACTCCCCCTCTTCAAGGGGATCAAGCAAGGCCATATAACCCTCCAATTTTGGCATGTGTGCTACAATCGCTTCGCTCATGCGATTGACCAACCTCTCGCTATCGAATTTCCGAAACTTCGTCCGCTTGGAAAGCGAGTTCTCCCCGGGCGTAACCCTCGTGGTTGGAGATAACGCCCAGGGCAAGACCAGCCTTCTTGAGGCGATCCATTTCCTAACCGGTGCCACGAATCCTCACACGCGCAACGATCGCAATCTGATCAACTTTCTCGCGCTTCACGAGCCCCAGCCCTTCGCTCGTTTGGCAGCCGAGGTCGCTCAAGTGGATCGCAAGCATCGCATCGAGATCCGTATACTCCTCGAACCGGGTTCAAACAAGGGGGAGCCGAGATCCAAGAAGCAAGTGCTTCTCAATGGCGTTAAAAAGCGTCTGCGCGATCTCTTCGGTGTCTTCAACGCCGTGCTCTTCCTTCCCCAGGATCTGCGTATCTTGGAAGGACCTCCCAGTGAGAGGCGACGCTATCTTGACAACGTCCTGTCGCAAGCAGACCCTGGTTATGCGCGAAGCCTATCTGAGTACAGCAGGGTCATCACGCAGCGCAACGCTCTTCTCAAACAATCCACCAACAACAGTGTCAACGAGAAACAATTCGAATTCTGGGACGATCAACTGGTGAAGCTGGGGGCCCAGCTCGTGCATCAGAGAGCTCTTACCCTGATCGAGCTACAGAACATAGCGGCTCCCTATCACCATGATCTCACACGCGGGGAAGAGACCCTGCGCATGGAATACATGCCCGCTCTTTCCCCCGGAGATCTGCAAAACGGGCAAATGGGATTGGGCTTGGAGGACACTCCTGAATGGGTCGTAGTTTCCCAAGCAGAGATCCGCCAATACCTGCTGGCTGCGCTTGAGCGAAGACGCGGCGAGGAAATTGCGCGCGGCATGACCCTTTCCGGACCCCACAGGGATGATCTCAGCTTCACAGCCAACGGCGTCGATCTGCGCCTCTATGGGTCTCGAGGGCAAAATCGAACCGCCATACTCGCAGCCAAACTTGCCGAAGTCGATTGGCTGAAACAACGCACGGGCGAATGGCCCGTCCTGCTTCTCGACGAAGTCCTGGCTGAGCTGGACGCAGCACGCAGGGAAGCGCTGCTCTCCTGCCTGATGAAGGTTCAACAAGCCTTGGTCACCACTGCCGATGTGGAGATGTTCGATTCGGCGTATCTGCCTCAGGTGACCACCTGGCGCGTCTCTTCTGGAACGCTATCGCGCTTGGAATCCTGAGACTCGCCAGCTCAACTGCTCCGACCATCTTCTGTTTGAAGCGCATCGCCCGCACGCATCCCTGGGTATGGTATAAGGAAGTTCAAGACGCCTATCGCGCCAGCCGACTCGCTGCAACCATCGACAGCAACGGGATGTACCTGGGAAGTGAGTAGTTGGCCACCCACAGGTTCCCACTATGATGGCAGACCGGTCGACCAATCGCTTTGTCATGCCACGGGATAGTTTCCAAGCCGCTTATCTCGACTTGCACCGATCCGGTGAGTTGCAGCAACGCGCCGCGCAAGCGATTGCAGATCTAACGCACTGCGAAGCTTGTCCTCGCCAATGCGGGGTCAATCGCTTGGAGAACGAAACCGGTGTCTGCAAGACTGGGCGCGATCCGATCGTGAGCAGCCATTTTCCCCACATGGGTGAGGAGGACTGCCTCAGAGGATGGCGAGGTAGTGGAACGATCTTCTTCTCGATGTGCAACTTGCGCTGTGTCTTCTGCCAAAATTACGACATCAGCCAGGAGGGGCATGGGCGCATCACCTCTCCGGAACGCCTGGCTGCCATGATGCTCGAATTGCAGACCGCAGGCTGCCACAACATCAATTTCGTCACGCCCGAACACAACGTTCCTCAAGTGCTCGAGGCCTTGGTGTTGGCCATCGAAGGAGGTCTGCGCCTCCCCTTGGTCTACAATACTTCAGCCTATGACAGCCTGGAAAGCCTTCGCCTCCTGGATGGCATCGTCGACATCTACATGCCGGATTTCAAGATCTGGGATCCAGAGCATTCAATGCGCTATCTTAAAGCCAAGGATTATCCTCAAGTGGCCCGGGCAGCGATCAAGGAGATGCATCGTCAAGTGGGCGCTCTGACGCTCGACCAACACGGTCTGGCTCTGCGGGGAGTATTAATTCGCCATCTTGTCATGCCTGAGGATCTTGCCGGCAGCAGCGAGATCATGCACTTTCTGGCCCAGGAAATCTCACCGGATACGTTTGTGAACATCATGCGTCAATACCGCCCCTCCGGCAAAGTTGGCGCAGAGGATTACCCGGAGATCAACCGCCGCATCTCCCATCGGGAATACCAGCAGGCCTTCATCGCTGCGCGCCAGGCTGGCTTGTGGCGCTTCGATCAGCGCCTGCGGTAGAATCCTCCGACAGCCTCCCTCATCACCCTGAAAAGAAGAAACTGCCCATTGGGCAGTCGCAGGATCGATTGAGTTTGCAGCTTCGATGGAGAATGTTGCTCACCAACATGGTTTCCGATCTGGCCATAACGCTCCGCTAGGCTAGAGGACGTTTGGCCGGGATTCCCGATCGGCGCGGATATTTTTCCGGGGTTTCTGCTACCTTCCTCACCAATACGAGGAACCGGGCCTCGGCGACACGCGGCAGCTCGACAGGGATCAATTGTTCCAGCCGTCCGCCTAATAGATCCATTGCAGCCTCCGCAGCATGCGCTTCGGCTGGCCCCGTTTCCCCTTTCTGCGCCAACGCCTTCCCACCGATGCTCAATAGCGGCAGCAAGAATTCCACCAGCACCCCCATCGGTGCAACAGCACGCGCCAAGGCCCAATCATATACCGCCCGATGTCCTGGCATTCGCCCCACTTCTTCCGCACGCGCATGCAGGACATGGACATCATCCAGCCTGAGTTCGCGGATCAAATGCCGGCAAAATTCGACTTTCTTCCCGATGGATTCAACCAGCGATAATTTTATGTGAGGAAAGGCGATCTTCAATGGCAGACCAGGGAAGCCTGCTCCTGTACCCACATCGATGACGCGCTCGTGAGATGGCACCCCCGTGCCCAACACGCAGGAGAGCGAGTCGAGAAAGTGCTTGATCACGATTTCCTGTGGTGAGGTGATGGCTGTCAGGTTGAAGCGCTTATTCCAGGCAAGCATCTCTTCCGCATACCAGGAGAACGCTTCCAGCTGCGGACGCGTGAGCCGGATACCCAGAAGTGCCTGCGCGTCATCCCTCAATTGATCCGAAACACCTGCCACGGCTCACTTCCCAGCTCGCTCGAGTTGGAAGCAAGTGCACCCTTCACCCACTTGGATCCCGCTGTAATTGATCATCGGTCGGGCTGTGAAATCTGCAAGCTCCGCCATCATCTCCGCATCCAACGCGCCTAGCTCTTGCAAAACGGCCAGGGCGACGGGCGGGATGGCGCGCTTGTTGCCATCCGCGATCTTCATCGCCAATCCCATTGCGGGCGATCCCGGCCCCAACAAACCCGCTTTCAAGGCCATGGCCTGGTATCCCTCAGCTCCAGCCTTGGAAAGGATCGTGCCTCCAGCGACCTGCATCAACCTTGTGTCGAAGCGTCCCTCGCCGGAAACCATCTCCGGATGCGTGGTCATCGCTTCAAATATCGTGTGACAGGCGGCTGCGCGCGCTGGCGGCAGATCCGAGGGATCTGCAAGGCGCGCCAATCCCGTAGCAGCAGAGGCCAGTGGCAGGGCGAAGTTGGGCGCTGAACAGCCATCCACTCCCAATTGAATCTGCGGTTCTTCGAGATCGCACATCTCGGCCAACGTTGTCAGGATGCTTCGCTGTACCTCGTGATTGGGATCGAGGTAATCCTCGATTGACTCTCCCAGATGGCGTGCCATCGCCAACATGGCGCTGTGTTTACCCGAGCAGTTGTGCCGGTTGGGCGTCGGCTCCTTCCCTTCGATGATCAGTCGGCGGGCTGTATCCGCGTCCGGCACGGCATGCGTGCCACATTGAAGATCCCTCTCGTCGATACCCGCGAATTTCTGCAAGGCTTCGAGGGTCTCCACATGATCATCCGTGCCGACATGCGACGCGCAAGCTAGAGCGATCTGCTTCAAACTGAACGTGAACCGAGCTGCTGTGCCGGATTCGATCACGGGCAGCGCCTGGAACGGTTTGGCGCTGGAGCGCATGAAAGTCAAGGCATGCGGATCTCCGATCCAGGCATGCAATTCTCCAGACGAATCCGCCATAGCCATTGCGCCGCTGTGGCTCGATTCGACAATTCCGCCTCGCAGGAGTTGATAGATCGGTACATAGGCCGTGTTTGGATTCATGGTTCCCAGTGGCGCAGCCCTCCTCTTCAAACCCAAGGTGATCGCGTTGGGTAGGTTCAGCCTTCTCTTGGATTCATTCGAGCATGCATCTCGGTCAGACTCGCCTTCAGGCGTTGCAACACCTGATCCTTTCGCGCAGATGCAATGCGATAGCCCCTCATCAATTGGGAGGCATTCCTTTCGATGCCCTCCAATTTACCATCCTTGCATTGCAGTTTCGACATGGCGGTAGGTATTTTGCGCAGGAAACGCGCCATGTCATTGATCATTTTGCGATCGATGAGGCCGTCCCTGGCGGAAATCATTCGATAATCCTTGAATGCCGAACTCCGAAGCTCGTCGAGCAGATCCAACCATTTTTCGAGATCGGCCTCGCCGAAGTAGGGTGGCTCAGTTTTGGTAACTGCATCGCCAATGAACATGACTTTGACGTCCGACAGCAACAGCCAGATCGCTCCCGGCATGGGACCTGGTTTGTGCAGCAAGCGAACGATCCGCTCTCCGATGTGGATCAAGACCTCACCAGAAAATGAGAGTTCAGGTATCGCCATGCTCACGCCGGTGATGCGCTTCAGATGATCGCATTCGCCTCCGATGGGGCGGGTGTTTCCTTTGAAGGTATCCGGCCAGGCTCCTACGATCTTCCGTGTGCGATCGTGGGCAATTCCAGGAATGTCGAATAAACGCGCGCCCAGGATCCGATCCGGGTGGTGATCCATCAACACCAAGTACTTTGGCGCTCCTAGCTCAGCCAGATCTTCCAACCACTCATGTACCTCGTCCTCTCGCAACGGACTATCTACAAGCATCAGGCTCTGGCCGTCCTCAATGACGCCCACCTGAATGCCGGAGAATTTCCTCTCAAGATATACGCCTGTCGCGATTTTTCGCATGACCGCTCCCGGACGATTGTTGCGTTCGTTCGATTTGGAAATCGAGATTATATCGGGAGTGCGAAGGAGAACACAGCCCCTTTGCCCGGTTCACTATCCACCCAGATTTTCCCCCCGTGGGCTTCGATGGCCAATTTACAGAAGGAAAGCCCCAGGCCTAATCCCTTCGGACGGTCCTTCTGACCTCCGCGTGCAAACTTCTCGAAGATTCGCTGGTGTTCGTCTTCAGAGATCCCCGGCCCTGTGTCGGCGACGCTCACAATGACGTACCCTCCCCTGCGACGGGCATGAACACCAATCTGCCCTCCGGAGGGGGTGAATTTGATCGCATTCTCCAACAGATTGATCATCGCCCTGCGAATCATGTCCACATCGAATACAAGTTTAGGGAGTCGTTTGGACATTTTGATCTCGATCAAGTGGGACTTGGCTTCCGCCACAGGTCTGACTTCATCCACGGCTTCGGTTATGAGTGTATTGAGCGACGCCTCCGCCACGTCCAAGATATCCTTGCCGGCATTCAAGCGAGCCAAATCCAGAAGAGAATCCACAAGACGCGATAATCGTCTGCTGGAGCGCATGGCAATGGCAAGCACTGGCTTCAACGCTTCGCCCCCAGGTTGAATAGCCGAATGCAATACTTCCAAGCTGGAGATTACATTGGCCAGCGGTGAACGTAAGTCATGAAAGATCATCGATGTCAGATCGTCGCGCAGCTTATCCAATTCCAAACGTTCGGAGATATCGCGCAGGATCCATTGCAGGAACGGTTGACGGGCAACGTCGATGCGCTTGGCATGTACTTCGACAGGGAGTTCCTCTCCTGATGATTTCATCAAGGTAGTGTTGTAAGAGATGGTCTCGGTTGGCTCCAGTTTTGTGAGATCCTCTGGGATTCCTTCCGGTTTGGAGGCATGCAAGCTGTGGATCGATCGATTGAAGAGTGTATCGCGAGGATATCCCAGAAAACTCTCGGCGCGATTGTTCGCGTCCGTAATCACACCCTGGGTATTCGTGATCAGAATCGGATCGATACTGTCTTCGAACAATCCGGCATACAGCCGCGATGCCGACTGCGTTTCAGAAAACAGTTGTGCGTTGGCTACGCCTGTGGCTGCATGCACGGCAAACGCTGCGACCACGTCTACATTGGACTGATCGTAAGCGCCGATCGTATGACTGTAAACATTGAGCACACCCACGCTGCGTTCCCGGATGACCAATGGTGAACCGATCCAAGCGTGAATATCCCGTAGTTCAGGTAGTATTTCCAGATCGAACCAGCCGGATGTTTGTTGTGCATCCTTGACGACCAGGGGAAGGCCGCTTGAAAGCATCTTCTCGATCATCGTATCGGGATCGATGGAAAATGCCTTGCCGAGAAGGGAGGCATTGTCTTCGAAACCACGCGCCTCCACAAGACAAAGGTGATCGTCCTCGAGAAGCATGATGCTGGCCTTGTCGTATTCCACCAAGCGCGCAAGCTGTTCCAAGATCTTATCGAAGACCATGGCCGGATCGAGGACGGAATTGATCGTGCGCGCGATTTCCTGCAGAATTAAAGCCAGCCGGCGTCGCTCCTGCTCGGCAGCAAAAAGCCGCGCCTTTTCAACCGCCATACCCGCCTGATCGGCAATGGCTCCCAACAAATCCAAATGCGCGTGGGTAAAGTGGTCTTCTTGAGGATGCACCAGGGTCAGCACACCGACAATGCGTTCCTGCGCGATCAGCGGAACGGAAATCGCCGAGCGCGAAACCCCGTCGATCTCGCTCCCTTCCCGCAGCAACCAGCGCGGATCTTCATGCGTGTTGACCACCAAGGCCGGTAGGCGGTTCTTCAGAACCCAACCCGCAAGACCGTCCCTCAAAAGGTCGACCTGTTGCGCAGCAGTGTGGTCGAGAACAGCACCATCGACGATCAGCGCTCCTTCAGTGGCAACTCCCTTCTCGTCAATGACCAGGATCCCGCCATTTCCTGCTCCTAGTTTCTCCGCAGTCAACTGCAGGATGCGTTGTAGGAGCTTATCCAGGTCGATCTGGGCCGCGAGCTGACGACTGACAGTGTAGAGGAGTTCCAGCGAAGCTTCCGTTCGCTCCGAGGCCTTCGTCTCGTCATTCATGATAGATATTTCAATCCGCTACCGGTGTTGAACAGGACCACGCGCTCTTCCCCTGTCACCCATCCACTACGAACCAGCTTCCTCAATCCTGCGAGGGTGGCTGCTCCCTCCAGGCATGTCAAGATGCCCTCTCGTTGAGCCAGATCTTCCTGGGCACTCTGGATCTCCTGTTCCTCAACCGCTACGGCCGTGCCGCCGCTCTCCCGCAGAACCTGCAGGATCAAGCGGTCAGCATAGGGCTTGGGAACCCTGAGCCCATGCGCCCTGGTCGTCGCATGCTCCCAAGGCGCAATACGTTCGGTTCCCAACTCCATGGCCCGCACAACCGGTGCGCAACCGACAGGCTGAACGCTCACAAAGCGCGGACGGGTTTGGTTAATCCAACCGAGTTCTCTCAGCTCGGTGAACGCCTTCCACATACCTACCAGACCTGTTCCTCCCCCCGTAGGATAGATGATCACCTCAGGCAATTCCCATCCCAGGGCTTCAACCAGCTCGAAACCCATGGTCTTCTTCCCCTCGACACGATAGGGCTCTTTGAAGGTAGAAACGTCGAACCAATCCTTCGAATGCGCCTGTTCCGCGGCTTGTTTCCCGGCCTGGTCGATCAAACCTGGCACTAGATGCAAATCCGCTCCCGCAGCGCGGACCTCCGCTTGATTCACTTGCGGTGCATCTTCAGGCATGAAGACGTGCGCCTTCAAACCCGCCCGCGCGGCATAGGCTGCCAATGCTGCGCCTGCATTCCCCGCCGTGGGGATCACAAACTCCCGGATTCCCAATTCCGCCGCACGTGAAACGGCTGTGGCCAAACCGCGAGCCTTGAAAGTTCCCGTAGGATTGACGCCTTCGTCCTTGAGGAGAACCGTCCCCATGCCCATTTCTTCAGCAAGTCGAGGGAGAGTGAGTAGTGGGGTATCACCCTCGCCCAAACTGAACCGGAACGCGGGATTTCCCACGGGAAGCAATTCCGCCCAGCGCCATAAACCCGCAGGACGATTGGCAAGCGCTTTGCGATCCAATCGATTCGCAAGCATTGCTGTGTCGTATCTGGCCAGCAGCGGTGAGGCACAGTTGGAGCAATCGCGTTGGAGTTGTGAGGCTTCAAAACGGTTTCGACACTGCGGACAGATCAGACCAAGCAACGCACTCATGTCATCGGCAGTATAGCATAACCACAGTGTGAAACATGTGCCTGAAACAGCGCACGATAGCGATTATGCTCCATCAGATTCCTATCGGGTTTGTCAGGCCAGCGCCATCAACGGCCCGAGAGATTCAACCACCCCAGGGATGGTTAATCTCAAGCCTTCCCGCGCCAACCCTTATCTTCATGCGTGAAGAGCCAACCTGCAATCTCTCCGACATCGATGCTGTCGTCTTCATGCCAAATCCCAGAGGCTCGCACGGATTGATCGAAGCCTCCGCTGGCCCCATCCGGTTGAATCCCGCGTGCCATCTCGCGCAGAGCCTTCAACCACTGCTGCCATTGGGCCAGATTGGCGGGTGTCATATCGACCCATCCGTGGTAAGCATCCTCCGATTTGATCACCGGTCCACGCATCAAACGCTTGCCGTCCGGCAATAGGATCGGGACACCGATGGAGAGTATCTGCTGACGCAAGGAAGCGTCGCTCGAGATCATCTCCAGGAGTTCCGCCGCCAACGTCTCCGGTTGTTGGCTGAGCACTCCGTTGATCGTCTTGCATTGGCGCTTCAATAAATAACCTTCAAAGAGCAACTTGGATAATCGCGGCGGGCCAAGGATCTCAAACGCAACGGAGTCCACATCGTGGTCATCTTCAAGCTGATGCAATCGATCCAGGGCCATCTGTCGAATCATCCCGGCTCGGTAGGAAGGTCCCATGGTGGCCGAATCCAGGGCGGCCAATATGTCGCGTCCCGTGTTGCCGCCCAGGATTTCAGTGACGACGTTTGCGGCGATCTCTTCGGGCGTGATGAACTCCATCTGGTTCAAGGAAGTGATGGCGGTGAACTCGCCGACAGCGAACAACCCGTTCTCCCCCGTGTCTATGTAGACCGACTCCAGGAAATCGCCTGTCTTCTTGCCGAATTCACCCCGCGGCTCCAGCGTCTCAGTTTCGCTGAGGGGATAGGCCATTTCAACAGGGCAATCAAAGAGCTCGAATGGTTGTCCCTTGCTGCGGATCGGTCCGAAGCCCATCTCCTTCCATGCGATGGCAGCCGTGGGTTTGATTTCCTTGACGACGGTCGGGCCTCCGGGCGTGCGTGCCAGCAGCCATGTGAGCATCGTCTGGGCTCCCGCGACTGCGGATTTCGAAAGCAATACACGGGATGGGCGTTCCTCACCGTGCGTGTAGGGGATGTTGAAACCCATGCCGCCGCTACCGCTGGTGCCCACTTTCACGTAGGCCTGCGTCCCGGCGTGCCACATGGCCTCATGCAGGATCTGCAGATGCCGCACAAGCTGAGGAATGTAGAGCGAGGTGAGCAGCAGCTCCACTTCCTGCGGCCAATCAATCTTGGCCGTTTGTACGATGGCATCCTGCAAACGATGTGCGGTTGCGAACACGTTCTGATAGGCAACGGCCGTGGCTGTGTTGACGCTATCGATCACGATGTCCGCTGGCTTTCCATTTAAACCCTTCATCTTCCCTGTGATCATCTGATAGAGCAGCGAAGATTCCAGGATCTCTTCATCAAGCTCGTCGATGATGTCGCCGACTAATCGCCGTCGCTTGGTCGTGTCCGCCAAGATTCTAATTCGAGGATGTCCATCCTCCTCATCCGTCTGCCACTCGGAACGAAGCAGCATGTCCCCCCACACAGGAATGATTTCCACAGATGTCTTGGGATCATCTGCGCGCAGGTTTTCCGCAGCTTGCTCGGCCTCCCCTTGCCGCAGGGAAGTCACCACCAAACGGGCAGGTTCATGCTTCAATATCTGGCGACAAATGGCATTGCCCACAAGACCGTATCCGCCTATGACAAGTACATGTTTTCCTTGGATATCCACGTTTCAGGTTTCCTCCAATTTTTGTCGTGTTCATGCAACAAAAGCATACTTCACAAACAGGTGAAAGAAAAGAAAAAACGCCGCAGATGCAGCGGCGTTGAAATTCTTTGGAATAGGCATGTTGTTTCTAATCTCGCTGTGGTTTTAATTCATCACGAAGCAGCATCGTAAGCACTGCACTGATCAACCCGACCACCAAACCTCCCCAGAAGGCAGGCCAGAAACCGTCCACGGTAAAGCCGATGTTGAAGAACTGCCCCACGAGGCCGGTCAGCCAGAATAAGGCCGTGTTGATCACGAGTGTGAACAATCCCAAGGTCAGTATGATCAGTGGACAGGTCAGGAACTTCAGGAGCGGTCGCAAGAGAGCGTTGATCAAACTGAACACCAAACCCAATCCCAGGATGGCCCACCAACTCGTCTCCTGAGGTTGAACGCCCGGAATCCAGCCCGGGACCACAGCGACGAAGATCGCTACAGCATTGATTGCCCACCGCAAGATCATGCGTTGCATACGATTTCCCTCCGTACCTAATTACACCACAAAACGTTGATCAGAACATCCCGGATGTTCCAGCATGGCACAGACGCCATAGCGAGGTGGCTCGGCGACCCGTCACCGCTCGTTCCCCACGTTCGCCCTCACTCGACAAAGACTTCAACGCGCTGACCTTGATCCTTGTCGATGACATCGATGATCTTCCCCGTCAATCCCTGCTGAAGAGCGTCGGCTAACTCCTCCACATCCAGCCCCTCCATGTCTGGGACGAAGCGCGCGCCCAAGCGCAGCCCCACGTTCACCAACCGCATGGGTACATTGACGTTGACGGAGGATTTGCCGCTATCGAGATCGGTCACGTGCACACGCAACCAACCTGATTCGTTAACAGCAGACACACTGCGCTTCCGCTCCTGCTTGCCCAATGCTCTGAGAAGGCGCGCTCCTTCCTCTGCGTTGATCTTCTCTTCCTCGATCATCTTCAGGATCTTCACTCGTTCTTCGGCCGTTGTCATCCGACCCTCCTCTTCATCCTAGGCGAACCTCCACGCGTTCACCACCTATGCCATCCTCCACATTGATGTAGATCGGTGCGTCGGAGGAGACACTTTTTTCTAGTTCGAGAATTAATTCATCCACTGCAGTTCCCTCAAGTTCGGGAATCCAATTCCTAAACACTCGTAGAAACCATGCTGCCAACCGCAGTGGCAGGGGTAGGCTGATCGCGATTCGGCGCGGCCACGAATCCTGTCCCGTGTTCACACGCACATGAATCCACACCGAATTCCTCGTCGCCAAAGCCAGAGCGAACACCACGACGCCCACTAAAAGCGTGGGACCCGCCAATAACCACCACCATCCACCCAATGACCCCAGCCAACCACCCAATGCTGTGATAGCCAAGCTTACCGCCAGGACAATCAACCACCAAAACCTGAACTTCTTGTTATCCGTTTTCTGTTTGGGCCTGGGAGCCGGATCCGGCGTTTGAACGCCCTGGAGTTTATTCAAGGCGTCATCGACGTCCATTTCCCCTCTTTCGACCTTCTCCAGGATACGCAGACGCTCCTCACTCGTCATCATTGCAGCCCTCCTGAGCTGTACTACCATCGCACCTTCTTCATCCGATGCATTCGATCTTGATCTGAAACCGATCGGACGACCGGGATGTCTCGATCATAGATCCGTATTACTCCCGGACCCTGTTTGTGATCCGGCAAGTTTGAGGCGCAACTCACGACTCGATCTCATCAGCAATATGCCACATGCAACCGCACCCAACATCAGCAAACCGCCACCCATCACAAACGTCTCCCGTAAACCCAGCCAGCTTCCAAGCCATCCTGCCGCGCCCATCGAGATCAGATTCGCTGTGCCCATCGACATCTCGACAAACGAACTGGCACGACCGATCATGTTCTTTTCAACACCACGCTGCAGCAAGGTCTGCATGGATCCGGTCAGCGGGGGGATCACCAGGCCTACAAAGGGCACAACCAGCAGCGCGAAGGTGAAAGATGGGGCCATTCCGAAGAAGATGCCTGCGATCCCAAACAGTAGCAGGGAGGCGATCGCCGTGATGGCGGGCGGCAGGCGCTTTCCCAACGTCCCTATCAACAGGCCCCCAAGGAGCATTCCGAACGCCTGGGCAGACATCAAGCCTCCGATGGCGTCCGCTTCAGCACCCAACACTCGGTTCAGGAAGGGCACCAACAAGACATTGATGGCTCCCAGTCCCAGCATGGCGAAGGCTGCGCCCAAGACGATTCCCTGGAGCAGCCGGCTTTTCGTGGCGAAGCGTGCTCCCTCCTTCAGGTCCTCCCAAGCAGAATGCTCCTTGACTCCGCTTGCTTCAACTCTCGTGACAACGCCGGTGATGAAGAACACCATCAAAGCCGAGAGGAGGAAGCTGGCTGCGTCGATCAAAAAGGAGACATCGGTTCCCCAGGCCGCAATCACAATCCCCGCCAGAATCGGACCCGCAAGTCGAGCGACCGTCTGTCCGACCTGAATCCAACCATTGGCTGAGAGCAAGTCTTCGTCCTTCACCAAAGCCGGCAGAATTGCCGTCCTGGCGGGATTGAAGAACGAGCTGGTACTGGCGACCAGGAAGCCCACCACCATGACCCAGGGCAGATCGTTGGGAGTTCGTAAGAGGATGAAACATGGTACGAGCAGGGCGCGTACCACATCCGACACCATCATGATGTGTCGTCGGTCGAAGCGGTCGACAACCGTTCCCGCGAAGAATCCCAGAAGGAGTTGGGGAAGCGCAAAGGAGATGAGCACTGCACCCAAAACCCACACCGACTCGCGCGGATCCGAATAGAGCTCATTGATGCGGATCGCCAGCGACAGGAATGTGAAAGTGTCACCGCCAACAGAGATAAACTGAGCGATCCAAAGAAAGATGAAGTTGCGATTCCGGAACAAGCTTCCTCTCCACATAGCTCAGTCGCTTGCCGCCACCACAATGTAGGTTTCCCCCGACGAAGGCGCTTGAGCAGATTTCCGTTGGTCCTTTGGATGTATGAACGTGGATTTCAACATCCATAGGCCCATCGTCAATCCAGCAGCATACCACAATCGGCGGGTCTTGATGTCATCCATGATCAATCAACCTATCTGCACCATCTTTACGATGCGCTTCGGGACCGCGTGTTCTCCACTTTTAAATTAGGATGGAAACAGCGCCACCATTGCGGGGTTGCGGCCGAGCAAGTGGAGATTGCCCTGCTTGGATCTATCGAACAGGATGTGCGCGCATTGGCGAAATAACGTTGGATCGTCATCTTCCCACCTCACCCAACTCCTTGCTGAGGGACACATTGTCCACACCAGCAGGCAAACTCTTCCGCAGTTCCGAATCCAGGTCCATACCCATCCAAACAAACGTGTCCTTCGGTTGGAAGCCCAATTCGATGAAACGTTCATCCGCCTTGCCGGGGGCATAATCCAGGACTACCACGCTGCGCCTCGGCAGTGCTGCCAAACCAGCTGCCACCATCGGTCCTTCCACGCGCCCGCGCTCCTCCGGTAACGCCATCAGGATCAAGCGCCAATTGCCGCGTGAGTGCAAAAAACGTGCGCTCAAACTACCCAACAACCGCCCCTGCTCATACCAGATCCAGTGTCTCCCTGATCGATCGCTCAACACCTGCGAAACCCCTTTCGGGCGGAAGGTGTTCGGCGACAAGGGGAAGGGCCAGACCAGTCCCTCTGGATGAAGCCGATTGGCCAGCGTCCATTGGGCGTGCCATTCCTCAGGGGAACGTTTGCGTATCGGTGTTCCCTGAGGGTGTTCGGGTTTGGTGTGTACGGGTGGGCGACGCCAAACCGTGCGCCTGCTGTAGGTGTGAAAACCAAGCGATTCGTAAAGATGCAGCGCGCCTTGCTGCGAACTCCGGACCTGGAGCATCAGCGTTCGCGCGTTCAGATCTATCGCCTTGTCTATGGTCGACATAACAAGCGCCCTGGCGATGCCGCGGCGTCGATATTCGGGATACACGGCCACGTTGGCCAGCACCCAACGCCTGGGAAAATGCTCCACAGGAATCAAGCTGGCGCTGCCCACGATGCGGCCGTCCTCCTCCCAAACATAGCCGTGGGGGTTGGCAAAGGGTGGCAGAATGAATTTGCTGATGAGCCACCCCAGCCAACCTAATTTCCCAAGCGAGCGCATCTCACGAACCATGCGCTGCCCATCGGTGTCGAGTTGACCCACGAAGGCTGTCTCGATCAACTCGGCCACCGCTCCCATGTCACGGCGCGGGCGGATCGATCTCAAACCCGTGCGCAGTGTGCGTGAGCGCACAAGCGCGGCAGCGGTCACGGCTAACCCTCCAATGCCCTTAGCAGGCTCTCAGCTTCTTCGATGTTGATCTTGCCTTGTTCGAGCATGCGCAGGATCGACATGCGCTCCTCTTCGCTTACCTGATCGCGACCGCCGTAATCGCCGATACCAAACGAGATGTGTCGCTCTCGATGATGTTGTTTTGCTCGGCGTTCAGCAAGTTTCCTCGCCTTTTCCGCCTTGCGCATCGAGCGCGACACCGCTCGCCGGACCCGCTCGCCGATGCGGTCGGAATCAAATTTCGAGAAATCCCGACCCAACGCGTCGAAACGAGCCTCCATGTCCGCCATGCTGGCTTCGATACCGGCGGTGATGGATTCGCCCAGACCGAGATCGATATCGGTGTAAGTTTCCGAACCCGTTCGCAGCCACAGATCCCCGCCGGCCTGCAGATCGATCTCCGCTTCACCGCTGCCCAGTCGCACTTCACGACCTTTTTCCTTGCTCTCCACCTCTTGAACACCGGAGATCCGCAGATCGCCGCCGGCCTGTACGGTGATCTTGGCAGAGGCATCCTCGGGAAGCCGGCAGGTGAGGTCGCCGCCGGCTGAAACCACAGCGTGGCCGTCCTTCTTGGGAGCCAGGCGTACGCTGGCATCGCCGCCCACGCCCACCTCCACGTCTCCTTCCACCCGCTGCAGGGTGATATCGCCTCCCAGGGTGACGATCTTCACCGAACCTTCCACCTTGGAGACAATGCCGTCTCCTCCGGCGGAGGTCAGACTCAGGTCTCCGCTGAGTTTGCGGGCGTCCAAATCGCCTCCGATCCGATCGATCGTGACCTTTCCAACACGCCGCAGGCTGCAGTTTCCACCCACCGTGCCCAGGGTGAGGTCGCCGTTCAATCCAATCGTACGGAAATCACCGCCGATGGCGTCGACCTCCACCACTGCATCCGAGGGCAGAAAAACCAGGCAGCCCGAACGGCAGTTCACTTCCACATGCTCGTTCTTTTTAACCACCGACAGCTTGCCCTCTACTGGAGCGTGCGCTTCCAATTGAGCGCCCTCTCGCCCCGTAAGACGCAGATCGCCTCCGATGGTCGTGATGCGCACCTGTACGTTCTCGCCAACCTCGATCCTGAGAGTTTCCATCGTCTCCCACTCCTTGCTCGTTTATCCCATCTTTCCTATCAAAAGGATCTACGCTCGACTGTGTTCAACTCTCGAGCAAACTCATTGCTTCTTCAGAACTGATCTTGCCCTGAGCTAATTCATCCAGGATGCGATGCCGCTCCTCGTCGCTGAGACCCGCATCCTCCGGACCGACCTCAAATCCCATCTGCCGGATGATCTCCGTCAGACGCGAGCGCAGCGTGGGGTAGGACATCCCCAGTTCCCCCTCCATGCGGTTCAGCTTCCCCTCGCATCGGATGAACGTTTCCACAAAGACCATCTGCTCGGGCGAAAGCCGCCCCATACGCCCCAGATCGAAATGGCCCTCGATGCTCGTGTCGCAGCTCCGGCAGTACAGGCGCTGCACCGAGAGCCGGTCTCCGCAGATGGGGCAGGTCGTGATCATCGATGTCATCATGCCTTCCTTCGTGAATTTGCGCCAGATAGGATTTTTCTGAAACTTGATGTGAATTTTCTCGTGCTATTGTAGCAGATTATTGGACTTTGTCAATAGGATACTTGATTATATTGATTATTACTTCAATTTCCTTGAGGCCGGGTTTCGAAAGCTCATGATGGACACCAACCGGGCGCCTTATTGCGAGCTGCGCCGTGATCGCGTCGTAGGGGCGTATCATGCAACACCCCTAGGGCTTGTTCTCTCTTGAATCATCATGGGGTTTCTTCGCTCGGCTCGACACGCATCGCCCGGAATGCCATTTGCAAGTAGAGACGTTGCGGGGGAATTCCTCAACGTCTCTACTTTTCCCGGATCGCAAGATCCTGGGCGAGAAACCATGTGCGGAAGAATCCGATGTGCTTCAGAGGAGTCCTACAGGTGGCGGCAGAGACGACAGGGACGGAACTTCGGGCATCGCGGGATTCACAAACGATGGTAGAGGTTTCCCTGGACGGCGGCGCAACACAAGCACGCCAGGCTCCAAGGGATGAATCGAAGAGGTTCCATCCATCAGGAAGGATCCTGATGCTATAATCGCGGGTCCTCACCGGAGGCGATCGGATCGATGGAAAATCGTGAGCGTAAAATCATCCCCTTTGTCTTGATCATCTACGCCGTTGCGGTTTTGCTGCGTCTGGTGCCGGTGCTGCTCTCCCGCGATCTGGGCATCGGCCTGGACGACATGTTCCAGTACGACATGCTCGGGCGCAGCCTGGCTGCCGGAAACGGCTTCCGCTGGTATGCGCCGCCGGATCGTGAGATGCTCCTCAACGCGCTGCGCTACTTCGGCGGCATCGACACCAGCGCCATCGATCTACCACAGGACCCGCGCGGCATTTTGACCACCTTCCGAGCGCCCCTCTATCCGCTCTTCCTGGCGGGGATCTACTGGATCAGCGGACTCGAGGCGCGCTTCTTCGCCGCTCGCCTGGTGCAAGCCTTCATGATGGCAAGCCTGGCACCGATGACCTACGCCCTTGCGAAACGCCTGGATGCCTCCGAGCGCTACGCCCGCCTAGCGGCTTGGATCCCAGCCGTTTGGCCCATGCTGCTCTTCTTCCCTCTGGGCTTGGCGACCGAGAACCTTTTCCTTCCACTGCTAACGGCGGGGACGCTGCTCCTGTTCAAGGCTGTCGAGAGCCGCCGCTTGCGGGATTTCACACTCAGCAGCCTGCTCCTGGGGCTGGCAACGCTGACGCGCTCCGTGATCGTCGGCTTTCCTGCACTGGCTGCGCTCTGGCTGTGGATCAGGAAGATGCGCCGGGAAGCCGTACTGCTCGTACTGGTGGTGGCGGCGCTGGTGCTGCCATGGAGCGTGCGCAATTCACTGCTGCACGAGAAGCCCACCTTCGTCGAGACCAGCCTGGGCTACAACCTGTATCTGGGCTACCATCCCGAAGGCGACGGAAGCTTCATCTTCGGCCCTTCGCTCGATCTGATCACCATTCTCGACGATGCCGAGCGCGATGCCGTGGGACGTGAGCGCGCCTGGGAGTTCATCCAGCAGGATCCCTGGCGCGTGCCCGAGTTGATGCTACGCAAGCTTGGGCATCTGTTCGGCCTCGAAGACCGCGTTTTTGCCTTCTTCTACAGTAACGGGCTGCTGGGGACGTTTCCGCCGTGGGCAGTGATCACCCTCTTCCTGCTGCTTGTGCTGCCACTGGTGATCGTGCTGCCACTGGCCATCCTGGGATGGGTGATCGGACCGCGCAACCCGGGTTGGCAGTTGACCTCGCTGCTCCTCGCCTGGTACTTCGGGGTGCACATGCTGATCATGGCCGAGGAGCGCTTCCATCTGGCGATCGTGCCGCTGCTGGCGGCGCTGGTCGGTCGCGGCTTGACGCATTGGCCCCTGGTTCGCAAGGGATTGCGGAAACGACAATCCTGGGCGTACATTCTCATGGTCCCAGTCGTGGTTCTGGTGCTGCTGGCATTCCTGAATTGGGGTCTTGAACTGGCCGGCAACGCCGACCAACTGGCGCTGCTCTTTGGACCGGATGGATCCAGCGCCCGCTTCAACTACTGAGCCTCAGGAGGCGACATGCAAGCCGGGAATCATTCCCGCCGCGAGACCTTCAAGCTGCTCGGGCTCGAGTTGGACATCCGCGCCACACTGGTGGTGATCGTGAGCACGCTCCTCCTGATGGTCGATCGCTACCACCACTTCCTGCCCGGAGAGGGCTACGTCGAGACGATCACCGCAAAGGCTGTCGAGCGCACAGTGCTCCACCTGATCATCCCCCTTCTGATCATCGTGCTCATCCTCCGCGACCGTCCTTCCGAGTACGGCTTCTCGTTCGGGAAATGGAAGGAGGGTTTGTTGTGGACCGTGGGGGCGATGGTGGTGCTCGCTCCGATCCTGTATTTCGCTTCACGCACACCCGCCATGGTGCGCTTCTACGCCAGCATCGAACGCAGCGTTGGGCACGTGGTGTCTACCTCGGCGCTGGATCTCCTCGGCTGTGAGTTCCTCTTCCGGGGCTTCCTCCTCTTCGGGTTGCTGCGCGTGGCAGGCCCCAACGCCGTGTTGCTGCAGGCCGTGCCCTTCGCATTGGGGCATTTGGGCAAGCCCGAACTGGAGACGATGAGCGCACTCTTCGGCGGCGTTGGTTTTGGCTATGTGGCCTGGCGCACGCGCTCCTTCGTCTACCCTTGGTTGATCCACTGCTTTGTGAGTATTTTCGTGGTCCTGGTGTCCATGGCGGCTGCAGGATGATGGGTAACATGGCTGACGAGATTGTAGAGCTCTCCCTCACCGGTCTGGCCTACGGCGGCGAAGCTCTCGGCCGCGACGAGAACGGCCGCATGACGTTCGTGCCCTTCGCGCTGCCGGGAGAGCGCGTTCGCGTGGAGATCGTCGATGCCCGCAAGCACTGGGCGCGGGGTCGGTTGGTGGAGGTGCTAGAAACCTCTCCGCCGCGCATTGAGCCGCGCTGCCCGCATTTCGCGCACTGCGGCGGCTGCCACTACCAGCACATGCCCTACGCAGACCAACTGTTGGTCAAAGCCGAGATCGTAGCCGAACAACTGCAGCGCATCGGCGGCTTCGACGATCCGCCCGTCGAAACCACGGTTCCCTCCCCCGAGCCGTGGAACTACCGCAACCACATGCAGTTCCATCTCACGCCCGAGGGCAAGCTGGGTTTCGTCGTCGCCGACAGCGCGGAGGTATTCGCCATCCAGGAATGCCACCTGCCCGAGCCAGCGCTGGTCGATCTTTGGCCGCGAATGGACCTTGCCGCCATCCCCGGCCTGACCCGTGTTGCGGTGCGGTCGGGAATGGAAAGCGATCTGCTCGTGGCGCTGCACGGCGAGGGCAACCCGGATGTGGAGATGCACCTGGATCTGCCGGCCTCGGTCGTGTGGCTGGGTCCGGGAGGCATGGCCGTACTGGGCGGCGAGGGATTCGTGATCAGCGAGGTGCTCGGGCGCCCCTTCCGTATCTCGGCGGGCTCGTTCTTTCAGGCGAACACCGCGCTGGCAGCCGAGTTGGTCAAGCGCGCCATGCAGGCACTCGAGGTGAAAGCCGGCGAGGTGGTCTACGACCTTTACGCGGGCGTGGGACTGTTCAGCGCAGCCATGCTCGAGCACGGGGCTCGAGTGGTTGCGGTGGAGGAATCCAACTGGGCCTGCGACGACTACGAGATCAATCTGCACCATTTCGACAAAGTGACCCTGTATCAGGCCACGGTCGAGCAGGCGCTGGCGGCGATCGAGGAGCCGCCGAATGCAGTGCTGGTCGATCCGCCCCGAGCCGGTCTGAGCCGGGATGCGCTGGACGGCCTCGTCGAGGCCGCGCCGGATCGTCTGGTCTACGTTTCCTGCGATCCGGCGACGATGGCGCGGGACGGCAAGCGCCTGGTGGAGGCAGGATATTCGCTCGAAAACGTGACGCCCATCGACCTCTTCCCCCAGACCTACCACATCGAGACGCTCTCGCGCTGGCGGCGCTGAGCGAAGCTCTCGGATCGAGGATGGCATGTGCGACCCTATTTCACCCGATGATCTCGAGGCTCGACTCGATTTTGCCATCGAGCAGGCACAGCGCGCCGGCGAGCTGCTGCGCGAGGGGCAGGGATGCGCCCAAGAAGTCAACCACAAGGGCGCCATCGACCTGATCACGGAGTACGACTTACGCTCCGAAGAACTGCTCGTGGAGGCCATCCACGAGACCTGCCCCGGGGACGCCATCCTGGCCGAGGAGGAGGGCGAGTTGGGAGAAGGAGAGGCGCGCTGGCTGATCGATCCGCTCGACGGGACGACGAATTTCGCCCACGGCCTGCCGATCTTCAGCGTCTCGATCGCCTGGGCCGTGGACCTGAGACCGCTCGTGGGTGTGGTCTACGATCCAATGCGCGACGAGCTGTTCCACGCCTTGCGGGGCGGCGGCGCCTGGCTGAACGGGCGGCGCTTGCGCG
This sequence comes from Anaerolineae bacterium, assembly GCA_011192015.1. Lineage (GTDB taxonomy): Bacteria > Chloroflexota > Anaerolineae > Anaerolineales > E44-bin32 > W1033. The sequence continues at coordinate 28,909 of DUET01000042.1, forward strand.
TCTCGCAGGAGAGGGAGCTGGAGAACAGCCTCCTGGTGACCGGCTTTCCCTACGACCGGCGCACGAATCCGGAGAACAACCTGGATCATTTCGCCGCCTTCGCCCTGCGCACGCGCGGCGTGCGGCGACTGGGCGCGGCCTCGCTGGACCTGGCCAACGTGGCGGCCGGCCGCTTCGACGGCTACTGGGAGGTGCGCTTGTGGCCGTGGGACTGGGCGGCGGGGATGCTGCTCGTGGAGGAGGCCGGCGGCCGCATCAGCCGCACCGACGGCGGCACCGACGTCTTCGCCCAACCGACCTCGATGCTGGCCAGCAACGGTCTGATCCATGAGGCGATGGTGAGAGTATTATCTGGGAAGGAAGCGTAACCGCATCCGCGCTTTCCGATACGACACATCGACACCTCAACCAACCAGGACAACCACGAAGTTTGTGTACGGGGAATTCCCAATCCGGGAGCAACGCCCAAGATAGTTGAGGAGGAGGTTATGAAGCCCGCATTGCTCGTGATCGACATCCAGAAGAGTTTTCTCGACATCAACCCAACTGCAAAGTCCTCCATAGAGGACGCCATCTGGCTTGTCAACGCCGCCATCGAGCTTTTCCGCAAGAAGGACCTTCCGGTGGTCTGCATTCAGCATATGAACGAGGCGCACGAGCTCGTGCCCGGCAAGGATGGCTTCGAGATCCCGGACGGCCTCGCCATTCAGGATTCCGATCTGCGCATCCACAAGACCTACGGCAATTCCTTCAACAAGACTCCGCTGGAGCAGGAGCTGCGCAAACAGGGCGTGGACACGGTGATCGTTACCGGCTTCTCGGCCGAGTACTGCGTTCTGGCCACCTACCACGGAGCGCGCGATCTCGATCTCATGCCGATCATGCTCAAGGGTTCGCTGGCCAGCGGAAATCTGGAGCACATCAAGTTCGTGGAGGGGATCTGCGAGATCATGACTTTCGGGGTGTTGAGCAAGATGCTCGAATGAGGATTTGCGTTTTCCGAAGAAGATCCATTGCCGAGTGATCGTTTCGTGTTATCTTAACTACCCCCCTTCCAAAGGGGGGGACTTTGGGGGAAATTTCTTTTCCCCCACAATCCCGGTCAGAACATCCGGGACGAACGGCCCCCTCGAAAATTAACCATGACTATGAACCTTGCCTGGCGAAAACGTCCGAGGATTCCTTGCATGGGAATAAGGGGCTTTGAATTTCAAAGGCAGACGTGAACAAGGGATTGTCCTGATCCATGCCTGCTCATGATCACGTAGGGGCGCACCCCGCCCAAAACGCGGGACAGGCGGCGGTGCGCCCCTACACCATAGAGCGTATTCACAGATCAAAGTGGAAGAAAAACATGGACCTGCCAGGTTCTGTGGACCTGGCAGGTCTTATGGCGGTTGGAAATAACGCGCCATCAACGTTCGGCGAGACGCTTCTTGCCCAGGAAGGGGATCGGCAGGTTCAACCCATGCTCGCCGGCGATGCGGATATCCCGCCTCAGGAAGAGCACCCAGGCCGCCAATCCCAGCAGGATGGCCACGCCCACCTGACCGGCAAACCAGCCCCATTCCATGGCGCCGATGGCCTTCGCTCCTTGATAGTACGTCAACGGCGAGATTGTATACAGGACTTCCAGATCGGGATTCATGACGCCCATCATCGTGGCGATGTAGCTCACGAAGAGGATCACGCTGCCAGTCATGGCGGCGATGCGGCTCGAGGGCAGCAGCATGCTCAAAAGCAGGCCCAGCCCGGCGAACAAGGTCATCATCCCC
>DUET01000043.1 GCA_011192015.1 Anaerolineae bacterium
CCCCGGCTTCACGATCACGGACGATCCCGACCTGGGCCCCCTGGCGAACAACGGCGGACCCACGCTCACACACGCCCTGGCGCCCAACAGTCCCGCCAGGGACGCGGCGGATGGGGACTGCCTGTCCACGGATCAGCGCGGGGAACCAAGACCGCATGGCTCGGCCTGCGACCTGGGCGCTTATGAATACACCGGTGGAGAGCCACCGGAGCCCACCGTGGTCCCCTCCTCGGTCACGGGCTTCGTCTTCATCGACACCAACAACAACGGCATCCGGGATCCGAGCGAGTTCTCCACCGGCGTCTCCGGTGCGCACCTGACCCTGAAGGAGGGCCTCTGCCCCGGCACGACGATCATCTCCGAGACCTGGTCCAACAGCCCGGACGGCCTGTACGGGTTCGGCATGCTCATGCCCGGCAGCTACTGCATCCTCACCGATCCGCTGCAGCAGACCATCCTTCCCACCTCGCAGGATTTCACGGTGGGGAACGACGAGCATCTCGTGGACGTCAACTTCTACCTGCCGAATCCCGCACCGCCCCCCTCGCCCACGCCGGTGTGCACGCGCGATCTGCCTCCGGATGAATGCGATGCGGCCGGAGGCACGATGAGCTCGAGCCTGACCACAGCACCCTACTGCATCTGCCCTTAAACCCGAGGAAGCGTAGAAAATGTCAAACCATCCCTCCGATCGAGGGATGGTTTTATTATTCCGAACTGCGAGGCCTGAACGGCTCCCTGACGGGATTCCTTAAGAAGCGCTATTCGCTTCCCACCTGGGTGCGGTCGCCAGCGTCAGACCGAAAACCGCCCATGGTCCAGAACTCGACGAACCCATGCACGGCCAGCAGCGCCAGAGGGATGGATAAGATTCCCAGCATCAGATCCGGCGTGTTGATCCAGAAGCACAGCACGGCCAGGATGCTGGCCAGCAGGGCCAACGCCAGGGAGGCATATTGCAGCGTGAGCCGCAACCAGCGCGGGGCATCCTTCCGGAATACGAACACCAGATTGAGAGCGGCGTAGGGAAGGAAGATGATGAAAGGATAGAACCAGGCGGAAAGCATAAGGAGGACAACAGAAACAAGGATCAAGTAGATCTTCATCTCGATCACCTCCTCCATTCAAACCCCATCCTGCGCTGGAGGGCGCGAGGGGTGCCGCGGCCTCCTCAGCCGTCTCCGGATTCCGCTACCCTGGGATCGACGTGGCGGATCGCCGAGAAGCAGACGGGGCTGAAGTGCTTCATCCAGAAGGCACTGCCGAGGGCGTTCGCCGATTCGAAGTCCACGGCGCAGGCCGTCTTCTGCCTCGACCTGCCCCAATCCAGGATCTCATCGAGCAGGCGCCTGCCGATGCCCATGCCCCGTACGTTAGGATCGGTGTAGGCGAAATCGATCCCCATCACGCTCGCATCCTGCACGATCGTGCAGGCGTCTTCCTTGCGAAGCGTTCCCCGTATGCAGGCCAATAGGCGCTGATCCTTCTCGGCGACCATCGAGAACGCGTTCTCTCCCAGGAACTCCACTGCCGTATCCGGTTCTTTCTCATGATCGGGGAAGAGGAAGGTGGGCGCGCGCTGGAGGTAGTTGATCAGTTCGTTGTCCAACCGGGCCAACTCTTCCAGATCGCCCTCGTTTGCCTGACGGATGACGATTTCCGGCTCCGGCTCGGCAGGCTTGAGCCGATCGGCAGGATCGATGACCCTCACGGCGTCGACGACGAGCAGCCCGAACCCGGCCCAGCAGAATAGCTCGCGCAAGGCGTCATCGGCAGCGAAGAAGGTGATGGCATGGGCGAAGCTGCCGTTTCCGATCCAGGCTCGGGAAAGATTTTCGAGCATGAACTGGTAAATCCGTTCCCGGTCGTGTCCATCTGCAGCCGCGTGCGCCCATTCCGGGACGTAGGCGCCCGGCTGGATGCTCTTGAAGTTCGGGATCATGCCGTAGCCGGTCAGATACCCCACCAGCCGCCCATCGGAGAGGGTGGCAACCCCGGGATGGTTCTCGAGGATGCCCTCGAGAAGCTGCGCGGCCGTCTCATGCTTCGCGTACTTCGGCGGCAGGCAGGCCATGGACTCGCGTTGCTTGGCGTAGCTTTGTACGAAAAGCTTCGCTCCATCATCAACATGCTGGTGTGCAAGAGTTACGATCGAGACCATCGTACGCTGCCGCTCCTACGGCTCCAATTCAGCATCCGGCACGACGCACCGGAGGCCGATCAGGTGGTTGTAATCACGTGGATCGTAGGGATGCCGGTGATCGAGGCGGTTGAAATCCGGGGTATCGTACCAGCTTCCCCCGCGTATCACCCGCTCGCTCCCCCCGGAAGGGCCCTGGGGATTTTCTTGATCGACCGTCTCGTAGGTCGCGTAGCGATCGAACACCCATTCCCAAACGTTTCCGCTCATGTCCATAGCGCCGCACCAGCTGGCGCCGTCCGGATAACTACCCACAGGAGAGGTCTGTGCATAGCCGTCGTCATAATCCGGATCCCGGGCGCCATCATGCGGGCAACTTGCGTCGCAGGTATTCGACAGGGTCTCGTCGAACCGATCTCCCCAGGGATAGCGGCTGCGCTCGGGGCCGCGCGCCGCGTAATCCCACTCGGCCTCGGTCGGCAGGCGGCCGCCCGCCCATGCGCAGTAGGCGCTCGCCATCTGCCAGGTAACACAGATGACGGGGTGGTCCTGATAGGCTTCATCCTCATAGGTCGGGTCGCCCCACGCGCACGTGGTCGGCGCCCGGCAGGCGCCGGCTTCGACGCAGAGCGCATACTGCAGGTTGGTCACCTCGGTTTGATCGATCCAGTAGCTGTCGAGGGTCACCTGATGCGCTCCCGGCCCCCCACTGCCCTGTTCCGACAGCACGAAGCTTCCTCCTGCAACGTAGACCATCTCCATCCCATCACTTGAACGGACGCGATGGATGGGGGTTTGTGTGGGGTCCGTTGAAAACCCGCCCGAAGTGCATCCGGCGGATAGAAGAAGCAGAAAGATAAGGGCTGATAGACGCTTTCCAGAGCCCGTCATGATCCCTCCTGGGGATGGATGTTGTTTCCTGGCACCTATGCATTCAAACGACTTTATAGGTTTGAGACTTCGACATCTGTGCTTATTGATTCAGCCGCAGTGCACCACGACTCTGGATCCACGTACAGACGATTGCAGCGTACACGATCAGCTTCTGCCCCGTCGCCTGGATCACCAAACCTCTTTCTGTCTCGAGATCCGGCCCCTGTGTCAGCAGCCAGATGTACCCCGCCAGCAGCAGCGCGAAGGTCAGGTACACCGCCGCGTACCCATTGGGAAATCTCGGGTTCAGGAAGATCACCAGCGCGTAGACGGCGACCACCACCAGAAAGGAACGAAACGCCGCCAGCACAAAGTCAGTATGCAGATTCCTCAGCAAGTCTGCAGGCGTAAAGGCCACGCCGATGTACGCCGCCCCTGAAACCACGCCGAACGCAGAACCCAGCCAGCTCAGGGCGAATACGGCCCGCTTCTGTCGGAAGAATTGCGGCATCGCTACGAAGAACACGATCAAGCCCGCTCCCGCGAGGGTCAACGCCGTTACAAACAGAACCATGGAGGCGGTGTTCCGCTCCCCACTCCTGGTCACTGTCATGCCCAATTCGCTGAAGAAATTGGAGAAGAAGGAATAGCGGCTCGTCGGCGAACCCGAAATCGATCCCCCAGGGTAGGCCAACATCGCGATCACGGTGAGCACCAGGAACTGAATGCAGGCGAAAATGGCAAACTTGAATGGCCATTGTGCTGGCTGCTTTTCAGCCTTCATCCTTTCACTCCTTAATCTAAAACCTTCAAACTCGCAATTCAAGCCGCATACAGCAACCCGTGGAGCAAGTAGCCCAGGGTGAGGGGGACCCCGAACATCGTGTTGTGCACGATGATGGTCGTCAGCAGGCTGCCCGTCTCCTGATACGCATACCCCATGAGCAATCCCGCGAAAGTCGTCAGCACGACGTAGAACACCACGGATCCCATGGGCATGACCAGGGCATTGATGAAATGAAAGGCGCCCCACACGATCGCTCCGATCACCGTTCCCACATGCAAATCGTGTCCGAGGAGCCTGACGCTTCCCTCGAGGTTGTTCATCAAATGGGTCTGGATCAACCCTCGGAACATGGTCTCCTCGGACAGACCCACAACAATCCACTGAAAAGCCAGGTTGCCTAGAACGTTAGCCGTGGTAACCGGTTGGGGGATGTCCAACGGAGCGCCCTGGAGGATGGGAGAAATGTACTTCAAGGACATGATCAGGCCGAAGATAACGCCCAGCCCCAGCATGCGCACATGCGTGAAAGTCGGCGGCTTCTGCTTCAGATTGAAGCCATAGGCGCCCAATCGTCCCTTCGAGAGCCACCAGATTAGCGCGAAGGGGATCAAGAACTGCGGGACATGGACCAGGACCGCGACGATCCAAGAAGAATCTCTCTGCAAGGTTTCGAAGTTTGGGCGCGTTTGAAGGACGGCAAACATGCCGATGATGATCGCTACGACGATGGCGGTTATGCCTAACATGCTGAGGATGGCAGCAGTGTTTCGTTTCATATGCAATCCCTCCTGATTGTCTATCGCCAGCGCTTATCATTCATACTTGCGTTCAAGCATGCCGGCACATGGAAGCAGCACAGGCTTGGTCAGAGGGAAACCCCATCGAACATCCCCGCTAAGTCTCTCTCACGAGCGGCTTCCACAGGTATTTCGCTCAATGGAAAAAACCTCAAAGGCGGCATACCGAAACCATCTTGGCGAGTGAATAGATCGCCCAGTTGGAATGGTTTCCCAGGTCTCGGTTTGATCAATCCATGAAGATGATGTCCAAGATGTGTCCCAGGTCGTCCTTGCCCTCGAGCGTCGTAAGGTTGTAGATTTCCGTATATCCACAATTGTTGCAGGAGGCAAAGACGTAGCGGTAGGGCTGGATCTCGAGCAGCCGTGAGATCCCTGTGCCGGACATGGACAATCTCTCAACGTGCGCACCATGCTGGTCACACTTCAGGCAACGAAACGCTTCGGATATTCCTTCTTCGACATTGGGCATGTTGGTTCCTCCGATATTCATAAGCAATGGTGAATCTTAGGCAACTGTTCGTAAAACTACAACATGAACCGGGATAGGATCTGACGTGGGGGTGACATTTCTACGCCAGAAGAGGTTGAAGCTGCTGGGGATGAAAGGCTCAAGTTGCAATCAACGAGCCGATCCACGGACCCAGGATGAGGACCAGCAGGATGGCGAGATCGATGATCATCCCGGCAAAGGCAACTTGATAATCGAGCGTGGAAAGAACCAGGGAGAACAGCGTGACGCCGAATGTGGCGGGTTGCCACCATGCCCAATTTCCGATGAGTGCAACTCCGGCCAAGACGAATCCCACTGCGGCAAGCGCCCAACCCATGCCGAAGATCTTCGTTCCGGCCGCTCCCAGATCCCAGCGTCCACCAAGGACGGTTGTCTTATAAGGTAATTGCTTGATTTCAGACAACTTCAAGTAGGAAGCTGTCCCCATCAGGTGGATGAGTCCGTGGAGGAAAAGAAAACCTGCCGAGGCAGCAACGACTATGCTCATGAAAGATCTCCATCAGGATGGGATTCAGCGATGGACGCGTTGCGATACTCCGCTTCCAAACGTCTGAATACCGCCAAATGATCTTTACTTAATCCACTTTCGATCAGCGCGTGATTATACCCATCACGCAGCAGCACGCCCACAATCTCTGACACGCGCACCTCCAATCCTCTCCGCAAGCATGTCTCCAGCTGAATCTCCAACGGCACGACGGGTACTCGGTGATCCCTAAAACGCACCCGCCGGATATGCGGCCAACTCTCCGGCCCCGCTTCCCAGATCCCTGCCCCTACAGCAGAATCCTTGAATCCTTCCGGTGCGGCAATGTGTGCCACCTCCACCTTCAGGCCATCGAGGATCCAGCGCGCGAACGTCCAAACACGGCCAGCATCATCAGGGCCTTCACTCACCCGCTCCTGCTCCGACGAATACCACTCGCTGTGATCTTTCGGATCCTTGCATCTCTCCGGGGTGTACTCCGCCATCAGCTCGGCGAAGCGGAACACGGCTGCTGGATTTATGGCCAGGATGTCGATGTCTCGCGGAGACACCCG
>DUET01000044.1 GCA_011192015.1 Anaerolineae bacterium
CTATTGGGGTATCCTTCCGGACGGCATGGATATCTATGTGACATCCAATCAATATGATATCGAGAAACCATTCCTGCCGGATCCGGGCTCGTGTCCGAATACCATGGGGGACAGCGGCATACTGCGCCCAGGTGAGACGGCCTATATTGGCCTATACATGGGTTTTGATTTCGATGATTGGGGGTATGAAATGTTCGGGGACCGCGGTTGGGAGGACATCGAATCGCTGAGTTTCGTGGTCTATCTCTATACGAGTGAATACCCGGAAACTTCGAGCAGTATTACCGAATCAATCGATATTTCATTCATCATCGAGGATATGCCGGACAGGAGCCGTAGACCTCCAACGCCGGGGCCCATTCTGGAACCTGTGCCCACTGCCACGAAGTCACCGGGGATCGGAGGTTGATGTGGGAGCCTGGGAAAGCTGATGGATTGAAAACTCTGCCCGGCGTTACGGCGCCGGGCACTTTTGTTGTATCATCATGGGAAAGTAATAATCGGGAATCCGCCCTGTCCGAAACGGAGCGCCAGCATGATTGAAGCTCTTCGCAAACCGGCTAACATCGCCACCGCGGTACGCTTCTTCTCCATCCCGGTGTTGTGGGTGTTCGCCTTTCTGGGGAACGGACTGGTTCTTGGCATCGGCCTGGTCATCGCCAGTTTGACGGACAGCGTCGATGGGGCACTGGCCAGAAAGTTAGATCATGTCTCCTCCTTCGGCAGCAAGTTCGACTCGATCGCTGACCACACGCTGCAACTTTCCGCCGTGGTCTGGCTGGGAATGCTCCGTCCGGAGGTGTTCATCGAGAATCCCTTCCTGGTGTGGACGGCGCTGGGAATGAACTTGTTCTCGTTGCTGTTCGGGCTCGTCAAGTTCAGGCGCCTGGCCAACCTGCACCTGTATACCTCCAAGGCGGTCTACCCGCTCTTCGTCACCTTCGTTGCGCATGCCTTCATCTTCGGGCAGTACAGCAAGGTGCTGCTCTACATTGCCTGCATCGGCATCATCGTGGCTTACACGGAGGCGATCCTGCTGCAGATCGTGCGCAATCGCGTCGACGAGCACATCGGATCGATCCTCTTCCTCTATCTGGACGAGAATCATCCTTTACAGCGTTTCGCCCCAAAGCGATCGCGGAATTAAGCGCTCCCCGGCTTCGATCTTCATTCAGCGACCCGCTGTCAGGTCAGAGACCGGAGCGCGGCGATTCCAACCATCTGGTAGAGTAGAAATCGTGTGCAGGAGTTTGGAATGGCTCCATGCAATGAGTACAAGGCACTAGCGTTGTGGGAGAGGACTGGATGACAGATTTTGTCATGGAGACCCGTGAACTGCGTAAGCATTTTAGATTGATCCGAGCCGTGGACGGCATCAACTTTTCCGTGCAGGCTGGTGAGATCTACGGCCTGATTGGCCCCAACGGATCAGGAAAGACAACGCTGATCCGCCTCATCATCGGTTTACTCCGCCCCACGTCGGGGAGCATTCAACTGCTTGGCGAGACCATGCCCAACAAGGCCGTTCTGTCTCAAGTGGGCTATATGACCCAGGCGAGTGCGCTCTATGAGGAGCTCACCGTGCGTGAGAACATCGCCTTCTTTGCGGATATGTGCGGCAGGAGGGACGCAACGTGGATGGAAGAGGTCATCGCCCTCGTCGATCTACAGGATCGAGTGCGCAGCCCCGTTCGCACTCTGTCAGGAGGGCTCAGGCAGCGGACATCGCTGGCGTGCGCCCTGGCTCACAGACCGCGTGTCCTGCTGCTCGATGAACCGACGGTGGGTGTCGACCCCCAGCTTCGGTCAACATTCTGGTCCTATTTCCGTGAACTGGCAGGGAGAGGGGTCACCCTGCTCGTCTCCAGCCATGTGATGGACGAGGCTGAGCGGTGTGACCGATTGGGTTTCATGCGTAAAGGTAAATTCCTGGCTGAAGGCACGGTCGAGGAGATACGCAGCGTGCGCGGTACAAGCACGCTCGAGGAGGCTTTCCTTCAGCTTGCTGCAATGGAAACGGAAGGAGGTGCGCATTGAGCGGGCGGCGCATCCTGACCATCACGAGGCGGGTCATGAAGCAGGTGCTTCGCGACCACAGAACGGTGGCCTTGCTCATCGTTGCTCCAATCCTGGTTCTGAGCCTGGGAGCTTTGCTGTTCCGCACCGATCCGGTGGCCATTCCCCTGGGCATTGTCAATGAAGATCAGGGGATGTCCTTACCGGTGGTGGGCAGCATCGACTTGGGGCAGCGCATCCTGGATGAGCTGATCGAGAGCGACAGGCTCGAGGTGATCGAATTGGTTCTCGGCGAGGTGGATGAGCGACTTCTGGACGGGAGCGCGCAGGGAGTTCTCATTCTTCCTGAGGATTTCACCGCCGACTTCCTACAGGACCAACAGGCCGAGCTCGATCTGCGTCTGGAGGGCTCGAATCCCACGCGCAGCATGACGATCACCGCTCAGGTAACCCAGGCGGCGATGGAAAGTCTGGCGAGTCTGGCCGGTACCGGCTTCGGCATGCCTGGAGCTTCTCAGGCGGACGATGGCGAAGGATCGCTGCCTCTTTCGGTGGAAGTGACCTACTTCTTCGGCGGAGAGGAATTCGACACGATGGATTACGTCGCGCCGGTGTACATCGCCGTTCTGGCGATGTTCCTTGTCTTTCTACTGGCATGCGTGGCTTTTCTGCGCGAGCGCTCTCAAGGGACCATGGAGCGCCTGGCAGCGACACCGGCGAATCGTGCCGAGATCGTTTTGGGGTACATGCTTGGCCTGGGACTCTTCGCCTTGATCCAGGTATCGGTGATCCTGTTCTACACGGTCTGGGTGCTCAAGATTCACTATCTTGGAAGCCTTGCGCTGCTGTTCCTCATCATCACCCTGCTGGCGTTCGTGGGGGTGAACATGGGCATTCTGGCTTCGGCCTTCGCCCGCAATGAGTTTCAGGTTGTGCAATTCGTCCCGATCCTCATCATTCCCCAGATCTTGCTGGGCGGTTCTTTCTGGGCTGTTTCCGAAATGCCGCAGTACCTGCAGCCGTTCGCCTACGCCATGCCAATCTACTACGCCAATACGGCCCTGCGTGATGTGATGCTCAAGGGATGGGGATTGGCTGAGATTTGGCCTAACATTGCCGTTCTCCTGGGCATTATTGGTGTGCTTTACATGCTGAGCGCGCTGATGATGCAGCGCGAGGTTGCCTGATTGCGAGTGCTCAGCGATCTGGAACGGGTAGCGCAGATGGAAAGTTGAGCGATAATGGAATCGCCGTTGCAGGAGTAGAAAATGACTGAGATGATCGCCTACTGCGGAATTGATTGCTTCGAGTGCGGAGCCTTCGTGGCCACACGCGACAACGACGATGCCAAGCGGCGCGAGGTGGCTGAGCTGTGGTCGAAGGAGTTCCTCCCGGGCACTCTGCCGGAGGACATCAACTGCGAGGGATGTCTGTCCGGCGGCGTGCTCTTCAGCTACTGCCATGACTGCAAGATCCGGGAATGCGCCATGGCGCGGGGCTACGCCAACTGTGCCTTCTGCGAGGATTACATCTGCGACAAGCTCAGTGAAATCTTTGCCGTGGCCCCCGAGGCCAAGGAGCGTTTGGACAGTTTGAGGACCTGAATCGACGTCCATCGCAAATCGGAGCCGCAGCCGCCAGGCGGCCTCGTTGCATTCCCACACGGATCGTATCGGTCAATCTCTCGAGATGAGCGGAGAGCTCGAGTCAGTCATGTTTTCTTCCGAAACGCATGCAGCATTCCAGAAGCAGATGAACGCTCTGGAGGATTTCACTCCAGAGGGTTGGGATGACATTGCCGTTCTGTTGGACACACTCTGGAACAAGAAGAAAATCCCCCTCGCCCCAGACTGCGAAACGCTTCAACAATCCTTCGCACGGGGCACGGCCTTCATCACCTTCAGTTTCGGCATCGATGGCGTTTCCATAGAGATTTCCAAGTATGCCCACGCTCTGGATGACCTGTATTCCCAAGTGGGAAATCCCTCCATACACCTGATCGGTGGAAAATTCGAGGCAAAGGTTGAATCCATTCTGAATCCGGCGTGGCATCGATTTCATGTCGAAGGGATCAATGGTTGGGACAAGTGGGATGGGGGGAAATGGTTTGAGGGGTTGTACAGAAGAAGGATGCGTTCGCACAGTGAGGAATCCAAATTCCTGGCGCGTGAGATCTTCCAGCAAGCGGTTTCCATCGCCAGACGTTTTGGAGCGTATTTCCTTCAGCATGAGATTGCCTTGGCCGTGCCGGTCAATATCGCTTCCAATCCTGGGAACTTGGCTTTGACGCTTGGCTTGGTTCTGGCCACGGAAATCCTCGGTATCTACGTACTGAACAACAATCATGATTTCTACTGGGAATCCGGCAAGCCCTCTTCAGAGCGAGATCCTGAAGAACCGCCGGGTGTTCGGGATCATTTCTTTCGCAATCGACGGAATACGACCTTCTTCTCGCTCTTCCAGGATCTGCATCCATGGGACGGCAGCCGGTGGCTGCAAGTCAACATCAATGCGCGCCAATCCCGGAAGCTGATCGACCGCTATGGCCTTCCAGCAGAGAAGGTGTTCGAGATATCCACGTACATCGCCGACGCATTCTTCGAACCGTACGACAGAAGCGATGTGATCCACAGCAGGTTGAGAATGGCGCACATCCTGTCGGACGGGGAAGCGATCCTGCGACCGGTTGCGATCGAGGATCACCTATCCGGGGTCGGAGCCTGGATGGACGACCAGAAGCCGATCATCGTTGGGGCTCGCCCAGGACTTGCTGTGGATCCCCAATCCGATGATCTGATCCTTCTTCTTCAACCCACGCGGATCGTTCGCCGCAAGAGGATCGAACGCAATCTGATGCTGATCGATTCACTCCTTCGGAGAAGTGCGCTGCGGGAAGACTTCGAGAACAATGCCGATCGCCAGCTGATCCTGCACATCACCGGACCGACTCCCATAGAGCATCAGGCTGATTTGGAACGAGTTTTAAGGGCGTACAGGAAGATGGTGCGTGCGCTGCCCGAGAGCCTGGCCGATCGCATCTTCATATCTTTTTCGGTGGGAAATGAGTGGCATGCGTCTTTTGATGATCGCGGATTCCGGCCCCTTACCATCGATGCCATTTACAGGATGGCCGATGCGGTCGTGTTCCCCAGCGAGACGGAGGGGCGAGGGCTTCCGATCATCGAGGCCAGCGCCTGCGGCATTCCGATCATCTGCAGCCATTACCATCACAAAGAGGTCTTCAGCGACGTGATTGGTGAGAGGCTTCCTGAAACGTACCAGATTCGCCATACACGCTTCCCGGAAGGCAGGTTTTCGAAGGATTTCCTCTCCGATGTGGCCGCATTGCTCATCCAGACAGAGGATCAGCAAGACAGGATCGAGCATAACCGGGAGGTGGTGCGCGCCAGATTTGGTCGGCAAACCTTCGAGAAGAACTTCCAACAGCTTTTGGATCAGTTCTGCAACCTGGAATAGAGGTCACACATGCACATCGGATTCATCGAGGACACGCATCTGCACGGCGGCACGCAGCTCTGGGTGGCGGAAGCCGTACGAGTCTTCATCCAAAAGGACCAGCAGATCACGCTGCTGGCTCCCGAAGGCAGTTGGATCGTCGATCAATGTCGCCCAACCGGCGCCAACCTCGCGACCTACGATTGGGATGAAGTGGTCCATGAAAGACCAGAGCATCAGGAAATCTGGACCGACGCGCTGAAGGAGTGTGACGTGGCGGTTTGCACGGTCCACCCACCCAGAGAGGGTTTTCACTGCTCCGTATTTGCCGGGCGTTGCATCCGAGAGGCCGGACTGGCGACGCATTTGATTCCCAAGACAGGAACGATCGTACCGGAATACCTGCGGGAGTTCTATCTTCCGGATGAGACCATCCATGTCTCAGTGATCGCGATTGCCGATTTCACCCGCAAGTATCTGATCGAGAGGTACGGCATTCCCGAGGAAGCCGTCGCCCTGATCTACCAGGGCACGGACGTCGAAAGGTTCACGCACTCTGAGGCTGCATGGAGAGAGGCCAAGGATCGATATATTCTACCGGAAGAGGCTTCGCCTATCTTGGGAAGTATTGGTTCCTTTGAACATCGTAAGGGTCATCCGATCTTGTTTGAGGCCCTGCGTGCCTTGGTGGATGAACGACTGCCCCATGTTCATCTCATGATGGTGGGGGATGGCCCGGATGAAACCAAGCTCAGAGCCATGGTGAAGAGCCTGGGTCTGGGGGATCATGTAACCTTCTTCCCGTTTACGGATGAACCCAACTACGTGTTCGAGCGGATCGATTTGACCGTCCTGCCCAGCCTGGAAAAGGAGGGATTGCCAAACGTGCTTCTGGAATCCATGTCCATGGGAGTGCCCGTTGTGTCTTCCAATCTGGGGGGCATCCCGGAGATCGTCATCGAGGAGGAAACGGGAGGCATGGTTGCTCCGGGAGATGCTGCCGCACTGGCGAATGCGATCGAGACCATCTGGGCAGACCAGGATAATTACCGGAAGATGAAGAGCAAGGTGCGGGATAGGATGCTGAATCGATTCGACAAGTCCACTCAGTTCGAGAGATTCCTGGCCCATTTCGAATCTCTTGTCCATGCGGTTTGATTTATAATCACACATCTCTTCCATGAAGCCGGAATGAACCTGAGATCAATGGAGGCAGTTGTGGCTGATTCATCCGATAGACCGATCCACATCGGTTTCATTTCCTTCCGTTTCCAGGGAACGGATGGGGTCACTTTAGAGACCTCCAAGTGGGCAGAAGTCTTGGAGGAGATGGGACACAGCTGCTATTACTTCTCCGGTCTGAGTGATCGCCCGCCGGAGCGTTGCATGGTGGTTGAAGAAGCCCATTTTCTGGAATCCGAGACGCGCGCATACTACACTCGCTTCTTCAATTCCATCACCCGCAGCGAGGCAGACACACGCTGGATTCATGCAAGAAGGGAGATGTTCAAGGAAAAGCTCTACGCCTTCATCCGGAAATTCGAGATCGAGCTGCTGGTTCCACAGAACATCCTATCCTTTCCGCTCAATCTGCCGTTCTCCATGGCGCTGGTCGAGATCATCGCCGAGACGGGTTTGGCCACGATTGCCCATCACCACGATTTCACCTGGGAGCGGAAGCCTCTCCTGGTCAACTCCGTATGGGACTACATCTCGATGGCCGTACCCCCGAACCTGCCGTCGGTTCAACACGTGGTCATCAACTCGGCTGCCGCGCATCAACTCGCTCGCCGGGTGGGGGTGAGTTCCATCCAGGTTCCCAATGTGATGGATTTCGAAAATCCCCCTCCGGATTGTGATGATTACTCATCGGACCTGCGTGAGGTGCTCGGAATCGAGCCGGATGAACTTTTCATCCTGCAGCCGACCCGGGTGGTTCAGCGCAAAGGGATCGAGCATGCCATCGAGTTGGTCAGCCGCCTGGGGAGGAAGGCGCGTCTCGTGATCTCCCACGCCTCCGGAGATGATGGATACGAGTATGAAGCCAGAGTCGCAGATTTCGCGGAGCGGATGGGAGTCAGGGCGATCTTTTCTTCGGAGCACTTCGGCGAGAATCGAGGCATGACTCCGAGCGGCGGGAAGATTTACTCTCTTGCGGATGCCTATCCTCATGCCGATCTGGTGACCTATCCGTCCTTGATCGAGGGCTTCGGGAACGCGTTTCTGGAAGCGCTTTATTACAAGAGACCCATCGTGGTCAACAACTATGCCATCTACGCCACCGATATCCGGCCGAAGGGGTTTCGGGTCATCGAATTCGATGACTACATCACCAACAAGACGGTAGAGGATACGCTTCGCATCCTGGATGATCCATCCTATCAGCAGGAAATGTGCTGTTTCAACTACGAACTTGCCCTGCGTCACTTCTCATACAAAGTTCTAAAAGCCAAGCTTCAGGTCCTGCTGGCCAATGCCTTTGGTACGGATGGCCCCTGATCTCGCTTGCGGGCAGGGGATGCGCAAAGTGGAAGTTTCCTGGCGCCGGTCCAGGTCCTCATCCATGGATTTCTGATGTCCCCATCTGATCCCTGATCCTTGGGTTGATCCTGAGCGGATTTTTACCTTCCGATTGGAAACGTCGAGAGCGTCAAAGGAACGTGCATCGCTCGTTGATCCAGGAGAGAACGTCGATGGAAGTATCAGGTCACACGGCACTCATCACGGGGGGAGGCACCGGCATTGGTCTGGCGCTGGCCGAGCAGCTGTCGCGATTGGATAACACGGTGCTCATCTGCGGTCGCCGCGAGGAACCGTTGGAGCAGGTTACGCAACGGCTGGCGAACGTTCACTATCGGGTCTGCGACGTATCCCAACCCGATGAGCGGCGTAAGCTTGCAGACTGGGCGACTTCCGAATTCGAGCAGCTCGATCTGCTGGTGAACAACGCCGGTATTCAGCGGGTGGTGAGTTTCCTAAGCGGAGAGAGAGACCTCGAAGATGCGGATCAGGAGATATTCACAAACCTGGTGGCTCCCATCCATCTCTCCACGCTGCTGATCCCCCATTTGCAGGATCAGCCGGAACCCGCCATTGTGAACATCACCTCGGGATTGGCCTTCACTCCGCTGGCGGGCGTGCCGGTGTACTGCGCCACCAAGGCGGCGCTGCATTCACTCAGCCTCACCTTGCGCCATCAGCTTCGTTCAACCCCGATCAAGGTGTTCGAGATCGCTCCCCCGATGGTGGCCTCGGAGCTTCACGGGCGGCGACGCGATCCTGAGCAAGAAAGCCACTTGATGTCGGCCGGGGAGGCCGCCAGCGGCATCATCCAAGCCTTGCAGGAGGATCGCTACGAGGTAGCACTCGGATCCGCGGAGCGGCTTCGGGAACAGCGTGAAGCCCTCTTTTCAGCACTCAATGGTTGATCGCGCGCATTGTTGGGGGATGCCCTGCATTGCGGGGACTATGGGTTGTGATGATCCAAGCAGTGTAAGTTTCCAAAGATGGGATTCCGTGCAGAGGAGGTTGTCATGAAGACCGATCGATGGATGTACGTCATTGCTGTGATCCTTTTGTTCGTGCTTTCCCTTGGAGCTGCAGCTTGCGGGTCAGGCGAGTTGCAGATCTATGTGATGGGCGATGAGGTCGATGTTGGGTTTGACCAGCATTGGACCCTGAGCAGTGTCGATTTTCTGGACGACAGGTTGGAAGCCGGTTTTACGATCGAGAACGTGGGCACGGAAGATTCCTCGTACAACCTGGTCCTCAGCCTGCAGGCGAGAGATCCAGTGGGGGATCCGTTATCTCAGGTCATTCCTTGCGGTTCCAATCTGGACGGCTCGCTGCAACCAGGGGATACGGCCACCGGCACGATCTGCTGGGATACCCGCGGATCAGATACCCTTCGTATCCACTACTTCGTTCTGCTGTCTGAGACGGACATTGTCTGGGAAGTGGAGCGATAATACCGTGTGGGGTGGGTGCGGTTCAACAGACACGTTGATCAATATTCGCCCTGCAATCCCGATGCGACTTGCGAGCAGGTGAATTGGAGGGATCCATGGAGTCTTTCTTTCGCCCGGCCTTCTGGGTTCTTTTCATATCCATGATCCTGCTGCAGGCGTTCTATGTGCTTCGGCTGCGCTTGAAAGGGCAGCGTCAGCCTGCGCACCCCCCAACCACAGTCCGAGAACCCTGGATTTTCCCCGCCATGCGCGGTTTGCGGGCAACGTTGATGCTGGCATTCCTGGTGCTGTATGGCTGGAATCCGCCATGGTTCAGTCCGCTCTCGATGCCGTTGCAGGATGGTTTTCGATGGCTGGGAGTAATCCTTGGCATGCTCAGCCTGGCGCTCTATACCTGTTCCCGGCATGCGCTGGGGAAAGCCTGGTCTTCCTGCCTGCAGATGCAGGCTCAGCATGCGCTGGTTACGACAGGTCCCTACGCTTGGATTCGCCATCCGATCTATCTGGCCATGATCTTGTTCTTGACAGCTCTCACGTTGGTAGGAGCGAATTGGGTGCTGGTTGCCTTTCTCATCATCTCGATCGTGGATCTCGTTCTGCGGATTCCCAGAGAGGAGCAGATGATGATCGAGGTTTTCGGAGAGGCGTATGAGGCTTACAAGCAGCAGACAGGCGGCATCTTCCCAAGATGGGGAAAAGGGTAGGCAGGCAGCTTGTCACAAGCGAATGGCTGAAAACCATGGACAAAACAAGCAGATTCCGCAACCTGGTGTTGATCAACGGTACCATCCTGGTGGGCGTTGCGATCCCGCACCTGATCGATGATTTTCTCTATGGCATTCCGGCGGAGTTCGGATTGACGAACATCCAGGCGCAGATCTCGGCTGGTGTTTTCTCAGTGCTGTTGATCGTGATCTTATCCTTGGTGGCTAGAGATCGACGCTGGGGAGCCATCGGTGCAGCCGTCCTCGGCGGCTTCCTGGCGCTGGCTGGGATCCTGAAACATGTCCCCCGGATGCTCCAGCCAGGTCCTTACTGGAGCGGACCCTTTTCGGAGATCCTCATCCTCCTGCTCATCTTGAGCGGGATCTCGCTGCTGATCATCTCCCTCGTCGCTCTCCGCGCAGTCGATTGGACGAATACGTAGAACAGGTTTCTCTCTCACGGATTTGAGAGGTTTTGATGATCGTTGCCTGGATTGGGCACACGCTGCTTGTTTCATGATATCTTCGTACGAAAGGTTATGGTTCTCTGCCCCTGTGCAGATACTCGGGTATATAATTCGAGAGAATCCAGCTGACTCATTCGGATTTCCACAACCACAGGAGCGCATATCCATGAGCGAAGAGGAAAAGAAGGCGAGCGAGGCGAAGAAGGACAAGGAAAGCAAGGATGAGAAGCGCAGAATGTTGGGCCTGGAGCCCGTTGAGACGCAGCATGAACTCGTCTTGCCGAAGCGGAAGCTCAAGTATACGGCTCGAGCTGGTGTCCTGCCGTTGAAGAACGATAAGGACGAGCTCGAGGCGGAAATTTTCTTCATGAACTACGAATTGGAGGGGGTTGAGGATAAGTCCAAGCGCCCGCTGACCTTTGTGTTCAACGGTGGTCCCGGTTCATCTTCGGTGTGGTTGCACATGGGCGCTGTGGGGCCCTATCGGGTCGAGATGCAGGAGGGGGGATGGATGCCGAAGCCTCCCTATCGCCTGACGGCCAATGATCAAACCTGGCTCGACCAGACCGATCTGGTGTGCATCGATCCTGTGGGCACGGGATACAGCCGCGCCGCCAAAGAAGACCTGTACAAGAAATTTTGGAGCTATAAGGGGGATATCGAATCCGTGGGTGAATTCATTCGCCTGTATATCTCCCGCTACCAGCGCTGGTCTTCCCCGCTCTTCTTGGCTGGAGAGAGTTACGGCACCACTCGCGCGGCGGCCTTGGCTGGATACCTGGTCGAGAAGGGCATTGGTTTCAATGGCATCGTGCTCATTTCCACGGC
>DUET01000045.1 GCA_011192015.1 Anaerolineae bacterium
AGGGAGACATGCAAGCCGCTATGTTGGCATGGGAGCAATCACATCAAAATCGACCCCTTCCCGCAGAAAACCTCAGAAACCTGGCCAACGCCTACATGCACATGGGCATGGAAGACGAGGCGCGATCCGCTTTCCAGGAGCTGGTGACCCTCGTTCCCAACGATCACGATGCTGTGATCCATCTCACCCTTCTCACTGCGCGTAATGCACCATCCGATGCACTTGAGCATTTGCGCACCGCCGAACAGCTTGCGCCTGGAAGTGATCCCATCTTCGAAGATTTGATCAACACCATCGAAGAGAACCTTGATTCCGAGTCCCTGGCCCACCAGCTCGCGCTCATGGGCCAGACACTGCTTCGCTACGAAGAATGGGAATTTGCGGCCTTTGCCTTCCGCAGCGCACTTGCAACGGAACCCGATTACGTCGAGGCACTCGCCTACTTGGGATTGGTTCTTTCCCGAATGGAAATGGACGGGTTGCCGGAACTTATGCGCGCGATCGAACTCGAACCAGATTCGATGATCCCCCGCATCTTATTAGCTATGGTCTACCAAGAGAGTGGGAATCCGGAGGCTGCCTTGAGTGAGCTGCAGGTCGCTGCCGAACTCGATTCAGGCAACCCTGCTATCTACGCCTTGTTGGGAGCGGCGCTGGATTCTTTGGGAGAGATCGATCAAGCCGTGCTGGCCTACAGCCAGGCTACAATTCTAGCTCCCGATGTTCCGGATTTCTGGTTGCTGCTGGCCCAATTCACCCTTTCCAGGGAGATTGAAATCTCGACTATCGCCATCCCGGCGGCGCGCAATGTCGTTTCCCTGGATGCACAAAACGCAGCTGGATTGGATGCCTTGGGTTTTGGCTACTACATGCTTGGCAATCTGCCCATGGCCGAACGTCTTCTAACTCGCTCCGTGCGAATCGATCCATCCCTGGCGCTGACTCAGTATCACCTGGGATTGTTGCGCCTGGCTCAGGGGGAAGTCAGCCGGGCGCGCGCAGCCCTGGAAAGAGCGATTCGGATCGATGGCGACGGACAGGTCGGAACGATAGCCCAACTTACGCTGGAAAACCTCTCCCCCTAAGGGGGGGTTCCAGTCCATGCCGTCTGGCACATTCGGCAAGTATGCTAGAATGCCTTGCGGATCAAGGTTAATCATTGAGGTAGGCCATGTCCCGCAAGAAGAAACTCCTATCCCGATTGGCAATCCCGAGCATCTTCCTGCTCTGCTTTCTCACGTCCTGCGGCCTGTTCGAGATGCCCACCGAACCCGGGAGTGTGCTCTACCAGGATGATTTCTCCCGTTCGGGCAGCGGTTGGGATCGCTATCAGGACGAGGTTTATTTCTCCGACTATTTCGAAGGGGTGTATCGCATCAACGTATTTGAACCCAATACAGATGCCTGGGCCAATCCGCGTCTGGAATTCGGAGACGTGCGCATCAATGTTGAAGCCACCAAACATGACGGACCGGATGACAACCTCTTCGGCATCATCTGCCGCTATCAAGACCCGCGAAATTTCTACTTCTTCCTGATCTCCAGCGACGGCTATACGGGAATCGGGGTCAGCAAGGACGGTCGCCGCGTGCTGGCGAGCGCAGATTCGATGCTGCCCTCGGATGCGGTCCTGCGCGGCGCAGCCACCAACCACCTGCGTGCAGAATGCATCGGCTACGATCTACGCCTGTATGTGAACAACAGCCTGGTGGCGCAGGCCTATGGCGCAGAGTGGGAACGCGGCGATGTGGGGCTCATCGTTGGAACCTACCAAGAACCAGGCGCCGATATCTATTTTGACAACTTCTCCATTGTTCGTCCTTGACCCTGAAGAACGACCTCAACCGACGGATCCCATGAGGACGAGATCCACATGAACATCACGTTTGCGTGGTATCCATCTGCAAGCGTCTCGATGACCGCCAGTGAAACGAAAATGCAATGAAGATCCATTTAGACAGTATCGGCTGCCGACTCAATCAGAGCGAAATCGAGCACATGGCCTGGGAGTTCCGCCAGGCGGGTCACGAATTGGTGCCCTCATCGCAGGGCAGCGATCTGGTGGTGATCAACACCTGCACCGTAACCGCGGCCGCGGCTTCCGATTCCCGCGCCCACGCTCGGCGGGCACATCGAAATAATCCCAGCGCAGAGATCGTGCTCACAGGATGCTGGAGCAGCCTGGAGCCATCAAAAGCAGCTGCGCTTCCCGGTGTGAAGCATGTGATCCCCAATGCATCCAAGCATCGCTTGGTGCCGGACCTGCTCGGGAAGCGTTCTCTGAAGCTCGATCCGGAAGCGGGTCTGCGACATCCGGTGCCTGGACCACGCCGCCGTACTCGAGCCTTCATCAAGGCCCAGGACGGCTGCGACGCACACTGTACCTACTGCATCGCCACTATCGCGCGCGGCGGAGCACGCAGCACCCCCCTCGAAGCGGTCATCGAAGAGGTTCGTAGCGCGGCAGCGAGCGGAGCGCAGGAAGCTGTATTGACAGGCGTTCAATTGAGCGCGTATGGCCTCGACCTCCAAAATGGATTGAACATCTCATCTTTGGTCCGAAGCGTGCTCGCAGAAACGCGCATTCCTCGCCTGCGACTTTCGTCCTTGGAACCCTGGGGCTTGCCGGATGGATTCTGGGGATTATGGAGCGACAAGCGCCTATGCCGCCACGTGCACCTACCTCTGCAATCCGGATGCGAGCAGACGCTGCGCCGTATGGGACGCCCAATCACGCCGGTTGCCTATGCCGAATTGTTAAAGAAGGCGCGCAATGCCATCCCTGATCTGAGTGTAACCACGGATCTGATCGTCGGCTTCCCAGGCGAAGATGAGAAAGCATTCCAAATCAGTTTGGATTTCGTGGCCGCTATGGCCTTCTCCGGTGCTCATGTTTTTAGCTACTCCCCACGCCCTGGAACCTCAGCTACACGCCTTCCCGCTCATGTCTCACACAAAGTGGCTCGTGATCGTAGCCTGCAGATGCGTCGAATCGTAGAACGCAGCCGGCTTGCCCATCTCGAAGATCTCGTGGGTCGGCAGCAGGAAGTGCTCTGGGAGCGCGCCACGGAGAATGGAAATGGAACTTGGGATCTGCAGGGACTCAGCGATGCGTATTGGCGCGTGCGCGCCAGGGCCGATGCCGACCTGAGCAATCGGATCAGCAGCGTTCGATTTACAGGCTTTGAGGGAGGCGAGTTGTTCGGGGAACTCGCCTAGGCTTCCCGAAATCTCATGCCTTCCAGATCGAACCGCTTCGATCCTTTGTCTGCATGCGATTCTCGATCCCCAAGACGATAGAAACAACATTGCCCTTGGATCACAGCATATCTGGAGACCGCCCAGCGTTCTGCAGGCCCTCCCAGGGTTTACCGATCGAACGCTGCTCACGATCATCTCAACCATCCCCCGATGTCCAGATTCATCATCCAAGCTTTCAAAGCGCCTTCGAAACCACAACCAACCGCTCAATCGTGAATCACTTTCCAACTGTGCTACGGGCCGGTATAATGCAACCATGCTGACAAAAGAAGAACTGCAATCCAATCTTCATCAAGCCATGCGTGATGGCGACGATGTGCGCAAGCGAACCTTGCGCATGGTATTGACGGCTGTCAAATTGGCCGAAGTGGAAAAGATGGAAGCGCTCGATGATGCCGAACTCATCGCCGTGATCCAGAAGGAAGCCAAGATGCGGCGTGAGTCGATCGAATTTGCCGGTCGTGCCGAGCGCCAAGATCTCATCGGCGACTTGGAGAGCGAACTCGCTGTGCTGAACACCTTTCTGCCGCAGCCCTTCAGCGCTGAGGAATTGCGCGCCCTCGCCCAAGAAGCGATCACGGAAGCCGGGGCAACCGGTCCTCAAGACATGGGCAAAGTGATGAAGATTCTCATGCCCAAAGTACAGGGCCGTGCGGATGGCAAGGCTGTCAGCGAGGCTGTGCGAGGATTGCTGGCAACCGAATAGGGATTGCCATGAGCGAAGTATCCAAACCCAAACCTTCTGCCAGGGATCGCTTGAGGATCTCCTGGAGAAAAACCCGGCTGTGGCTGCTCTTTGCAGGCGGGATCCTTGGCACGATCATAGCCATCAACATCCCCTTCTCATCCGAAACAAGCAGCATCCTTTTGAATGTAGGCGATGTCTCCCCGCAGGAAATCCTGGCTCCTTACGCCTATTCCTACGCCAGCGAAGTGCTGACGTCTCAGGCGCAGCAGGAAGCCGTTGACGCTGTTCCCAATTACTATGACCCACCCGACAGCCAGGTTGCTCGGCAGCAACTCGAAGGTTTGCAAGCCGCGCTTGCGGTTATCGATTCAGACCGCGTGGAATTGCAGGAAGCACAAACGCCTCGAGACGAGATTGTGCAGGAACTGACCAATCTAGAAGTCCTACAGCTCGATGAAGATACCGCAGGTATCCTCCTGGACCTGCTCGAAAACCGTTGGAATGCCATCAAACAAGAGGCGGAATCCGTTTTGCAGCAAGTGATGCGCGACGAGATTCGTGAGGATCGGCTTGATGAAGCCCGACGAACCATTCCCGCCTTCGTGGGCATATCCACGGCACTCACACCCGGCGAAACGGATCTTGTGATCGAATTGGTCACGAACTTCGTAGCGCCGAATGCCTTGTACAATGATGCCGCCACTCAGGCGGCGCGCGACATTGCCCGCCAATCCGTTGCACCGGTGGTCAATTCCTACGCCATGGGTGAGACGATCATCGACAGCGGTGAGGTCGTGAAACCACTGCATATCGAAGCCCTGCAGGCTTACGGCCTGCTCAAACCCCCCAATCGCATCCAGGATATCGCCCTTATCAGTCTTCTGATTGTGCTGCTCGGTATTGCCTTGGCCTTGTTCACCTACCGGGTTCATCCAGCAGAAATTCGCCAACCCCGCATTACGGCCACGTTGAGCGGACTTCTCGTCATCTGGGCCCTGGCGATGAAGGCGATGATCCCCGATACCGGTGTATTGCCCTATCTGTTTCCGGCTGCGACCCTGCCCATTCTCATGTCGGTGCTCTTCAGCAACGGCTTGGGGGTGACCACAGCGTTGGTAACGGGCGTGATCGCCAGCTATCTGGGTTCCCGAGGGCATGAACTGGCGATTTACGTCATCCTCAGTGGAACATTGGGGGCGCTCACGATTGGCAAAGCCGACCGTTTGCGAGCGTTCCTTTGGGCGGGTCTGGCAGCCTCGACGGCCGCGGTTGCTGTCATCATCATCTTCCGCGTTCCCGATCCTGCCACGAACGCCTTGGGCAAGGTGACGTTGGTAGGCACCGGGATTGCCAGCGGCATGCTTTCAGCAGCGCTCTCGATGGGTCTGCTGCAGCCCCTTGGAAGCCTCCTGGGGGTGATCACCACCATGCAGCTCTATGAGCTTGCTCGACCGGATCATCCCATTCTGCAACTCCTGCTGCGCAATGCTCCGGGCACCTACCAGCACAGCCTGCAAGTCGCAAATTTAGCCGAGCAAGCTGCGCGGGAGATCGGCGCCAATCCACTGCTGACACGCGTCGGCGCCCTGTATCATGATGCCGGCAAGGCTGTGCGTCCGCAGTTCTACATCGAGAACCAGCTGCCGGATCAAAATGTACACGAACAACTCGACCCGACCACAAGCGCTGGCATCATCCTTTCCCACGTCCAGGAAGGTCTGGATCTGGCTCGCAAGCACCGCCTACCGCCCATCATTCAGAACTTCATCAGCGAACACCATGGCACGATGCGCGCCAACTACCAGTACCGCGCGGCGCTTGATTCCGTTCAAGGGGACGATAGCAGACTCGATTCTCGGGATTTCACCTACCCCGGCCCTCGCCCCCAGTCGCGCGAGACCGCTCTGCTGATGCTGGCGGATGGGGTGGAAGCCAAAGCACGTGCAGACACGCCAGATGACGAGGAGGCGTTGGAGACATTGGTGCATACCGTAATCAAGGATCGCCTCGACCGCGGCCAACTCGACAACACGGAACTCACGTTGAGAGATCTGGAGATCATCCGCCATTCGTTCGTGAACACCTTGAAGGGCATCCACCACCCTCGCATTCGCTACCCCAGTGTTGAGGACGATCCCCAACAGGATGCATTAGCATCGGAACCCCCATCAACAACGACACCCCAAGAACCATGAACCACAAGATCTACATGCACACGGAACCAGCATATGCACATGCCGATTCATGGCTTGAACGCGCTGCCCGAGCTACACTGACCCATGTCGAGGCCGGACCGGGGGAACTCAGTTTGATTCTCGTCGGCGAAGCGCGCATGCAGGAGTACAACCAACAATTCGCCAACCAGGATGCTCCGACCGATGTTCTGGCTTTCGTGGATGGGACGATCGATCCAGAGAGTGAGATGACCTACTATGGAGATGTGATCATCTGCCATCCCATCGCTGATCGGCAAGCCTCCCAGCAAGGTCATTCGTTATCCGCTGAAATCACGCTCCTGGCCATTCATGGCGTACTTCACTTGTTGGGTTATGATCACGATGCACCAGAAACACGTCAGAGGATGTGGTCGGCGCAGGATGCCATCCTGGAGATACTCGGTTACGGGATCAGCTCCCCGGAGGAAAGATGACGGATCGAAGACGCGCCCATTCGAGAATCGCGGCCTTCCGATATGCCTTCGCGGGGTGGTTGTACGTGTTGCGCACACAGCGCAACGCGTGGCTGCACGCCATCGCAACGATCGCGAGCGTAGCAGTGGGGATTTGGTTGAAGCTTGACCGCCTGGATTGGGCTCTTTTGGTGTTAGCAATTGGCATCGTTTGGTTGAGCGAATTCATCAATTCCGCTTTGGAAGCGATCGTTGATCTCGCCAGTCCAGAGATCCATCCATTGGCCAGAGTAGGCAAGGACGTCGGCGCTGCGGCTGTGTTGATCGCAGCTGCAACAGCTGCCACCATTGGCTTGCTGGTGCTTGGCCCCCCATTGTGGTCCAAGATCACGACAATTTGGTGATGGAAACCCGCCGCTGTGCGGAGCCTTGTACTATTGTGTGATTGAAAAGACAGTACGAGTATGTAATAATCTCGGTCGGAAAAGTAGAACCATCTTCGTGTGAAGCCTAGAAGAATTGGAGCTTGAGGTTTGAGCGGGAAACTCAAAGAAACCGCTCTGGTAAGAGCAGCAACAGCCGCGGTTGATTTCAACAAACCGAGTGAGGCGCTTAGCGATTTGACGCGCCTTGCTGCGGAATTGCTCAGCTGTGATAGAGCCGCGCTGTATGCTCGGGATGAAATCGAACAGTGTTTCGTTCCCTACACGGCGTATAAAACTCCACTGGATCAACTTGGCCATCTCCCATTGCGAATCGAGATTCCGATGCTGCAGGAAGCCCTGCAGTCTCAGTTAGCGGTGTGCAAAGATAACGACTCCGGCTCGTTAGGTCTTCCTCTGGCACCTGGATGCATCGCTTGCTGCCCATGTGTTTCCTCCGGAAAACCAATCGGTCTGATCTTCGTTGCTCGCGAGAACAAGGAGCCGTTCAACGAAAGGGATTTGACCATTCTCAAGGTCATCTCCACACGCTCGGCTGAAGCACTCGAAATCGAGCACCAGATATCCGATCACAAGCATTTCTTCCACCGATTGACACTGCTCTATCAAGCCAGCCATGCCATCGCAAAAACGCACGATCTACAGGAGACCATCAAGCAGGTGGCCACCCACCTCTTGAAGGCTTCTGGGGCAGACGTGTGCGAAGTGCTTATGTTGGAAAATGGCGAATCCAATGTTTCCCGTTTCGAACAGAAGATCATCAAAGGCGTCACCCATACCTTGGCATCTCCAAGACAGGATAAGATCCCGAACTACGCACTCCACAACCAGGTGCTGAAGGATCTTCAACCAGCGACCTTGGCGGTAACGCCGCCAAGCGGTTCAGCCCATGATATCGTCCTGCTTCAATCGGAGGGATTCGCTTCCGCAGCAGTGCTTCCCTTGGCCATCCAGGATCAGTCCTTTGGTTTCGTGCGCTTGCTCTACAAACCCAGGGGGCGAAGCATCAACCATCAGGAGTTGGAGCTGGCTCAAGCCGTGATCAGTATCGGTGTCATAGGATTGCAGGATGCGATTCACTTTGAGGCCTCCCAATCACGCGCCAATCAACTTCAAATCTTGAGTGAGATTGGCCGCCAGATGACATCGACCCTCGAACTCGAGAACGCGTTGCAGAGCGCCATGCGCCATGCCCAGAGACTGCTCCAGGCTGAGGCAGTGATTCTCTTCCTCAAGGATGAGAAGAGCAATCAACTGGTGTTGAAAGCCAGCGGGGGGAGCCATGTGAGTATCAAAGACGTTTCCATCCCGCTGAACGAAGGCATCGCAGGTTGGGTCACACGTAACCGTGCGCCCCTGATCGTCAACGATGTGCGCGCCAATCCGCACTATATGAGCATTGTGGACAGACATACGGGGCTGCTGACCACTTCCGTGGTTTGCGTGCCCCTGGAAGAGCACAATCATGTATTGGGCGTGATCGAGGCGATCAATCATCCCAAGGACACTTTCTCCCAAAACGACGCTCAGGTGCTGGCATCTGTGGCATCCTGGGCGGCCATCGCCCTCGACAAGGCGCGCCTCTTCCGCCGCGTAGCGGAGGAAAGAAGCCGCCTGGAAGCCACGTTGGTTGAGACTGCAGATGCCGTCGTGCTGACAGATCCTCAAGGAAGGATCATCCTCATCAACAATGCTGCCGCCAAGGCCTTCGACATCGATAACGCTCAAACCGATGGGATCGCTGCAAACAAGATCTTCAAAGACAGCCTGATTGGAGAATTACTGGTCAACGAGGATATCGATCTCCCCATGAACCTGGAGATTACGACCCCTCGTGATCGTGTTCTCCTGACAAGTCTGAGCGAGATCAGCGAAGTCGGTCGCGTGGCCGTGATGCAGGACATCACTGCTCTGAAACAAATCGACCTCATGCGCTCACAATTCCTGGGAACGGCAGCGCATGACCTGAAGAATCCCCTCAACGCCATACGTTTGGGCGCTGACCTGCTGCACGAAGCATCGCTGACGGATCAGCAGCGCAACGCGCTGAACATGATGCAACGCGCCATGGAGAGTATGACCACGCTCATCAGCAGCCTGCTCGAAACGATCGAAGTGGAGAGCATCACCAATTTTGCGTTCGAACTCTGCGACATATACGCCTTTGTGACCTCAGCCATCGAAGAACTCCACCCCCTCTGCGAAGCGAAGAAACACACATTGACCTGTGAGAAACCTGATGAGACTCTGCATGTAATGGGCGTCCCTCAACACTTGAATTCCGTGATATGCAATCTGCTCAGCAACGCCATCAAATTCACCGATCCGGGTGGAGAGATCGATGTGAATTTCGAATGGAACGATGAGGAGATCATTGTCCACGTCAGCGATAATGGACCCGGAATCTGCGACGAGGAACTCCCGAGGATCTTCGAGCACTTCTTCCGCGGGCGAATCGTGGTCAGCGATCCGAAGAATCCAATTGAGGGCTCAGGCTTGGGATTGGCGCTAGCCAAGACGGTCGTGGAACAGCATAGCGGAAAGATCTGGGTTGAGAGCTGTGAGGGAAAGGGCAGCACGTTCTCCTTCTCCCTGCCACGCGTGGATATTTCCAGCATCTGAGGAGTCTAACCATGCAAGCAGGATCGGAGGGACCTGTTACAAAGAGAAGGTAACCCTTGAACAGGAACACATCCGCAGTGCTTGGCAATCTCCTGTGAGATCATCCCGTCCCTTCAGATCCTCCATCTCCTTGAAAAGGTTGCACCCAGAAACTGCAATTCACTCGACTGCAATCGATGTATAAGCACACTCTCCCGCAAGGCGGGAGAGTGTGTTTTCGACCCAAAGCTCGCTGCTTTTCAGAAGTTCGGCTGATCTCCAACCATCAATTGTTTACCGCATCCATCCTCAAACCTGGTTCCATGGAGGGATTCTCTGCAGGCGTCCTTTCCGGAGGCGCTGCATCATCCGTGCTCCGCAACTTTCCCACACCAACCCATATGGCTCTCAACTGCTCATTACCGAGTACCTTCGCCCGAGTTACCGCCACCATACCAACTCTCAGATCGCCGAATTCCTGGACGCTACCATCACGCGAGCGATATACTGTGGATCCATCGACCGTGAAGGTCAACTGATCCCCATTCCGGGTCTGCAGCGTGAAAGATCGATTCCCCAGATCGACGATCCGTCCCACTGCATGTACAGTATCTGGATCTTGCTGCGGATAACCTGCTGCTACCCCCAACGCCAGCAGGGAACCATCACGCTGCTCTACAGCCACCACGATGGCGTGCATGCCCTGCTTGAGATCGTGGATGTCCTCGATCGATCCATCTCGACTGCGAAAGCGTGTCCGTTCGTTCACCAGGAAGGTGTACTCACGTCCCTCGCCTGTGGTCAGCATGAATGTTTGTTGGCCCGGGATGACATTCGTGATCTCACCCGTTGCCGTCATGGTCTGGGGTTTGATGTCGTCCTTATGCGCCACCACTACAACGATGGCCTGCGGCAATCCACCGTCGACTTCGACTGCGCCGACCAGGGCCAGCATGTCCGGCTCGATATCGCCCAAGCCCTGGATGGACCCATCCCGGCTGCGGTAGTTTGTTCGATCGGTGGTCTGGAAGGTGATCGATTCACCATCTCGCGTCTCCAGCGTCAGCGTAGCGCGGGGCAGTGAAACCGCAGTCACAGTGCCAAAGAAACGCTTGAGTTCCGGCTTCGGCTCCACGACAGCCGCGCCCAAACCGAGCACTTCCAGCTGCCCCTGATCATTGCGGATGGCCACCACGATCGCAACCATATCCGGCTCCACATCCGCCAGGGATTGGATCGAGCCGTCCTTGCTCCGGTAAATCGTATCTCCAGTCACGAAGAACGTGTAAGCCTGTCCATCGCGACCCTGCAGCCCGAATGACGACGTGGATAGGTCCACCGTCGTGATCCTGCCTGTGACCCTGATCCTCGCTTCGGGAACATCATTGTCGGCATACGCCACACCTGTGAAGACCAGGGATAAGGCCAGAACCAGGAGAAATGCTTTTCCAGTTTTTCCCAACATTGTGAGCCTCCTTCTTACGACATTTGCTTGGATTCTGAGGGAGTTGGGCAAAGCGCATGTAGCCGGGTTGTAAAAACCTGGTAAATTCATGCGGGTAATCCAATGGGCGATCGGGGATTGGCACTCAACCGGAGGAGTGGATCATCCGGTTTCCTGGGGGAACTTGATTTCCTCCTTGCCGGCAAGTTTCTCGATGATGTGGTTGATCACGATTTCCATATGGCGGGGTTTGTGAACGAAATCCAGGACCTCATTGCCCTTTCCACGCACGGGAGGAATCTTGAGGACCGGGCAGAGATCGAAACCTGAAATCCATTCCTCATACAGAGAATCGAGAAGATGGAGGTACTCGTCGGTGATGGATTTCTCCATCTCCCGGCCGCGAGCTCGAATGCGCTCCATCAATACCGGTACCGGAGTGCGCAGGTAAAGCAACAGATCGGGAGAGGGCAAGGTGGCGATGACGAGATCAAAGATTGTTCGGTAGGTCATGTAATCTCGTTCGGTGATCGTGCCCAGTTTTAAGGCGGCCCGGGCGAAGATCTCGGCGTCTTCGTAAATCGAACGATCGATGATGGCGGAGTTGGAGGAGCGTGCTAGATTCATGTGCTGCTCAGCCCTATGACCCAAGAAGAAGACCTGGAGATGAAACGCCCATTGGCGCATGTCCCGATAGAAATCCGACAGGTAGGGATTGTCGACCACGGATTCATAGGCGGTCTGCCAATCCAAATGCTCACCAAGGATCTCGGTCAGGGATGTCTTACCAGCACCGATGTTTCCGGCTACGAGCACAAAGTACTTGCCCATACTGGTTACCCCTTCTGGTATGTGGTGCGTTTCCTAGGATGCCCATGATGGCATACGAAATCTTCCACCGCAAACCGGACAACTGGCTAACACTCGCTGAATCCACAGCTATAGCACTTGCGGCAGCCTTCTTCGTTGACCACCGCAGGAGCCCCACACTCAGCACATAAATCTCCTATACGCAGACTGTATTGTTCCTGCGGAGGTCCGATCAGCGTGGTTGTTTCATGCGGTGTATCACCAAGGTACGCTGCCAAAGCCTGCGCCAATCCGTCAGGCAGTGAAAGCACTCGATTGGGACCGAAACCCAAGGGGCGCCCTCCACCGATCCCGGCAAGCTGTCGAACGATGTCGCTCAAGCGTTGCCGAGGAGAAACGGGCGATGCAATGCGCAGGGAATAGGAAATCATGCGTCCGATGGCCTCACTCACTGCGGCTGTCTCCGAACCAGCTTTTGCGGTTGTGATGAAAACCTCGAAAGGCTGCCCGCCATCCTTCTCGTTGATGGTGACAAATGCCTTCCCCACCGGCGTGTTGATCTGATAGGTGCAACCCTCCAGCCGCTGCGGTCGCGCCTTGCGTCCTGTCTGCCAGAAGGGAAGCTGGATCGGCTGGGAAGCCGCCTCAGCCGGTTCGGAGCTGTCCTTGGTTTCCAGGACCACACGCTTGCGAGAGCCGGTTACATACACGGTCAAACCCTTGCAACCTTGCTCCCAAGCCATCATGTAGGCTTTGGCCACTTCTTCACGCGTGGCATCCTTGTGGAAGTTGACCGTCTTGCTGATGCTGTTGTCGACGAAGGCCTGAAGAACGGCCTGCATGCGTACATGCTCTTCCACGCTGACATCCTGCGAGACCACGAAAGCATGGCGCAATACCTCAGGTATCTGCTCGACTTGCTGGCAGGATCCTAAAGTCATGACCTGCTGGATGACGGCCTCTCGTTCGGATGACTCCAGGCCGATAGATTCCAATGCACTCTCGAAGGCGGGGCTGGTATAGGTGAGCCTCAGATCACGTCCGTTGTCATCGACATGGCGGATGTAGGCAAGGGCAAACACCGGCTCACAACCATAGCCCTCGCAACCTGCCACTGTGGCGATGGTTCCTGTGGGGGCGATGGTCGTTTGGGCAGCGTTTCGAATCCCATGCTCTCTCAGACCGGCTACAACGTTACCCCAATCGATCTCTGGTCTGCCAAAATCCTGTTCAACGGCACCGATCGCTTGCGGAGGCTGCCATTGGAGCGCCTCAGGATCATAGATGCTGCCCTTGATAACGGGGAAGGAACCTCGTTCTTGGGCCAAATCGATGCTGGTCAGCATGCTGTGGTAGCGGATGAATTCCATGATCTGACCGGCAAGCTGCTGAGCGATCTCCGAGCCATAGCGAATGTCCATGTGGTACATCAGATCTGCCAAGCCCATGATGCCCAAGCCGATGCGCCGGGTCTTTTGAGCGGCCTCGCGGATCTGGGGTACAGCGGGTACGAAGCGATTGGCGTCAATCACATCATCCAGGAACCTCGTACTCAAAACGACTGTCTGGCGCAGATGCTCCCAATCGACGGTCTGCTCCTCGGCGCAGTGCTGGGCCAGATTGATCGACCCCAGGCAGCAGCTCTCATACGGTCCGAGCCATTGCTCGCCGCATGGATTGGTTGCCACGAGTTCATAGAGTTGGGGCAAGGGATTGGAACGGTTGGCAGTGTCGATGAAGAGCACTCCGGGCTCGCCATTGCGATGCGCATGTTCCACGATCAGATCGAAGATCTCTCGCGCGCGCACGGTCTCAACGACTTCCTGTGTGTGGGGGGTTATCAACTCATAGTCGGTATCATCGCGCACGGCCTGCATGAAGGCATCCGTTACGCCCACGGAAATGTTGAAGTTCGTGATCTGATTCTCATTGACCTTGCACGTGATGAACTCCCGGATATCGGGATGGTCCACCCGAAGCACCGCCATGTTGGCGCCGCGACGCGTGCCGCCCTGGGCGATCTCTCCAAATGCCCGGTCGTAAACGCGAAGGAAGCCCACAGGACCGGTTGCCTCGCCCGAAGAGGATCGTACCCGCGACCCGCGGGGGCGAAGGCCGCTGAAGGAGAAGCCGTTCCCTCCACCCGTTTGCTGTATCAGGGCTGCGTCCCGCAACGTTTGGAAGATGCCCGATGGGTCCCTTCCCATGTCGTCGGAGATGGGAAGCACAAAGCATGCCGCAAGTTGTCCAAGCGGAGTGCCGGCGCCTGTGAATGTTGGAGAGTTGGGCAGGAAGCGCTTGGCCGCCAACAGATCGTAGTACGCTTCAGCCAGCTTGAGAACATCCTTCTGCCACTGTTCCTCCGGGAGCGCGACGTAGTAGGCCACACGCCAGAACATCTCCTCGACCGATTCAAGCGGTTGGCCTTCATCACCCCGGCGAAGATAGCGCTTCTTCAATACCGTGCGCGCGTTATCCGAGAGCTCGACGGTTCTTGCCCCCTTCGGGAGAGGAGGGAGAGCACGGGTTGAATCGGTTTGATCATCCGTTTGAAGCGCAGACTTGTCTATCTCCAGCATGAAACCCTCTCATGTTCTCACCCTACACAGCGGATACCAAGGACAAAAAAACCCCCGGCGTGGGTGACGACCAACGTTTCCCGGGATCAGACTTCTAACAACTGGTCGATTTCATCGCGGATCGCATCCAGGTCATCTAAGCCCAGGTATACGATCGCATACCGGATGTAAGCAATCTGATCCAATTCTTTCAGCCCTGCAATCACCATGTCCCCGACCACCCTGCTGGATACCTCGGACTTTCCCATTGCCTGCAGGGTGGATTCGATTTCCCCAACCAGACGGTCGATATCGGCGATTGGAACAGGGCGTTTGGCACAAACGATCTTCACTCCATCCAATAGCTTCTGGCGATCGAACTCCTCGCGCGTGCCGTCTTGCTTGACGACAACGGGGGAGGCAAGAACGGCACGTTCGTAGGTGCTGAAGCGTTGTGAACATCCCAGACAGACACGCCTTCGGCGGACCCCACCACGAGCATCGTGAGATGTGTCGATCACGCGAGTACGTTTGCTTTGGCAGTATGGGCAAATCATGGATCTCTCGATTCGAACGCTAGTTCGACGCCAGATGTACGTTGAACACTCGATCGATACCCATATGTCAGGGAAAGGAAGGCGAATTGTACAAGAGCTTGCGTCCACAAGCAAGTCCGGCAAAGGTCAATCTGCGACCGCAGAGCATACGCACATTTTCCCAATACGCACCAAACCGGCGCCGGGAGGAGGTGTCCAGCACCGGTTTAGTGCGTATACCAGCATCCGGGCAGCACCGGTTTCTGGCATGAGATTCGCTTGGGACATCTACGGACGTGGTTGCTGGTTCAAATCACCTGCGTCGTAGGAATGTCGGCAGATCGACGTCCTCGATGTCGAAGGAGGCGGGCTCGAAGAACGGCGTCGCTGCCTGCTCCGCTTGCTGCTGCCCCACTTGAGCCTGATTTGAAGCCGGCACACGCCGGGCAGAGCGCCTGACTCCAACCGGACGTTCGAAGCCGGTGGCGATCACGGTGATGCGAATCTCATCGCCCATGCTGGGATCGATGACCGCACCGAAGATCAGATTGACATCCGGATGCGCCGTTTCCTTGATGATGGCAGCCGCTTGATCGACATCATGCAATCCGAGATCGTTGCCGCCGGTAACGTTGAACAGGATGCCGCGGGCGCCATCGATGGTGATGTCCAGCAGCTGACTGGATATCGCCTGTTCAGCTGCCACCCGAGCACGATCTTCACCCGAGGCTCTTCCCACAGCCATCAACGCTGCGCCGCCCTGCTTCATGATCGTTCGTACATCGGCAAAATCCAGGTTGATCAAGCCCGGCACGGTGATCAGCTCGCTGATCCCCTGGATGCCCTGCAGGAGCACATCATCGGCGATCTTGAACGACTCATACAGGCTGGCACGACGGTCGGAAAGTTCAAGCAAGCGGTCGTTGGGAATCACGATCAACGTATCCACGTGCTCCTTGAGACAGGCAATCCCCTCGGTCGCGGTCTTGGCTCGAGGCCCGCCTTCGAAGGTGAAGGGCCGGGTGACTACGCCGATGGTGAGGGCTCCAACCTCCTTGGAGATCTGGGCAATGATCGGAGCGGCTCCGGTGCCTGTTCCACCCCCCAAACCCGCGGTGATGAAGACCATGTCACTGCCCACGAGCACGGAATGCAGATCATCTCGCGATTCTTCTGCCGCCTTGCAACCGATGTCTGCAATGCCTCCCGCCCCAAGCCCGCGCGTAAGCTTATCGCCGATGCGTACGCGCGTCTGAGCATCGGAGAGAAGCAGCGCTTGGGCATCTGTGTTGACGGCGACGAACTCAATGCCCGCCAGTCCTTCTTCGATCATGCGGTTGACCGCGTTGCTGCCGCCGCCACCAACCCCCATGACTTTGATGCGTGCGAACGATTCCGTTTTCGGTGCTGAACTCATGATGCTTCCTCCTCTATCGATCATTGGTTTGCCACTCTCGTTCCAAAGCTCGCTTTGATTGGCCATGATGCCACTATCCCGGAAGCAAGCGGTACAGGAACTCCACCGCCTTGCGTAAACTCAGTCGAGGCCACGCGATGCCGCGATAAGCCCTGTGCTCCAATGCCTCTTGCTGTTCCAGCAATCGTGCCCACTGCAGCAGCCCAATACTGGCTGCAAATTCGGGGGTCTGCAGCTTATCGACAAGACCCCGGATGTCCTCTGCTTGACCCAAACGCACCGGAAGCTGCAAGACGTTGCTGGCAATCTCCCGAATGCCTGGGAGAAGCGATGTGCCGCCGGTGAGCACCAAACCTGCGGGAAGCAATCCATCACACGCTGCCCGCTTGATCTCCTGGCGCACCAAGATGAATAATTCCTCAATGCGGGGTTCGATGATGGCCACCAGGTCGGTCTGCTTGAAATGCAGCGGACGATCATGCCCGAATGGCCGCACGGCGAAGGTCTGTTGCGGCTCGACAGCCTCACGTAGGCCATGCCCATGCCGCTGTTTCACAAGCTCTGCGCTCTCCTGAGGAAGATGCAAACCCTTGGCGATGTCATTGGTGAGATGATCGCCACCCACAGGGATAACAGCGGTATGAAACACGGCGTTCTCGATGAAGATGGCCAGATCGCAAGTGCCGCCACCGATGTCACACACCACCACTCCCATCTCTCGCTCGGTATCCGTGAGAACGGCTTCCGCAGCAGCAAGCGATCCGAGCACCCAGCCATCCACGGCGATCCCGGTTGCGTCGATGCACATCTCCAAATTCTGCAGGGCGGTTGCTCCCGCAGTAACGATGTGCGCCTCGACCTCCAATCGGTAGCCATGCATTCCGATGGCGGATTTGATGCCTTCCTGTCCATCCACAACGAAGCCCCTCGGGATGACATGCACAATGTGCTTGTTGTGCGGCAATGCAACCGATCGGGCAGCTTCGATGGCCCTGGTGACATCTCCAAAATCGATCGTCTGCCCGGATACTCCCACCATGCCGGAACTGTTCATCGACGATATCTGCGCGCCTGAGAGAGAGACCAGGGCCGAAGTAATCTCGTATCCAGAGGTGCGCTCCGCTCGATCCTTGGCCGCGTCGATGGCCCGCACAACGCTCTCCAGATGAGTCACACCACCTTTACGCATGCCTGACGCCGGCACGATCCCCGTCCCGATCACGCGTATACGCCCCGCTGAATCTGGATGCCCGACGAGCACGCAAACATTGCTTGTGCCGATGTCAATGCCTACGTATATCGAATCATCCTTACCGACCAACGTGTCCAAAGTTGTTACCTCGCTGGGCCGTAGTAGGGGGAGTTCGGATCCACGACACTCACCATGGAAACCGCCCCACCCTGCTCCTGTAACCAATCACCAATCTCGATGTAGACACGCGCTTTCTTCTGCATATCCCCTGCAACACCGAAATGAACCTTCCAGCCGCGGGCATCCTCCAATACCCACCCAGATTCCCGATCGAAGATCAAGCGACCCGCTTCTGGAAGCAGCGTACTCAGGGTGATGGCGCTCTGCAACACCTGAGGATCGATGACTTGTGCAAGCGGATCCTCCTGAATCTGGAGCACAGGTTCCTCTGAAACGACCTGTATCATTCCAGGAAGCGCCTCGCGTTCAAGGAAGGCCACTCCGTTCTCGCAAAGCCACCACTTCCGCCCCCCATCGTCCCAAGCGATCACCGGTATGCGTTCGATCAGGTCGATCACGACCTTGTTGGGCCACTCCACGCGCACCACCGCTTCCGAGAATTCGGGGTAGCGCATCAATCGTTCCACAACCTGGCCCGGATTCACGGTGAAGACAGGCGTGCCATCCACTTGAGCAATCGACCGAACCTGCGCCTCGGTCATGAAATGATTTCCATGGATCACAGCCTGATCCACCCGAAAGACGGGGCCTGCCAGCATGAAATAGCAGGCGCATAGAACCCCGATCAACAGGGGGAATGTCAGCAAGCGTGCTCCCGCTCGAACCTCCGGGACCGCCGGCAAGCGAACTTCAGCGCCCAAATCTGCCGGTAGAACCAGATCCACTCGACGCTTGGGTCGGCTGCGCC
>DUET01000046.1 GCA_011192015.1 Anaerolineae bacterium
GCATCCTGGGGCTGGATAAGGTCCCAAGGGTTGGGCTGTTCGCCCATTAAAGCGGCACGTGAGCTGGGTTCAGACCGTCGTGAGACAGGTCGGTCTCTATCCGCTGTGGGCGTAAGGGACTTGAGGGGAGCTGCTCCTAGTACGAGAGGACCGGAGTGGACAGACCGCTAGTGTGCCAGTTGTCGTGCCAACGGCATCGCTGGGTAGCTACGTCTGGCAGAGATAACCGCTGAAAGCATCTAAGTGGGAAACTCGCCCCAAGATTAGGTCCCTCACCGGATCAACCGGGTAAGGCCGCAGGGAGACTACCTGCTTGATAGGCGGCCGGTGTAAGCGCAGCAATGCGTTCAGCCAAGCCGTACTAATGGCCGAGGGCTTAACGGTGATGCGGAGAACTTGACGCTCTTCCAAAGATTATTCAATGGTATACAACTTCATCATGTCGATTTGCCCCTTGGTGATCGAAGCGGCGGGGGTACACCCGGTCCCATCCCGAACCCGGAAGTAAAGTCCGCCAGCGCCGATGGTACTTGGCTGGAGACGGCCTGGGAGAGTAGGTCATTGCCAAGGGGCTTTTCGCGTCCCCTGCCAGAAACCAGCCGTTTGATTCCGGAAGAGTCGTGGAGTGGAATGAAGCGCTGGTACAATGGATCAGCCCGAGAACCATGCCGACCTTTCCCGCATGGCCTCTTGCAAGCATGCAATCCTTGAGGACGATCATGCGCTTCTTTCTGTGCTCCAAGATCCACAATGCCCGCGTGACCCACGCCGATGTGCATTACGTGGGAAGCATCACCATTGACGAGGCTTTGATGGAGAAGGCCGGACTGATGACGGGGGAGAAGGTCTTGGTGGTGAGTAATACGACGGGCGCCAGGTTGAATACTTACGTTATTCCCGGAGAGAAGGGCTCGGGCATGATTGGTATGAACGGCGGTGCAGCACACCGGATCAAAGCCGGCGAAGAGATCATCATCATGGGCTTTGAGCTGGCTGACGAGCCGCTTGATCCGAAGATCGTCCTGGTGGATGAAGCCAACCGGTTTCTGCG
The DNA here is from genome assembly GCA_011192015.1 of Anaerolineae bacterium. Lineage (GTDB taxonomy): Bacteria > Chloroflexota > Anaerolineae > Anaerolineales > E44-bin32 > W1033. The sequence continues at coordinate 1,052 of DUET01000046.1, forward strand.
TTATCTGTAATCCGCAATCCTCCGAACACGACCTCATTCGAACGATCATCCCCTCGGCGTTCCGCACAGCAGATGGAACCGCATCTCTCCTTCCCGCCCGTTAATCCCTCCTCTCCTAAAACGAAGGCACCAGGCCGTAAACGATCTGGTGTGGGACATCGCTGCCAGGGAGATCTCCTTTCCCGCAAACTGCATGCGTTCCCAGCACATCATGCAAGCATCGTTCCGCGCGTGAGGGCGATTCGCTGGACTTCGCGACAAGTTTACAACGTCCTGGATGGGGGCTATCCTTCCCCCAACGGGTTTCCCCTCCCTCCTGTCGGCGACGCGGCTTGAAGGGTGTTGCCTGATTGCGAGGCTAAGGGGCTGGACATCGAAATCATTTCGCATTAGTCTGATATCAATATTCAAGTTCCGCGCTTCCGTCCGTCGACCTATAAAGATGCGAAGATCTGGAGTGAGGGATGTCGGAAATTCTGAACATCGACCTTCTGCCGAGTTTCTTCAAACGAAGTGAAGCATTTTCGAGAAGGCTCCCGAGCAACGGCGCGGGGAAGCTGCTGCCGCTTCTTCTGGCGTTGGTCATCATGATCCCCTCCTGTGGATTTCCGGGCACCGGCGACACACAGGAATCGGGGAATCCTCAGCAAGAGATCCTCACGGCCTCGCCGGTTCCAAGCCTCCTGGAGGATGATCTTCCTCCAGAGATCTCCTCCGAGACCAGACAACTGATCTTGGAGCGCATGATGGAGACCGAGATCGCTTTCACGAACCTTTCCATCGCTGATGGTCTCTCGCAATCGGTGGTCACCAGCATGATCCAGGACAGCAGGGGTTTCATGTGGTTTGGAACGCAGGAGGGATTGAACCGATTCGATGGTCATGAATTCGTAATCTTCAAACACGAAGGCGACGATCCTTCGAGTTTGAGTGATAACTTCATCTTGTCCTTGCTTGAGGACCGATCCGGGAACCTCTGGATTGGAACTAATGGCGGGGGTCTCAACCGCTACCAACGAGCTACTGAATCCTTCATCCGATATGCCCATGATCCTGATGATCCCTCCAGCCTGAGCAGTGACATCGTCAACACTCTGCATGAAGATCACCAAGGCGTGCTATGGCTGGGCACGGATGCGGGGCTCAATCGATTCGTCCCCGACCAGGGCGTTTTCACGCAATATCTCAACGATCCATCGGATGCGACAAGTTTGAGCGCGGATGCGGTGATCTCGATCCATGAAGACAGTCAAAGAATCCTGTGGGTCGGTACGGTTAATGGTCTCAACCGCATGGACCGCGACAGCGGGGCATTCACACGCTATCAGCATATCGACTTCGATCATCAAAGCCTGGCCATGAACATCGTGCAGTGCATCTATGAAGATCGAATGGGCAATTTGTGGATCGGCACCTACAGCGGCGGACTCGATCGCTTCGATCGCGAATCGGGGCATTTCGTGCATCATCAACACAATCCCTACAACAACCGCACTGTGGCCAACAATTCCATCAACACGATCTTTGAAGACGACTGGGGAGTTCTGTGGGTGGGCACACATGGTGGTGGGCTCGATATCTTTAATCGGGACTCGATGCGTTTTCTTCATCACCAACACGATCCTGGAAATTCCACAAGCCTGGGGCACAATCAAGTTATATCGATCTATCAGGACCAAGCGGGAGTGCTTTGGTTCGGAACTTTCGGGGGCGGTGTCAGCCGCTTCGATCCGATGCGCTTGAAATTCGGCCTCTACCGAGCGGATCCCGGCAACTATAACAGCTTGAACTCCAACTCGATCTGGGGCTTTGCCGAGAGCGCATCGGGCGTCTTATGGATCGCTACGAATGGGGGCGGCCTCAACCGATTCGATCGCCAATACGATCGCTGGCGGCATTTCCTTCACGATCCTGAAGATCCATCGAGCTTGAGCAATGACATCATCTACTCATTGTTTCAAGATCGTGAAGGCATCCTCTGGATTGGTACTGGAGGAAGCGGCGTGGATCGTTTCGATCCCCGGAAGGAACAATTCGAGCATATCGGCCTACCTGGATTGGTGCTCAGCGTCTTTGAAGATCGGGAGGGAATGCTTTGGATTGGATCCACGGGAGGTCTCTTTTCCTTTGATCGTGCTACTCAGCAATTTACAAGCTATCCATCCGATCCCGCCGACGATTCCAGCTTGAGCAGCGATGCCGTTTCGCACGTCACAGAAGATCAAGAGGGCCAGCTCTGGATTTCTACGATCACCGGAGGCATCAACCGCTTCGATAGGCAAACCGAGCAATTCCGACCCTATCGGCATGACCCTGAAAATTCCAACAGCCTGATCCATGACATGGTGATCTCCATCTATGCAGATACGAAGGGCATCTTGTGGATCGCTACCGCAGAAGGGCTCGATCGCTTTGATCCTACAGCGGAAACCTTCGTACATTACGGCGAAAGGGATGGATTGCCTGGGGCACTGGTTTACGGGATTCTGGAAGATGATCAAGGGTATCTATGGTTGAGTACCAACGCGGGACTTTCTCAGTTCGATCCTCAAAACGAGATCTTCAAGAACTACGATGTGGCCGATGGGCTGCAGTCGAACGAGTTCAATCAGGGCGCCTTGTTCAAGTCGACAAGGGGAGAGATGTTCTTTGGGGGATTGAACGGATTCAATTATTTCTTTCCCGATCAAATCAACCGGAGTTCCTACATCCCCCCGATTGTGATCACGAACTTTGAATTGTTCAATGAGCCCGTGGGAATCGGCGGGGGATCCCCGCTGCAGCATTCGATAACCGAAACGAGCGAGATCGAATTGGACTGGACCCAGGATTTCTTCTCATTCGAATTCGCCTCTCTTCATTATTCTCTTCCAGACCGGAATCAATATGCCTACATGATGCAAGGTTTGGATAAGGACTGGAACGAGGTTGGCACACGACGTTTTGCTGGCTACACGAGTGTGCCGCCAGGCGAATACACTTTCCGTGTGCGAGGAACCAACAGCGACGGTATTTGGAACCAGGAAGGGGCTTCGATAGGGATCACGATCACACCACCTTTCTGGCAAACGTGGCCGTTTCGCTTTCTGATCGCGGCACTGATCATCGGCGGATCGCTGGGCGGCTTCGCGCTTCGCATCCGCTACATTGAGGGACAGCGGAAGCAACTGGCGATACAGGTCGATGAGCGCACGAAGGAACTGCGAGCGGCCTTGGTTGAAGTGAAGCGCGCCAAGGAAGCTGCGGAGGCAGCCAACCGGGCGAAGAGCGTCTTTCTAGCCAACATGAGTCATGAGCTCCGAACCCCTCTGAACGCCATCTTGGGTTTCAGCCAGTTGATGCTCAGCGAACCGCTCCGGCCTCAAGAGGATGTGGGCGTATTGAGTGTGGAGCAGAAAGAGAATCTCCGCATCATTGCCAGAAGTGGGGAGCATCTTCTAAACCTGATCAATGATGTGTTGGAAATGTCGAAGATCGAAGCCGGGCGTGCGAGCTTGAATCAGCGCAACTTCGATCTCTTCCGCGTTCTTGACGGTGTAGACGACATGTTCATCCTCAGAGCGGAGCAGAAAGGCTTGACACTGTCTCTGGAGGTAGACCCTGAGGTTCCTCAGTATGTGTGGGGAGATGAGGGCAAGCTGCGGCAGCTGTTGATGAATCTGATCGGCAACGCCGTGAAGTTCACTCAGCAGGGTTCTGTCGAATTGCGCGTACATGTTGCAGAAGATAGCGACTACGTTCCTGTTGGACCTTCTCTGGAATCTGCCTATCCGGCGATCGTCTTGGGTTTCGAAGTCGTCGACACCGGGTCGGGTATTCCTGTTGAAGATCTCGAGGTCATCTTCGATCCGTTTGTACAGGCGGCAAGCGGAGAGGAACCGCAGGAAGGTACAGGGCTTGGGCTATCGATCAGTCAACAATTCGCTCGGCTGATGGGAGGTGAGATCACAGCAAGCAGCGAGCTGGGTGTAGGAAGCACCTTTGAGGCCATGATCCCCCTGCGTCTGGGAGAGCAGCCGACAGTAGATGACCGAGGGCCCAGCCAAAGGGCGATAGGATTGGAGCCGGGCCAACCGGTTTATCGGATTTTGGTCGTCGATGATAAGGAGTCCAACCGCAGGTTGTTGGTGAAATTACTCGAACCTCTTGGATTCGATATTCGAGAGGCGATCCATGGTAAGCACGCCATCGATATCTGGGAGGATTGGGAACCGCATGTGATATTCATGGACATGCGCATGCCGGTCATGGATGGTTACGAAGCCACGCGCAAGATCAAATCCACCACCAAGGGACAAGCCACGGTGATCATCGCCATTACGGCCAGTGCTTTGGAAGAGGATCGGCTAATCATCCTCTCTGAGGGATGTGATGGGTACATGCGCAAGCCGTTCCGGGGGAGCGAACTATATGAGAAGCTGAGCAAACATCTCGGAGTGCGCATCCTGTATGAGGAGGTTCGAGATCCGGGTCTTGTTGTTCGCGAGGATGCGAGTCGCGAAGTTGAAGCTTTGAAGCAGGAGCTCGCCAAGTGGCTGGCGGAGTTGGAAGGCGATTGGGTGACGTCACTAGAGCGAGCTGCGATCTTGGGGGAACTGGCTCGTATCGATGAATTGCTGGAACAAGAGCGCACCCGGCATCCAGAGCAGATCGCCATGCTGGCAACGTTGGCGGAGAAATTCGATCATGAGACGATCCTCAAGATCATCCATGACTCAAGGGAATTGAAATGACCGCAGCACGGGCCAAAACACCGGACGAGATCCTGATTGTGGATGATTCGCCTACCAATTTGCGCCTGCTATCGAAAATGCTGACGGATCATGGTTATGCGGTGCGTGCGGTAACCAGTGGGAAACGAGCGTTGGAATCTATTCGTTCCGAGAACCCGGACCTCGTGCTGTTGGATATCCGGATGCCGGAGATGGATGGCTATGAAGTCTGTCGGCAGTTGAAATCCGAGGAACTGTGTCAGGATATCCCGGTTATCTTCATCAGTGCGCTGGATGAAATTGAAGACAAGGTTCGGGCATTTTCCGTTGGTGGAGTGGACTACATCACCAAACCTTTTCAATTGGAAGAGGTTTTGGTCCGTGTGGAGACGCATCTCTCCCTTCGCCATCTGCAAGAACAATTACAAAAGGCCAATCGGCGTCTGGAAACCGAACTGGCCTTGGCCGGGAATCTGCAGGCCAGCTTCTTCCCAAGCAAGCTGCCGGAGATTCCGGGGTGGGAACTGGCTGCTGCCTTTCATCCGGCACGCGAGACATCCGGTGATTTCTACGATTGGATCTCCCTCCCCGGTTCGAAGATCGGCATTCTGATCGGAGATGTGGTTGACAAGGGGGTCTCCGCGGCCCTCTATATGGCCTTGAGTTGGACGCTCATCCGCACTTTTGCCCTGCAACATCCGGACCATCCTGAGCTTGTGGTTGAGGAAGCCAATCGCCGCATCATCGAGGACACGGATGCGACGCGCTTCGTAACGGTCTTCTATGGCATCATCGATCCCGGCAGGGGGATGATGACCTACTGCAACGCCGGGCATCCGCCACCTCTCCTGCTTCGTTCAGGCAGGAGAAAGGACCTGGTGCGGTTGACGAGAACGGGGATTCCCCTGGGAATTGAAACTGGGCGGACTTGGGAACAGGGAACTGCGGAGCTGGCGTCCAAGGACGTGTTGGTGCTGCATACGGACGGTGTGACCGATGCGCAAGATTCCGACGGCGCATTCTTTGGTCAGAAGGATTTGGAGAAGACATTGGGCGAGGTTCGGAATCGTTCTGCGGAGGAGATCAAACAGAGTGTGCTCGATCGAGTGGCCACGTTCGTGGGGGGATCCGATCCTTATGATGACATAGCATTGCTGGTGATTCGTCGTATTGCCTGAATCCCACATCCATACTCGACCTTGGATCCGACGGGTGGATCGTGGCACGATTCGAAGGCAATCTGCCGACGTTCATGCCCACAGAGAGATTCATCATCACAGTGAGAGGGTGGCGACAGTGAATCCCAGGAACGACATAATGAGAAGGCGCTGGTTCAGAATCCTCCCCGGCTTGTTGTTGATTTCCCTGGCATGCACGATCACGATACCAGCGATGGATGCGCTTCCAGGGAGTTCCACGGAGGCAATCCCAGCGCTCGTTGAACCCACAGAGATCGAGCTCCAACCTGATGTCACACCTCCAACGCGAGAGGGCGATCCGATGAGTTCCCCGGAAATGACCCAGCCGTTCATCGAGCTTCCAGGGATGGGTGTGGAGCCCCATGTCACGCCTCCTCCAACAGAGACGGATCCGCAGGATCAGATCCGGGAACTGTGCAATCCGGGGAGCAGGATCGTTGCCTTGATCGTCGATCCCAGTTTGAGGGAGGGGATTCGTGCCAGGTTGCAGCAGTTTGAAATCGACCTCTGCCAGGAAGGGTATTCGGTACTCATCCACACACATGCCTACACCTCGGCTGCCGATCTGCGCTCCTACCTGTTCAGGCTCTACACATCGAGCGGTGGATTGCTGGCGGGGTCGATCCTGATTGGTGAGATACCCTATGCCTACCAATGGGTCACCCTGCATACTTCCAATCCCGCCCTTGACCCGCTCGAAGAGGAAGTGATCAGTTTTCAATACTATGCCGATCTGGATGGCATCTTCGAGCGCTCTCCTGGATACAGCTCCCCAGGCGGGCATTTGGAGTCCTATGATCTTCACCAGGGTGAGGTGGGTTGGGAGCAGTGGATCGGTGTGCTGCCCACGTACCGAGGAGATTACGCGTTTTCCGTCGGGGCGATCAATGCATATTTTGAGAAGAATCATCTGTATCGAACGGGGGGGTACGAGGTTGGAAATGGCTTCATGGTGATCTCGGAACATGCCTCGGCCAGCAACCTGATTGAACATGATCAGGTTCTGGAGAACATGCGTACCGGAACCTATGCCTGGACGCCCTTCAGCCTCGAGTCCAGTGCCAGCTTCTACTTCGACAGCTCAGCTGTTGGGATGACGGCTGATGATGGATACGATCGTCTGCCAGACGGAGCGGCTGATTTTGTCGTAGGCCAGGCGCATGGCTACTGGGGCGGCCATGGCAGCCTCGATATTGCATGGGTGGACAGCCATCCCATAAGGACTGTGTTCTTCTGGAGCGATGGTTGCGCGGTCGGCAATCTGGACCATCCCGAAAATTTCCTCACCTCCGTGCTGTATGGCTCCTACAGTTCAGTGCTTCTGGCCAAAGGAACGACCAACAACTCGGGGGGGTTGGGTACGAATGGCGATGGATATTACGGGCACAACATCGCCACCGCGCTGGCGGATGGAGCATCGTTGGGTGATGCGCTCCTGATGCATGTGAACGTTCCCTTGATCTATCCGTGGAGCGAGAGTCGGGAGTTTCACTTCGCTACGGCCATCCTTTTGGGGGATCCGACGTTGAGGCGCTGAACGTTTCGGGATTCCTCTGCCGCTGGTTGTGCATGAGTGATTGCGCCTCAGAGACAGGATGCTTGCTGCAGTTCGATGGATGAGCAGGTTCCGCTTTCGGTTGAGGACAGCTCGTAGTCGGAAAGCCAGGCTACGATTGCACCTTGCCTCCCGTTCTGCTGCGCGCTATCATCTTCTAGGTATGGAAGAAACGGAGCTGATTCAACTGGCAAAACAGGGGGACTTGACCGCCTTCAATCGTCTGATCGCTGAGAATCAGACGCGCCTCTTCAACACGGCGTTTCGCATCATGGGCGATTCGAGCGATGCCGCCGACGCCACGCAGGAAGCGCTGATTTCTGCATTCCGGAAGTTGCACAGCTACCGCGGGGGATCCTTCAAGGCCTGGCTTTCCCGCATTGTCACCAATGCATGCTACGATGAATTACGGCGCAGAAAGCGCAGGCCGGCCGTATCCATGGATGATCTGGGGAGCGAAACCCTACAGCCGGACGAGACCGGGAATGGATTTCTGCCATCCAGCCAGGAAGGTCCCGAAGCAGCGGCCATGCGCGGTGAATTGGCCGACGCCATCCAGGATTGCCTGGATGGTTTGCCGGATGAATTTCGCGTCGTGGCTGTGTTGGCGGATGTGCAAGGATACGGATATCAGGAAGTCGCCCAGGTTGTGGGCAAACCCCTCGGCACGATCAAGAGCCGTTTAGCACGCGCTCGGGCAAGGTTGCGAGATTGTTTACAGGCGTACGGGGAACTATTGCCGGCATCTTTGCGTCTGAATAATGAGGCGCAAGCATGAATGAGCTTGGTAATCTCACATCCTCCGATCTCAAACTGCTCTCGGCTTATTTGGACGGGGAGTGCACCAAACGACAAGCCGCGAGGCTCGAATCGCGGCTGCAGGCTGAACCCGAATTGCGCCGGGCGCTTGAGGAATTGCGTGCAACAGCCGGGTTGCTCCGTTCGCTGCCAGCGGTGCAGCCCCCGCGCAGCTTCGCGCTCACACCAGAGATGGTCGGTTCCCGGAAGAAACAATCCTACCCCGTCCTGCGATTGGCAACGGCCTTGGCGTCGATTGCCTTCGTAGCCCTGGTAGGGATCGATGCACTCTCATCCAGGCTCGTTCCCCTGGCGGGCAGTTACGCCCCCGTACAGGAAATCGTCGAAGTCGAACAACCGGCCATGGAGCCGGAAATGGCGCTTGCGCCGCCAGAGGATGCCAGCGAGCGCAATGCGCATGTGGAACCTGAAGTCGAAGTGGAGGCACCGATGGGTGGGGGAGGGCTTCCAGAACCCACCGCGCAGCTTCCTGCCGCGCCTGCGGAAGGCGTCGGGCCGACTGAAGGTTTTCTCGACCAAGAGGGGATCGAAGGCGATACCACTCCCAAAGCCCCACCCAAGGGCAAGAGCGTGGAAACACCAGAACTGGTTCCGGGTGATGCGGTTCCTTTGCCGACGCACAGCCTAGGGGATGAGGTTTTGGATCGACCCGATCGGATTCCGGATCAGCCTTCAGGCATCCTCACCTGGCCGGTCTGGCTCATCGCCTTGCGCGGGATTGAAGTCGCGCTCGGGGGAGCCGTCATCGTTCTGGCAACGTTCATGATCCGGGCTCGACGCAAGTGACGAGAAATTCTACCCCTGTAAAATTCTGCAGCGCGTGTGGTCATCGTCTTGAAACGCGAATGGCAGCCGGACGCTTGCGGCCGGTTTGTCCCCATTGCGGCCATGTCCATTTCTCCGATCCCAAGGTCGCTGTGGGCGTATGGATCGAGAAGAATGGTGAGGTCCTGCTTGTCCGCCGTGTCAACACGCCCGGCCGGGGGAAATGGACTCTGCCTTCGGGGTTTGTGGATGCGGGAGAGGATCCCAGAGTCGCCGCGACTCGAGAGTGCCTGGAAGAGACGGGCTTCGAGATCCGTGTGGGGGAATTGTTGGACGTCTTCTTCTCGCAGGAGCATCCTCGCGGTGCAAGCATCTTCATCGTCTATCGCGCCGAGATCATAGATGGCATGCCACAAGCTCGGGATGATGCGGATGCGGTCGGCTTCTTCCATCCGGATGCGCTTCCTCCCCTTGCCTTCTCCTCAACCCTCCAGATGCTGGAACGATGGCGACCGGCTCGTTGAGCGTGCTATAATCCGGCCGGTTCTGCCTTGGGCATGATCGGCACATTCCCATCGATCGTCGAGCCTTTCCCCGGCAGCATGCCCATACCACCAGTGTTGAAGCTGTTCGAAGCAACAGGCGCTTCCTTAATAGAAGGCTGGAAAAATCCTGCCAGAAGGCATGAACCGGCTTTTGTTTGCTGGAGTGTACCGATGCATGTGGATGTGTTCACGTTGATCCCGGAGAGCATGCAAGCCTACTTGGATGCGTCCATCCTGGGCAAGGCCCAGGAGGCTGGATTGATCAACGTCGAACTGCACAACATTCGTGATTACACCAAGGACAAGCATCGCACGACCGACGATGTGCCCTACGGCGGTGGGGGCGGGATGGTGATGAAGCCTGAACCGCTGTTTGACGCGGTGCACACCGTTCTGGGTGAGGCCATTGCGGCGGTTCCTGTGATCCTGCTCACACCTCAAGGACGCCTGCTCACGCATGCCATCGCGCACCAGCTGGCTTCTCTCCCGCGCCTGGCGCTGATCTGTGGACGCTACGAGGGCATCGATGAACGTGTGCGGCAGCATCTGGCCACGGACGAGATCTCGATCGGGGATTACGTTCTCACAGGAGGAGAACTTCCGGCTCTGGTCTTGATCGATGCGGTCGCCAGGCAGATCAACGGCGTGCTGGGAGACGCCGGAGCGACAGAGCGCGATTCACATGCTGCGGGTTTGCTCGAGCATCCGCACTATACACGTCCGGCAACATTCCAGGGTTGGAAGGTTCCGGAGGTGTTGTTATCCGGGGATCACGCGCGCATCGCCAGATGGCGGCGAGAACAATCCCTGCTTCGAACGCTGCAACGACGACCGGATATGCTGCAGGGCACGGAATTGACCGATGATGAACGAAGCCTGCTGGCGGATGCATCTCGGGAAGACAGAGAACCGTAGATGGATACAATCCAGCGATAATCCGTTGCGTTCGTATGCAATGGGGCTGGCCTTGAAAGAACATCTTGAGAATGATAATTCGGAATGTGAAAATTCTCTCGAAGGTTGGAGTTGCTGATGCGTACGTCGCAAACGATTGAACGCCTTGGTCTTACCTGCATGCTGATGTTGGTGATGGCGGGGTTGATGGTTTCATGTGCGGGCACAACGGGGATCGAACTTCCCTTCACCCCACCACCTTCTCCCTCAGTCACACCCACAATGGCTCTGCCGACGCCCACACCGGAACCACCGGCGCCTCCAACGTTGGTGATCTGTCTGCGTGAAGAACCCGAATCGCTCTATCTCTACGCACCCTCCAGCAGAGAGACGGAAGCCGTCCTATCCGCGATCTACGATGGACCGTACGACATCCGGTCCTTCGAAGCCCAACCCGTGATCCTGGAGAAGATGCCGAGCCTGGCGGATGGAGATGCACGCATCGAAAGTGTTTCTCTGAGCGAGGGGGATCTCTATCTCGATCCTCAAACCATGCAGCCGGCTCGGTTGGAATCCGGCATGCGCTACCTGCCCACCGAATGCCAAAACCAGGATTGTTCACAGATCTACTGGAGCGGTGAGGTCTGGGCTGAGCAGATGGTGGTGGATTTTCGCCTTCGTGAGGACGTGCGCTGGTCGGACAGCGAAGCGTTGACGGCATCCGATTCGGTGTTCTCCTTCCTGCTCGATGCCCACATCAGCACGCCGAGCACCAAGTATCTTGTCGATCGAACGGCATCCTATGAAGCCATCGATGCGCAAACCGCACGGTGGACGGGAATTCCCGGCTACTTCGATCCGGAATATCCTGCCCTGTTCTGGTCTCCCCTTCCTGAGCACGTGCTGGGGGATTATTCTCCTTCCGAGTTGTTCGAGGTCGAAGCCGCGAGCCGCCTGCCCCTCGGATGGGGAGCGTATGTGATCGAATCATGGACGCCGGGTGAACAGATCCTCCTGCGAAAGAATTTGGAATACTTCCGTGCTTCGGAAGGGATCCCACATTTTGATTATCTGATCTATCGCTTCCTTGGGGATGCCCAGCCCGAATCAGCATTGCAGCAGGTTTTGACCTATGAGTGTGATGTTGTCGATGAATCCCTGATGCTGCCCGAGCTCACCTCCCAAATCCTGGAGTTGGAGGGAGCCGGTCGAATGAACATGGATTGGATGCCGGGATCGGCGCTCGAGCGTCTGGAATTCAACCTGGCTCCAACGACGCGTAGCCAGCAACCCATCCTGGAAAATGTGCTCGTGCGCAATGCGCTGGCGCAGTGCATCGACCGTCAACGCATCGTGGACGAAGTGCTGTTCGGTTTGAGCCAAACCTCGGAAACCTACCTTCCCAGCCTTCACCCGCTGTACTCAGCGCCCGCGGAATCGTTGGAATACAATCCTGACGCCGCGATCGCGGAATTGGATCGTTTGGGTTGGAAGGATGTGGATGATTCACCGGACACCCCACGAGTGGCTCGGGGTGTCGCGGGTGTGCAATATGGCACCTCCTTGGTCTTGAGCTACATCGCTGTGCCTGGGGAGTTCCAAGAGGCGGTGGCACTTCGAATCCAGGAGGATCTTCATCAATGTGGAGTGCAAGTCGATGTGGAGATCTTAGATCCACAGGCGCTCTTTGTACCATGGCCGGAGGGGCAGGTCTTCGGGAGGACGTTCGGTCTGTTGAATTGGGCATGGCCGAGCATGCTCAGTCCGGCTTGTGAGATGTTCCTTTCGAGCGAGGTTCCTTCCGATGACAGACCTTTCGGAATCAATGCTTCGGGGTTTCGGAGCACCGACTATGATCAAGTTTGCAAACGCATCTTGCTCGGAGCCCCCTATGGTCCGGAATACTTAACAGCCGTGCAGGAGACGCAGCGCATCTTCTCAACTCAACTTCCCGCGCTGCCTTTGTACGTGCGTCCTCGTATCGTGGCTTACGCGCCGGATGTGTGTGGTGTCGAGGTGGATCCATCGACTTTTTCCGTGTTGTGGAATCTGGAGGCCCTCGCATCTGGGGATCAGTGTGTTCCTTAGGCGATTACTCGCTTGGGAGTGATTCCTCAGCGTCCTGAGGATGGAGCGCTTTCCTGTGCGGCATGATTGCATGTGGTTTGAGGAATCCATATGCGATCCAGGCAATAGATTCTGTGTGATTTTTAACTGCCACCTTTCGATTTCTTCTGATATACTGAGCCTGATCCAAAACCGAAGGAATACCGCATTCGGTTACTGCGATCAGAGGGTGAGATACAATTCCAAACAGCAGTTGAGACCCAATGATTTTCTTCCTCTTGGCAAGATCTACGATCATGAATATCATGATAGCTCCGGATGACGCACTCCGGGGAGATGCCGTGGTATTGAACCGATCGTGTATCTCGAGAGTATTTTTTAAGTGAAACGATGGCGCATCTGACCGATTCGAATCTGGCTTCAGATCAAGATCTCGTCGTTCAACTCCAGCAGGGCAAGCTGGAATCGCTAGACGTACTTTATGATCGTTATCGCCATATGGTCTTCTATACTGCGCTGGCGATCACGGGCGATCCAGAGGCTGCATCCGATCTCCTGCAGGATGTCTTTCTAAGACTCCATCGCTATGCTCACCGCATCAAAACGGAATATTCTTTAAAACCCTGGCTCTATCGCGTGGCCGCCAATCTTTCCTGTACTTGGATTCGACGCAGGCATCGCTGGCTCGATGTATTGCAGGTCATGGCAGGTAGGCTCAAGCACGAAATTGAATACCATGAAACCCCTCAACAGAGGGTCGAGAGGAATGAAGAGTGGAATGAGGTTCGCCAGGCATTGCTCACAATTTCTCCCGAGAAGAGGGTTGTAGTGGTGATGTATTACTTGAACGATTTATCGGTGGCTGAGATTGCAGAAGTGCTGGAATTACCAAAGGGCACGGTAAAATCAAGATTGCACTATGGGCGGCAAGCGCTTAAGAAAGCGCTTGGCTTAGAAACGGGGCGAATCCCCGAGGTCGAATATGGAACATCTTGAGCGGGATCAAACGGTACTTCTTGATCGAGAGATCGCTCGCATCCTCAAGCATTCGGTATATCAATTCCGACCCCGAACCAACGGGAAATCACTTGTTGCCCGGATCATGGAGCTGATCGGCTCCTCTCACTTCCTGTATTCCATCACACCACCGGTACTTCCAGGTGATAAGAATGTGGTCTTGAATTACCGGATTGAACCCTGTGACGATTCACTTCGATATGGCCCCCTTGTGTGGGGGTTTGCTTAATAACCGGCATGATCCTTAGGGGAAAGAGTTAATCAGGAACCTTGTAGCTCGCGGGAAGGCTGTGATATATAATACGAGGCCAATCATTCAAGCGAGCATGACAACTTACAAAATTTCGTAACGAATAGCTGCCGGAAAATACAGCGCAGGGTTACGACCCTGCACACTGGAAGAAAAAGTAGCAAGGAGGTGATGCCTGGGGCTAAACTATGACGATCACGAAAGCAATTGGTTCCGTGAAAATGATTCGGAGGAGAAAAGATGAAAGCCAGAACGAAGTGGCTCCTCGCTCTTAGCGGA
>DUET01000047.1 GCA_011192015.1 Anaerolineae bacterium
AACCCCGCCATGCTCGAGCGCGCCGAGAACCAGATCGCGCCGGGCGCGTCGGAACAAGTCACGCTCCTGCATGCCGATCTGAGAAGCTTCACCATGGATCAACACTTCCCCCTGGCCATCGCACCCCTGAATGTCTTCGCCGAACTCAACGACGACGATCTCGCACAGGCGCTCTCCGCCGTTTCGAAGCACCTCGCTCCGCAGGGCGTCCTGGCGCTCGATCTCCCCAACCCGCCGGAAGCCCTCGCCCATCCCGAAATAGAGGATGAACTCCTCCAGACCTTCATCGAACAGGAGACCGGCCACGCCGTTCAGGTCTCTGCCCATCACCGATACCTGCCCTCCGGGCAAACCGTCGTCGTGACCTGGCACTACGATGAGCTGCTCCCCAACGGCATGGTCTCACGCCATCGTTTCGAAACCTCCTTCCACCTACGCACTCCCGAGACCCTGAAACGCATGCTGGACGAAAGTGGATATGCTGATGTAAGCTTCTACGGGGATTACGCATTCGGCGCTCTCGGTGAGGCGTCGAAGCGGATGATCATGGTAGCTTTGAAATCAACTTAACCAGGAGGAGACTCATGAGGAAAGCCTTCCTTGCTCTGGCCGCATTGACCTTCTTCGTTGCGGCCTGCGGTCCGGGAACCACCCCCGAAGTGACCCACCCGCCCGATCCAACGGCGACTTCCCTTCCCCCCGAGGGAGAAGCGCCCCAACCCACGGAGCCTCCCGTCGAACCGGCTCCTCCCACGGACACTCCCGAACCGGAACCCGCCGTTCCACCCGATCCCATCGACGTCGAGATCGAAGGCGCGGCCGGGCTCATGCTCAAGGGAACATTCTACGGAGCTTTGCCCAACGCCGCTCCCGGCGTGCTCATGCTGCACATGTACGGTCGCACGCGCGCCGACTGGGATGCCCTCGCCAGGCGCCTGCAAGCCCTGGGCATCGCCAGCCTGGCCATCGATTTGCGCGGGCATGGTGAGACCGGCGGTGCGGAGAACTGGCTGCTGGCGCCTCAAGACGTGGAAGCCGCCCTGCAATGGCTCGGCGCCAGGGAAGACGTGGATGCTGATCGCCTCGGCGCCATCGGCGCCAGCATCGGCGCCAACCTGGCCCTGTTCCTGGGCTCCACCAATCCCCGCATCGACGTCCTTGCCCTGCTCTCGCCGGGGTTTGACTACTTCCGTGTGAACATCGAAGGCGCCATGCTGCTCTACAACCCTCGACCCGCCCTGCTTGCTGCTTCCGAAGAAGACGGCTATTCGGCGGAAACCGTCCGCGGATTGGCCGACCAGGCCACCGGCCCGGTCGAACTTCTCATCTATAACAACGCCGGCCACGGCAACGAAATGCTCGTCGCTGAGCCGGGATTGTCCGATGCGATCATCGACTTCCTGGTGGAGCATCTGGGAGAATAGCGTTGCTCGTGTGTGGTAATCGATCATCAAACCGATCAGGCGGTCCTTGGATCGCCTGATCTTCTTTCCATTCGCGATTCGCCAAACACAAACTCGCCGGACTACGATCCGGCGAGGGAACTGATCTTCTCAGATTTCGAATCACTTGGATGCTTGACGTTCCTTCTTCAGGGATTCTTCCGACCGTCCTGCAAATGCTCGCCGCCGATCCACGTCCTCCCAGACCGGATGCTCGGCATCGTAGATCGTCTTCCGTTCGGCGCACGTCAGCAGTTTCGAGAGCTGCCGTGCCGGAGCCGCCAGGATGATCGAACGCGTCATGCGCTGCGGCACTCCATCAGGATAGCTGCCGTACGACCAGCATCACCTTCCCCTGCACCTCCACCTCCTCCGGGCTCTCCACGTAGATCGGTTCCATCGTCGGATTGGCGGGTTGAAGGCGTACTCTGCCCTGCTCGCGGTAGATGCGCTTCAAGGTGGTCTCTTCGCGGTCCTTCAGCCAAACGGCCACCATGTCGCCATTGCGCCATTCGGGCTCGCGCTTCATGACCACGATATCTCCTTCGTCGATCATGGCGTCGATCATGGATTGCCCCTTGACCTCCAAGGCGAAGAGCCCATCCGTGGCGCTGAGCAAGTCCCCTGTGATCTGAATGGCCTCGTCCGCGCCGAACAGAGCCGAGTCGGTGCCGGGCAGGGGGACGGGTTCGCTGGCGAAGATGCGCCCCACCAGCGGGATGCTGATCACGTCCTGACGGCCTTCCCGCATACCGGTGAGGCTTTCAACCAGGCGCAACCCCCGCGACACGTTCTGATCACGGTCCAGCAGCCCCTCTTCGACGAGCCGGTTCAAGTTGTAATTGACCACCGAAGTGGAACTGATGCCCACCGCCTTCCCGATCTCACGGATCGACGGAGGATAGCCGTTATCAGCCGTGAAACGCCGGATGAAGCTCAGCATGCGTTGTTGTCGGTCGGAAAGCTTTCCCTTCACCATATCGCCCTTCCTTGGTAGCGCATTCCATCGCCAGGCAACGATCCACCCGGCCGCGGAATGCGCACGCTTGTTCTCATTCTAGCGGAACATCCGTTCTAAGTCAAGCCGCCGATCGCCGTTCACACCACGATCTGCTGCGCCCTTCCGACATCCAGCCTGCACAAGGTTTTGGTTCCTCGCCCCTCCCGAGTTACAATCGTGGGGACCGGTCGCAAATGGGAGTGCTGCCATGGATGAACTCAAACTGCGGATCCTGACGCAAGGAAGCAATCTGGGAGGCGGTATCCTCAAGGTGGACGGCTTCATCAACCACCAGGTGGATCCAAGGCTGATGGATCGCTGCGGCCAGGAACTGGCCAGACGCTTCGGTCACGTCGGTGCCACGAAGGTGCTCACCGCCGAGATCTCCGGCATCGCTCCGGCATTGATGACGGCCATGTATTTGAATCTTCCTGTGGTCTACGCCCGCAAGTCCAAGCCCGTTACCATGCCCAACCAGATCTTCCTCACCCTGGCCCCATCCCACACCAAAGGCCGCACGGTGGAATTGATCGTCTCCCCCGAATTCCTGGGAGCGGATGAGCGCGTCCTGATCATCGATGATTTCCTCGCCAGCGGGCAGACCATCATGGGCTTGGTGCGCTTGGCACAGGCCGCCGGAGCAGCCGTGGTTGGAATCGGAACCCTGATCGAGAAGCGCTTCGAGACCGGTCGCCAACTCCTCACCCCACTCGATATACCCATCGAAGCGCTCGCCGTGGTCACCGACATGAGCGAAGGCAGGATCGTCTTCGCGGATTGAGCGCCATGGACAGCATCGCCATCCTGGACTTCGGATCGCAGTATGCACAGCTTATCGCGCGGCGTGTGCGCGAGGCACATGTCTACTGCGAACTGCTTCCGCATTCCACTCCAGCCCCTGAAGTGTTGGCTTTGAATCCGAAGGGGTTCATTCTCTCCGGGGGTCCGGATTCCGTCTACGCGCCTGAAGCGCGGCAGATCCCACCCTACGTTCTCGAATCCGGGCTGCCCATTCTGGGCATTTGCTACGGCATGCAAGCCCTCACCCACGCCCTGGGCGGGCGCGTGAATGCTGCACCCAAACGCGAATACGGCTCGATGGCACTGCATGTGAGTGATGAGAATCCCTTCCTCCCCATCGGGGATCATGCGGTGTGGATGTCGCATGGCGATCAGGTCGAAGCACTCGCCCCAGGGTTCAAAACCTGGGCGCACTCCGAAAACACCGCCATCGCCGCCATGACCGATGATGCTCATAAGCGCTACGGTTTGCAATTTCATCCCGAGGTGCATCACACGGTCGGGGGTTCGGAAATCATCGAAACCTTCGTGCGTGGCATCTGCGGAGCAAAGGCAGATTGGATCCCTGCCTCGATCATCCAGCAAGCTGTCGAGCATGTGCGCAGGCAGGTCGCCGGAGAACAGATCGTGGCCGCCGTAAGCGGCGGCGTCGATTCGACCGTGGCCGCTGCCCTGGTCCATAAAGCTGTCGGCGACCGTCTAACATGCATCTTTGTGGATACAGGATTGTTACGCCAGGATGAACCCCAATCCGTCATGCGAACCTTCCGCGAGAACCTCACCGCTCCATTGCGGGTCGTGGAAGCCTCTCAAAGTTTCCTCCACCCCCTGAAGGGTGTCCGTGACCCGGAACGCAAGCGGCGCATCATCGGCGAGACCTTCATCCGCACGTTCGAGGCCGAAGCTCGCAAGGTTGGAAAGGTTCGCTATCTGGTGCAGGGAACCATCTACCCCGACGTGGTCGAATCCAGCGGTCCTGACCGGCGTTCGGCCGCCCGCATCAAGACCCACCATAACGTCGGAGGGCTTCCTTCCAAGATGGATTTCGAACTCGTCGAGCCCCTGCGCTATCTCTTCAAGGACGAAGTTCGACAGGTGGGTATCGCTCTGGGATTGGATGAAAACCTGGTCTGGAAACAGCCCTTTCCGGGACCGGGCTTGGCCGTACGCTGCCTGGGCGAGATCACGCCCACGCGGCTCGACCGCCTGCGTCAGGCCGACAAGATCATGACCGATGAACTCGAGAGCGCTGGCCTGCTGCGGCAGGGCACTGCGCAGGCATTTGCCGTCCTGCTGCCTGTGCAGTCCGTGGGTGTGATGGGCGACCAGCGAACCTACGGTGAAACCGTGGCCCTGCGCGCCGTGACGACCGATGATTTCATGACCGCCGATTGGGCGCGTCTGCCATCCGACCTGCTGGCGCGCATCAGCAACCGCATTGTCAATCAGATCGATGGTGTGAACCGAGTCGTATACGATATCACCAGCAAACCCCCCGCCACCATCGAATGGGAATAGTTGCCTCTATGGCCTCGATATAAAAAGATGCCCTCCCGGTAGAAGATGACGGGAGGGCAAGCCGGAGGGGGGGCCACGAAAGTCACCCTGATTATTCTATATGAGTAGGGGACTTTCAGACCTTCAGACCGGTCAAGGGTGGAGACGGTTCGTTGCAGGGAAGCCGCCCTACTCAAAACCGAAACCCCCAGACTCGATCTGATCTTCTTCACAGACGCTTCCGCGCATTAGGCTGAGAGAGATGCTGTATCCTCTAAGTTATGCTCGGTAGGCGTTCTGCTGGTCCTATCATACACGCACAGCGCGTGATTAACGAAAAGTGTAAGGAATCTGTAAAGTGCCCTCTCACTCCAGAAAACAGCGTGCTACAATGAACCCATGAAATCCCCTTGGCGCACTTTCGCTGCGGCGCTTTTCCTGTCGATCCTCGTATCCCAAAGCATCGCCACTCCGGTCTCAGCCCAGACCGAATTGCGCATCAACATCCTGTCTTTGGATACCGACGAGTTCCCTACGATCTCCGCATCCGTTTCTGTCACGGATGATTCCGGCGCCTATATCGCCAACCTGCCCGCCACAAGCTTCCAAGTTTTCGAAGATGAAAATCCACTACCAGGTTTGGTGATGCAGTCGAAGCGCGTTGGCACACAACAGTTGTTCGTGGTCAACACCATTGCAGGCCTCCAAGGTCGCATTCCTTCCGGAGAGTCGTTCTACGAGCTGGTCCAGGATTCCTTGTCGGACTGGTGGTCACGTGTGGATGCCAGCGAATACGGCTTGGATGATCTATCCTTGGTCACCAACGAAGACACGCTGGTTGCGCATGCCGGTTCGGCAGCCATTCTCAGCGCTGCCTTGGACCAATTCGAACCCGACTTTGCTGCGGAAGACACCAGCGCCGACCTCCTGTTGGAGGCACTGTCCATCGCCACCGACGCCCAACCCCGCGCCGGGATGCCCAGGCACATCGTCTTCCTCACGCCCTACATCTATTCCCTGGTCGATGTTCCGCTTGCCAATGTGATCGCCAGAGCTGTGGAAACACAGACCGCTGTTCATGTCGTCTTCCTTGCGGCAGAACAAGCCCTTGGTTTCGTCGGGACCGAGAGCTTACGCCAGCTATGTCGTGAGACCGGTGGCATCTTCCTGCATTTCAACCCCGCAGTGGGTTTGGGGCAGATCACCGAGCAAGTCCTCACCCAGAGAGAACTCTACGAAATCACCTTCAACTCCCGCACCAACGTCTCGGGCAGACACAACATCCAGGTCCACGTGAGCGACAACAATCTGGAAGGCACCTCACCGCTTCGCAGCTACCTCATCGACGTGCAGCCGCCAGAGTTGGCCTTCATCCAACCTCCACCGATGATCTCACGCCAGCCGTCCGATCCCGATCGTCCCATTGAAACCCTGTCACCGACGATCCAGCCCTTGAACCTGCTGATCACCTTCCCCGACGACCATCCACGTGCTCTCACTTCCACCTGGTTGGTCGTGGATGGCGAGGTGATGGATCAACGCTCGCAAGCCCCCTACGACGTGTTCAATTGGGATCTCAGCGAATACATGCAAGGCGAAATGCATTACGTGAAGGCCGTTGCCCAAGATACCCTGGGCCTGGAAGGCACCTCATCTGAAATCCAGATCTTCGTGGATGTTCCGCCTCCACCGAGCGGTTTTTCCGCTCTGCGTCCGGCTTTCAGTTCCTTGCTGGCGGCTTTGGCCGTGCTGGTCGCGGGCGTCGTGCTCGCCGTGACCTTACTCAACCTGAGCCAGCGTAGTCGCAGGGTCTGACGCAAGGAAGACGAACCCGCCCCGCGTCCCGCCATCCGTCTGAAGCGTGCCAGCCTGCAGCCTCCCGATGCCGTACAACCCGCCGAAGCCTTTTTGGCGCCGCTGGAACCATCAGCGCCAGGATTGCAGGCCATTCCTCTCACGGGTGCGGAATTGAACCTGGGCAGAGATGCTTCCCTCGCCGCCTTTCCCATCGAAGATCCCTCCGTATCCCCCCTCCACGCGCGTCTGATCCGCAGCGCCAGCGGACGCTACCTGCTTCGGGATCAAGGATCGGTGGCCGGCACGTGGGTGAACTACGAAGCCGTAAGCGAGCAGGGACGGGAACTCAAGCATGGGGACGTGATCCACTTAGGGCGTGTGGCCTTCCGCTTCCAGCTCAAGAACCCTCCCCCGGAGCGAAAAAACCCCAACCGTCCGACCACCTCATCCGAGTTGAATTGAAGGCCATCCGGATTCAGCCTGCGAGTCTCAGACGCAAACGGCATCCGTGCCGATCGAAGCACATTCTAACAAGCCGATCACGAGCGAAGGGGCTTGCTTCTTGCATCATGATTGCGGTCAGAGGAACGTTTCTGTACAATGAATGCGATGACTGAGAAGCTCGAAGTCGAGATTGCCCATATCCATATCGCCGCCGGTGCTCCGCGCACCACACCACCGCCTGGCGCACTGGCTGAGATCGCTCCCCGCCGAGCGGCAAGAGGCCGTTCGGAGGACGTGCTCTTCATCAGCCTCAGCCTGACCATGCCGGAGCCCACCTCCCCGGGCATCACCGATCATCTGGCGCGTTTGGCTGCGGATGTATATTTCGGCACACCCGGTTCGGTCACCGCTGCGCTGCGCGAGGCGGCAGTGGAAGTGAATGCCCATCTTCAGAATCTGGCGCGCGATCCATCCAAGCCTCGCATTGCACAGGGTCGCATGGTGGCTGCGGTCATGCGCGGCAGGAATGTCTTCGTTGCCCAATGCGGCATCGGCCATGTCATCCTCATCCGGCCCGATCAAGTCAGCACCTACACATCGGAGGAGGCTGCTGGCCGGCCGCTGGGATTGACCCTCTCCCCCTTCGTGCGCTACCACCACTTCGAGATCGGTCCCCAGGATTTACTCATCCTGACCACTTGGCCGCCTCCACTTTGGGCCGAAACGACCCTCTCCGGCCTCTCCGGTTTGGATGCCGCCAGGGCGGTGGATCGTCTCTCCGCCGCCAGCGCAGAAGATCGCAATGCGATGCTGGTGCGCTTCTCCAGTCCGGGAGAATTGGTGAAGCCCCCCGTCATAGAACCTGTGGAATCCCCCGTTCCCGTCACTCCCACGCCAACCACGTTTCAAAGTAGTCGCCCCCGCCAGACGCAGCAGGTTGCCGCCGCGCCCAGCAAAGGACCTTCAGTCCTGACACGCGGTCTCAAGACTGTCGGCAACTCGGTTCAAAGCGCGTGGACGAATCTCATCCAATGGCTGGCCACCATGGCGGCGCGCATGGCTCCTGGTTTGAGGGAACCCCCGCGTCCCGGCGCCTTCCCGCCGGCTCTGCTGACGGCCACAGCGATCGCCATCCCCTTGATCGTGGTGGCCATCACCAGCTTCATCTATCTAAGACAGGGACGTCCGGCCTTGGCGGATGAATACGTCTTCAAAGCGCTCTCCGCCGTCGCCTCCGCTCAGATCCAACCCGACGCGGAAACCGCCCGTCCATTTTGGGAAGAAGCTCTGGATTGGCTGGATCGCGCCGAGAAATACGGCGTCACTCAGGAAACCGCTGCTTTGCGGAACACTGCGCAAGTGGCGCTCGATTCACTCGATTACGTTACCCGTCTGAACTTCGTTCCCGCCGTCAGCGAAGGTTTCCGCTCCGGCGCCGAGATCACCGCCATTGCCGCCTCCGGCTCGGGTTTATACGTCTTGGATCAAAACCATCTTTCCATTTGGTATGCCTGGAACACAGGCCGCCGCTACGAAATCGATCCGGATTTCCAATGTTTGCAGGGCCCCGACAGCATCGCCGGCATGGGCACGCCGGTGGATTTGGCCATCTTTGAGAGTCCTGGTCCCCTGGGGCTCGAGCAGCTGCTGGCCATCGATTCGGACGGCACCCTGCTGATCTGCGCTCCCTCCCAGGAGCCCAGGATCGTGCAGCTTACGCCACCCGATACCGGCCTGGGACACATACAAGCCATGGACGCGGTGAACGACTCCCTTTACGTGCTGGCGCCCGATAAAAGCATGGTTTGGATCTTCCGATCCTTCGATAGCCCGGGCAACGACACGTGGGAGTACTTCTTCGCAGACAACCTGCGCGATCTGAGGGGCGCCATCGACATCATGGCTGCCTACCAAGGGCTGCTGATCCTGTATGATGACGGGCACGTGGACATCTGCAATCGATCGCAGATCGACCTCGGCAGCGGTGGAGTTACGATCCAAGTCGAGTGTGAGACCGACCTGATGCTTGAGGATCCCCGTCCAGGACAGTCGACTTCGGATTTGCTGCAGGCATTCACTCCTGCAAGGATCACATACTCCTCAGGCATGGAACCGTCCTTGTACCTGCTGGACAGCCACGAGAGCAGCGTGCTGCGTTTCGGCATGAACATGAACTTCCTGGATCACTACCGCCTCCAGGAACCGTTGCCCTTACCGCCGACTGCGCTTGCCTTAGCCCCTCCATTCGATATCTTTCTGGCGGCCGGAAATCATGTTTACCGCGCCGAAATCACACCGTGAGTCACATTTTTGACAAGCTTGCTTGCGTCAAATACAATCCCCATACTTGAGGTTGTCTTGGAGATATAACTTTGGGACGTTGGCCTTCTAAACACGTAATTGGGCTCACCGGCAACATCGCCACAGGCAAGAGCGTCGTGCGCAAGATGTTGGAGCACTTGGGCGCCTATGGCATCGATGCCGATACGCTCGCCCATCGCGCCGTGGCCAAGGGCGCACCCGGCTTTTCCGCTGTCGTGCAAACCTTCGGGGAATGGATCCTCGATCCAGAGGGCCACATTGACCGCACAAAGCTGGCCAGGGTGGTGTTCGGCGATGCTGTGGCGCTGAGACGCCTCGAAGCCATTGTCCATCCGCTTGTCTCGCAGGCGATCGACATCCTCGTTCGGCGCGCCAATCAGGATGTGGTCGTGATCGAAGCCATCAAGCTGTTCGAATCCAATCTTGCATCCAGCTGCGATGTCGTATGGGTCGTACACTCGACTGAGGAGCTTCAAGTTCAGCGTTTGGTCCAGAAGCGCAAGATGTCCTTGAACATTGCGCAGCAGCGCGTCGATGCCCAGCCCCCGCAGGTGGATAAGTTGAAGCTCGCCGACGTGGTGATCGAGAACAACGGCTCCTTCGATGAAACCTGGGCTCAGGTTCAGGATCATTGGGCGAAACTGCCGAAAGCGGAAGAACCCGTTCCGGAACCCATCACGCCCCTGCTCCCTGGTGAACTGCACATTCGGCGCGGTCTGCCCCAGGATGCTCAAGCCATCGCTGCGTTCATCTCCGAAATTTCACGCGGCAAACGAAGCCTTTCGCGTCAGGACATGATGGCTACGTTTGGGCAGAAAGCCTTCCACCTGATCGAGCGGGACGGCCAAGTTGCAGGTGCCGCTGGATGGCAGGTCGAGAACCTCGTGGCGCGAATCGACGAACTCCATTTCGATTCCGATCCGCACTGGAACAAGCCATTCCGATTCTGATGGAAGCCTTGGACGAAGCAGCCAGTGAGCTACAGAGCGAGGCTGTGCTGCTCTTCCTCCCACCCAGCCTGGCACAGCATGTGAGTACTTGGCGATCCGTCGGGTATCGACCTCAAACGATTCAATCGCTGGACGTGCGCGCCTGGCAGGACGCAGCAAGGGAGTCCATGCCGCGGGGAACATCCCTTTGGTTCAAGCGCCTGCGGGAAGATCGCGTCTTGCGCCCTCTCTAGAGTCCCAATGCTCTGCTTCCCCCTACAGTCACCAGCCTGGAAGCCTTCGTCCCTCGCAAGTCGGGGCGATGCGCAATCCGGGGCATCGAACGAACGATGAACAGGAACGGAACCCAAACCCAGGATGCGCGGATGGCGGCGAAGCAAGCCGTAAGAGGATGGTTTCGTTAGTCCAAAGAGCATGAAAGGGGGAAGGAAGGATTTTGGATTTCTTGGACTCACCACCAAACCAGGAACGAATCACGCGTGATGGTTTCCAGCCCGTCTTTGGCAACGAGCACTTCCAACGTCACACTCGAACCCGGCGGCTGACCCTCGAACTCAATCCTCGCGCTGCTGATGCCCGCGGCATCGCTTTGCGGCAGGACGAGCACGCGCTCCTGGTCCGCAAACTGGATCTCCAACGTGACGGAGGCGCTTTGCACCGGCATCAGATTCTGATCGCGCACGACGACGAAGATGCGCTGCCAATCCTCGCTCTGGACCACGGGTTTGAGAAGAGAAATCTGCGATCTGAGTTCGATGAGACGATATTCACCCATATCCTCAGGAGGATGGGACCTGAGCAAATTGGGGTCGTAGCCCATGATCTCGAAATGCTGAAGACCCAGCGGCGCGACCTGCACCTGAATCCCACCAGGAGCCTCCGGATGCCAATCCAAGCGGAAGCCCTGGAAATACTGCACCACGCGCCCGTTCTCGATCTTGAATTCCGAGATGGGGTAGCCGAAGATCTCAGCGCCGCCATGCTGATTGAAGAAATCCAGAAAAGCAAAGCAGATGCGATGCCCGGATTGGTGGAAATAACGGCAGCCGGAAGAAGAGCCGAGGGTCGCTGAACTCCCTGAGAGCGGAGCATCCCACCCCCCCAGCAATTCGCCCAACACCGACATTCTCACGCCAACGGCGTCGCCCTGGCGCACCCATTCCAGGCGTGCGTTCTCCAGGTATTGAACGGGATAGCCCTGCTCAGGATCGACGAACACGTCTGTGATCGGGTAGCCCAAGATCTCGACGCCACCATGTGAATCGAAGAACGAGACGAAACGTCCGTCCAGGGTATGGCCGGTTTCAGGATAGTAGCGACCACCCTCCTGGCCCGATGCAGAGCTGGGATGAAGAAACAGCATGAGAACGATCAAGCCGATCGGCATCCATCGCCGCATAGCGACCTCTTTCGTTTCGATTGTAGGGATTTCGATCTACGAAGGCAAGGGACAGCGGCTCATGCGGGTGGGGAGGATCAATCCAAATCGCCAAGACGCAAGCGGCAATAGGAATCGTATCGATGTGGGTCGATCTCGCCTCTCTCGAGGGCTTCCAAGATCGCGCAACCCGGCTCATGAAAGTGGGTGCAATCGCTGAAGGCGCATTGCTCCACCAGCGGCTTCATCTCCCGGTAGTAGCCGTCGATCTCCTCGGGCTCGATGTCCCACAGCGCAAAGGCTTTCACGCCGGGCGTATCCGCCACATAACCACCGCGCTTGAGTTTTGCCAGGCGGGGCACCACGGTCGTGTGCGTTCCCTTTCCTGTGGCCTGGCTGACATCCCCGATACGCAGCCCCAGGTCGGGCTGCACAGCGTTGAGCAACGTCGATTTGCCTGCGCCGGATGGGCCTGCAAAGACCGAAATCACTCCCTGTAATGCCTTCCGCAACTTGCCGATGCCGCGCTTCTTGGTGGCGGAGGTGTAGAAGACCGGATAGCCGATCCGTTCGTAGAGCCCAAAGATTTGTTTGGCCTGGCGTTTGGTCATGAAATCGATCTTGTTGGCACAGATGGCCGCCGGGATCTGCTGCTCCTCGGCTACGACCAGCAGACGATCCAGCATGCGCAGATTGGGATCGGGCTCAGCGCAGGAGAAGACGAAGACTGCCTGGTCGAGATTGGCAACGAGAACCTGTTCCCGCTCAATGCCGGGAGCGCGTCGGGAAAGCACACGCTCCCGCTCAACGATCTCCTCGATCGTTCCCGTTCCATCCTCATGCTGCTGAACGAGCACACGATCTCCCAGCGCCAGCAGATCGCTCTCCTGCTGCGAGAGCCTATGCCGCCCACGCAGCTGTGCGACCACAACACCCTGCTTGGTTTCGACGTCAAAGAAACCGGATTGAGCGCGTACGATCAGACCATGCAACGTTTGGGATTCACTCATGGGTCAGGGTTCTGGTGTTTCTGTAGTTGGTTCCGGTGTCGCTGTTGCGGGGCCTGGTGTGGGAGTGGGAGTCCACAGGACCCCGATCTCGGATTCCCAGGAGTAGGTTCGCATGGGGTAGCCGTAGAAGTAGGCTTCGACCACACGCCGGAAGATCGGTGCTGCCCATTCCGAACCCTCTCCCTGATACTCGACGATCACAGCGACGGCAATGTCCGGCTTGTCCGGGCGGTCTTCGAACGTATATCCTGCAAACCAGGCATGGGGATCCTCGCCACCAACCTCGGCGGTTCCGGTCTTGCCTGCCACCAGGATCGGGAACGTGCCCGGGTAGCGCAGGATGCGATTGGCCGTGCCCATGGGAGCGCTGGCCACAAGGTACATTGCCGTGTGAAGGGTTTCCAACGTGTCCTCGCTGAGCGGCAGTTGACCTTGAACGTCCGGTTCGAATTCGTACTGCACCAATCCTTCAGCATTCTCGATGGATTGGATGATCTGCGGTCGGTAGAGCGTTCCCCCGTTGCCGAGGGCGGCGATGAAGCGCGCTACCTGTATCGGCGTGACATTGAGGGAGGCTTGCCCGATGGAGAGTTGGACCGCATCGCCAGGAGCCCAGGATTCACCCGTGGTTTCCATCTTCCATTCCGGGTTGGGCACCAACCCGGCGGCATCGCCGATCTCGATGCCCGTGGGCTCACCCAATCCGAACGCCGCGGCCATATCCGGCAGGGCCGTGGTCATTCCCTGATTGTAGAGATCCAGACCGATGTGCCAGAAATAGGGATTGCACGAACGCTCAAGTCCCTGGATGAGGGAGATCGTGCCATGCGGGGGGCGATCCTTCTCCACCGTCCAGTCATACAGGGTTTGACCGGGCAGTTCGGTAAACTCTCCATTGCATGTGTAGGTCGTGGTCCCCGTGTAGAAATCGGATTCGAGAGCCGCCGCCATGGTGATGACTTTGAACACCGATCCCAGCGGGTACAAACCCTGTGTGGCTCGATTGAGCAAGGGCTGCCCTCCAGACTCAAACAATGCCGTCAGTCCCGATCCGCTGCTGGGATTGTGCCAGTCGAACAAATTGGGATCGAACCCCGGGGACGAGACCAGCGCCAATACGGCACCGGTATCACGCTCCAAGACCACGATGGCCCCCGTGAAGCCCTGGATGGCTTGCTGTGCATGGGCCTGCAGGTCGCGATCGATCGTGGAATAGATGGCGAAGGGCAACTCGAAATCCGTGGAGGCGAGCATTCTCTCCAGGTTGTCGGCGTCATCGGTGAGGTAGAGTGTGCCGCCTGGAACGCCGCGCAGCTGATCCTCGAATGCGGCTTCGATGCCGATCTGCCCCACAAACTCGTCCCCCAGGTAACCTCGCAATTGGTAGTCCTCGACATCCTCTTGGGTGATCTGTGCGACATAGCCCACGGCGTGGGGTGCGATGCCGCTTCCGGGGTAGTAGCGGCCTTCATACTCGCTCCACACAACGCCACCCACGCTGCCCAATAAACCCTGTTCGCGTTGGAATTCCTGCAGCGAAACTTCGCCCAGGTTGACGCGCCAGTTGGTGTGTCGAATGTCGTCGTAAAGGGACCGGATGTATTCGGGGTAGAATCCCAACAGCCGCGAGAGTGAGCGCAGCATCGTGGATTCGACATCGTCTTCGCCAATCCGATTGGGGGAGAGCCACAGGGAAACGATGGTGGCTGGAGAAGCAAGCGCCAGCCCATTCCGATCGTAGATGTTGGCGCGCGGCGGCCCCACGATGTTCAGATATAAACCCCGTCCGCCCTCCAAATCGGGGAGAATGGCCGTCTCCTTCCAGGCCACCTGCCAATTCTCATCATGGCGCACGAGATCGATGACGACCTCGCGGATGAAGTCGCCTATCACAGCGCTTTGTAACGTCAGCCGAAACGCGACCTGGGCACTCTGCGGGTTGATCAACGCGGAGACGATCTCATACTCCAATCCCCTGAGGGCTATCGAACGAGCGATGCCCTCATAGCGGGCAATGAAATCCTCTTGGGTGATCGAATCCTGGGTAATTGGATCCAGCATGGAGTACATGTCCTCGTAGTCCTGTTCCTTCCAGGCGTCGAGAAAGGCCTCCACCGCGCTCTCTGGATCGGGGGCGGGTATGGTGGTTACCCCCGGAGGAGGCAAGGTGGGTTCCGATGTGGGTGTACGTCCACCGATCCCGGAACAGGATGAGGCAATAAACATCAGTACGATCAGGAAAAGCACGTTGCGTTTCAGATCACACCTCGCAGTATTGCAGGGTAAACAGAGCAATCGTAACTTGTGAACGACTGGCAGGCAAGTGGTACATTGTCTTTAGGACTCAATCCCACTCGATGCATGGCAAGCACCAGGTGGCACAGGGGAAGGCCCATCACGTTGGCAAAGCAGCCCTTCATACGCTCCATCGCCACGGGATGAAATCCTCGATCCTGGATGCCGTAGGCGCCGGCCTTGTCCAAGGGACTCCCCGTTTCGATGTAGGCTTGTACCTGACGGAGCGTGAAATCACGCATGGGAACGATTGTCTCACAAATTTCCACCACTTGCTGACCGTTGTACCTCAAATCCAGCGCGCTGATCACACGATGACTCCGGTCGCGCAACGCCATCAGCATGTGCTGGGCGTCATGTTCATCCGCCGGTTTTCCAAGGATCTGGTCATCATCGACGACCAGGGTATCTGCGGCCAACATCAATCTGGCCTGCGGTTTGATTCCCAGCGCAGCTTCGGCCTTGGCGCTTGCCAACCTGCGCGCCAGCGCCTCGGCGGGTTCGCCCTGTCGAGGGGATTCATCCAATTCCACTGGACAGATTTCCATCCGCCAGCCGGTGAGTCCGAGCAGTTCTTTACGTCTCGGAGAGGCCGAAGCGAGAATGATCCGCATGTTCTCTTCGCTTTCCATGCTTCCGCTCAACAGACAACCACACTCCTCACCATGAAAACACGTGCCCCACCTTTTCCCCACTTGGGTACGCGTCAGTCCACATCCATGGACAGATCGAAGGTTCTCGGATTCCAAAAGGGAGGCATCAAGCGGAGATTCTAACACACCCCGATTTCCGCCTAGGAGCATGTCTTTCTCTACCTGACCTTCGTCTTGTTTGCGATATGCCGAGATCGTCCTCCGTCTCCGAATGGTACAATCCCCCCCGGGTGTCGCATGGACCTATTCGATCACGCATTGAACGAACGTATGACGCGAGAAGCGCCGTTGGCCGCCCGTATGCGGCCTCGCAGCCTGGATGAATTCGTGGGGCAGGAACACATCGTCGGCCCCGGGAAGTTGTTGCGACGCGCCATCGAGTCGGGGCGGCTGCCCTCCTCCTTGATCCTCTGGGGACCGCCGGGCAACGGCAAAACCACCCTGGCCTTCATCATCGCCAACTCCACCCATTCCCATTTCACAACGATCTCCGCCGTCCTGGCCGGCGTTCGCGAGTTGCGCCGTGTGATCAAGGAGGCGCGTGAGCGACGCAAACTGCACAACCAATCCACCATTCTCTTCGTCGATGAAGTTCATCGCTGGAACAAGGCTCAGCAGGACGCTCTGCTACCGCACACCGAACAAGGCATCATCACCCTGATCGGAGCCACGACGGAGAATCCCTACTTCGAAGTGATTGCCCCCTTGGTATCACGCTCTCGCATCTTCCAATTGCATCCCCTCAAGGATGACGAGATCCGTAGGATCGTCGAATCCGCCCTGGCGGATGAAACACGAGGCTACGGCGACCGGCAGGTGCGTCTCGATGAGGACGCTCTCGATCATCTCGTGCGCATGGCGGGGGGAGATGGACGCAATGCCCTCAACGCCCTCGAATTAGCTGTAGAGACCACGAAGGCGAACGCAGACGGGGTGATCGTCATCGATCTTGATGTCGCCCAGGAATCCATCCAACGCCGAGCCGTGCTGTACGACAAGGATGGGGATGTCCACTACGACACCATCTCCGCATTCATCAAATCTGTGCGCGGATCCGATCCCGATGCAGCGCTCTACTGGCTGGCGAAGATGCTCTACGCTGGTGAGGACCCGCGCTTCATCCTGCGCCGCCTGCTGATCTTGGCTTCCGAAGACATCGGCATGGCAGATCCGATGGGCTTGGTGGTGGCCGCTGCGGCCATGCAGGCTTTCGAATTCGTGGGTTTGCCCGAGGGTGTCTACCCCATCGTCGAGGCCACGCTCTTCCTCGCCACAGCACCCAAATCAAACTCAACCGGCGCCTACTTCAAAGCCTACCGGATGCTGGAGGAACAAGGCGTGACCGAGGTCCCCGATCACCTCAAGGACCCCACCCGCGATGCAACCGCATTGGGGCATGGCCGAGATTACATATACCCTCACAGCAATCCGGGCCATCATGTGGGACAAGGCTACCTGCCCAGAGAACTCTGGGGAACCTACTTCTACGCGCCTACCGATCAAGGCTACGAGAAACAGGTGCAGGAACGGCTGGAAAAGTGGCGCCGGGCTCAACGCAAAGCCCTGGGAATCGAGAACTCTCGACTCGCTCCCGATCTCAACCAAGATGAGTTGGCGGAATCAAAACGCCGCCATGACACCTCCAGTATCGAGGAAGCCTGAAGGGATATTCATGACCATCATCAACCTGGTCCGTCACGGAGAGAATGATTTCGTCGGCAAGCGCTTGGCCGGGAAACTCCCCGGAGTCCATTTGAACTCACGGGGGCTCACGCAAGCGGAATCCCTGGGATCGCTGTTCGAATCCCATGAGCTCCAAGCGGTCTATGCCAGCCCCCTGGAGCGAACCATGGAGACCGCAGAACCGATCGCTCAACGCCATGCATTGGAAGTCGTGCCACGGCAGGGATTGATGGAGCTGGACATCGGTCAATGGCAGGGCAAGACGCTCAAATCACTGCGCAGGCTCAAACTGTGGAGCGCCGTCCTATCCACACCGTCCATGATCCGATTCCCAGGAGGCGAAACCTACGTCGAGGCGCAGGGACGAATCGTGGGCGAGCTTGAGGATTTGCGCAGCAGGCATGCCAATCCGAAAGACATCATCGTCTGCGTCACGCATGCCGACATCATCAAACTCGCTATTGCTCATTACCTCGGCCTCCCGCTCGATTTCTTCCAGCGCTTGGCGATTGCGCCTGCATCGATCAGCACACTCGCCTTCCACGACGGGCGGCCCAGGCTTATGCACTTGAACGACATGCGCGCCACCCGAGTCGATGAGCGTGAATGATATACTTTCTGGACAAGTATTCTGAAAATTCGATCATCCCCTGACCGGATGGACTATGCCGCAAAAGCACTTTGATTTCAATCCCGTCGACCACATCACGACCGGTGCGATTGGACCGCCGGGGAAGCGCGTCTTCTACCTCCAGGCCCGCAAGAACAAAGAGGTCGTCACGCTGATCATCGAGAAGATCCAGATCCAATCGCTGGCCGTTGGCGTAGAAAAGTATCTCCAGGAACTTGCTGAACAAAAACCCGAGTTACCCGCGGCCTCTGCCGATTACACGGAAGATGAGATGGCGCTTGAGACGCCCATCGATCCAGCCTTTCGCGCCGGTCAGATCGGCCTGGGCTATGATGAGGAATCGGACCGGATTGTGATCGTCGCCCGCGAGATTTCCAACGATGAAAGTGACGAAGAGGAAGGTGGATTGGCCCGCTTCTGGGCCACCCGCTCTCAGATTCTCGCGCTCTCCCGCTACGGCTTGGAAGTCGCAAACCGGGGCCGACCGATCTGCCCACACTGCGGCGAACCCATCAACTCCGAAGGACACTTCTGCCCCAAACGCAATGGCCACAAGCGCTGAACTCAAGCCTCAAGGAACAGTGATCCCATCCGGCGATTCGATCGTGGATCTCGAATCATGATTCGGATACCACACACGGGCGTGCTCGTGAAGCTGCTATCGGGCGCGACTCGGCGTCTGGGCGCGCCATGACCGCCCCACGCATGCACGAAGAAAGCCTCTCCATCCTCACGCATGGAGTGATCGACCCGGTGGGGAGTATCCTATGGGGATCGAACGTCACGCTGCTTGTCAACGTTCAGCAGGAGGGCAACGAACTGCCGGCGATCTACAAACCCACACGCGGCGAACGCCCCCTTTGGGATTTTGACAGAGGAACCCTGGCTCAACGCGAGGTCGCGGCATACCTGACGAGCCGAGAACTCGGATGGGACATGGTGCCTCCCACCATCCTGCGTGAAGACGGACCTGCGGGTCCGGGTTCCCTGCAACTCTTCGTAGATGCGGATCAGGAACGCAATTATCTGACGTTCAGCGAGGAGGAAAAGCAGCGCCTCAGACCTGTGACACTGTTCGATCTGATCATCAACAACGCCGATCGTAAAGCCGGGCATGTGCTCCTTGGACCCCAGGATCAAATATGGCTGATCGATCACGGGGTCAGTTTCCACGAAGAATACAAGCTGCGTACCGTGATCTGGGATTTCGTCGGCGAACCGGTTCCGGAAGACCTGCTTCAGGATGTAACCCGCCTCCGTATCCGGATGGACGAAGATGCGCCCTTGAGGGATTCCTTCGCGGCGCTGCTTTCGGAAGCCGAGATCCGCGCGTTCGTCCAGCGTTTGGATGCTGTGCTGGCTGATCCGCGCTTCCCTACTCCTGGCCCGGGTCGACCGTATCCCTGGCCGCTGGTATGATTGCTGGTTAGTGCTCAAAAGACGTCGAGGATGGCCGACCATGTTCTCTCCTGCTGCAACGGATCGGATGCTCCAAGATGCCTGATATCAAGCTGCTGCTATTCGGTTTTGGCAACGTCGGGAAGGCGTTCGCACACCTACTGCTGCGCAAGCGTCCGATGCTGAGTCGAGACTTCAAACTTGACTGGCGCGTGGTGGGCATCGCCACCGGCCGCCATGGAGCAGCCCTGGATCCCGGTGGGATCGATCTCGAGAGCGCGCTGGCATTGGTTCAAGCGGGAGGTTCGCTCGAGTGCCTTTCGAAGGTTCATGCGCCCGATGATGCTGCTGGCATTATCGCAGCTAGCGGAGCGGAGGTTCTCTTCGAGAATACACCTGTGAACTACGAAACCGGCCAGCCTGCGATCGATCACATCCGCTGGGGATTGCAAGCGGGTATGCATGCCATCACCGCCAACAAAGGTCCCATCGTACACGCCCATCGCATGCTCGACGATCTTGCCTCCTCTCAAGGTCGTTGTTTCCTCTTCGAGTCTGCCGTTATGGACGGCACGCCGATCTTTTCCCTCTGGCGCCGGGCATTGCCGGCTGCCGATCTCCACGCCTTTCGAGGCGTGCTCAACTCGACCACCAATCTGATCCTCTCTCAAATGGAGCAGGGGAGCAGCTACACGGATGCGCTGGCTCATGCGCAGCGGATCGGCATTGCCGAAACCGATCCCCGCGGCGATACCGAGGGGTGGGACGCAGCGATCAAGGTCGCCGCTCTGGTAACCGTGCTCATGGGCATTCCCCTCACTCCGGCTCAGATCGACCGGCAGGGCATCGAGCAGATCACGCCGCAAGAGGTGGCATCCGCGAAAGCACAGGGAAGGCGCTGGAAGCTGATATGCCGCGCCCAGCGCCGTGGCGATGGGGTTCACGCAAGCGTGGGCCCTGAGCAGATCGGACCCCAGGACCCGCTCTTCCATCTGGATGGCACGACGACGGCCGTGACTTTCGAAAGCGATGTCCTGGGCTCCCTCACGATCACAGGAACCAATCCCGGGCCCGAAACGACAGCCTACGGCCTGCTTGCGGATCTGATCAACGCCCTGCGTGAAGCCTAAAATTCTGTCCTTCACCTTGACGAACCCCGAAGTTTGCACTAAACTAGCTAGGTTCGAGTCGAAAGGAGACGTACTCAATGAAGATGGGGTTTGGCATTCTTCTCCCCAGGGCACGGCGCCGTAACGCCGTTTCCGGTACTGGTGCCTATATGCCCACGCGGAGTGCGTCTGGCGACAGATAGATGGCCATCGATTGATTGGCCGCGGGCGCACTCCAGCGCCCGCGGTTTTTATTTTTCTACCCAACCGGCCGCGGGAAACCCGCGGCCGGTTTATTTGAGGGACAGCAATCATGGATAAGATCGCCATTCAAGTACATGAGGCCTACAAGGTCTTCCACAAACAGCGCCGTTGGCTCCCCCGTCTGAGAAAACGCAACGGGGATGAACGCAAGCCGGTCGTGGCCGTCGATCGCATCTCCTTCGACGTGCAACGCAAGGAGATCTTCGGCGTGCTGGGGCCCAATGGTTCCGGCAAATCCACACTGGTGCGCCTGATCGCCACCTTGCTGCTCCCCGATGGAGGCAGCGTGACCCTGTTCGGTCACGATGTGGAGCGCGAGCCGATGGCCGTCCAACGCCTGATCAATCGTGTGTCCGTCGAAGCTTCGTTCTTCAAGAAGCTCTCGCCCATGGAAAACCTGCTCTATGGAGCGCGACTCTACGGATTGGATGCAAGCAGCGCACGCCGTGAGATTGTCGCCATCCTTTCCCGCTTCGACATCAAGAAGCGCGACATCTACCAACCTCTGGAAGAGATGTCCCGCGGCATGCAACAAAAGGTGGCCATCGCACGCGCCTTGCTCACTCGACCTGCGGTGCTCCTGCTCGATGAGCCCACAACCGGTCTGGATCCGCGCTCCAAGCGCGAGGTACAGGCTGTGGTCAAGGAGTTGCGCGATCAGCAGGGTACAACCATCCTGCTCACCACGCACGACATGGTAGAAGCCGAGGCGCTCTGCGACAGAGTCGCCATCATGGATGCAGGCAAAGTTGTGGCGCTGGATACGCCGGCCGGATTGCGCGCCATGGTCCCACCGGCAAACGGTCGGCCGACAACGCTGGAGGATGTGTTCCTCGCCTTGACGGGGAAGAAGTTGGTGGAGAATGGCAAGGAATAGAAACCCTTGCGCTGGTCTCCATGAGGAAAGAGAGAAATCGAGATGATATCGATTGCATCGCAGCAGATCCGAGCCTCCTACGCCTTTGTGGAGCGCAATGCATACCTCGTGAAACGTTACTGGTCGTGGGAGATCGTCTGGCTGGCCTACTCCATCGCCAACAGCCTTTCCGTGAGTTACATCGGTCTGGGGATGGAGCAGATCGGTGGTCAGGAAGTCGACGGACGCTTTCTCGTGCTCTACTTGGTCGTGGGCACCTTGGTCTGGCGCTACCTCTCGTTGATCTTCTATTGGATCACCGATGTGATCAGCCTGGAGCGATGGGAAGGCACCATCGAGTATACGCTGATGGCGCCCATCCGCAGGCTGACCCACATGATGGGGCAGACGATCTTCGCCGTCATCTACAGCATGATCTTCACGGGAGTGATCCTGGGTGTGACGGTGGTGCTCTTCAACATCGACCTGAGCAACGCCAATCTGCTGGGCGCCACGGTGGTCCTGCTCTCAGGAAGTCTTTCCTTCGTCGGCATCGGCATCGTGGGATCGATCCTGCCACTGCTCTTCCCCGAGCGTGGTTCTCAGATGACCCACGTGATCATTGCCTCTCTGCTGCTGGTATCCGGCGTTTACTACCCCGTGGAAGTGCTGCCCATGTTCCTGCAGCACATGGCTGTTGTCTCGCCGGCGACCTACGTGCTGCGCGGCGTGCGCGCCGCCCTACTGGATGGCGCCGGCATGGCCTCGCTCTGGCCCGAGATCTGGCCGGCCCTCATCATCGGCGTGGCAACCATTCCCGTGGGGTTATGGTGTTTCAAACAGGCCGAACGCTACGCCAAACGGACCGGCAAGCTGCATCGCAGTGGTTAGGAAGCTAGGAGAAGATCTGATCATGATGAACAAACTAAAACCCGCAATCTCAACTTCCATGCCCGGGGCTCCTGATATCCCCGGATTGTGCCTGCGACCGTATCGCGACACCGCCGATTGTGAACAGATTCACTCCATCATCCAGCTGAGCAATGACTTCGACGGTGTGGATTGGTTCGTCAATGTGGAGGATGTGATCCGCTACTTCGAACACCCTCATAACTTCGATCCCCAGCAGGACGCACTCTTCGTTCAAGTGGGATCCGAACCGGTGGGTTACATCGAAGTGGGATGGCGCCGTGAGAGCGAGGGAAGGCTCATCTATCACCATGAAGCCTTCTTGCTGCCCGCATGGCGTCGCAAGGGTATCGGCACCGCCATGCTCAAGACGGCGGAAGCGCGTTTGCGTACGATCGCTGCAGGCCATACCAGCGACGAGCCGCGCGTCTTCCGCACCTGGGCGGAGGAAAACGAAACCGGCAAGATTGCGTTGTTCGAAGGCGCTGGTTACGGACCCGCGCGTTACTTCTTCGAGATGGTCTGCAAGAGCACGACCGAGCTTCCATCTGCGTCCATGCCTCAGGGTTTGGAGATCCGCCCTGCCACTCCTGAACACTACCGACCGGTGTGGGAAGCGCTGTCCGAGGCCTTCCGCGATCATTGGAGCTATACGCCGCCCGCTGAAGAGCACTACCAGCGCTGGCTCAAGAACCGCCGCTTTCAACCAGAGCGCTGGATTATTGTGTGGGACGGTGATGAAGTTGCAGGTATGATCTTGAACTACATTGATCCCGAGGAGAACAAGGCGCGCCAGCGCAAACGCGGCTACACGGAAGACATCGGCGTTCGGCGTCCTTGGCGTCGGCGCGGTTTGGCACGCGCCATGCTGGTCAGGAGCATCCAACTTCTACGCCGGGAGGGCATGAAAGAAGTCGCGCTGGGTGTGGATACGAAGAATCCCAGTGGAGCCTTGAGCTTGTACGAGAGTGTCGGTTACAAACCCGCACGAAACATCATGGCCTATGAGAAACTTATGGCATGAAGGCCTGGGTAGCGCTCCCATCGTGAACGCCTCAGGCAAAGCAATACATGGAGTACAACATGTCTGCCACGAACGAAAAACCACAAGTATGGACGATCCGTCCGGCAAACTTGGACGATCTGAACGCAGCGGTAGCGTTCTTCAACCTTTATTCGATGGCTACCATCGGCGTGAAGGACACCACCCCGGGTTCCCTGCGCAGCGAATGGACCTCTCCAGGCTACGACCTGGAAACAAGCACGCGCATCATCCAGTTGCCCGAGGGAGATTGGATCGGCTATGCCGAGGTCTGGGATGTGGAAGAGGTGCCGGTGCGTGCCTTTGTTTGGGGCTGCGTTCATCCTGAGTACCAACGCAGGGGGATCGGCACGCATCTGCAGTTGTGGGCCGAGCATCGCGCTCAACAAGCTTTGACGCGATTGCCGCAGGACCTTCGTTTCTCCATCCGCATGTTTGCAACCAGCAACAATGATTCCGCCATCGCCCTGTTCAAACAGCGTGGGGCAAGCCATATCCGCCGCTATTGGGACATGCAGATCGATCTGGCCACGCCTTCTACAGAAGTTCGATGGCCGGAAGGTTTACGCATGATCACCTTCGATTCCTTCGGGGATTATAAGGCCGTCTACCGCGCCATCGACGAAGCCTTCAAAGACCACTTCGGTTACGTTGAGGAACCTTTCGAAACCGGGTTCCCGAAATGGAAGCACAGAATGACAAGCCCGGATGCTTACGATCCGAAACTGTGGTTCCTGGTCATGGACGGCGACCAAATCGCAGGAGTTGCCATCTGCAAGGAAAGCAGCGACGAGGATCCCGAGAGTGGATGGGTTCGAGTGTTGGGTGTGCGCCGCCCATGGCGCAGGCGTGGATTGGGATCTGCCCTTCTGATCCACGCCTTCAACGAACTCCGAAAACGCAGCAAGAAGCGGGCCGGTCTGGGCGTCGACTCCAGCAACCTTACAGGAGCCACCGATCTCTACGAAAAGGCGGGAATGCATGTCCACCGCGCCTATGACAGCTATGAGATCGAAGTGCGTCCCGGGAAGGATATCTCCAGGACATCCATTCAGAATTAGCGCCACATGCAGAAAACTGGTTCATGAAAACTCCAACCAAGATTGAACCTGGCCCGCACCCTTGATGATGGGAACCATCATTTCCGGTACAATGGTTCCCATGTATCAGGGGTGCTTGCTTTTCGAACGATGAAGAAATCATCATGATGAAAGGCAAGCGTCCTTGATGATCCATCCCTGAACTGAGGAGTCAATCATCCATGAAGAATGCTGCTTCCATTCGTGCCGTGATCTGGGACCTCGGAGGCGTGCTCCTGCGCACACATGATCGCACCGGTCGTGAGCGTTGGGAACAGAAACTGGGCCTCGCTCCCAGGGAGCTCGAAGAGATCGTTTTCGGTTGTGAAATGTCGAGGCAAGCCTTCGTCGGCCGCGCCGAGGTTGAAGACATCTGGCAGGCGGTAGCGGACCAGTTAGGTGTGCCCGAGAAGGATCGGGTGCAATTGGAGCAGGATTTCTGGAGCGGTGATCAGATCGAACACGGGCTCGTGGAATTCATCCGTCAGCTGCGCCCTGCTTACAAGACCGGTCTCATCAGCAACGCATGGAATCCCTTGCGCAGTCTCATGGAGGAGTGGAAGATCGCCGATGCTTTCGACCATCTCACCATTTCCGCAGAAATCGGCATTGCCAAACCCGATCCCCGCATCTACACTCACTCCCTCGAAGCCTTGCGGGTAATGCCCCAGCAGGCGATCTTCGTGGATGACTTCAAGGAAAATATCGCCGCTGCGCGCCAATTCGGACTCCATGCCGTGCATTTCAAGGATCCAGAGCAAGCCATCGCAGAAGTCGAGGGGTTGCTGTCTCGAGCGCCTTGAGATAAGGCGATCCCTTGCTTGTGTTTCTTCGTATCTTCCTGTATGATGCGTGTTCTTCACAACTGCATCCGATTTGGAATTGGTAGTGAAGCAGCCAATCCGTGCCCGAATTGGATAGAAAACGAAATAAATCTCATCTCAAATGAAAAGCGAGCAAAGTAAGAAAGTAAGAGGGGATTATTTAACGTTCTATCCGATTCGAAGACACAAGAAATGCAAGATAAGCCCTCGATCCTGACGAAGCGTTTGGCTCTGTTCCTGTTCGCCATGGCCCTCGTGGAGAGTTCTCGCACGCTGACCATGGTTCAGGTGCCCGTGTATCTGAGCGAGCTGGGGGCCAGCATCAGCCAGATCGGGCTCTTCTTCACCCTCTCGGCGATCATTCCCCTGCTCTTCCGCATCCTCGGAGGTTACCTTTCCGACTCGATCGGTCGTCTGCGCGCCCTTTGGATCGGAAGCCTGGCGGGCATCGTCGGCTACATTGCCTTCACGATCTCGCCAACCTGGCAGTTCGCCGTTTTCGGTCCGGCGTTGTTGGGTGTGGCGAGCTCTCTGGTCTACCCTTCCTATAAAGCCTACATCGCTGATAACACACCCGAAGATATGCGTGCCAGTGTGTTCGGCCTCTCTGAGACCGTGGTAACAATCGCCTGGATCATCGGGCCGCCCCTGGGAGGATTGATCGCCCAGAACTTTGGCTATCGATACATGTTCGCCGCTGCGGTGATCACCTACACCACCGCCGCCGTGCTCTTCGCGCTGCTCCACTTCTCGGGCGCTCGTTCGGAATCCACATCCCAGCGTGTCAATCTGGAAACCCTGCGAACCTCGCTCAAGGACATCTTCGCCCTTACCTTCGCCGGCGGTCTTCTCACCTGGATCTTGATCGCCGACGGTATCGCAGATGTCGCCTCCAAGATGTCCTTCGACCTGATGCCCATCTATCTCAGCGGCCAGATCGGTTTGAGCAAGCAGAACATCGGCTTCCTGGATGGAATCCACGGCATCGTGCTTGCCCTCACCATGTTTCCAGCAGGATACCTGATCGACAAAACGAGCGAACGCTTCGGGATCCTGCTGGGCATGATCTTCGTGATCGGATCCAGAGTGACCTTCGCCCTTGTCAGCACGTTCTGGGGCTTCGCCCTCTCCTGGTCGCTGCTTGCACTCGCCGTCTCGTTCTTCGATCCCGCCATCAATTCGCTCGTCTCCAAAGCCGTCCCCAAGCGATTGCGCGGCGTTGCCTATGGCTTCGTGATCACCAATGTCGGCATCGTCTCGCTTCCCTTCCCATGGATCGGCAGCCAGATTTGGAACATCCTGAGTCCCAAAGCCCCCTTCCTCATCTCCGCAATCATGGCCAGCTTGCTGATCCTGCCTGCCTGGTTCAAGCTGGTTGTCCCCAAGAAAGCCGCAGACCAAGAAGAATCTCCGGAATAAGAAACCTCCTCCCGGCTCCGCGATGCGCTCCCCCCCTCTGCACGTGAATATTCGCTCATGACGTGGCAGTGGATCTGCCATGTGCCTTCCAAACCAGAATGCACTATAATGACCTACCCGTTCTCATGATCTGCATAAAACATCCCGGAGGAGTCCCGTGAATCGTCGAGTCAAGTTGATATTCAACCCCCATGCAGACCGGGGACGAGCATGGAACATCGCCTCGCCCCTGCAATCCATCGTCGAACGTTACGGGAACACCGAGTGGTCTGCAACCGAGTATCCCGGACACGCAACGGAGCTCGCCGAACAAGCCGCCGAGGAGGGATTCGGAATTGTTGCCTCCATCGGCGGCGACGGAACCACACACGAAGTCGTCAATGGACTGATGCGTATCCCCGAAGCCGATCGCCCCCTCCTGGCATGTGTGCCTGTGGGTTCGGGCAACGACTTCAGCGCCAATGTGGGAGTCGTTCAAGAACCTGAAAAGGCCATGCACCGGGTGTTTACAGGGGATATAAAGACCATCGACATGATGATCGTCAAGGACAACACGGGCCACACGGAATATATCGACAACACCATGGGCATCCAGTTTGGCGCCTTTGCCACGCTTCACTCGCACAGCATCACGCGCCTCCAGGGTTTCGCGATGTACCTGTGGGCCGTGATCAAGACCATCATTCTCAACCATGACGCGCCCCACGTAACCATCGAGACCGATCAGGAAACCCTCGCGCATCACATCCAATATCTCGTTATCTGCAACGGCCCCCGCGAGGGAGGCGGCTTCTTTGTTGCTCCGGATGCCATCCCGGATGATGGGATTCTCGATTACGCCATGATCCAGCGCGTCTCGCGGCTCATGATGTTCCGAATCGTTCCCGAAGTCATGAACGGGACACATGGGAAATTCAAGAAGGTCAAGCTGGGGCAGTTCCATCATCTCAAGCTGGTCTCCGAACGCCCGTTAGCGATCCACACCGATGGTGAGATACTAGCCGGATTCACCTCCGAGATCACCGAATTGGAGGTGAACATCCTGCCGAAGGCACTCAAGATCATCGTCTGACTTCATACAAACTGGCAGGCCACCCGGCCTGCTCTTCGGTTGATAGCATGAGCATGCAGGCTCTCCTGCAAACGCTTCAGGACCACGATCTGGGTCATCTGCGGATCGTTGCCGAGTTGTGGGGGTTCGAGCCGCCCTCTGGCAATGCCTTGCAGGCTGCAGAGAAACTGGCTCAGTGGATGCTCGATCCCCTGGCCGTATCGGAAATCTACCAGGGTCTGCCATCCGCTGGGGCAGACCTCTTGGATCTGCTGATCCTGCGCGGGGGGCGCGTCTCTCTTGGGGACCTGATGCGTCGGTCGGGTCCGTTGCGCAGAATGGGCCCCGGCAAACGCGACCGTGAGAAACCCTGGCGCAATCCGGTTTCTCCGCTCGAGATGCTCTGGTATCGCGGCCTCATCTCCACGGCTTTCGCCGATACAGCCACAGGACCCAAGGAATTCGCCTTCATCCCTTCCGACTTGATCCCCTTGCTCCCATCGCCGACGGAAGCCGAAACGACAATCTGCACACCGGCTGTCGAAGCTCCCACTGTGGAGCGGCTTGCCTCAGAAGACGTGCTCGACGATACCACC
>DUET01000048.1 GCA_011192015.1 Anaerolineae bacterium
CCTGCATGAAGTGCTCTCCCGTCAGGACGGCGCGTGCGCTCATGCCTCCACCTCCAACGTGAAGATGGCGAACTCCGGGCAGATCATGGTGCAGAATTCGCAGTGGACGCAGGCTTTCTCCTTGCCGGGGGCGATTTGCGGATAGTGATAGCCCTTTTCATTCAGATCCGTGGATACTTGAAGGACCTCTTGAGGGCAGAATTCGATGCACATCTTGCAGCCCTTGCAGCGATGGAGAATGATGTACACCTGACCATGCGGAATATGCATCGATTCCAGGTCGATGGGTGTGCGTGCGAAGACTTCCATGGTCTGCTGCAGTCAACTCCTCCGAGCTCGGCATGGCCGCCGGCCCGGCTTCGAGTGGAATGACGAATATGCCATTCGATCCTCTGGCCTTCGTGAATGCTACCCCTCTGGTCCTATTATTCAGCCCGTGTCCATCAAACTAGGGCGGTTCGTTGATCCGAGCAAGTGCCAAGTGTCAGTCGCTGCGATGTCTAATGTCTGAGCTTGCCTCTTCCCTGTGTTCCTCGCATGCGCTCAGCGGTAATCCGCCATGATCGCCTCCAGCGTTTCCGGCGCCGGCCTGAGCAATTCATCCGGCAGCTGGGAAAGTGGGACATGGATGAGATCTTCGACTTCCTGCAGGGAGGGTTGATCCGGGTTGTAGAAGATCAATCCCGTGACCAGCTCCTGCCGTGCGCGAGCCTGTTCCAAGAGCGACAGCGCGGCCACTCGATCGGCGGGATCGTACTTACGGCCAAGCTTCTTGAGCATCAACATCGATCCGTCGTGCATCGGTACGGTGAGCACTTCCCCGGGACCGTACTCCACGACGATCTCATTGCGCAGTGGAACCAGGGTGACATCGTGCAGGCGGTCTTCATGCGCCCGACCCCAAGCATAGCTCTTGGTGGATTCATCACGGTTGTTGAAGGTCACGCATGGGCTGATGATGTCGATCACGGCGGTCCCCTTGTACACCAGCGCCGCCTTGATCAGCTCCTTCACCTGCTTGGGATCGCCCGCAAACGAGCGCGCCACGAAACCGCAGTTGGAGGCCACGGCCTCCATGCAGATATCCACCGGCAGGAATGGGTTTGTACCCTGGTATTTCAATTCCTGTCCGACATCCGCCGTGGCGGAGAATTGACCTTTGGTCAGCCCATACACGCCGTTGTTCTCGACGATGTAGACCAGCGGTGCATTGCGCCGCAGGATATGTTTGAACTGCCCAATGCCGATGCTGGCCGTATCACCATCACCGCTGATGCCAATGGCCTTCAGGGATCGATTGGCAACGATGGCTCCTGTGGCAAGCGAGGGCATGCGGCCGTGCACCCCGTTGAAGCCGAACGAGCGGCTCATGAAATACGCCGGACTCTTGCTGGAGCAGCCGATGCCCGAAATCTTGATCAACTCTTCGGGTTGAATGGACATCTCAAAACAGGCGGCCATGATCTGGCTGGCGATCGAGTTATGCCCGCATCCCTGACAGAGTGTGCTGGGTCGCCCCTTGTAGTCTTTCTTCGTCAGTTGAATCTCATTGACCATCGATGTTGCCATATCAGTTTTGCTCCGCTGCTGTTACCGCATCCGCCACCCACTTCCCGGTAAGAGAAATGCCATCGTTGTGAGTCAGGGAGCGTAATTTCACGGCCTGATCCGGGTATTCCAATTGCAGCAATTGCCGCATCTGGCCGTCCTGATTCATTTCCACGACATAGATGCGCTCGTGTTCGCGTATGAAGGTTTCGATTTCGTCGGTGAAAGGTATGGCCCGGATGCGAAGATAGTCCGTCGGCAATCCCTGTTCGGCGAGAAGGTGTCGAGCTTCGTGCACGGCGGGATTCGTCGAGCCGTAAACGATGATGCCCACCGCTTCCGGTGTATCGCCGCGCCGGAGGATCGGCTTGGGCATGTACTCGCGTGCCGTCTCCATCTTGCGCCACAGGCGCTCGATGTTGCGTGTCCAAACTTCCGGGTCCTCGCTGTAGAAGGCGCTCTCATCGTGCCCTGTGCCGCGGGCGAACCACGGTGCCAGGGGATGATTCGTGCCCGGGAGCGTTCGGTAGGGAATGCCGTCGCCGTCGACGTCCCGATAGCGGGCAAACTCC
This sequence comes from Anaerolineae bacterium, assembly GCA_011192015.1. GTDB lineage: Bacteria > Chloroflexota > Anaerolineae > Anaerolineales > E44-bin32 > W1033. The sequence goes on from DUET01000048.1 coordinate 2,121, forward strand.
CCGATGCGATCCAGATCCTCTGCGGATAGGACTTTGCCCCGATCCATGGGTTCATCCGGATAGGTGAACGGTTCCGACATCCAAAGGTTCATGCCCAAATCGAGATCGCTGAGCACGAACACCGGGGTCTGCAACCGCTCGGCAATGTCGAATGCGCGCCAGCCGAACTCAAAGCACTCCGCCATGTTTCCTGGCAGGAGCATGACCTGCTTCGTATCCCCATGACCCAGAAAACGAACGAAGAGAATGTCTCCCTGGGAGGTTCGCGTCGGCAGGCCGGTGCTGGGTCCCATGCGCTGGACATCCCAGATCACGACCGGCACTTCCGCAAAGAAGGCCAGGCCCGCGAACTCGGCCATCAGGGAGATGCCTGGGCCCGAGGTGGAGGTCATGGCACGGGCCCCGGCCCACCCGGCGCCGATGGCCATACCGATGGCGGAGATCTCATCCTCGGCCTGGATCACGGCGCATGTGGCGTCATCGGATTCCGGATCCCTGCGCAGACGAGGCAGGTATTCCAGGACGCCGTCCGCCAGGCTCGAGGCGGGTGTGATCGGATACCAGGCCGCAAAGGTCAGGCCGCCGTAGATGGCGCCCAGCGCAGCTGCGGTATTGCCGTCGATCAGGATCTTCCCGCGGGTCTTGTCGTCGCGGCGCACGACGTAAGGATCTTCCTTGGTCAGGTTTTCACGCGCCCAGAGCGCAGCCTGATCGACGATGCCCATGTTGAGATCCACCGGCTTCGGATTTCCCTGGAAGTGCGTTTCCAGGGCGAGTTGAATCTCCGAAAGATCGATCCCCAACATTTCCGCAATAACGCCGACATACACCATGTTGGTCATGTAATCCCGCAGCTGCTTGGGAGGGGAGGCTTCCCGCACGATATCCTTCACGGGCATGGGGTAGCAGATCACGCCCGGCGGCTTGGGTTCCACCTCGAAATGATCCGCATAGAAGCAGACGCTCCCGGGTTCGAGCATGGCGAGATCCTCTTCATAGGTGGTTTCGTTCATGAGGACCAGGATCTGCGTGCTCTCGCTGCGTGCAAAGTGCTCGCGTGTGCTGGCTCGTATCGTGAACCATGTCGGCAAGCCCTGGATGTTGGACGGGAACAGGTTTCTGCTGTTCACGGGAACGCCCATGCGAAACAACGATCGCAAGAGGGCCATGTTGGCAGTTTGGCTGCCCGTGCCATTGACGGTCGCTACGACGATCGAGAAATCATTCACGATCTGCTGATCCGGCTCTCGCACCATGGAGGGCTTCTCAGCGGTTCCAACCCTTTCGCGTTTCACACGTCACTCCGTTTTCCATCACGCCCAGGCTAGACCGATCGGGCGCTGATGACGTTGGATGCCCTGCGGGCCAACTCGGATAGCTTCTGGAGCAGTCCCGTATGTTCCACAAGGGCTTGATACCCCGAATCGAGATCGCCATCGAGAATCGCCTGCACCATGCGTTCGTGATACTCCCAGACTTCACACAAGTAGGCATAATCCGCATACACGTTCAAGCCCACGGCTTCGTAGGCATCCCAGTAGGCTTCCAGGAGCCCCAGTACGAAGGGATTATCCAGGCGCTTGAAGATCGAGAGATGCAGTTCGCGATGTTCCTGATGGGGAATCTGGATGGGTCTGCCCTGCAGCTTCTCCCACGCTGTCGTCACCAACTGCTGGAGATGTTCCTCATCCTGGGTGGTCAACAAGGCTGCGGCTTCATGCCAGAAGGCGGCCTCGATGTGATTGCGCAGCACGCCGTAGTGTTCAAAGGAATCAGGATCGATGGACAATGCGTAGAGGAGACTGACATGCAGGGCGGGGGTGAAGGAGTAGTCCTTCGTACGGATGCCGGTCTTGGGGCGCACTTCGATCAAACCGAGCGTGCGGGCTACTTCAAGCTGCTCTCGCAGCTTCCCGACGCTGATGCCCATCTGATCGGCCAGCTCGGGGATCGAGGGCAGTCGTTGACCCGCATTGGGCGCGCTCTTCGCCAGGTAGCGCAAGAACTCGGACGGTAATTCATCAACCATGGCAGACCATCCGTTACCCCCATCGGGGGGTAATCATCCAATCAATAGGATTAGTTAGAGTATAGCACAGCAAGGGGGTGGAAAACAAGCAACAGAGAGCCTTTCGATCTGGTAGAATGCCTGCGAAATGAGTCCTATGCGTTGCGTTCTGACCGTGGTGATCGTGCTCGGATCCCTGCTCGCTGCTGCGGCTTACCTTCCCGGCAAGCTGCTGGCTGCGCGCTACGCCGCGCAGATCGTCACACCCGAACTCGCCGGGCATCGCCCCATTGCCATCGTCTTCGGCGCTGGGCTTCGATCCGATGGAAACCCCACGCGGGTGCTGGAGGACCGTGTGCGCACGGCTGTCGATCTCTACCATGCGGGAAAGGCGGACACGCTCCTCCTCAGCGGAGCAACCAACGGCGCAGGTAGAAACGAAACCCAGGCCATGCTCGACCTGGCACTGCAGCTTGGCGTTTCCCGTGATGACATCCTGCTGGATCCCGAGGGCACGCGAACCTTCGAGACCTGCTCACGAGCCCGATCGCTTTGGTCCATCGAGCAGGCACATTTGGTCACACAGCGGTTCCATCTGCCACGGGCGCTGGTGATCTGTGATCATCTCGGCATGGACGTTACGGGAGTGGTCGCAGACAGACGGACCTATTCGAAGGTCTCGATGGCGTTCTGGCAACTTCGCGAGATCCCGGCGGTGTTGCGTGCACTTTGCGACCTGCGTATCTATACTCAGAAGAACACCTTGCTGGAACTTCCGAAGGAACCACCCTCATGAACCGTGCCCAGGGATTGGCAATACTCCAGGAATTCGTTCAAAACATCAACCTGCAGCGCCACATGTTCGCCGTCGAAGCCGCCATGCAGGACTATGCGCGGGATTATGGCGAGGATCCTGAAGTTTGGGGATTGGTTGGCCTGCTGCACGATTTCGATTGGGAGATCCACCCGAGTGAGGAACAGCACCCTCAATCCGGAGCGCCGCTTCTGCGCGAACGCGGCGTTCCCGAGGAGATCGTGCACTGCATCCTGAGCCATGCCGATCATACGGGCGTGCCCCGGGTCACCCTGATGGAGCGCGCCCTCTACGCCTGTGATGAGCTCACGGGATTGATCGCCGCGGTTGCGCTGGTGCGTCCCTCCCGCAGCATCCACGATGTGAAGCTGCGCTCCATCAAGAAGAAATGGAAGGACGCAAGATTCGCCGCCGCCGTCAACCGGGATGAAATCGAACGCGGCGCCTCCGAACTCGACGTCGATCTCTGGGAACACGTGGAACATGTCCTGCGATCCATGCAGCGCATCGCCCCTCAGCTGGGTCTCGAAGGCTCGACGGAACAAGCATAGCGTAAGAATCGGGTAGGTTTACCGTATGATGGAGTTATGCTTGGTTCTTGGCTAACCCTTGGTATAATCGTTGGACTCGAATGCCGGAGAGGCATCAAGGCTATCCATGAGTGCTAAGACGAAAGAAAAACCAACAGCTGGTGAAGTTTGTCCGCGTTGCGGCACGCGCTTGAGCGGTACGGCCACTCGCTGCAGCGTATGCGGCATGGAACTGGGGACGAAGACCATATCCGGAACGAAGCGACGTCGCTCCGAGATTACGATCTCCATTCCGCTCGCGTTGATCCTGCTGGCGGTTTTCTCATTGGTCTCAGCAGGGCTGGCTTTCGCTGCGGTTCGCTATACGGGTTTGGGTGTGCCGGCGGAAGTGGAGGCTACGCCGACACCGACACCCACTGTCACGGCAACCCTTCTGGCCACGTACACTGCCACGCCCGTGTCCACACCCACCCCCCTGCCGCCTTTCGAGCATACGATCGCATCCGGCGACACCTGCCTCGCCCTGGCGGCCATCTACGAAGTCTCGGTTCCCTCCATCCTCAACATCAATCCGGGATTGAACTGCAACATGCTTTCCATCGGCACGATCGTCTTGGTGCCGCAACCCACACCGACGGCTTCCCCGATGCCCACGGGAACGCTCTCCGATGCGGAAGCGACGATCGCAGCCTGCCCCACGCTCGACTACACGGTGGAAGCCAACGACACGCTGAGCCGCATCGCCGATCTCTACGACGTGAGCATGGAGGCCATCAAGGAATTCAACGGCATGGTGACCGAGACCGTCTACGAGGGACAGGTGCTGATCATCCCCCTCTGCCGCCGCCTGCCCACACCCGGGCCGACGCCCACGGCGACCAGCCCGCCACCCCATCCGGCTCCCAATCTGCTCCTGCCGCTCGATGGCGAAGCCTTCTCCCTGGCGGATGACAACGTCGTGCTGCAATGGGCTTCCGTGGGCGAATTGCGGGACAACGAGTACTACCAGGTCACCGTCCTGGATGTCACCGAAGGCTCGGGCACCGTGCGCCTGATCGATTACACCACCGACACCAAGTACATCGTGCCTTCGAGCATGCGCCCTGGAGAGGCCATTCCTCACGTGATGCGCTGGGATATCTCCACGGTGCGTCAGACCGGAACGGCCAGCGGAGGCCGACCGATCTATCAATCTGCGGGCAGCACAAGCATCCAGCGCGTGTTCACCTGGTCCGGCGCCTCACCGGAAGCCACGCCCGAACCCTGATGCAGCTTTGACTTCAATCATCATGGGGACTGCCAGCTATCCGGCAGTCCCCTTCTTGATTCGCTTTCTCTGGTTAATCCCTTGATTCCAAGCTTGCTCTTGGTGCGCCGCCGTCCCGGGGAGCCCTTGCCGGCGACGGCCATCCTCGCGATGCCCGAGGTTCCGTCCTTGTCGTTTCAGCCGCCACCTGAGGGATGCCTGCCTCGCGCGCATTTCCTGTATTGAGAACTTGCGATCCGAGATGCATGGAGACGTTATGCGCGACATCTATACGGTGTTTTCTTCGATAGAGTAAATGAGGTTACCGGAAGACAAGTTTTACCTTCGGCAAGGATACTTCCTTGTTCCCATGCAGCACATCCTCGGACGTTTTCACGAAACAAGTCCCTTCGCTGTGGTTAATTTGCGGTAGGGGGTGTGGGGGAAAACGCACTTTCCCCCACATCCCCCCCCTTTTGAAAGGCCGTTCGTCCTGCATGTTCTTAGCAGGAGGGGACATGAGGGGGGTAGATAAGAAATATCCTCAAGCCTATACAGGAATGCGCCTTCTTTGGGGGAATTGAAGCCATTAACCAATTGATCCCTTTATGCGACCCCACTCCTGAAGCGCATCAGTGGGCGTTTCACGAAACGCCCCTACGACGCTTTATTAATTATTATGAATTGCGCTTGCTATCGAGCCATTGTAGAGACGTGCGCAACGTCTCTACGTGCGCATGGAATATCGAACTGAAACGCGATCCCTCCTGCGCGGTTCTAGATGCTTCGCGTTCAGAATCCACTGAGAGGATTGTTGTACAGTGATTGTGTAAACAGGCCGAGTGGGGGACCGTTGGTGGCTTTAAGGGGGCATGACCATGGAGCGTACCATGAAGAAGAAACGGTCCCTCG
>DUET01000049.1 GCA_011192015.1 Anaerolineae bacterium
ACGCTGGATAAGATCGTGTCGATCAAGGGCTACCGCGTCGAATTGACCATCGAGGAATTCATGCAGCAACTGGCCAGTATCGGTCAGGTCCTCTGTGGGCAGACCGCAGATCTGGCGCCGGCGGATAAGAAGCTGTATGCGCTTCGAGACGTAACCGGAACCGTTCCATCCATGGAATTGATTGCCGCTTCCATCATGAGCAAGAAGATCGCCGGCGGCGCTCAAGGCATGGTTTTGGATGTGAAGACGGGTTTGGGGGCCTTCATGCAATCGGTCGACGAAGCTCGTGAATTGGCAGCGTTGATGGTGGAGATCGGACGGCGTGCGGGTCGGCGCGTGGTTTGCCTGATCTCGGACATGAATCAACCCCTGGGAGACGCAGTGGGCAACGCAATTGAAGTTCGCGAGGCCATCCATGCCTTGCAGGGCGGTGGGCCTGATGATCTGCGGGGACACTGCGTGGAAGTAGCAGGGCATATGCTGGTTCTGGCTGGTGGGGCGGATGATCTGGAATCCGGCAAGCAGAAAATCGAAGACGCATTGGATGATGGATCTGCACTGGCGCACTTCCGGCGACTTGTGGAAGCCCAGGGGGGTGATGGCGGCATGGTGGACGATCCGGATAAACTGCCCCGCGCAGAGTGCATCGAAACCTATGGCGCTCCCAGCAGCGGATATGTGGCCCAGATCCATGCACTCAAGATCGGTGGCACAGTGATGGCCTTGGGCGGGGGACGGGAGAAGAAGGGAGATCCCATCGACCACTCGGTGGGCGTCTTGATCCATCGTAATATCGGAGACAGGGTAGAGAAGGGAGAACCTCTCTTCACGATCCATGCCTCCAAACCTGAACAGTTGGAAATCGCATCCAAGCAGCTGATGGATGCCCATGCGATCGTTGAAGCGAAAGTGGATCCTCTGCCACTTTTCTACGACACCCTTGGCGATTGAATAACGGGGGGCGGGAATTCAAACGGTCATCTGGTTCGCCCCATGATCATGAACCTCTTTAGGGATCATGAGGGGAGCGCTATGCGCGCAGGCATTTTCGTGATTGATCTTTCATGATATTTCCCGCGCTGTGGATCGCCTCCTGCTTCCGTCGTGCAGGTTTCCTCCTTGGGATTTGAACTCCTGAATGCAGAAGATCGTATTCTATACAGAAGGGTATTTGAAGTGCGAACGCTGTTCTGTGATGGATTTGCTGGTGGATCAAGGAAGTGGGATGCGATCACGAATGACGTCAACACACTCAAGAGCGTGATGAGCCGGATGTTAAAAAAAATCCCTTCAAGGGGATATCATGATGTTGGTGCTTGACAATGGCCATCCATGCTTCTATGATATGCAGACAACCGCGCGTGGCACCACCAAGTTCACTTCCCGCTTCTTAAGCCAATCTTAGATCCACGTGCAAGAAGTCAATCGGTGGGCAATGCAACAGGCAAACAAGCAACGCTGGAGTTTGCCTGCCTTGAATGCTGGACCAAATCTGAAGCCACGCGTATCGGTGGTAACTGGGTGAAGATATGCAAGCGAAGAAGAATCATGGTATGGAAACTGAGGAAATGCTGTCCCAAGAGGATTTCAGCGCTGGTATTGAATGGTTGATTGAGAAAGGTCAGGATGGGGGACAGGTAACCCTGGATGATATCCTCAAAGTTCTGCCGGATGCGGAACACAACATCGATCAGTTGGACGAGCTGTTCGAGGCCTTGCTGGCAGCTGGCGTAACCTACATCGATGATACCTCTGATAATGGTGATCAAGTCAGTGAGCCCTCTGCTGATGAAGAACAGCAAGTTGATGCAGCCAGGGATCTCTCTCGGATCGATATCGAGGACAACGTCGATCTGTATTTCAGTGAGGTCGGAGATCTTCCCTTGCTGACTGCTGAGCAGGAAGTCGAGCTTGCGAAGCGGATCGAAAGCGGGCGTAAGGGACGCGATAAGTTGGCCCGTGGCGTGCTATCAGAGAAGCATCACCTCCGGTTACGGCGGCAGGTTGAAGATGGGTGGTCGGCTCGCGAGCATCTTGTGCTGGCCAACTCACGCTTGGTGATCAGTGTGGCCAAGAAATATATCGGCCGTGGTGTTCCCTTCCTGGATCTGATTCAGGAGGGCAACATCGGCTTGATCCGCGCCATGAAGAAGTTCGATTATCGTCGCGGCTATAAGTTCTCAACTTACGCAACCTGGTGGATTCGCCAAGCCGTCACACGCGCCATCGCCGACCAGGGTAGGACCATTCGGGTTCCGGTGCACATGGGAGATCGCATCAACAAGCTGCATCGGGAAACACATCGGCTCACGCAAACCTTGGGCCGAAAGCCTACGACGGATGAGCTCGCGAAAGCCATGGATGTTCCTCCGAAGAAGGTTGAAGAGATGATCAAGGCCGCATGGCGCCCTGTATCCTTGGAAACCCCTACGGACAGCGAAGATGATTCGGTATTGGGAGATTTCGTGGAGGATCAGGAATCTCCAGCACCTCCGGAGATCGCAACCCAAACGCTGCTCCGGGAACAAATCCACGAAGTTCTGAACACGCTTCCAGCGCGCGAATCCCGCATCCTGCAGCTTCGCTATGGCTTGTTGGATGGAACCAGTTATACGCTCGAGGAAGTCGGCCGCAAGATGGGCGTCACACGGGAGCGCGTTCGCCAGATTGAAGCTCAAGCCTTCAGGCGTTTACGCCAATCCAGTGTATCCAACAAGCTGGCGGATTATCTGCGCAGCTGATCCTGGCAGCGGAAATCCGCATCCGCAGGATAACTTTTACCAATTACAGTTCCCCGAATCGAACAGCTGCCCTCAGGGCAGCTGTTGTTCTTTCGCCTGATAAGCTGGGTGTATTTCAAGCCTTGCCGCGTGCCTTGGCGATCAGCACGTACGTTTCGAAGGAGTTCTCTGGAACAGGTTTTTGATCTTCTTCAGGCACGCGCACGAGGGTCAAGCATTCGGTGGGACAGACGGTCGTACACAGCCCACAGCCGATACAGCGCGTCTCGATGAACGCAATTACATCGTCTTCCAAGCTGAGCGCATCCATCTGACAGCGTTCGATGCAATCGCCGCAGCCGGCACATTCATCGTACTTGACCTCAAGCCGGAATGGTGAGGATACGATGCTGGACGGATTCGGATGCCGCTTATAAGCCAAGAGGACCTGGCAGCAGCAGCCGCAGCACGCGCAAATGTTGCTGATGCTTTGCGCGTTGCTGGGATGCAGGACGAGAGCATTTTCCTCCGCAAGATCCAGAATGCCCAGGGCCTCGTCGAGGGTTATCTCCCGGGCCAGGCCGTTCTCGATGTAGTAATCCGCAGCCCTGTTGAATACCAGGCAGGTTTCCTCGGGTTTCTCGCAGCCCTCACCAACCATCTTGTGTTCTCGCCGGCAGATGCAGGGCGCTACGGCAAATTTCTTGCGCGATCGAACCAGCATGCGTGCTTCTTCATGAGGGAGGACCTCTCGCTTATGGATTACGCTCTCACCCACCGGGATTGTGCGTAATTGGGGAACCTGTTTCCATGTCTCCATATCGATCAGGGTGGGCAGGTATTCATTCATGTCCTTGATCAAATCGGGATCCAGATCATTGACGTGGTACTCCCAGATACCGATCACGTATTGCGAAGCCATATACAGGGGAGTCTTGCCTTTGGAGAGGCGGAAGATGAGGCCCTTATGGGACATCTCATGCAGCAGGGAGGCGATCTTCTCAGGGTCACGATCGAGTCGAGCGGCTACCTTGGCAGCAGGTTCCGGCCGCAGCGATAAATGCACGGCCAATTCGGCTTCCTCCTCGGTGAAGAGCCTCCGTAGGATGCGCATTTCCACGCCTGTTTCACTGCGCGGAAAGCCTCCAGGAAGATTGTCGAGATGCTGCGCCAAGCGCGCGTAGATCGCTTCCGTCATGATGAGCCTCCACAAATTTGCATCCAGATGATCCGATTTTAGGCATGCTGAAGTTGGCTGTCAACCATTGATTGTCCAAATGGCCTCATCCCCGGCCAGTCCGGATGCCTACTTGACCAGCGTGGTCAAGTGCTCCGCACAGGCAATGGCTGGTTCCCAGCCGTATCCATGATCCTCGAAAGACCACCAGGCGGAAAGCACGGCTTGGGAGATGCCCCAACCCAACAACCTTTCCCGGTCGAATCCCAATGCCTCGGCCATTTGATCCACGCGTCGAGCGAGTATACGTTTGGGTTGGGGAGCATCCAACAATTGCGGTATTGGATTGCGCAGTAAAGCACCGACTTCGTAAGCCGCTTCTCCAATCACTCCCTTCGGGTCCAGCGCCAACCACGGCTCCCGTTCGGCAGAGAGAATGTTGCTATGATGCAGGTCGCCATGCAACAACATGGGGGAGTGGGAGGAGGGAATCAATTCCGCAAACAGCGTCTCGGCTGTATTGACTAATTCTTTGGGAAAGGGTCCGCTTCCCCCATCGAATGCCTTTCGCAAACGTTCAAGGCCTGAAGCCCACCTTCGTACCGTGGGGAATGAGTGCTGCGCAGGAGCCGGCCGCCAGAGTTGTTTCATCACGCGCACTGCGACCGAAATTGCCTTCTCGTTGTCGGATACAGCCGTCAGAGACTCGCCCGGCTTCAGTCGCTCCAAGAGCAGGATGCCCTGCTCGGGACGGGCGTCCAGCAGGCGCACGCTGCCTCGGCCATTAAAGATCTGTAGGGCTTCGATCTCTGTCAGCAGTTCGGGATTGGGGACGCCAACTTTGAGAACAACGCCATGTCCGTCAGGCAAGGTGGCTGGTGCAACATAGTTGTATGACAGCGGCTCGAAGGGAGGTTCGATCGCCAATGACCATCGTTCCGAACATTCATCGAGCATCGAAGGGAGACGACTCAACCACTCGATTCCAACCCGACCATGGAGTTCTATCACGCGCCGGGAAAAAATTTTCGGTATCTTGATGATCACGGCTTCGTATCCCCGGGAGTTTCTTCCGTTCCAGAACGTATCGATCTTGCCTGAAGCCTTTCTGCTCCATGCCGGAGCGCGTTCGCGTGCGGCATTCATCCACACGACGTGCGGTACCACGCTTCCACAGCCATTGCGGTGACTTATGCCTGATGGATGTTTGATCAGATTCTAGAATTGGGAACCATCCACTGCCGTGAAGTGGAACTGATTTTTCCCATCTTCGAGCAGGACGGTTTAGGGACCTTCTGACGGTTCGAGCCAAACACTGAAATCATCGAAGCTGGCGCTGGCGTTGTCGGGTTGTGTAGATCCCAAGTAGAGCGCGAATTCTCCGTATTGCGGAACCGTTGGTGAGATCGTTATGCTATCGACTTCGTGGCCGTTGATGTACATCGTGATCTGGTTATCTTGAGCCAGGACACCGAGGCGGTTTGCTGCGCCTGGCCCATCGTTGATGTGGCTGCTCGTCGGGTGCTCCCAAATCGCAGAACAATCCAAGTCGGTGGGCCCCGAGGGATTGGCATTGGTGAACAAACATACTCCATTCCCAGCGCCCAACCACCCAGTGAGTCCTTTGAAGTAGCCGCCTCCACAAGTCACGCCGAACATCAAACCCGAATCACTTCCTTGGATGTAGCGGTAGAGCAATCCCACAGCGTCGCGATCAAGACATTGATCCCCGTTGTAGACTACAACATCGACGTAGAAATTCATCGCTGAAGAGGAGCCCGAGTACCATGTCCACCAGCCTTTGGCGGGGTATGTGATGTTGAAGCGTCCATCGGCATACCATCCGTGAGCAACGCCTGCAGGGTTGTCCAGCTGGAATTCGGGATTGGTTCCGGAGAAATCATCGTAGATATCCGGTGAACCCCATTCGTTGGCTGGATCGTGGGAAGCACGCTGTTCGCTTCCTCCACCGCATGCTGAGCATGCAAGCGCGAAGGTGAGCATGATGCAGAAACACACAAGCATGACCCTGCTTGCTGGGCTTCTCGGTTGGACGTTGAGGTTCCGCATGACGCCTGATCGAGTTTTATGCGGTGTTGGCATCGATCTGTCCTCCTTGTAGAAAACCAGTCGTTTCCCGGATTCGATTGTACATGGACATGATCAGCGCATAAACATGGACTGCATAGGATGTTCTTCCCAAGCTGACGCAGCCAGCAGGGGTTTCATGTTGCCATTAAGGATTGAACCAGATGCTCAGATCGTCGAAGCTGACGCTGGCGTCATCCGCCTGGCCGGCACCCAGATAAAGGGCGAATTTACCACTGACTGTGATGTACGGCGGAAGGATAAGGCTGTCTACATGATGACCGTTGATATACAGTGTGATCTGCTGCCCGAGTGCTCTGACACCAATTCGGTTGGCTGCGCCTGGACCTGAATCGATGTATTCGCTTATGGGGTGGGTCCACAGTCCACTGCAGTCCAGATCACTCATGGACGTCGGTACGGAGTTCAGGAAGATACAAACCGGTCCTGTGGCGCCCGGCCATTCGGAGTAGCCGCTGAAGTAGCCACCTCCGCAGGTGATGCCGAACAGGAATCCCATGTCGTACAATTGCTGAAACCGGTAAAGCAACCCGCCAGCATCGCGATCGGCGCATTGATCGCCGTTGTAGACCACGACGTCGACATAGAAGTTGGTCAGCTCGGTTGAGCCCGAATACCAGGTCCACCAACCGCGGGTGGGGAACGTGATGTTGAAACGTCCGTTTTGATACCACCCATGGGCCACACCCGACGTGTTGTCCAGCTCGAATTCGGGTTTGGTACCGGAGAAGTCATCGTGTACATCCGGTGGACCCAATCCGGATGCCGGATCGTACGTCGCACGTTCCACGCTACCCTCGATCCAGGGAGATTCGGTGGGGGTTGGTGTTTCCGGTGTCGCTGGTTCATCGGACGGCGGCTCTGCTGTCGGATCGGCTTCGCTCGTCACGGTTGGTTGTTGATCCGGTGGTTCCGTAGTCGACCCTAATGTGCATGCGAGAAAGGCAAACAGCAGGCAGATCGATGCCAACGTGATGCTTCTCAAAGCCCTCATGGGCTTTCCGACGAACCATGCGGCAATGCGGTCCAAGGAATTCTGTATGCGGAGCATCTTTCTCCTCCTTTTCTTCCTGCTGCCGAGTTTTCAGTTGCAGTTCTCCTTTCCGAAATTGCATGACCCTCAGCCCGGGATGATCCTTTCACTGCTTCATGATAGAGGCCGTACCAAGACACGATCAGGGGTTGAACCAAACGCTCAGATCGTCGAAGCTGACGCTGGCATCATCCCTTTGACCAGCTCCCAGGTAGAGGGCGAAGTTCCCACTGATCGTGAAGACCGGATTCAGGGATATGCTGTCGACAGCGTGACCATTGATGTAGAAGGTGATCTCCTGCCCAAGTGCCTTGACGCCGATGCGATTTGCTGCACCAGGGCCAACATCGATGTATTCGCTCGTGGGATGTCCCCACATCCCGCTGCAGTCAACCGTAGAGGGACCTGTAAGCGCAGGATCGAGGATATTACAGACTACACCCGCAGGTCCTGGTCCTCCGGTGATCCCTATGAAGTAACCGCCTCCACAGGTGACACCGAACAGGAAACCATAATCCGCAAATTTCTGAAAGCGGTAGAGTAACCCCGCTGCATCACGATCGACGCACTGGTCTCCGTTGTAGACGACGACATCGACGTAGAAGTTCGTCAAATCCGTTGAGCCTGAGTACCAGGTCCACCATCCCTGGGTGGGGAAGGTGATGTTGAACCGTCCATTCTGATACCATCCATGGGCTACGCCGGATGCGTTATCCAGTTCGAATTCGGGATTGTTGCCGGAGAAGTCGTCGTGCACATCGGGTGGCCCCAATCCGGCGGCCGGATCATAAGGTGCGCGTTCCACGCTGCCTTCGATCCAGGGCGATTCCGTAGGCGTGAGCGTAGGCGTGGCGGTTGGTGTTTCAAGGGGAGGAGCTTCGGTAGTGGCTGGAGGTTGTTCTCCTAGAGCGACCTGGGTCTCATGCAGGCTCCTCGCCACCTCCGTTTTTATTCGATCCTCATCTGAGATCGTGGTGGTCGGTGTGCATGCGAGAAAAGCAAGCATCAAACAAAGCGACATCAGCGTGATATTTCTCACATCCCTGCCAGGCTTCCTGACAAACCATGCAGCCATACGGGCCACGGATTCCTGTATTCGACGCATCTTCCTTCTCCTTTGGTTCCTACTTTATCCTTCAACGGACCTTTGTGATGTTCAAGTTTGCGGGCTGATAACAGATAACCACCAGCCCTGTCTGATCCTTTTAACCGCTCCGCGATCGAATTCGTACAAAGATGCAATCATGGATTGAACCAGATGCTCAGATCGTCGAAGCTAACGCTGGCGTTATCTCGTTGGCCGGCTCCCAGGTATAGGGCGAAATTCCCGGCGAACACGTAGCCCGAGGGTATGACCATACTTTCGACTTGATGCCCGTTGATATACAGTGAGATCTGTTGCCCGAGCGCCTTTACGCCAATGCGGTTTGCTGCACCGGGTCCAGCATCGATGTATTCACTCGTAGGGTGATCCCACATTCCGCTGCAGTCAATTATGGAGGTATCGTAATAACAAACTTCACCAAGTGGCCCTGGGCCACCGGTGACTCCGAGGAAATACCCACCTCCGCAGGTTACGCCGAAGAGCAGGCCAAAATCAACGATCTGATAGTAGCGATAGAGCAAACCGCCGGCATCACGATCGACACATTGGTCCCCGTTGTAGACCACGATGTCAACATAGAAGTTGGTCAGTGCTGTCGAGCCCTTGTACCAGGTCCACCAGCCGCGAGTGGGATAGGTGATGTTGTATCGCCCGTTTTGGTACCACCCATGCGCCACTCCGGAGGCGTTGTCCAGCTCGAATTCGGGGTTGGTTCCGGAGAAATCATCGTGCACATCTGGTGGCCCCAAGCCGGCCGCCGGGTCGTAGGGGGCGCGTTCCACGCTTCCCTCGATCCAGGGCGATTCCGTGGCGGTGGGTGTCAGTGTGAGCGTAGGAGTTTGCGTGAGTGTCATGGTCGGTGATGATTCGATAGGGGGGGCTTCGGTCGTGGCTGTAGGTGGCTCCCCTCCAGCGCGCAAGGTCTCCTGTAAGCTCTCTGCGACTTCCGTTTTGAGGAGATCGTCTTCTGAAATGATCGTGATTGGCGTGCATGCGAGAAAGGCCAGCAGCAGGCAGATCCAGACCAAAAGGATCCGTCTCGACGGGGTAAAGGGCGTCACAATGATTTCCTTGACGGCGTTCCTGGGTGAGGGGCGAAATTTCCTCATCTCTCTCCTCCTCAGATGATCTTGAGTTCTTGTCAGCAGTTCATTTTGATCCTTTCTAACTGGACCAACCCCCAACGCGAATCCAAAGACCACGTTTCAGGTGCAGCGTGTTTAAGGACTTGCCCGTACGGAGCGATTTTTCGGGATCAGGGTCATTATCGCTCCAGCCAGGATGTAGACGATACCCAGGACCACGATTATGAACTTGGGAACGGCGCTCCACAGAGCGGTCGGAGGCCAGAGCGCATTCTCGGATCCCAACAGAATGCGTATCAGGGCGTAGTTTTCCAGAGCGTCCAGGAGCGCGGCAAGGAATTGCGCCCAGGACAGCAGGATGCCCAGCCGAATCAGGAAACCAAATCGAGGATGAAGATTGCTAGCCACAATGCGGCAGCCCAGGGCGATCGTGATCGAGTAGGCCACAAGGAAGAGGTAGTCAAGACCCAGCGACAGGGCCGCGAAAACCTGGCCCTCTGATCCCCAGGAATTCAGCATGGCCCAGGCATTGTCCAGACTTCCCGCCAGCTCATAGGAGATGATCCCTGAAGGAGCAGCATTTGTCTGAAGGGGTCCACCGATGACCTGCAGGCTGATCATCAGGACAAGCGTGAATCCCAGCAGGATGAAGAAGACACGCGCCTGATTCGAGCGCGGAATGCCAAACCAGATTCGATCCTTGCTCATGGTGCTCCTCCCTGTTTCGCTAGCGGATCCAGAATTGGGAGAACCTCTACGGTTGGGGATCGGGATTCTGTTTCCACAACATTGGAAAGCCCCACCCTCGCTTCCATTCTCGCGCAATCTCATCTGGGGCGCCAACCCATGATCTTGGCTCGTTTAGTGTATCCGGTTAGAACTTCCTGTTAATCCGCCCGCATTCGGCGGTCCGGGCCGTTCCATCCGGGGGGAATGCATACGAAAGGTCGGTGTTCGCGAGTATACTGGTCACTCACTGAGCCAAGCGTATGTTATTAAGCGCGGCAAGGATTCTCAGCAACCGTATTCCATATCGGAGGTCCCCTGTGTCTCGCCGGATCTTCTTCACGCTGGTCATCACGGCGCTGCTTCTGGCCTGCCTTCCAACGATCACGATCCCCGTCGCAACACAGCCGGCAGCCCCGACCTACACTTCTGTGCCTCCGACGGCGAAACCAGCGTTTCCAACCATTACAACCGAGCCTCTTCTTTTCACGACACCCACGATCACGAACAGCCAGGATTATGACGTGCGTAACTCGCTTACAATCACGAATCTTGGACCGGGCAGGGCGAGTAAGTTGGAAATCAAGATTGCGGTCATACTGGATCATCCACCCACGCAGGATGTGCTTTCGTTCGAAGCCACACCCGGGGAGATGCTTCCGCGCATCGTCGATGATTTCGGAAACGAGTTTGCCGTCTTTGAGTTCTACGACATCGATCCCTGGGAATCAGTGACTGTGGCCTTCCATTACCAGATCCGGGTCTATGAGCTGCATTACGCATGGTCAGCCTGCCAGGGGGAAGTCATCGACGCTTACCTGCAGCCGGTGACGTACATCGAATCGAACGACCCACAGATCGTTGCGCTGGCGGCGCAGTTGGGGCAGGGGCTGGACACCTTGTGCGCCAAAACCCGCGCCTACTACGATTATGTGACCAGCAACCTGACCTACCTGGCGTACAATCCCGGCGACCTGGGAGCGTTGTGGGCTTTGAGCGAGG
The DNA here is from genome assembly GCA_011192015.1 of Anaerolineae bacterium. Taxonomy (GTDB): domain Bacteria; phylum Chloroflexota; class Anaerolineae; order Anaerolineales; family E44-bin32; genus W1033. The sequence continues at coordinate 10,958 of DUET01000049.1, forward strand.
GCGGCGGCGACTGCACCGAGTTTTCGGATGTGTTCATTGCCTTGAATCGAGCTGGAGGTATACCGGCAAGATTCCTTGAGGGCGTGGTCTACTATCTAGGCGAATACAGCGAAGGGGATGTGAAACACGATTGGTCGGAAGTCTATTGGCCCGGCATCGGCTGGGCGCCTATGGATGCCACGTGGGGACGGCATTGGGAGGACCGAGAGACCTATTTTGCCGGCATGTCGGCGGATCACATCGTGGTCACCCGAGGTCGAAATCTAGAACCTCTCGAAGGCGGCCACTTCTATCTCTGGAACTACTGGTTGGAGAGCCTGGCCACCGAAATGAGGGATGACGAATTCTGGTCCGTCTCCAAAGTGGAGCACTGATTGAATCCAACCTTCTAAGGGAAGAAACCAGCTGCCCGATCGAAACCACGCTGTGCGTATCGCTACGGGCAGCTGTTCTGTTGGTGCTGCTCGTATGTTTTGGCGAAGGCGTGGCGTCCCGAATCGTCGCAAAGGGCGCGGAAGTAGAGATATTCGGTCTCCGCGGGGTTGGCCACCGCCCGCAGCGCCTCCAATCCGGGATTGCAGATCGGGGTAGGGGGAAGGCTCGGATACAGGTATGTGTTGTAGGGGGAATCGAAGTTCAGATCGTCCAGGGAAAGCGGGGATTTCCACCACGATCCATCCAGCTGCTGCCCCAGGGCATACTGGATCGTC
>DUET01000005.1 GCA_011192015.1 Anaerolineae bacterium
ATCCGTTCAACGCTTGGCATACACATCCATGAAGCTGTGCTGCAACGGAATCGATCGCACAAACTCGAACCTCGGTTCCATCAGCAGCCGGATCAACGGGCCAATGTAAACATACTCCGTGCACAGGACCTTCTCATCCGTGGACAGGCGATGGTACTCCATCTTGTAGGTGCCATCCGCAGCATCGTACCCGACGAAACGGCGAACGATCTGGCTGTCCACACCCTGTTCGATCACCTCTCTGGGCTCGCGCATGAAGGCGACTCTCTCCAGGCCGTCGATGTGCTCGAGGATGAAGTACCCTCCGTGCTTCAAAGCCTCCCAAACCCGATCCCGGAACCCCGGGAAGCTCGGATGGGGAAAATCGGTGACCGCATTGCCGAAGCTTACCGCCAGGTCATAGATCCCTTCCCCGAGCGGGTAGTCCAGGACACTGGCCTGGATGAAATCGGCCTTCGCTCCCCGGCGGTCGGCTTCCTCACGCGCCAGGGCGATCAGACCCGGCGCCAGATCGATGCCGATGATCTGCGCGCCCTGCTCTTCCAGGAAGAGGGTGATGGAGCCGGCCCCGCAACAAAGGTCCACCACTCGATCCCCCGGTTTCAGGTATTCCTGCATGTGAGGGTAGAGCTTTGCGATGAACTCCTCGCGGCGTCCGGATGTGAACTGATGTGCGAACCAGTCAAACGGTGCGATGGGTTGATGATCTGCCACGTTTACATCCCTTTTGATTGTTGGGTCGAATGATCCTTCGGCAGGCATTCGGCCTCGAGATGCGTGAGGAATTATTCTGCCACCTTCCCCACAGGGGCAATGTACACGGTAAATTCATCCCGGCCATCCACGCCCAGCAGGGAATCCATTGCATCTTGTGCATAGGCGCTGATGGCGCAAGTTCCAGCGCCGATCGCTTCGCAGGCCAGATAGAGATTCTGGCATACGTGCCCCGATGATAGCGCGATTCCCTTGTGGGCTTCGTTCGCATAGCGCCATTCGGTTCGGTACGGAACGGCTGTCCAGATGAAAACCACAGCGCTCTTCCTCACGAACGCCTGCCCCCGACAGGCGAAGACGAGCTTCTCCAGCCACTCAGGATCCACCGGACCCACCCTGAGCAGCTTGTGCTCCACCGGTAGATATCGATACAGCCCGGGATCCAGGTTTTCCACCCGGTTGATCACCAGGTAGGTTTCGAAGGGATGAATGCCGCCGCTTGCCGGAACCGTGCGAAAGCTGACCGGTACTTTCTCGCTCACGCGACGCACCCCTTGAACAGCCCAGAGCAGAAAGGAGAACTCGTCCAGCGTCAGCGCGGAATCAGCATACTGCCTTCGGCTTTTGCGCTCCCTGAGGGCAGCGACCAGCGACGTATCTCCGAGGGAAAATGCCTCCGGAGTGACGAGATCGACCAACGCCGCATCGCTGGGATAGGGCTTCTGGATCGAAGGCGCTTCCAGTCCCTTTTGCTGATCCGATTCCACGAGATCTTCCGGTGAATTGATCGGGGATTTGAGCCATCTTCGTCCATCTTGGACCATGCGTCATCCTTCCATGGGTGCCTGGTGGACCTGCCGCTGATACGACCACCCCATCATGAAACGAGACATTCCGAATTACCGCGGGAAATCCATGGCGCAAGCGGTCAGGCCCAGAAGTAGGGGGACCTGGCCGCTCCTCAATCGGCCAAATTCGCGGGCATGAACCTGGCCATCCTTACGGCGACCTCGGCTTCGTCCGTGGTCGGCACGCTGGCCTCAAACCCGCTTCTCTCCACGAAGTCTTTTAGAATGCTATGAATATCTTCGGGCTCCAGGGCGGCGATGGACTCCAGTGTGTCCAATCCGGCCTCGTAAAACAATCGCCCGCGCACTTTCTTCAACCCCGGCAGCCGTGATAATTGCGATAGTTTGAAAAGCTCCAATACCGCCTCACGAGTAGCGCCGGATTGATCAGTTATGGCTGCCAGCTTCGCAGGTGTATTGGCGGCTTTCAGGAACTGATTGACGGTTTTCAAGCCCACTACGGACAGCTTCTTGACGCTGTCCTTATCGACTTTCGGGAATTCTCCCAGCTTCCGGGTTTCGTTCTGCAGGTATTCCATCCATTCCTGGACCGTGTTCACCATGGTGGCCAGCTCTTTGAACTCGTAATACATCCTGATCGCCCAGAAGTGCCGGTAGACATTTTCACCCTTTGCCGTTCCCCAGGTTACAAAGGCTTTCACGTTGGTAGGGCCGGCTTCATCAGGGGAACCGACCTGTTGGTTAGATCGGAGGAAGTCCGCATAGAATTCCAGAGATCTCATGTAACTGTTGATCGTATTGGCGGGCTTCTTCTTCCCCTTTATAAAAACTTTGAATGCTTCAATGTCCACAACCATTACCTTTCCAGCAGGTGGCCTCGGTCATCGATGCAGAATTTCCTCCTCAGCAACATTCCAATCGGCACGCGATGGTGAAGGAACTGCGATCCCTTGGCGCAGAATCCTGCGAGTATGCTCATTTTCGGATTGGTTGAAAGTGGAAGTCTCCGGCAAACACCCCCTTGGATCACGACTTGAACAGCTTACAACAGCAGGGCGCCTGGAGCAACTGAAATTCAGTGTAAAGGTGTGACTGGCACGGGGAAGGGTATCAAGCGACGGCGGCGCGTCGCCGCCGCTGCCGTACTTCCTCTCACGATGCTGATGCCCCTGTGCACTCGGACCGCCGAGGTGAGAGGAACACAGATGCACTACGAAATTCCAGACGCTTCTTCTCTTCCGTCTCTTAACGAGGTGGACCGACGCGTATTCTCTTTTGGGCCTGTTTCAAAGACAACTGCGTGGGGGGTATGCTCTCGATCCACCATGTCAGCCCTTCAGCCTGGTATGGCGCAATCATCGACCGATCTTCAGCAAGGCTCTCTCCTGTTGTTTGGCCGCCCAGGCAAAGATCAAAAGGCTCATCACGCTTCCTGTGTTTCATGATGAAGGCCTTGATCTCTCTGATGTCAGCAGGCGATAAGGAAGCATACCCCTTCCCCTTTCCCATCGGTATCACACCATCCCATCGAGCAGCCCTCCGAAAGGGCCGTTTGTTGGGCCACATTCCTGCGACCCACACAGGAATTCGGGGAGATTGTATGGGGATCGGTCGAAACACGGTTCCAGCTACCTGATAGTGTTCTCCCTGAAAACAGTATTTTTCTCCGCTCTGTAAACCCGCAATGATTTCCAAACCCTCATCCAGCATATCTCCCCGGACTTTGGGATCATCTACTTCTCCAAACACCTTGAACTCCTTGTTTCGGAAATAACCCAGCCCCACCCCTAAGAGCATTCTCCCTTCCGATAAACGATCCAGGGCGACAATTTCGCGCGCCACCTTCCACGGCCTTCGCCTCGACAGAGGAGTCACCATGACACCCAAACGCATGTTTCGCGTTTGCACCGCTACGGCTGCCATACAAATCCAGGGGTCGATAAATGGCGTCCTTGCCGGCCCGGCCACATGATCCCAGAGGTAGAAGCCGTCCCATTTCGCTTCTTCCGCCATTTGGGCTAACTCGACAATCAGATGAATGTCACTGTAGATCCCTTTGTTTGGAATGCTCAAACCAAATTTCATGACCCCCTCCCATGATGCTCGCAAAACCTGATGCCCGAATCAAACAGCTACTTCTTTCACCCACACGCCATACAATTCCCTGGCGTGAAAACCGATGCGCTGATAGAAGTCATCCCCGGATCCGACATAGACCTTCGACCCGCCTTCCTGGTTCACCTGGTTGACCAACTGCATGATGCAGGCGCGCGCCAATCCCAGTTTCCGATATTGAGGAATGGTTCCCACCGGCTCGAGCATCCCGATGCGATTCCGCTGGTCGTACCACATCGTCGTAAACGCGGCGATGTCACCATCCGGAGACACCGCATAGAGATCGAGGTCGGGTCGGTAATCGGGCGTTTCGGATATCGCCTGATACCCCTTCGGCGAGCGTTCGCGGTACAGCGTCTCATCGTAGTACCCAAACGCCCTGGCATGCGCCTCGCCCTTTTCGACATGCGTTACCTGATCCCCTCGCTTGAACGAAAATCCTTCGGCAAGTTCAACAGGAAGTTCCTGGTCCAGACTCAGTTCCGATACGGATTCGATCCAGGACTGTTTGGCGTAGTTCAGATTCAGGGCGAGTTCTTCTGCGCGTGTGTTTTCCAACGGTATTCTCAGATAGATAATGCGCTTGCCATCCTTTTCCTTGCCGAGATGGGTTTCACAGAACGCAAACATCTCCTGCAGGATGTCGTCGGGGATCTGTTCGTTCTCCACGAGGAAAAACGCCTCGCCGTCGTTCTCCCCCTCCGCCGTCACCACGGCCACAATCTCCTCATCGCGCTCCCAGACGGCGATCTGCGACTCGTAGGCCTCCAGAGAAACCCCATTCATGATGCGTGCCATCGAGATGGAGAAATTCCACCGTTCGATCGTCCAGTTGTAGGGACGTTGGAAGGTGGCGTATGTGTCCACCAGGAAATCACGTACCTTCATGAAATCTTCTGAGCTGTAACCTCTCATCAGGTTTTTCTCCTTGGATCTGTCTTGGTTGGCATATCGTTTGCAAGGGGTAGCCTGTTGGTTGTCGATCTCCCTAACGGCAGGCTGCCGGTTGCGGTGTAGATTCTCCCCCCTGGAACACAACTAAAAGAGCTTACAACCGCAGGGAACTTGGAGTAACTATTTTCAACGATCGACCCTGCATGTCGAATCCGGCACAGGATCTCAGAGTGAGAGAGTGGGGCCCAAGGATTTCCTCTCAGGAATTCATGGGACCCACCCCTACCATCCACACAACCCATCCACGGCTCATGAGCCTGGGACCGCGAGGGGCCATCCGTATTCCATGGCAAGGCTGATGAGAATCTCGAAGCGGATGGCCCCTTCCCAACTTGCCGAATTGGTCATGATGATGGCCCCCTGACCTCGTTCCGGGTACAACCAGATCAAGCAGGTGGAACCCCATGTGCCCCCGGTATGGAAGAGCAGCAGGTCCTGCCCTTCTCCACCCAAGTGAAAACCCAGACCATAGCTGTGGCCGAAGGCATTGTCCAGCGTGGCGATTTGCGGCGCGACCATGGCCTGCACGAAGGCCGGATCCAGCAATGCGTCCGACATCCCCTGGTAGGCGTTCATGATCTCCACGGCGAAAACAGCCAGGTCCGAAGATGTGGTCCACAATCCGCCGGCTGCCAAAAAGGGGAAATGAAGGCGCTCTCCTTCCATGGGATGTCCCATGCTGTCGTGCTCCGTGGTGGCCCGCCTGCGGAGATCCCCCGGGAGGGGCTGTTCGAAGGTGCTCGATGTCATTCCCAAGGGCTCCAGGACGGTTTCATGCATGAACTCGGAATAGGGTTGTTGAAGGACATCCGTAATGAGGAGCTCGAGGATGGCATAGTTCGCATTGGCGTAGCGATAGGACGCGCCGGGAACCGTCGTCACACGCGTGCGTTCGTCGACATCCACACTATGCTCAGCATCCAGCAGCTCTTGAAGGGTGACGGTTGGAACCTCCCCTGCGGGAACTGCATATGTGGGAATGGAGTCGCTGCTCGAACGATTCGTAAAACCATCCTGGATGCCCGAGCTGTGACTCAACAACCGGCGGAGGGTGACTTTCTCGTCAACGGTAAATTCATTATCTGGAACCTGCCAGGACTGCAGCGAACCATTCACGTTGGCATCAAGATCGAGGAGCCCACGCTCCACCAGCGTCAAAGTTGCTGCGGCCGATACGGGCTTGGCAACCGAACCGGCATGGAAGAGGGATTCGGTGGTAACCGGGTCTGCACCTCCCTCCCTGAGCACGCCGTAGCCTTTGGCCCACTCGATCTGGAAGTCCTGGATCACAGCGATACCGATCCCCGGCACCTGGTAGTGTTGCATGCGATCGAGGAGGCCCTGGGGTTCCCAGGACTCGATCTCTCCCTGCATCGTGATGGGGATCAGCCCCTGCTCGACCCGCTCCATGCGCGCCTCGATTTGAGCATCGACCACGATGGTGGGTTGGGGAGTCGGTGCTGCGCTGCAGCCGGACAGGATCATTACAATGATCCAAAGGATGGGGAACCATTGCTTCTTCATTTTCTGCTCCTGGGTTCAAGCC
>DUET01000050.1 GCA_011192015.1 Anaerolineae bacterium
AAGAACGCCAACGTGCTGCTCAAGGAGATCGGCATCGAGGTTGGCGACGAGGTGCGCCTGATCGTGGTGGAGGTCGAGAGCGACCATCCGCTGATCTACTCGGAGCAGATGATGCCCATCATGCCCCTGGCGCGCGTCAGCAGCGCTGATGAAGGCATCGACCTTTCCAAGCGCTCCGAGCACGGCTTCCGGCATACGGCCGTGATGCACTCCAAGAATCTGGACAACCTGAGCCGCATGGCGCGCGAGCTGCACTGCAGCATCTTTGTCAAGAACGCTCCCTCCTATGCCGGGCTGGGTCACGGCGGCGAGGGTTTCTGCTCGTTCACCATCGCCAGCCCCACAGGGGAGGGCATCACCAATCCGATCAGCTTCAGCCGCATCCGACGTTGCGTGCTGAAGGATCATTTCCGCATCGTGTAGACCGCCGGGGATGGCGGGACGGAATTGAACCATGTTTGATCCAGCGCTGGCACTCATCGAATTCAGCAGCATCGCCACAGGCATCGAGGCCGCAGACGCCATGATCAAGCGCGCCCCGATCGAGGTCATCAAGTCCGGCACCGTGCAGCCGGGCAAGTACCTGGTGCTCATCGGCGGGCTGACCGCCGATGTCGAGGAATCGCTCGAGGCTGGTCGCCTGGTGGGCGGCTCGGCGCTGGTGGATTTCATCTTCCTGCCCAACGTGCATCCCGGGGTGGTGCAGGCCATCGGCGGCGGGCGCATCCCCGAAGCGATCGATTCGCTGGGCGTGATCGAAACCACTACCGTGGCGGCCGCCATCCACGCCGCCGATGCGGGCGTCAAGGGCGCCGAGGTGCATCTGGTCGAGGTGCGCCTGGCGGATGGATTGGGCGGCAAGGGCATCGTGCTCTATTCGGGGGTGGTGGCGGATGTCGAAGCCGCCGTCGAGATCGGAGTGAGCGTCTTGGAGCGACCGGAATTGCTGGTGCGCCAGGTGGTGATCCCGCAGCTGCATCGCGAGATGTGGGAGAACGTCGGTGATGCCACCCGCTTCCGCGCCCGGGTGATCGATCAGCTATGAAGTTCGCGCGCGTGATCGGAACCGTCGTCACGACGCGGAAATACGAGGACCTGGAGGGGATCAAGTTCCTCGTCGTGCAGCCGTTGGACGAGGATTTGAAGCCCAAGGGCCGGGCCGTGGTCGCCGCCGACGCCACGCAGCAGGCGGGACCCGGCGAGCTGGTCTTCATGGTTGCCAGCCGGGAGGGCGCCCAGGCGCTGCCGGAGGTCTTCGTACCCGTCGATCTGGCCATCACGGGCATCATCGATGAGGTGGACGTGGAACACGGCGCGCGACGCGAGCAGCCCACGGCCAAATGGCATTTCCCGCCCAAACCGCCTGCGCCCAAGAAGCACGAGCCCGAGAAGTCCGAGGTTGAGGAACCTGCGCCGAAGAAACCTGAGACTGAGAAATCCGCATCCAAGAAGCCCGCACCCAGAAAATCTACGGTGAAGAAACCTGCTCCGAAGAAGCCCACGGCCGAGAAGATCGACTCTGAGAAGGCCGCGACTGAGAAACCCGCAGCCAAGAAGCGCACGACGAAGAGGAAAGCCGTACCTGAGGAATCGGTTTCCAATAAACGCAAACCCGAGCAGACTGCTGGTGAGAATGATCTCCCGCCCAAGGACGAGGTTTGAGATGTACATCGGCAAGGTGATCGGCACGGTGGTGGCCACGATCAAGATCGATCATCTCGAATCGCGCAAGCTGCTCATCGTCGATCAGCTCGATCTGGAGGGCAAGGAGACCGGTTATTACGACATCGCCGTGGACGTGGTGCAGGCCGGACCGGGCGACACGGTGATGGTCATCGACGAGGGCAACGGCGCGCGCCAGATCTTGGGCCTCGATCCCGGCGCGATCCGCGCTGTGATCGTAGGCGTGGTGGACGAGATCAACCTGGGCCAGGTCGCCGATCTGAGCGGTGGCAAGTACGAGGTTTCATACTGAGCTTGGAGCGCCCGATCCCCCGGGCGCAATGTCAAGAACTCCTCGTCATACAACAAATAAAAAAAGACGAAGGCAGGTTGCGGGTTCTGCTTCGGATCATCCCTGGATTCAAGAAATCCCTGTTTGGATGAAAACGCCGATCAGAGGTTCTGAGAAAAACTCGGCATAATCAGCCCGTCCATCGCTTGCGCCTGGCTCCTCTTCGGGATTTAATGCCAGCTATGCGGCCTGTCCAGAGACCCCAGAAGGGAGCGAGTCTTTGGGCAGCCAGTTAGGACCGGCTTGAGATGACGCCTTCCAGCTGCGAAGTTGCAGGTTCCGGCGAACCGCTGCTGCTCCTGCATGGCGCCCTTGTCAGCAGGGCCATGTGGCAGCCTCAGATCGCCCCTTTCAGCCGCGAGTATCAAATGATCGCCTGTGATCTGCCGGCGCATGGGGAAACGCCGGATGTCGCCGGCGAATACAGCATTGCCAAATTGAGTGAGTACGGGATCCATCTGCTGGATGCCATAGGGGTCGATCGAGCTCATGTGTGTGGCCACTCGATGGG
>DUET01000051.1 GCA_011192015.1 Anaerolineae bacterium
CCGCAGGGACCATTGGATCTGCCAAGTTTCCCCGCCAGCGCGGCCGGCCCGGATCTGCGTCACGTGATTCTCGGTTCCGAAGGTCGATTAGGCGTCATCACACGGGCCACGATCTACGTCCGTCCGCTTCCGGAGGCGGAACAATTCCATGCCTTGTTCTTCCGTGATTGGTCTTCGGGCGTGGAGGCCGTTCGCTCCATCGCACAAGCAGAGGTTCCCCTCTCGATGATGCGTTTGAGCGACAAGATGGAGACCCAGACGACGCTGATCCTGTCAGGCCGTGAACGCCTGGTGGCCCTTGCAGACCTGGGATTGCGCGCCCTGGGCTACGGCGAACCGCTCTGTCTGCTGCTGATCGGCGCGACAGGATCTCCGCGCAAGGTCAGGACTGCCATTCGTCAAGCCACGGCACTTGCACGGCGGCACGGCGGGTTATTCACCGGTACAATGATCGGTAAGATGTGGCGCAAATCCCGCTTCCACACGCCCTACTTGCGCAACACGCTCTGGGAACACGGTTACGCCCTCGATACCCTGGAGACCGCCGTCCCCTGGGCAAGCGTGGCGGCAACCGTCGATCTCGTACGCCAGGCTCTGCGCCAGGAATTGGCTCCCAAAGGAGAGCACGTGCTTGCATTCGCTCATCTCTCGCACATCTATCGCAGCGGGGCGAGCACATACTTCACCTACCTGTTCCCTCGATCTGCAGATCCCGATGCAACGTTCTCCAATTGGCTGACCCTGAAGACCCTCGCCAGCGAGGTGATCGTCAAACAGGGAGGCACCATCAGCCACCAGCACGGCGTGGGTCGCGACCATGCACCCTACCTGACGGCTGAGAAAGGTCCCGTGGGCATGGACATGCTCTCCGCGCTCGTTCGGGAGACCGATCCGGAGGAGTTGCTGAACCCGGGTATCCTGCTGCGGGACGAGAAGAAATCATGAATACTTTCGAGAGAAACCATGTGGGATAGAGGCTGGCGCGATCGTATCTGGTCCCAGTTGGATCAGCCATGGGATCTGATCGTAATCGGTGGGGGGATTACAGGCTCCGCCATCCTGCGCGAAGCCTCGCGCGCGGGTTTGAAGACCCTCCTGGTGGAAGCTGGCGATTTCGCCTCCGGAACCTCATCCCGCTCATCGAAGCTGGTCCATGGTGGTTTCCGCTACCTGAGCAATGGCCAATTCCGACTCACCTACGAGTCCGTACGCGAGCGCGAACGCCTGCTGCGCGAAGGCAGGGGATTGGTCAATCCCTTGGGCTTCCTTTTGGTGAACATGGCTGATGATCGTTATCCGCCATGGATCTTCGGCATTGGCTTGATGGTCTACGATTTGATCGCTCTTAAATGGGGACACAAGCATTACGACCACGACGGCATGCTATCGCTATGCCCCCAGCTCAAGGGCGCGAACATCCTGGGCGGCTATCGCTACATCGACGCCGAGACCGATGACGCCCGGTTGGTACTGCGCGTGCTGCGCGAGGCCGTGCGCGACGGAGGCGTGGCGTTGAGTCATGCCCGCGTGGAACACCTGCTGAGATTGAACTCCGGACAGGTCTGCGGAGTCGTGCTGCGGGATCGGGATCCAGCCGGCAAAGGCAGGCAGGCTGAGGTGCAAGCGCCCGTCGTCATCAGCGCCACCGGCGCTTGGGCAGATAATCTACGGACCCAGATCGGCGCGCGTCCGCGCCTTCGGCATCTGCGCGGCAGCCACCTGATTCTGTCCGCCAAACGACTTCCGCTGTCTCGATCTGTGAGTATCTTCCATCCAGCAGATCATCGCCCGGTGTTTGCCTTTCCCTGGCAGGGCGTGATTGTGGTCGGTACAACCGATGTGGATTGCGAAGAACCTATGGATCGCAATCCTCGCATCAGCCCATATGAGATCGAATACCTGATGGAATTCCTGCAAAGAACCTTCCCATCCCTCGACCTCACTGTTGCGGATGTGCAGTGCACTTTCTCCGGTGTTCGCAGCGTCGTTGATACCGGAAAGGCCGATCCATCCAAGGAATCACGTGAACACGTACTCTGGCTGGAGAACGGTTTACTGACCGTGACCGGGGGGAAGTTGACGACCTTCCGCCTGATGGCACAGGCGGCCCTGCGTGCCGTGCGCAGGAAATTACCGGGGCACCCAAGATTACATGCCAGGCAACGCGTTCTGGATTCAATCCACAAACCACCGGCCTCCGCCGGACTCGAACCTTCGCTGCTTCTGCGCTTGCTCGGGCGCTATGGGCTCGATGCGCACGAACTGCTCTCCTCCGCTCGAGATCAAGAACTGACTCCCATCCAATCCACACCAGCCTTGTGGGCGGAACTTCGCTGGGCGGCGCGCAACGATGGCGTTGTCCACCTGGATGACCTGCTGCTGCGTCGTCTGCGCTTAGGTTTGCAGCTGCCCGAGGGAGGACTGTCCCTCGCAGAACGCGTTCGTGGAATCGTGCAAGAGGAACTTGGTTGGTCCGATGAACGATGGGAGCAGGAGTTGCAGGTTTACCAATCTCTCTGGCAACGGGCTTTCTCGCTCCCCTGAGTTATAGATGAGAGCTTCCTCTTCTCCTTCGGCTGGAGGGATCAATTTCCTGTTTAGGCACGATGCGAACGGGGTTACAATTTGGACAAGTTTAGGTACCGAACGAAAATTATCGACTAGGATGTACAATGTGCTCTCAAAGGTCTCGCAAGCGTAGAATCCAACAGACTGCGCGCTACGTACCGATTATTGCGATCATTGCGTGCATGGCATTGGGTTGCAATTTCCCCGTGGAAATACTGGATCTGATTGCAGGATCCACAAGCCCTTCCACGCAGATCCCGACAATTGTTCCAGATGCCACAGCATCCCCCACCGCCATTCCATCACCCACAGCAACCAGTGACATCCCCTCTCCCGATGCTTCACCCACTCTTCAAGCCTTGCCTCCTGGTGTGCTCTCCAGGATGCAAACCATCGAAGCACAGGTGATGGAGTTACGCGGATTGTATCCAAACGCTCCAACACGTCGCCGGCTGCTGACGGAGGATGAGATGCAGCGCGTGGTGATCGATGAAATAACGGAAGGATATACCAGTGAGGATGCCGCTGACGATGCCCGCGTCATGGCATTGTTTGGTTTTTTGGAACCCGGGTTCGATCTCTGGACGCTCTACCTCGATCTCTACAGCGAGCAGGTCCTGGGTTTCTACGACGACGATACCGAAGACATGACTGTCCTGAGCGACGCTGATTTCGACATCCTGGCCCAATTTACGTACGCTCACGAGTACGACCACTTCCTTCAGGACCACACCTTCGATTTCAAGGACGATCTACATTACGACGATACGTCTTGCGAAGCCAATGGCGATCGCTGCCTCGCCGTCCAAGCCCTTTTCGAGGGAGACGCCGTCCTGCTGCAGACGCAGTGGCTCCGAACCTATGCCTCCCAGGACGAGATCGCTGAATTACTCGAAATCACCTCCTCCATCGAAAGCCCAGTCTTCTCCACTGCGCCCGAATTCATTCAACAGAGCATGGTCTTCCCCTACAACCAGGGCCTCGAATTTGTACTGTATTTCCACCTCAAGGGGCAATGGGCAGCGGTAGATGACGTCTACCACAATCCTCCCGCTTCCACAGAGCAGATCCTGCATCCAGAAAATTACCCGGACGATGTTCCGGTGATCCTCGAAGTTCCCGATCTGGCCGCAGAGCTTGGTCCGGATTGGCGCCAAATGGATCGAGACATTCTCGGGGAATGGCAGCTGAAGATGATGCTCTCCGAATACCTGCCTGGGGATGTCGCTGGTAACGCCGCCAAAGGCTGGGGAGGCGATATGTACATCGCCTTCCATAACGATGATCTTGATCGCAGCGCTCTCATCTTGATCGCCGCATGGGATACCGATCAGGATGCCACTCAATATTACGAGGCCATGCGTGATTACGGAGATGCGCGTTTCACGGATTACACCGCGTCCGGACTGCAGTTGGTCTGGCAAACGGAAACTTACTATGCATCCCTGATGCGCGGCGGCAATCAAACGCAGTGGATCCTGGCCCCAGACGAGGCGACTGAAACCGCGTTGCGGTCAGCTTTCACTTTCCCTGTGCTTCAACAATGAACAAGCCCCTCGATCCTCACAAGATCCAAGCCCTTTGTTTGGATATCGACGGCACACTGGCCGACACGGATGAGCATCTCACCGAACGTGTGACCCGTCTGTTACACCCCCTGCGTTTCTTCTTTAACAACCGCGACGTCAGCGTTCCAGCACGACGTTTGGTCATGGCTGCTGAAACACCCGTTAATGCCCTTGTCGTTCTTGCGGACAGACTCGGGCTTGATGATTTGATCCTGCCCATGCTGGATGGCATGCTCGGATCGCATCGCCATGATGATCACCAAACGAAACTCATCCCAGGGATACAGCAGGCCTTGGAATCGCTTCAGGAACGCTTCCGTCTGGCCATCGTTACCGCCCGAACGCAGCATGCGACCGATGCTTTCTTGGACGGATTCTCGCTACGCTCCCACTTCGAATGCGTTGCCACCGCGCGCACTTGCTCCCGCACGAAACCGCATCCTGCGCCACTACTTTGGGCGGCAGAACGGATGAAGCTTCCTATCGAAGCGTGTCTCATGGTGGGAGATACGCCCATCGATATCCGCACCGGAGTGGCTGCAGGTTCACAGACGATCGGTGTGCTTTGTGGATTTGGGGAAAAGGACGAACTCGAAAGCGCCGGTGCAAACCTGGTTTTAGAAAGTACGAGTCAGCTTCCCGGCGTACTGATGCCCGACGCTCGTTCCCTCTAGAGAAACAACCATCCCGCTTGGAATCCAAACTCTCCCGGGCGTTTCGGTTATGCGCGATATTGCTGCACGTGAAATCGATCCTGGCGAAGGCAGGGAATGAGGGACGGCATCACCCCTGCGCGTGAACGATCGCACTCAAGCGCTTGATGGCTTCGTGAATCTGCTCATCGGTGAGATTGCAGAAGCTCAAACGCATGGTGTTTTCATGGCCTCCCTGGATGGCGAAAGCCTCTCCCGGTACATAGGCAACCTTTCGCTCGATGGCTTCCTTGAACAGCTGTCGCGAATTGATGCCTTCCTTTAGTGTCACCCAGATGAAGAGCCCGCCTTCGGGATGTGTCCAAGTTGCAACATCGGCCATGTGCTCTTCCAATGCGCTCTGCATGGCTGAGCAGCGTGATCCATGGGTCGCATTCATCGCTTCCAGATGCGGCTCGAGCAACCCTCGATGGATAAATTCTGCAACGCTTCGCTGTATCAAAGCCGAAGTCTCCAGATCGAGGGATTCGCGCAACGCCCTGATCTTGGGAATCAGGTCGATGGGAGCGACGATCCATCCCAGGCGCATGGCGGGTGCCAGCATCTTGGAGAAGGATCCCAGATAGAAGACCAACCCCCTGCGGTCATGCGAAATGATGGGAAGCAGGGGTTTTCCAGAGAAGCGCAACTGAGAGTAGGGGTCATCTTCGATTATCGGCACTGCATACTCGGCTGCCAATGCAGCTGCCCTGGCGCGGTTCTCCTTGACGATGCTCACGCCAAGAGGATTGTGGAAATCCGGGATCAAGATGACGAGCTTGGGTCGGGGCTCCTTCTGCAAAGCCTTCTCGAGCGCGTCCATGTCCGCCCCATGGTCTGGGTGTGTGGGAATGGTCCGAACTTGGATGCCCCTGCCGGCGGTCACCTGTTGAATGCCGGTAAACGTGATCTCTTCCGTAACGGCTACATCGTTTCGATCCAGAAGCAACCGCGAGATGATCGCCAATCCCTGCTGGGCTCCATTGGTGATCAACACTTGTTCGAGTTCACAATCGACATTGCGTCGCCTCATGAACTCGAAAATCCACTGCGTCAGAGGTTCATATTGCGGTCCGTATTGCAGAGCTCGAGATCCATCGCGCTGTAAAACGGTATCCATGCAATCCCGAAACTCATTCACAGGGATATGTTCGCCGGAAGGAAGCCCTGCTGCGCAGGAGAGGACACCTGGCGCAGCGGCCAGGCCGATCAGCCTTCGTATTTCGGAGCGCTTCAAGTTCGCGGCGTCACTTCCCAACTGGAGGGAGATCGTTTTCATGGTCATTGTTTTCCATTCACGCGGATGCCAGCCTATTCGCTGGATCTATTCTGCTGTGCAAAGTCGCTCAGTGTGTCCGTAACCTGCTCACGAATAACGCTCTTTCTACGTCTCCTGCTCCCTAGGCTTCTCAAGCGTCCCACCAGTTGCTCACTGACCCTGCGTGAGATTCTTCGTAAAGCTTCCGACTGCAGTCTTTCACCACGTTCGAACCAAGTCGCCGCCGCATAGCCCATGGCCGTTGTCGTTCCTGCAGCCACTGCGGCCGCGACCATCCACCCCGGTGGTCCACCTAACTTGCTCAGCTCGTGAAACAACGTCCGGCCAAGAAAGCCCAATCCAAATGTGGCTATCAATTCGCGTGCTCGTGACAGGGTGATCTTGTAGGCATGGATACGAGCGATCGTCATCACCATCGCCGTCTGTACCGCTACCAAAGGGATGAAATCGAGAAAGGGAAGTGGTGTCATGGCGATCACAGCAGCCGTCGATGCTGCACGCGCGATCACAACCTGGCACAAATCCCCGCGATATTCAGGCAGCGCCGCTCCAAGGGCGGCAACGATCTCCGGCTCCAAGCTTGCAACCGAAGTCAGGATCTTCTCCACACCCTTTCCGGTTAGAGCGCTCAGAGGAACGATTTCCTCACTCGGGATGTTCAATGCCACAGCAGCCCTGTTCACGACCTCTCCCACTTCCCTCCGAACGAGATCGATCTTATTCAATCCCACCACCATCGGTTTCCCAAGCTCACGTAAATTGTCAAACAACTCTTGCTGCGGTGGGAGAACACCATGGCTTGCATCGAAGATGACCACCAGGACATCCGCCTGCATGGCTGCGCGCAGCGCCTTGAGCCTCTCTTCAGCCGCAATATCCTTCTTTACATCCGCACCCGGTGTGTCAACAACCATGAAGATCCCGGCGTCGGCCTGCTGCGCTTCACGCGTGGTTCCCGGAACAGCACTGACCCGGGCACGCTCCGTTTTCGATCTCACGAAGTGGTTGTAGAGAGTCGACTTGCCGGCGTTGATCGGCCCCACAATGGCAACGATGCGCTTCCTTCCCACAACCAAACGCACATGATCGACCGCACGGTCGATCAATCGCCTCCAACCCTTCATATCGCCAGGTAATTGATCCAGGGTCGAACTCATTTTCTCTCGTAGTTCGTTGGGGAGATCGTCCCAGATGCGCTGTGCCCCTTCGCCCAGAGGGATTAGTGATCGGTCTTTCGAAGGAAGGTTTTCGTCCATGCTTGTATTCTAATGCAATTGTCTCGGGTTCATGTAATCGGTTGTGTTTCACACAACCGATGGATCCTTGATCCTCTGTGGAAAAGAGCACAGAAACCTGTGGATAAGTCCTCCAAGGATGTGGATAACACCATGATAATTATCCCCCTTTGTCTTCTGCACGCCCGTTTCGGGAGGTTTCGCCCCTGGGAGGACTTCCTGGTCCACACTCCTGCACGATCCATCCCCAGAGCCTGTGCATAACAGTCGAGGAGAATTACCTTCCTTTGATGCACCTCTGCCAAGATTCTCCCCTTGAATCCAACTCCCTGACAGGAACTTCTCGGTTATCCACATATCCCCCATCCCTACGACTACGACGAAACATTCATTAAGAACAAATATATTTCCGGAGGGTAGTACGTATTATTCTTCAGCGCTCGATTGCTGATATTGCTGAAAAGCCGCTGCAAGCTGCTCTTGGAGGATTTGGGGATTAGCCCTGCCTTTTGCCGCTGCCATGACCTGTCCGAAGAACCATTGAAATAGAGGCTGTTTCCCTGCCAGATAGGCCGAAACTTGCTCCGGATTGGCGTTGAGAACCTCGGATACCAGGCGTGCGATCTCCTCCACATCGCTGACTTGATCGAGGGAGAACTTTGCGATGATCTTGGAGGGATCGCGTCCGGTGAAAAACACCTCTGCAAGCACGGTCTTTCCGCTGGTGAGGTTGATCTCGCCCCTTTCAACTATGGATACCAATTCCGCCAAAGCTACCGGGGTGATCTTGCTCTGCTGGAGGTCGATATTCTCTTGATTCAGCAGGGAGAACAGATCTCCTGTGATCCAATGCGCCAGTTTGATTGGAGGCGCCAATCCTGTTTCAACCGCTGCATCGAAGAAGTCTGCGATTTCCTTTTCGGAAGTTAGAATACCGGCTTGATAGGGAGGGAGATCGTGTTCAACGATCAATCTTTTTTGTCGGGCAAGAGGCAGCTCGGGTAAGGATTCCCGTATGCTCTCGATCCAGGTGTCATCGACATACAGTGGGGGCAGGTCGGGTTCTGGGAAGTAGCGGTAGTCGTGGGCTTCTTCCTTGCTGCGTTGGGAAACGGTCACGCCGCGAGCAACATCCCAACCCAAAGTTTCCTGGCTGATTTCCTTTCCCTCACAGAGTAATTGAGTCTGCCGCTTGACTTCGTGTGAGACGGCTCGAACCATGGACCGGAAGGAATTCAGGTTCTTGATCTCGGTCCGTGTTCCTAACTGAGGAGATCCGAGGGGGCGAACGGAAACATTGGCTTCGAAGCGTATCGCACCCTTCTCCATATCGCCGCTGCAGACATCCAGATAACGCAGGATGGAACGCAATCCCGTGGCATAAGCTCTCACCTCTTCCACGGAATGTATATCCGGTTCGCTGACGATCTCAAGCAGGGGAACTCCGGAGCGATTGAAGTCGATCAAAGAGAATCCATCCCGATGGAGAAGCCTGCCGGTATCCTCCTCGAGATGGACACGGCGAATGCGGATGTCCTTCTCCCCATCCGGCGTTTCGATCGTCAGATGGCCATGCTCGGCGAGAGGCAGGCTGTATTGAGATATCTGGAAGCCCTTTGGGAGATCGGGGTAGAAGTAGTTCTTACGCGCGAAGACGCTGGTGTTTGCGATCTCACAATCCAGAGCGAGAGCGACACGAATGGCGAATTCAACCGCACGCGCATTGAGCACCGGAAGGGTTCCGGGCATACCGGTGCAGATCTCGCACACAGCCGAGTTGGGAGCGGCCTCGGTGGAGTCGACCACCGGACAGCCACAGAACATCTTCGATTGCGTTGAAAACTCGGCATGAACCTCTAAGCCGATGACGGTTTGAAAGTCGGACATAGCTTGCCCACGTCCATGATCGCAATCCTTCGACCACGATCAGCGAGGATGCTGGTCAGGAATCCGAATGCTCGCAGCTGCTGCAGCGTGTGAAGAACGTTGCCGTTATCCTCTCCTAGCCATGGCGGGACATGAAGCGGCGCATGCGTTCGAGCGCCTCCTCGATTTTCTCGTAAGCCGTGGCGTAGGAGCAGCGGACAAAGGAACCATCAGCGCTGAAGGCGTTCCCCGGGATGACGGCGACGCGCTCCTCTTTGAGCAAACGATCTGCGAACGTTTCGTCATCCATTCCGCTGGCCTTGATGTTGGGGAAGGCGTAGAAAGCTCCCAACGGTTCGAAGGTGGGAAGGCCCAATTCGTTCAAGCCAGAGACGATCAGCTTGCGACGCCGGTCATATTCAGCAACCATGGCTTGAACGTGTTCCTCGCCGCAGACGATGGCTTCCAATGCAGCCACCTGAGCCGTTGTTGGTGCCGACATGATGGTGTACTGGTGGACCTTGCGCAGAGCTGCCAGAACGGAAGCTGGTGCGGCGGCATACCCGATGCGCCAGCCGGTCATGGCGTAATCCTTCGAGAATCCACCAAGTGTGATCGTTCGCTCGCGCATGCCGTGCAAGGCTGCAAAGCAGACATGCTTATGATCACCATAGACGAGTCGATCGTAGATCTCATCCGAGATAACCAAGAGATCATGTTCCTCGGCCACTTTGGCGATGCTCTCCAAGCGCTCACGAGTCATCACTGCTCCGGTGGGATTGTTGGGATAACCGATGAGCAGGGCCTTGGTTTTCGGAGTGATCTTTGCAGCCAAGACCTCCGCTTCGACCTGAAACGCATGCTCCACGCTCGTCATCAGGGGAACGGGAGTCCCTCCCGCAAAGATGATCTCCGGCTGGTAGGAGACGAAGCAAGGTGTGGGCACGATGACCTCATCGCCTGGATCGAGGGTGGCAGTCAGCGCCAGATAAAGCGCTTCCGAGACACCTACCGTGATGAGTAATTCCGTTTCGGGATCATAGGCTATGCCATAGTGGCGTTCCAAATGTGAAGCTAGTGCCTGACGGAGCTCGAGGATTCCTGAGTTCGAGGTGTAGTGCGTTTGACCGCGTTGTAGTGAACGGATCCCGGCATCCAAGATGGGCATGGGTGTGGTGAAATCCGGTTCTCCGATACCCAGAGAAATGACATCCTCCATTGTGGCGGCGATGTCGAAGAAGCGCCGGATGCCTGACGGAGGAACTTGGGCAACGCGTTTGGCAACGAAATCTTGCATGGAACTTGCTCCTTTTGATGTTATGCATGATGGCTAGTGGCGTTCCGCTAGGGAAGCGAAATACGCCATTCGTCAGATGACCTATCGTACGTAAGCTCGAAGATGCGGTCGTCCTCCGTGCGGACTCTGAAACAATTTCCGCCGGGAACTCGCCAGCGTGCTTCGACCTCACTGATCAATAAACGGGAGCCCTCCCAATGCAGGGCTATGGGTCTTTCGCCATAAGTATAGCCGGAATGAGCTTCTACTAACGGTGATCCCATCGTATGGGCATCCTCATCCTCGGGCGCTCACTTTCATCCCGTTCAGCGGATGATCACCTAAAGGTTAATCACTCAGATCGAATCTGCGAGTGATCCCCTACATTGAGTGAATGCGAACCTCCCGACACATGGACATCTCGACCCAACAAGGAATCAACAAGCGTGCAATCCTGGATCCGGGTTCCCTGCTCAATGATGGAATTGCGGATGACGGCGTTATCGATCACACAATTCGGTCCTATGGAGACATGGGGGCCGATCACAGATCGCTGCAAACTCGCTGAGGGGGAGATGAACACAGGGGGTTGGATCGAAACGCCTTCCCATTGTGCAGCCTGATCGGAGTTGTCGCGTCCATTTTCCAACAGGTAGCAATTGGTCTCGAGCAGGGCTTCTGGTGTGCCGCAATCGTGCCATGAATCCACTTGCTGTACGCGAAGCTTGAGGCTGGCGTCGAGCATCAGATTGATGGCGTCTGCCAGAAAGAATTCGCCCTTCAACTGAATGGAACGCTTCATCTGTTCGTCGATGGCGGAGATCAAATCCCGGGATTCTTGGAAGTAGTAGAAGCCCACAACGGCGAGATTCTCGTGCATGTCCTTGGGTTTCTCGATGAGCCTGGTTACCCAGCCTCCCTCACCCACACGAGCAACGCCAAATCGTCGTGGGTCCGGGACTTGGCGAACCCAGGCCACGGCTTCGGCCTGTTCGTCAGCAAGGCCGGTGAGATCGGTCTCGATGAGGGTATCCACGAAGGTCATCACCATCGGCCCTTCGAGCCCCTGGCGTGCCAGCCATATGGCATGCGATTGACCGAGGAGTTCGGTCTGTTCTACAAAGCGTGCCGGTAGCTGGGGATGCCGTTCGGCGACGTAGCGTTCGATTTGATCACCGAGATGTCCGATGATGAAGACCACCTCATCGATGGAAGGCAGTGTGGAGACCAAATCCAGCACATGACCGAGGACGGGTTTGTCAGCGACAGTCAGCAGCGGTTTGGGCCGCGACCAGGTGTGTGGGCGAAGACGCTTACCATATCCTGCCGTGGGGATTACGATCTTCATAATGATGGCTGCTCCTTGTGCCAAGCGGTTGTGGATTGGTAAGCATGGGTCGCCTGCAGCAATGACGCTTCGGCAAGATGGGGGGCGATGAGCTGCATACCGATGGGCAAGCCATCGCTGTCATAGCCAACTGGGAAGGATAGCCCGGGCACCCCGGCTAAATTTGCAGGCAATGTGAAGACATCTTCCAGATACATGGCAAGAGGATCATCTCCATGTTGACCGATGGGAAAGGCCGTTGTGGGAGCTACGGGACAAGCGATCAGATCCACCTTCTGGAAGGCCTCCTCGAAATCTGCCTTGATCAAGGTGCGGACTTTCTGTGCCTGACCATAATAGGCGTCATAGTAGCCGGCGGAGAGGGCATAGGTCCCCAGCATGATGCGCCGCTTCACCTCGGATCCGAAAAGGGTGCCGCGGGTGTCCAAATACTCCGCCAGCAGATCGGCGCCCTCGATGCGCGGTCCGAAGCGGATGCCATCGAATCGCGCGAGATTGGCCGAAGCTTCGGCCGGGGCGATCAAGTAGTAGACCGGAACCGCCAGGTCCGTGTGAGGCAGGCTGATTTCCGAGACAACCGCGCCGAGCGACTCATAGACTCCCACGGCCTCACGAACAGAGGTTTCCACTTCGGTCTGCATACCCTCGATGAAGTATTCACGGGGAACCCCGATGCGTAGACCGCGCAGCTCGATCTGATCGAGGGAGACTTGCGGGACCGGGTCAACCAAGCAGGTGGAATCGAGAGGATCATGCCCAGCCATGATTGTGAATATGGGCTGCAGATCGGCTGCATTTCGAGCCAAACATCCGACGGTGTCGAGCGAGGAGCCGTAGGCGATCAATCCATAGCGTGAGACCCGTCCGTAGGATGTCTTCAATCCGCTCACACCACAGAAGGAAGCGGGTTGGCGTACGGATCCGCCGGTATCGGTGCCCAACGCCGCAAAGCACATGCGCGCCGCTACGGCAGCTGCGGATCCTCCCGAAGATCCGCCCGGCACTCGCTCCAGTTTCCATGGATTATGCGTGGGTCCGTAGGCAGAATTCTCCGTGGACGATCCCATGGCGAATTCGTCGGTGTTCGTTTTCCCGAGAATGACCGATCCTGCTTGGATCAAGCGCTGAACGCTGGTGGCGGTGTAGGGTGGGCGAAATCCTTCTAATATCCGCGATCCACAAGTGGTGGGTACGTCCTGCAGGCAGAGAACGTCCTTCACAGCCAGGGGGATTCCACAGACGAGAGGGAGGGGTTCGTCGGATTTCTTGCGCCATGACAGGATGCGCTCGTCGGCGCTCTTTGCCTGCTGCATGGCCAAGTCCGGCGTCAGCGCTAGAAAGGCCTGAACGGCATCATCGCATGCTTCGATCCGTGCAAGGCAGGTCTCGGTGAGTTCTTGAGACGTTGTCATTCCGGAGCGCAGGGCTTGAGCGGCTTCCAGGAGGTTGAGATCGGAAAGTTCTGTCATGCGGACAGGCCCCCAAGTTTCAGGAAGTTGTGTCCAAGACGGGGGGCACGCGGAACATCCCCTCTTTCTCCTGCGGAGCGTTGGAGAGAATGTGCTCGCGCGGGGTTGAGGGCCTGGGGACATCGGGCCTGAGGGGGGCGCGCAATGGCAGCACCGTCGCTGTGGGTGGGATGTGTGAAGTGTCCACTGCCTTCAGCCGGGCGGCATACTCGAGGATCGCTGAGAGCTGCTCAGTGTAACGACGTTCCTCATCCGAAGTGAGACGCAAGCGCGCTAAATCGGCAATGTGGCGGACTTCTTCGATCGACAGACCCATAGCGAGGCCATTATATCAGAGGGCGGTAAGGAAGACTGAGGCTGCGCAGTGGATTCTGTGGAGAGACACAAGTCCTGCTTGGCTATCTGGGAGTCGGCTATCGACCCTATGGTTGTTGGTTTCCCCGCTCCAAGTTGTGGATCTTGGCAAACAAGCTGTGAAAATCAAGCAAGGCATCTTGTGCGCATTGCTCGCCGGCTTGAATAAGCTCAACAACCCGGTTGTAACCCGAGAGCACATTGATCCCTGCAGGAATTACAGGCCGCAGCATGATATCGGGCGGGAATTGGAGTAGGTAGTTCTCCTGAACTTTGGAGAGCAGCAAACTGATGGCTTCATCCATGGTTGCGAAGGTGCGCGTCAATCCTTCCGGCATCCAGCGTTTGGTTGTAAAACGGGCGTGTTCCGGGTCTTGTGGATCGGGTTCGACA
Source organism: Anaerolineae bacterium (assembly GCA_011192015.1). Taxonomy (GTDB): domain Bacteria; phylum Chloroflexota; class Anaerolineae; order Anaerolineales; family E44-bin32; genus W1033. Next base: position 14,049 of record DUET01000051.1, read on the forward strand.
TCGATGGCGATGACCATGTCTGCGCCAAGCTGCCGCACGGCGCTGACCGGAACATTGTTGAGCAGGCCTCCATCGACCAACCTCTGTCCACGATGGATGACGGGCATGAAAAGCCCCGGCACGGAGATGGTGGCTCTCACCGCGAGCGCCAATGGCCCCTCTGTGATGATTGCCTCCTCGCGTGCATTCAGATCGACACAAACGATGGCCAGGGGAATGCTGAGATCGGCGAAGGTTTTATGCCCTATGCGGTCTTCGAAATAGGCCTGCAAACGGTTACCGCGCAACAAACCGTGATCCAAGGGTCCCGGATCTGCCAAACGCAGCATCTGGCGCACGGTAGTCGTGTTCTTGGCCTCAGCCTCCAGCTGGTCTGGTGTCATGCCGCTGGCGTATCCAGCAGCCACGATCCCACCAATGCTGGTTCCAGAAAGACAATCTACGGGAATCCCCTCACGCTCCAGCACCCTGAGAACACCGATGTGGGCGATCCCGCGCGCACCTCCTCCACCGAGCGCAACGCCCACCTTCGGTCTGCGCCCAGGTGTGGAGTTTGGATTTGCAGTATTGGACATGTTGTACTCCGCAATAGTTGTTCATGAACGAAGAAGAACGCTCCAGGCGTTTGTTCCTTCTGGTGAAGAAAGTCAACCCGAGACGATCTTCAGGACTTCGTGTGTGAATTGCGATAATCTGTGGCGGTTCTCAGTACTCAACTCCGCAAGCATGGATTGGTAGCGAGTGACATGCTCAAGGAAGGGCTGTGTAATCCGCTGGTTCCATTGCTCAACCAGCGATAGACCGATGCTCAACCCTCCCAGAGCTGTCAATCCGGTTTCACCTGGAAGACCGATGCTTTTCAGGATACGCCGCATGCCTTTAGCGCCAATGTTCTCCTTCAGCGATTGAAGACCGAGCATGATCGCTGCCACCATGCCAGCAAGGTATTCGATCGGAGAAGGTTGATCTGCAAGATGTGAAACCATCTCCTCAATAGCGCCTTCGTATCCCTTCGACTTGGCGGTCCTGAGTCTCTCGAGGATCTTGATCCTGGTTCTCTCCCAATCGACGGAAGCGGAGGCTTGCTGCTCTCTTTCTCCAAGCATGTTGGTCGCATAGGCTGTAGGACGGAAATACACTGCGGGACGACCCGGGCCCTGCGCAGCCTCTGGACGCTGATACTCCGCGGCAACATATCCGCTTTCTTCCAGCAGGCGCAGCATTTCATAGACCGTGACCTTGCCCACGCCTAAATGCTCAGCAAGCGCAGGATAGTGGATGGGTTCTCCAAGCACGCGGTATAGCTCGATCAGCTTGGACAGGACCTGCTTCTGGCGTCGTGTCAGCTTCTTCATGATTCCGCCTTATTTTTCCGAAGAAAACGAAAATATTATACATGTTGTGGGATGTGTGTCAAGATACGGGAAGCCACAACGTGGTTTTGGAGGATCTGGATTCGGTCAGCGGCAAACGTAGATTCTCAAAGAAAGCATCCAACGCATCATGGCTGGATGCTTTGCGTAGCGAGGAAGTAAGGGCTGCGGAATTGCCTCAAGAGGACACTTCCCCCAATCCTGCCAACGGGCTGTATTTGTTATGGGGGAGGGCGTAATCAGGGATGAAGGTTCGACAAAGAGCACGTTGGCGCATCGGGGTGTCGGCCAGAGACCGTAGGCGAAGTTCGAAGAGCCATCGGGAAGGCGTCCATAGGAAAGGTTGTAGGCCTTCACGCGGATGAATCGGATCTGGTCGACCAGCCCTCCAGCAGGGTCGAACAAGTGCACGGTATCTCCGGCGTCATTGAGAGAGATGTGAGTTCGAGCACGGAAGAGGGCTACGCGTTCGCGCGGGCGGATGGTCCAGGCAGGGAGCGTGTAGGGGCGGGCACCACCCCCAACTACATCATCGAGTACCCAACCGCATAGATTCACAGCACCGGGGCCCTGGTTATAGAGTTCGATGAACTCGTCCCCGAGATCGGCTTTTCCAGACCGGTTCCAATCGTAGTGTGGGCGTATGAGGACCTCGTTGATGACCACGCGCCCGGGGATGCTTGTGGGTGTGGGCGTGGGATAGAGGATGGCATTGGCCTGCCTCGGTGTGCCATGAATGGCATTCCCTCCCGCGTCGAGACCCGCGCTGACAGTCCCATTCCAGGTGACCCAGCTTTCGGGGCGGTCGCTTCCTCCACGGCGTTCCATGCTGGCGCGGGATCCAACATCTCCTGCCGGCCACGCTCCACCAGCCGCATTGGCACTGTCGATGACGGATCCGCTGGGGTCCCTGAGCCACAGGGTTTCTCCGCCATTGTTCAAAGAGCCGGTATAAATCAGATCAGCGCTGCGGTCGGAGACGGTTGCATCATCGGTGCGTTCCAGCAGGAAATAGGATCGTGGAGCGAGGATTCCTTCGAGCGCGATTTGGATGTCGCCGCCGTCTTCCAGGAGCCAGTCTCCAAGATCGATGGCGGTGGACCCGGGATTGTAGAGTTCGATCCATTCGTCCAGCGCAGAAGCCATCGTTCCCGCCCAGGCGACCTCGTTGATCAGAATGGAAAAAGGGGGATAACAGGGGGTAGGTTCGGGAGACGGAGTTGGGGTTGAAGAGGGGGTTGCTGTCGAGGTCGACGTCGGGGAGACATTGGGGTCGATTGTCGGGGTGAGTGTGGGCGTGGGGTAGAGGATGGAATTAGCCTGCCTTGGTGTGCCATGGATGGCATTTCCTCCTGCGTCGAGACCCGCGCTGACGGTCCCATTCCAGGTGACCCAATTGCCAGGGCGGTCGCTTCCTCCGCGGCGTTCCATGCTGGCGCGGGATCCAGAATCTCCTGCCGGCCATGCTCCGCCAGCCGCATTGGCGCTGTCGATGAGGGATCCGCTGGGATCCCTGAGCCACAGGGTTTCACCGCCATTGTTCATGGCGCCGGTGTAGATCAAATCTGCGCTTCTGTCGGAGACCGTGGTTTGGTCTGTGCGCTCCAACAGGAAATAGGATCGTGGTGCGATTGTTTTGGTTAGGGCGATTTTAATGTCACCGCCGTCTTCCAGGAGCCAGCCTCCAAGATCGATGGCGGCGGAACCGGGATTGTACAACTCGATCCATTCATCGTTCGGAGAAGCTATTGTTCCCGCCCAGGCGACCTCGTTGATCAGAATGGAAAAGGGGGGATACCTGGGGGTAGGTTCGGGAGACGGGGTTGGAGTAGAAGAGGGGGTTGCTGTCGATGTTGATGTTGGTGATGGGCTGGGATCGATTGTGGGAGTGGGCGTGGGTGTATCCGGCGTCGTGGTTGCTGACGGGGCAGGCGTTTGAGCCTCCTGGGCGGAGAGAGCGAGGCTTCCAAGATTTGTGGGATATCGATCTTGAGGATTGGGTTGGTGATTGGTGGGGAGCAGAAAGGATAGAGCCAAGAGAGAACTCGAGATGCCTACCAGCGCGGCATGGCATCGAGCATGGTCAATATTCAATCGATGGACCATCTTCAACCCCCTCAATGATCCTCATGATGTTGGAGCAACAAACGATCCGGATGATGATGGTCCGAAAGGAAATCGCTCAGGCACTCAAACTGGTGCGAATGAGCCCCTTGCACACGAGATGACCATCTCGTGAAACGAGCTGGCCTTCTATGGGGGTATTGTTACTCATGAGAGCGATCTACAGCGGGGGCCTGAATCAAGAAGAACCCAACCAGTTTGGATGTGTGGGCCGGGCTCCGAAGGATGACTGATCGAGTCATGTGCAGACCCCCTGGCTGACCCCTCAGACAATCCAACTATAGATCAATACGGGGCTATGAGTCAATTGCATAAAGGGTAACCGACGAAGCCCATGGATTCAACAAATTTAATGTTGCATTCAGGGAGAGAAAGGATGGGCGCGGATTAAGGGGGGCCGGGGAAATGGGCGATTATATTCGCGGCTCAAGATCCGGTGGAGCCACGGGTAATCGGACGATGAAGCGGGAACCTTGTCCTAAATCGCTTTCGACATCAATAGATCCTTTGCTCAGTTCGATGATTTCCTTGCAAATGGCTAAGCCCAGTCCGGTGCCGGGAGCGCCGGTATCCCGGCTGGCATGGCCTCGATAGAAACGCCCGAAGATCAAGGGCAATTCATCGATAGAGATGCCGATCCCTGTATCTTCAACGATGGAGGACACCCACTGATCATCCCCGTCCGTTTCCAATCGCGTGCGCAATGTGATGATGCCCCCTCGCGGGGTATAGTTCATGGCGTTGGTCAACAAATTCGTGAAGACCTGGGAAAACAATCGTTGATCGCCCAAAGCGGGGGGCAGATCGGGGCGGGTATCGAGGATCAACTCCAATCCTTGTCGAGCCGCCAACTCATGCCGGTCGTTAACCAGTGCGTTGATAAGTTTATTGATATCCACAGCTGTGGGGACGAATTCCATGGCACCTGCTTCGAGGCGTGAAAGCGAGAGCAGATCATCGATCAATTGAGAGAGACGGTCGCTCTCGCGAGAGAGCGTTTGGAGGTAGCGTCCGACTTTGCCTTGCTCCTGGGTCTGGTTCAGGAGATCCAGATACAAGCGAATGTTCGTCAGGGGTGTGCGCAACTCATGGGAGACGTCGGAAACGAATTGAGACTTGAGACGGTCGATTTCCTTGAGCGCACTGATGTCGTGCTGCACTGCTACGAAGTTGATGATCTTTCCTGAATCATCGTGGATGGGTTGGATCGCGATAGCTCCATGATAGGTCGTGTTGTTCTTGCGACGATTGACGAGTTCTCCTCGCCATGTCTTTCCCTCATTGAGGCATTGCCACATTTCTTCATATTTGGTAGGAGGGTTGCGGCCGCTGTGTACCAGGCGAGGTGTCTGGGAGATGGCTTCATCTGATGAGTATCCATTCAATCGCTCCCAAGCGGGATTGACATACTCGATGCGGCTTTTGGCATCGGTCACCATCACAGCGTCTCCAACGTTTGCCAAGATGGCGTTCAGCCGATCGCGTTCAGCACTGAGAGCGGCCTCGAGCGCTTTACGTTCGGAGATGTCGAGGATCAATCCCGTAACACCTTGTGCCCCCCCTCCGATATCGGTGATCAGGCTTTCAGCCAGCAGGCAGGGAATACTCCTTCCATTCGGAGAAACCAATTCAATTTCGTACACCTCCCTGGGAGGGCGCTTTCCCTTCATCCGCTTGATAAAACGCTCCTGCATCTGTGATTTGAGATCTGTGGATATACCTATTGCTGTCCAAAGTTCCTTGCCCAGCAACTTCTTTGGGGAGACATTGATTAAACTTGCAAAGGCCTGGTTTGTATACACAATCCGGCCGTCTACATCTGCTTGGAAGATACCCGCTAAAGATGTTTCCACAAGCGCCCTGTAGCGCGCTTCCGACAACGCCAAATCCTGAGTGCGAGCAGATACTTCGTTCTCGAGGCGCATGGCTTGGGATTGGATCTGACCATAGAGATGAGCATTTTCGATCGCAACAGCGGCCTGAACCGCGAAGGCATCAAGGAGATCAAGCTCGGATTGAGAGAAAGGACGTTCCAATCCAAGCCGCCGTACCGTCATCACGCCCATCGTGCGGCTTCGCATTTGAAGCGGGGCGAAAGCCAAGCATTCGGGATCTTCTTCAGGTGTGCCCGGTATGAGAACGCCCTTTGGATGGGAGGATGGATCGTTGACTACCAGGGCTTTGCCGGTTTTGGCGACATATCCGGTTAGGCCCTCACCGACCTTCAGCTTCATGGGCAAGATGGTTTCGGCCAGGGGGTCAAGAGCAACCAGGCAGTGCAGGGTTGTGGCTTCGGGATCAAGGATGTGGATGCGGCTTGCGTCGGCATGCAGCAAGGTTCGGGCCTGTTCCGCGATGAGATTCAGTACAGTCTCGTAATCGAGTGAGGATGAGATCGAACGTGCGGTGGTGATGAGGGCGTGGGCTTCCTCTGCCCGGCGCGTCGCTTCGGAGTAGAGCCTGGCATTGTCGAGAGCGACAGCAGCCTGATTTGCGAAGGCTGAAACCACGGAGAGATCGGGTTGTTCGAACATCCCTGTACGAATGCGGTCATCGGTGTAAATCACGCCCAACAGTTTTCCCTTGAGTAAAAGCGGAATGCAGAGTATGGAACGCAGCTTGTGGGCGACGATGCTTTCCTTCCCTGTGAAACGCGGATCAACTTGGGCATTGGCGGTGATGATCGGTTCACCCTTCTCTGCAACTTGGGACACGATGGTTGTGCTGATCTCGTAGTCGGAGGCGTCCACAATGGTGCGATCCCAATTTCGGGCAATGACGATTCCCATTTCACCTTGCTTGTTGCGCAGCATCATGAAACCGCGTTCAGCACCTGTCAATTGGATGATGGTATCCATGACGGTGTCGAGAACGATCGCCAAATCAATCGACGAATTGATAACGTTCCCGATTTCTGAGAGAGCTTCGAGTTTCCGGTTTTCTTGTTCGATCTGCTGTGCAGATTTTCGGATTTCTTGCAGAGATACGGTCAATTCCTGAAGACTTTCGATGACTTCAGAGGGGAAGGATTTGCTTTCACGGGCGAGCATGGATTGGTAAGCGGCCAGCTTACCCTGCATTTCCTCGGCAGCCACGTTCAAGCGTTTGAGAGTTTCACTGGAAGAGGGTTCCAATCTATCAGGCAACCGAATACGCTCCATGATTTTCGTTAAAACGATTGCTGTTTGATTATACGACATGCCGCACCACCATTCAATCCATGGCGGTCCCGCGTGGAAAACAGGGGGCAGCGTAGCGAACGGATTTACATAATAACTTGTCCTGCGCGGGAATACGGATAGGAACGGAGTTTCATCAGGGATCGGTACGTGATGTATCCATTGCCATCCTTCCGCTTAGTCGTTAGACTCCTTCTTGGACGCATTATCAGATGGAGGTGCAATGTCACTGCTGAAAAATTGGAAAACCATCCTCGATACGGCCAACCTACCTCTGGATCGACACATGGATTTGATCAGCCGATGGCTGATCATTACCCGGGCAGCCGTTTTCTCGATGACCCTCACTTCAGGCTTGATCGGAGGGCTGCTTGCAGCGGCGCTGGCCGATCGCGTGAACTGGTGGTATTTCGGTTTGGCTTTGGTCGGGTTGGTCTTGGCGCACGCTGCCAACAACATGGTAAACGATTACTTCGACATGGAACAGGGCGTAGATACCGATGAGTATGCACGCGCGCAGTACGCTCCCCACCCGGTATTGGCAGGGTTGATCTCCAAGCGCGGTCTACTCCTGGCGGTCTTGCTCGTCAATCTGCTGGACGCATTGATTCTGCTGTTCTTTTTCACCCAGGTCGGTTGGCCTGTTCTGGTGTTTGCTCTGCTGGGTTTATTCATCAGCGTCTTCTACGTGGCTCCACCGCTGAAACTCAAGCATCATGGTTTGGGGGAGCCGGGCGTGTTCGTTGTCTGGGGTCCGTTGATGATCGGAGGAACCTACTACGTAACGGCTGGAACCCTTCCCCCGCTGGGTGTGTGGCTGGCAAGCGTTCCCTATGCGCTGATCGTGACTACCGTGCTCATTGGGAAGCACATCGATAAGCGCGAAGCCGATCACGAAAAAGGCATCCATACGTTGCCGGTCATTTTCGGCGAGAATGCTTCCCGGTGGTTGAACATCGCGTTGATGTTGATCTACTACCTTGTGGTTTTCTTGCTGGTTGGAACTGGCACATTGGGCGTGTGGGTTTTGTTGGTCGTACTGGCAATCCCGCGCCTGGTCAGAGTCCTTAAGATCTATCGACAGCCTACACCCTCGGAGCCGCCGCCTGACTTTCCGATATGGCCGCTTTGGTATGTGGCCGCTGCCTTCTATCACAACAAACTGGCTGGGGGCTTGTTCGTGCTTGGTTTGATCATCAATCTGATCTTCCCCCTCAACATCGGTTTCTTCGGTTGAGCAGCGGCTTAGATCAGGATCACATGGTTCTCCATGCATTCGCCATCCACGGAACAACGGATGGCGAATGCTCTTTCGTTGTGAGCCGGGGTCTTCGTACTCATGTGGATGGCGCTCGTGAGAGAAAGAGCGCGTCGCGAAAGATGGCCTGCATGTTCATCTCGAGCCCTATCGAATCGAAGTCGTCGGGTTTGGGGATCCCTTCCTTGCTATAATGCCGCCATGGGGTCCTTTGAAGAGCGCGCCCGGGAGATTCAGCAGCGGTTATTGAAAGCCTACGGACGGCCTGCAATGGAAACTCGCACCAAGCCGCTCGATGAGCTAATCTCCACCATTCTTTCGCAAAACACCAACGACACCAATCGAGACAGAGCATTCCAATCGCTGCGGGAACGATATCCCACTTGGGAGCTTGTGCGTGATGCGCAATCCGAGAAGGTGATCGAGACTATTCGCATGGCCGGATTGGCGAATCGCAAAGGCCCGCGCATCCAGCAGGTATTGCGAGAGATCACGGAAGAGCGCGGCGATCTGGATCTGGGCTTCTTGGAGGAGCTCGATCCAGAGGAGGTGCGGCGCTGGTTGCTCCACTTCCATGGTGTGGGACCGAAAACAGCAGCCATCGTGATGTTGTTCTCACTGGGCCAACCCGCCTTTCCAGTGGACACACATGTCTATCGCGTAACCGGACGATTGGGACTGCGGGACGCGACCATGAGTGTGGAAAAAGCGCACGATCATTTAGCCCAACTCTTCCCCGTTGAGACCTACTACGAAGTCCATCTCAACCTGATACGGCATGGACGCCAGGTTTGTCATGCGAGACAGCCGGCTTGCGAAACCTGCACGCTCAACGACCTTTGCGCCTACTACCCATCCTTACCCAATTGAATTGTTGAAGCCTCAGATTGAATCCCTGAGTCATCGGATGAGTGGCGAACCTCCATACCGCTTCAATCCTGTTGTTTGGCATCTCACCACGAATCCGCCTGCTGGAGTGCTGATTGCTAAAACTTGAGTGCCTGGCGCGTGCAGTGGAAAGCAAGGATTCCGAGATGGGAGCTTCTCCATGATGAAGCGCTCATTTTTGACATTCGTCCATAGCAAGCACTATACTCTCGTTAGCATGAATCCTCATGCGGAAACGAGGAACGGATCATGCCTTTTACGATCACCTGGTATGGCCATGCAGCCATGGGCCTCGAACTATCTGGAAATCGCATCTTGGTCGATCCATTCATCACGGATAATCCAGTGGCAACCGTGAAGGCCAATGATCTCGAAGCGGATTTCATCTTGATCTCCCACGGGCATGGCGATCATGTGGGCGACGCCCTTGCCATCGCCAAGCGATGCAAAGCGACAGTGATCAGCAATTTCGAGATCGCTTCCTGGTTTGAGGCGCAGGGTGTGAAGATCCACCCGCAGCATATTGGGGGCGGCTTCATGCATCCCTTTGGTTATCTCAAACTCACTCTTGCCTTGCATGGATCGGCGCTGCCGGATGGTTCCTATGGAGGCAATCCATCCGGCTTCCTGTTGACAACGTTGCAGGAAGCACGCATCTACTTTGCCTGCGATACAGGGCTCTTTGGTGATATGCGCCTGATCGGCGATGAGGGGATCGACCTGGCAGTCCTTCCGATTGGGGATAACTTCACGATGGGACCTGAGGACGCGCTGCGTGCCGTCAAATTGATCGAGCCGGAGCATGTGGTCCCCATTCATTACAACACCTGGGATCTGATCGCCCAGGACCCGAACGCCTGGGCGGAACGTGTGCGGGGAGAGACACAAACCACCCCGCACGTTTTACAACCCGGAGAAAGTGTCACA
>DUET01000052.1 GCA_011192015.1 Anaerolineae bacterium
CGTCGAAATCGGCTCCTCCATCATCGGGGCGGTCCTGGTCGGCGTGGAGACGCTGGGGATTTCTTCCACGCATGCGCTGTACGTCCTCTGGGCGCCGCTGCATGCATTATCGATGGGGTGGAGCAGCGAGGTCGTCCGCTCGTGGGGCGATCCTGTCTGGGTCCGCTCCCTGTCCCCCATCCCTGCCGCTCCCGTCGAGTTTGACCTGCTCTCTCCCTTCTTCGACAGCGTGCCCATCGCCGCGCTGCTGCTCGCGGGTTGGACCTGCCTGTGGATACTCTGGGCCGGCCGGTTGCTGCGCCGGCGGGACATCACCTCATGAAAGACTGGCTCAAGCTCCTCGCTGCCGAGTCTGCGAAGCTGCGGCGGTTGGCCGTGCTTCGCGCTGTGGCGCTTTCGCTTCTGCTGGGGCCGGGCGTGATGGTGGTGATCCTGAGCCTGGTGTCTGTAGACATCCGGACGATCGTCGCTTCCCCCGCGGACATCATCCTGGGGAGTGTCGTTCTCCTCGCCGCGTTTGGCGGCGTGGTACTTGCGGCTACGATGTTTGGCCGCGAGTTCGACCTGGGAACGGCACGCGTGATGCTGCTGCGCGGCATTCCTCGCGGGGGATTCCTCCTGGCGAAGCTCGCTGTTGCGATCCTGACCGTCACGATCCTCTCCCTCCTCGCAGCCTTGGTCGGGGTCGCTGAGACCCTGCTCGCGGGTTGGCAGCCGACGGCTGCCCATGCCGCGCAAGTCGTCTGGAGCGTGGTGTGGGTCGTGCCCCTGGTTTCCTTCGCCTATGTCGGCTTCACCGCCTTGGGAGCGATCCTCGGCCGCTCCGTTGCCGCCGGGATGCTGGCAGGCCTGGCGCTCTTCCTCGCGGACTTCCTGCTGACGACGCTGGGCAGCCGGATCCCCTTCGGCGAGTGGCTGCCGGTGACGAATATGTTCGCGCTCCTGGGAGAGACCTTCGGCCTAATGCTGGCGGGTAATGTAGAGCTGTCAGTCGGAGTAGCCGCCCTGCACCTCGCCGGTTTCGGAGCCGTGACGGTCGTCGCCGGATGGTTCCTCTTCGCAAGAGGAGACATTCACCGTTAGTCAGGCGTACGTTGTCATCAATCTCCGCTCAATTCTCGATAACAGACGACATTTTCACCGCCTGGCTTTTCGACATGGTGGTGCGCTCAATCCCTGTTGATTGATTGCACCTCCAGCTTGGTGTAGACTCTTTCTACATCATCAGTTCAGGGGGTACTCGCAGGAACCCCTTTCCTTTCTAAATTAAGACCAATAGCTCACAGACTTCTGCGTAAAGGAATCGTACGTGCGATTCTTCAACATGGTACACAGGGAAAGCCTTTTCGCTTTGAGGGGTGTTTCCATGTCCAGGATAAGCATTTCACTCGTAGCACTTTCAGGATTGCTGGGAGCCTGTACCGGAAACGTACAGCTCCTGCCTAACCCCGTCTATTTTCGCTATGGCCCCCAAGGCCACGTCCAGATCTGGAGGCTGGAGACCGACGGCGTTACAACGGTGCAGCTCACCGACGAAGCATTCGGCGTGGATGAATTCACCGTGTCCATGGCAGACGGCAGCCTCGCCTTCGTTAGCAACAATCAGCTCTTCCTGGTGGATGGCAATGGTGAGAATCGCCGGCTCATCGCCGATGGTAACCAGGTGGATCCAGAAACACAGGACTATGTCTTTCGAGGTTTCGTCGAAGCCCCGGTTTTCTCGCCCGATGGAGAAACGCTCGCCTACGCCTTCGACGGATTGCATCTCTACACGATCGATACGGGAGTGGACGAGCACGTCCTCACGAACCTGGGAAACCTGCTGGGCGAACCGTTCGTGTTTGATCGGGAGAACTACTATCCCGGCCCGTGGTCGCCGGAGGGGGACATGCTGCTGATCATCATGAGCTACTTCGAGGGGAGCACCCTGGCCGTGCTAGAGCCGGGAAATGCGGAGCCATTCAGGCGATTGTGGTCCGATGGCGCCGTATGCTGCACGTACCATTGGGCGGCAGACGGGGCGTCGGTGTTCGTGGCGAATTCGAGCTACGATATCCATGAACCGGGCTTGTGGGAATACGACGTCGAGACTGGCGTTGAATTCGATCTCATCACGGGCCAGGCCGATTCCCCCCAGTACGTGGGATGGCCGGTGCAGCTGCCTTCCGGCGATTTGATTTTCTTCCACGGCGAGCGGTTCTCACCCGATGAGGGGATCCCCCTGACCATGATGCGCAGCGATGCGGACGGCTCGAACCGGGTTCAGGTTCGTCCGGAATCATTCCACATTCGGGAAGCCCTGCGGGCGGAGGATGCTTCCCTGGTTCTCCTCACGCAGAGCTCGGATCGCGGTACCGTTCAGTTGGTCCTGGTCTATCCGGACGAGCGCCCGCAGCAGCTGCTTCTCGAAGGGGATGGATTTTGGGATCTGGCCTGGGGTCCCTAAGGGTCATATTTGGATCCGGGTAGCTTAATGACAATGTCCCTCTCGCTGCGCCATGGCCAATCCTCATTCTGAGGATCCGGGCTTGCCTATGTACCTTTCGACATGTTCGTCCGTGGCGTAAAGGATCGGCGGCCCTGCCTTGGAATCTCCGATTTTCGCCGTACACTAGTAGACACTAGTCCGATGGATCTCAAGTTTGGAATCGGAGACCGCCTTGAACGAAGCGCCGCTTTGTAAGGCGCTGTGGAGCCTGTCGCTCACACCGGCTTCGCAGCCAGTCGAAAGGCGGTTGGCTAAAGGAAAATCGTGAGCGCATCCGACCGCTATTGCAGAACAGCCCTTGGGGAGATGGAAGATGAAGGATGCGAGGCGAAAGAAGATCCGATCCATTGCGGTCGCGGTCCTGGTTTTCAGCTGCGCGTTTATCGTCCTGCTCGCCGTAATCGGTGAATACGCACCCAGCGATTCGAGCACGATCGCCCGCGAACCCACAGCCACCGAGCTTCCCCCCTTCGATCCGGAAGCCTGGGAGCTGACCTTCCTGGATTCGCTGCGCTACGTGGAGCTCGACGACCAGGAGGCTTTGACCCGTGTCCTGATGGGCGTTGAAATCCATAATCGAGGCGATATGTCGGGCTTGATCGAGCGCAATTCCTTCGTGCTGCTCGATGCGAGCGGGCAGGAACTCGGCGAATATCACATGTCCCCCTACACGCCGCTGCCCCCAACGACCGTGGAGGCAGGGGAGACGATTCAGGGAGACATCCTCTTCGAGATCCCCGGCACAGACCTGCAGCTTGAGGACCTGACCCTGGCTTTTAAAATCTACCATCAGAGAACATACTATGACCTGGAGAGGCCTGCCCCGGATCCGAGCGATCTGCCCCAGCTCGACCTGCGAGAAGCGCTCGCCGAAGGGTTGTTGGATGTCGAGGTACTGGGCGAGAGCCTGCAGCGCATCGACGTGCGCCTTGTTCCCCATCTCGAACCCGAGATCGAACTCAGTTTCGAGGTGACCATCCTCCCCGGAACGCTGTTTCTAGCGCCCACGGGCTCGCTGCAGGACATGGTCGTGCGCTACGGCCGGACCGTGATGATCCGACCCACGTTCGAACTTTCCCTCGATCTGGAATTCGAGCTGGAGATCAGCGTCGCCTGCGCCGACATGCATCTCAGCGGACCTGAAGGAGGGGAGGTCTACACGGTTTCGATGGAACACCCGCATGAGGATTTGATCCGGCTGCTGGACGAACCCGGCTTCGCCTCGCAGGAATTCCGCGTGCAGCAGTTTGCCATCTGGACCATCACCGACAACCCCGGCCGTTACGATTATGTCGGTCTGAGTCGATTTGGCATCAGCGGTACCGGTCCGTCCGACGAGGAGATGGAGCTCATCCGGCAGCTCTTCACCTCGGCGGGCATTCCCCTCGAGCGCTATCGAGCCCTGCAATAGGCCGATGGAAACGGGCAAGCTCACGTGCCTGCCCGGACCATCCAGGGAAATCTGAACAAGTTGGCGCTGGAGGGCTGCGCACTCTGCCTGCGCAGGTTTCCCCCAGGTTTTCCAAATTGCTTGTGACGTTATAGCATATTCGCATATGACGAATCCTGGCCCGCGCCAGGGGTCGGAAGGGAGCCCGTATTGAAGCGCACAAGGAGCAAGAACCATCGCATTCGAACCGGCATTGCAGGCATGTTCGTCGTTGGATTCCTTCTGATCATCCTTGCATCATGCTCGGGCGGGGACGCACAAATCCCTGCCTCGCCCACAAACCCCATTCCACACGAGACCGAAGGATCGCCGCCGGTTGCATCCACGGCGATTCCGAGATTCGAACCGGGGGAATGTGCCGCGCCCATCGCTCTCAGCTTCCGGCATCACTGCGGTTGGCTCGTCACCCTGGAGGACCGCACCAAGCCTGACGGAGGGCTCGTCCGCCTGCCGGTGGTGATCTTCGAAGCGCGAGCCTCCGATCCGAAGCCGGATCCGGTCATCTATCTCGCCGGAGGCGGCGGGGTGGACCAATTGGCGATGATGGATTTATATGAGCCCTTCGTGTTGGAAGTGATCTCAGAGCGTGATTTCATCATGTACAACCAGCGCGGGGCTCCACGCACTGATCCCGAGCTCGAATGCGAAGGACTCTTGGATCTCCTCTGGGAGCTGGCCGAACAGCATCCCTCCCTGGAGGAGCGGAACCTGCGCCTGGCCGAGTTCTGGTCGGCGTGCCGCTCCGACCTGGTCGCCCAGGGCATCGACCTGAACATGTACTCAACTTCGGCCAACGCCGCGGATGCCAACGATCTGCGCATCGCCCTTGGGATTGAACAGGCCAATTACTACGGGACTTCGTATGGAACCCGCATCGGCCTGTTCCTGCTCCGGGACTGGGGCGAGGGGGTCCGGAGCATGATCCTCGACTCGACCTACCCGCCGGAAGCAAATTACTACACATCGTATGCCTCCAATGTCGCCGGAGGGCTGATCTCGCTGTTCGACGAATGCGGCTCCGATCCGGCTTGTGCCGACCGTTACGGCGACCTCGAGAGGCTGTTCAATGCAACGGTAAGCCGGCTGGATGCTGAACCCGAGGTCCTCACGTATTCGAACGGGCGCGTCGTGGTCGATGGGCAAATGTACATCAACGTGCTGTATGCCCTTCTGCAGAGCACGCCGGGGCGGCAGGCGGTTCCCTCCTTCATCGAGTCCGCGTCGAGGGGGGATTTCGAACTCTTCCATCCGGTGTATCCAGCGCTCTTCGAATACCGGGGAAGTATGGCCGTCTACTACTCGTTTCAATGCCGGGAAGAGGTCCCGAAGCATGCGTTCGACGAGGTGGTCGCGGAGGCTGCCGGCGTACCTGCCTCGATCCGTGATTATGCGGTGCAGTTCTTCGCGGCGCTCGACTACGCCCTGTGCGATGTTTGGGATGTAGAGCCGTATGGCGCCGGCGAGATGGCGCTGGTTGAGAGCGACGTGCCCGCGCTGGTGCTCGCTGGCGCTTACGATCCCATCACGCCGCCGCAGTGGGGCCGATCGGCCGCCAACTTTCTGAGCCGCGCATGGTTCTTCGAAATCCCCGGTCATTCCCACGGAACGATGCGAACGAGCGCCTGCGCGCGTGACATCGCGCTGGCGTTCCTCGAAGATCCCGGCTTGAAGCCGGACGCTGCCTGCATCGAGAACGCCGATTGAGCGCGGCAGGGGGAGGGCCGGCTTTGCTTCATCCCTCAGGAAGTGCGAAAATAGAAGAATGGGGATATGGGCGCCGCTCATCCCGTATCTATCAGCGAGCTGGATTATGGTTGGGAGGGGATAAGGTAGATGGCTGAGATGGAAAATTGTCAAAATTGTGGAGCTGAATGCCCTTCGGACGCGAACTATTGCGCTCACTGTGGCCAGAAGTTCAAGCCCTCAAGCGATGCTTTCGTAGATACGCTCTATGGAACGATCAGCAGGTTGACCCCCATCCATCTATTGATTCTGGGTCTTCTTCTCATGACGATTGTGGGAAGTTTGTCGGAGTACCTGCTCATATCCAAACTGAGCTTTGGTTTCTCGGTTTTCCTGGTTGTATTGACCATTGGAGGGGGGCTTGCGTACTTGGGTTGGAAAGTTTATTCCATGTCGTCCATTCGGAAATTTCTGCTGCGGATGTTGATCGTTTTTGCATCGATCGGGGCATCTCTTTTCATCATTCATATCTTCGATCGAGTGCTTCTGTACGCGTTCACTGATGGCGATGAGATGGTCTTCTACAGGATGCCGGGCGTGTATGTCGCCTCCAGTGTCGGCACAAGGCGCGTGACCATTGAGAATGCTCCACCCTATTGGCTGATTATGACGGCTTATGGGATGGCGCTATCCGTGATCGGGAATCTCGCCCAACGTTTGTACATTGCCATATCGAAGATCGCCTATTGACACGGAGCGCAAGAAGAAAATCCGCTGACAAGGGGAGGGTGCGGCTGTACCCTCTTCGTTTGATCAACTGGTTAACGGGAACGTGACGATGAAGGTGCTTCCGTGTCCGATGCCGTCGCTTTGAGCCCGGACCGATCCCCCGTGTGCTTCCACGATCGCCTTGACAATCGCCAGACCCAATCCCACGCCGCCCCGATCTCGGGCCGTTGACGCCTCAACGCGATAGAAGCGGTTGAAGATATGGGGCAGGTTCTCCTTCGAAATCCCGACGCCCGTGTCCGTGACGTCAATCTCGATCGCATGTTGGGCCGCCTGCTGTCTGGCAGATATCGTGATACGCCCTCCCCTGGATGTGTGGTTGAAGGCATTCGAAAGCAGGTTGTGCAGAACCTGACGGATGCGGTTTTCATCCAGGGCTGGATGCATGAGTGGTTGGCTAATATCGGTGTGGAATGCAATACCCTGCTCTTGTGCCGGGAGATTGAAGTGGGCCAGGGTCTCTTGCACCAGAGGCGCGAGATCGACTTCTGTGCGGTTGAGCGGCAGCTGGTCAGACTCGGCTGCCGAAAGCTCGCCGAGGTCCGATGCCAGTCGTTTTAGGTGATGCGTTTGTTCGAATAGCAGTCCGATCTCCTCTTCATTCGGCGAACGAACACCATCCAGCATGGCTCTCAAGTTGCCTTCCAGCACCGCCAGCGGGGTGCGCAGCTCGTGCGCCATGTCGGCCATCAAATTCCGGCGTGCCCGCTCGGCGCGTTCTAGATCATCGGCCATGCGGTTGAAGGCATCTGCCAGCTCCTGAATCTCCTGGCTGCCCTGCGTCTCGACCCGGAAACTGAGGTCCCGCTGACCGATGATCCTGGTTGCCTCCGCCAGCTGCAAGATTGGTCGGGTCACGCTGCGGCTCATCAACACACTCATCAAGATCCCGATCAACAAACTGGTTATCGGTAGCGAAACAAGCACCACCCAGGCCGGCAGGTCAATCCGAAGCTTGAAAATCGGAGAAGTGAAAACCATGCGCTGAAGATCGGCAGGAATCGTTGTCACCAATCGACCGGTATCCGAATTGAAGGTGAAGTAGGGAACCCTACCCTGGGTTTCCGGATCCGATCGTGGGATCTCGAGGGGAATCTCAGCCTCTCGGGTGGGTATGAGCTCCTGGGTGGATTCTCCATCCGGAGTGCTCTCCCGTGATGCCGCGCGCGAGTCCGTCACATAGGTGGCCTCGATCAAGCCGGATGCGCTCAACAGATACAGCGTCAGGACGGGAAGGGTCGTGGCGACCACCAGAATGGAAACCAGGGCCAGGCCGAAGCGGGTCCGCAGTCTGTTCATGCTCGTTTTCCATGCTGCTTCGCGAATCGATAACCGATACGATGGACGGTTTGGATGTAGATCGGATCGGAAGGATCGGGCTCGATTTTTTGGCGCAGATTGTGGATATGGGAATCCAGCGTTCGGCCGGTCCCCTCGTAGGAATATCCCAGGGTCTTCTCGAGCAGTTCTTCGCGTGTGTACGTATGGCCGGGATTCTGCATGAAGAGGGAAAGCAGCTCAAATTCGGTCGGCGTCAAATCGACGGGTTGGTCTGCGATCATCAGGGTGTGTTCATGCAGATCGATGACCAAGTCGGCAGCCTGGATGCGTGCGGGAGAACCCGCTTTCGAGGGGCTCGACCTGCGCAGTACGGCCCGCACCCGGGCGATGACCTCGCGTGGATTGAAAGGTTTGGTGATGTAGTCATCGGCGCCCAATTCCAATCCGATGATCCTATCGGTTTCGTCGGCCCGGGCGGTCAGCATGATGATGGGGATGCCTGCCACCCGAGGGTCCGAGCGTATCTTGCGGGTCAGGTCCCAGCCGTCCTGGTCGGGAAGGCCCAGGTCCAGCACCAGCAGGTCGGGCATCTCCCGACGCAGCGCGTGGAGACCGGTTTCGGCATTGGATGCGGTCAGCACGCGGAAACCTGCTTCCTCGAGGTAATCCCGCACGAGCCGGACGATGTTGGGTTCGTCATCAATGACAAGGATCTTCATTTCGAGGGTCCTTCCATGCGCACCGCGGCCGAATGGATTCTAACATTGCTGGATGGATCGTACTCAGCCGATCTGGAAATGGGTATTGGTGGGCAACATCTCCAGCGCATCAACCAGAAGCAACAGCAGGATTTCCAACTGTTGCTTCTGATTCGCATCACCATACTCGTCTTGGTTTATTCAAGCCTGGCGAAAGCCGTTGTCGATGCATTTACATCGGGTTGGATCAACCATCCAGGAGACTGGCAACGATCTTCAAGTTTTCAGCGAGGTCAATACCACTTTCAACCGTCAGCAGATCATCGCCTCGCATGAAGACCGTGATCCAACCTTCCGGCCTTTCGAGGATGGCGACGGGGGTTCCTTTGACGATACGCGTCTCCTGGACTTCAGGAAGACGGGATCGATAGCCTGCATCGCTGCGTAGCAGAGATACCCGCTCCCGCAAATGGACACAATCGCATGTACAAGGTTCTATGAAAGGACCTTCAAAAGCCGATATCCAGAGATCCAGGGTACCCTCGGGAAAAGGTGAGCGGGTGATCAGGATCAGCTGATCCTGCCCCTCATAGTGGACCCCTACAACATCTTCACCCATGGGGCTTCTCAGGTTGATCTTCACTCTGTGATTGTCAACGAACAGGCGATCGTCAGCCGAAGTATCCAGTAAGGGTGAATCCCCTGCGATTTCAAACCCGGATACCAGTTCAAACCCATCCGGAATGTATGCGGGGATCAGGTCTTCCATAGGTGGGATCTCCGGGGCGATGAAGACCGGTTTTCTCCCGCAAGCGGCCACGCCGAGCATCAGCAGGGCGATCGACTGGATGGCGATACTCCTCTTTGTACGCATGTGAGCCTCCTAATATGGAATTCTTCTCTCTCAGATTACAGAACAGATCTGGAGAACATCTCGAGATGAGCAGGAGAATTCCTCTGGAATGAATGAAAGGGAGGAGGGGATTGCATCTGGAGTTCGCCTGGCGCTTGAAACTAGAGGTCATGGCCTTCAGCAGCCCATCATCGGCACGTCTCATCCATAGGACGTGGATGTGTCCATCTTCTACAGACCGCACGCCCTTGTCTTGTAATCTTCTCTGTTCTCCATACACTACTGGGCACAGGCTGTTTCGATTACGAGCATGGAAAGGAAGGTCGCCTTGGACAAGGTGCTGCGATCCTATCCGAGCATCTTCAACGACGTCATCGGGCCCATCATGCGCGGGCCCTCCAGTTCGCACACTGCCGCTGCCGTCCGCATCGGCAGGATGGCCCGCGATCTGATGGGTGGGGAACTCCAAGGCGTGCGCATCGAGTTCGACCCACACGGCTCGCTGGCGACCACGCATGAGAGCCAGGGCTCCGACATGGGCCTGTTCGCAGGGCTCCTGGGATGGGATGCCGCCGATCCACGCATGGTGGATTCCCCGCAGGCGATTCGCGAGGCCGGAATCGAGATCGATATCCGTATCACTCCCCTCGACGCCGACCATCCCAACACCTACAAACTGACGCTTCATAATGCGAGCGAAACCCACACTATGAAGGCGATCTCCACCGGCGGTGGGGCGATCGAGGTCGTCGAAATCGACGGGTTTGCGATCTCGATGTCTGGCGACATGTACGAGACGTTGCTCTATCTCCAAACCGGGGCGGATCGCCTGTCGGCCCACGTGCTGGAGAACCTTCCTGTGGACGGCGTGCATGGCCTGCGCGGCGATGGCGGGGAACTGGTCGAGATCCAATCGCAGGACTTTCTCGATTCGGAGACACTCGCCGAGCTTCGTTCACAGTTTGATGTCCAGGTCGTCCAGCAGATCGCGCCTGTGCTGCCGATCCTCTCGCGGCAGGACATGGAGGTCCCGTTCCTCAGCAGTGCAGAGCTCCTGGCCTACAACCGCGAGCGCGACCTCGACCTGTGGGAGTTGGCCGTGCATTACGAGCGCGCCCGAGGCGCCATCAGTGACGATCGGGTGCTGCAGATGATGGAAGCGCGCCTCGCCATCATGCAGGACGCCATCCAGACCGGGCTCGCTGGGACGGAGTATGAAGATCGGATCCTGGGCTATCAATCTGGCGCGTTTCAAAACCGGATGGAGACCGGCGGCTTGATCGACGCCGGTGTGCTCAACCGGATCATCCTCTACACCACGGCGCTGATGGAAACGAAGAGCGCCATGGGCTTGATCGTCGCCGCGCCGACGGCCGGGGCCTGCGGGGGATTACCCGGCGCATGCATCGGCGCGGCCAGCACCATGGGGCTTTCAACGACTGACATGGCACGAGCCATGCTCGCCGGCGGGATCATCGGCGTCTTCATCGCCGCTCATGCGACCTTCGCGGCCGAGGTCGGGGGATGCCAGGCCGAATGCGGCGCTGGGTCCGGCATGGCCGCCGCGGCGCTGGTTTCGCTGGCGGGAGGCACGACCCGGCAGGCGATCGATGCGGCCTCCATGGCGCTGCAGAACATCCTCGGCATGATCTGCGATCCAGTGGCCGCACGCGTGGAAGTGCCCTGTTTGGGGAAGAACGTCCTGGCCGCCGGCAACGCACTGGCCTGTGCCAACATGGCTCTGGCCGGTTACGATCCCGTCATCCCCCTCGATGAGGTCATTCAAGCCATGGACGAGGTGGGCCACATGCTGCCGGCTGCTCTGCGCTGCACGGCGCTGGGCGGTCTGTCGATCACGCCGACCTCGAGGGCGATCGAGAAGCGGCTGGCGCAAGCAAAGTCATGAGTGCGATAGTTGCAGGCAACAGCCGGGAAGCTTTCTGTGATCAGGTTTTCTTACTGTTAATCCCTTGGAACGCCTATCCCCCGCAATGCGCCGACGTCTCGGGAAGGTCTTCCCCTCCCAGGTCAGACCTTCGTTCTGAGGTTCCATGCCTGCCGCCGCGCGCCTCGATATAGAGCGTCCGGTATTTGACTGTACGAACCTGGCCTTTGGATGTCGATGCGTTTCACCTTTCGTAGTGTGTAGGTGCGTTTCATGAAACGCACCTGTGGGATTCATTCAAGACCATCCAGGAATCCCGGCGTGCTTTTTTCGTCCTGAACCGAATACGGGTCGAAAGGGTTTCCTATTTATTGGTAACCCGTTGGATTCTCCGGATGCTGGATAATCGAAGGAAGAGAGTTCGGGATATCCCCGACCTTCCAAAGAGCAGGGACAATAAGATGTTCAAACCTCAATTCAATAGGCTCCTTTTATTCTTGATCGCGTTGGCGCTGGCTGGATGTGGATAGCTGGCAGCACCCTCATCACCGAATCCGATAGCCACCGGCACACCCATCGAAGGATCCAGTCCAACTCCCTCACCCATCCCGGTGCCTCCAACCGGGACTCCCCGGCCTACACCCACCATCACCCCGACACCGACCCAAATCCCGCCTTATGAATCCCTGGTCGGAATCTTCGAGTACAACGATGAGCATCCGGTCGATCTGGTAGTTGAAGCTGAAGAGGCTCGGGAAGGCGTCATCGTTCAAACCGTCAAGTACTACGGCGCCGAGCATTGGGCCTACCATCGACCCCTGCGCGTGACCGCATACCTGGTGCTCCCGGTTGGGAATGGTCCGTTTCCTGCGCTGCTCTACCTGCACGCCGGAGGCATGGACAAGGACCAGTATCTGGATGAAGCCGTCCTCCTGGCCAAGAGTGGGGTTGTCTGCCTGCTGATCGACGGACCCATATCTTCCGTTCGAGGCAGCCGCCTGGATCCTTTCGACCTGCTCAAGGTGAGAGACGCCTATATTCGCACCGTCATCGACTTGCGCCGCGGGGTCGATGTTCTGGAATCCCTGCCGCAGGTCGATCCCCAGCGGATGGCCTATGTCGGTCACAGCTATGGTGCGACCTGGGGCGGCGTGCTGGCCGGATTGGAAACGCGCCTGAGAGCCTACGTGTTGATGGCAGGGTATCCCCAAATATCGGAGAACGATACGCCTCAGGTGCCCGAAATGGATGCCATTCGATACCTGGGTTTTGCAGCACCTGCAGCCTATCTGTTCCAATTCGCGGAACATGACGCCTTTATCGATCGAGACGAAGCTCAGCTCTACTTCGATACCGCCAACGAACCCAAGACCATGCTCTGGTACGACACCGATCACTTCACCCTGCAGCACGTCAGCCAGGCGGATCGATTGCAGTGGCTGGGTCGGTGGTTGGGTTTCTACGTGCCGCTACCCTAACGCCTGTAAGTCACGTACATCCCGGCAGTGGACTCCTGCCTGGGCAGGCATCTTTATCAACACCCCGATCCATTCTCCATTACAATAGTTGGATTCCATTGTGAGGCCCAGGTTGATCGATGGGCGCGCATACCATTTACTTCGCTGAAGGAGATTGAGAATGAAAGAGAAGAAACCGATTGAGTTCGCCGTTGCCGCTGCCGTGAATGTCGTTTTGCTCGTGGGCATCAATGCATGGAGGCTGTGGCAGCCATGGACGCGCGGTGTCGTCCTGGATAATTTCGGGGAGATCCTCTGGGCTGCCAACTTATCGTTCGTTGTGCAGATCGTCGGCAATGGTTTGCTTGTCCTCTTCCGGCCACCGCGGCTGTATTCGTTCTTACAGGCGGTGTTTGCTTTGGTCGGGCTCGTTTCCATCATCGTCCTCTACCGCGTCTTCCCGCTGGATTTCTCCCAGGTTGTAGGAAGCTGGATGAACCTTCTCTTCAGATGGGTTCTGATCATCGGCATGGTGGGATCGTGCATCGGCATCGTCGTTCACCTCATACGTGCCTTGACGGGAACCGCCTACAAAACGGGATCGACTTCCTAGACCTACAGGGAAGTTTGCGATGTCTTCCATCGATTGGGTCCAGGAGACATCGGATGTGGAGGGGTACATTGCGCGTCGCGCCCGCCTTGTATCAGGAATTCGGCATCGAGAAATGAAGTGGCAAGATCAAGATTGGGTTGTGCGCTTCCAATCCTTTCAATGGTAGGAGATGAACAGTGGAGTATACGAAGAAGGTCAAGACACGAATTGCTGTTGTGATGCTATCTATGCTGACGTTCATCAGTGGATATGCAGGTGTGTGGATCTCAGGCGATGATGGACTTTCGATGCAGCCTTCGATGCGGGACCATCTGACATTCGAGGACCTGATGAATCCCGAATACTCAGGCGATGGCCCGATCGATAACCGCTATTTCCTGCCCATCGGGGAATCTGCTCCAGCACTGGACGATCTTCGAGGCACTTTAACCGTGCCTCGGATGGTGATGGAAAAGAGCACTTACCGCTACAACGATTACCAAAACTTCCCCGGTTTCTCTGTGGATTTCTTCACGTATGAAGGCTACTTGGTGCCAGTCACGCGCACACTGATTGTGAGCCCTGGGAACTGGTCGCTAATCCTCTCCCCCGGAAAAGTTTGGTCAGAACCCGGCGACCGTGGAATGTCACGCGCTTCCTTCCCATTCACCTTGGGGAGTCCACCTGATCGAATAACCGCCGGCGGAGAGGCCCACAATGGTGTTGCCACCTTTCTCTTCGACAGTACCCAAATCTCGGCTTTCCGCTTCCAGGTAACTCAGGAAACCGCTCCGGATGGGGACATCTATGATATGTGGGGGCATTTTCCCATGGAATACCATCCTGCGGGCATACCGGATCAGGAAACCCTGGAAGCTCAATTCGCAGATGAATTGGCCAGCCAAATGCCCATTCATCCCTGGTCGGAGCTGGAGTCCCTGTACGATCCGCAGGTTTTAACGTCCTTGACCGTAGATATCCCGCCGAATGAAATCAGCGCAGCAGGCATCGTCGTCGATGGCGTCCTGTATCTGCAGCCCAGCCTGACTCGTTACGGTGAATACCCCTATCCACGCTATATGCATCACGCAGCGATGTCGATCAGCAAATCGATTGGAGCAGGGATCGGAATGCTGTGGCTGGCGCAACGGTATGGCGAGGGTGTGTTTGATCTTCATGTCACGGATTATCTTGAGGTTTCAGCCAATCACGATGGATGGGACGAAGTAACCTTCGGTGATGTTCTCAACATGGCAACGGGTGTAGGTGAGTATGCCCCTTATCCCAGACCATTTGATCCGACTGCGAATGAAAGTGGGGGAAACTACATCAATTGGTATCTGGCTGAAACAACGGCGGAAAAACAGTCTATCGTTTTCGAACAGGGTAACTACCCCTGGGGTCCGGGTGAGATATTCCGATACACATCAGCCCAAACCTTCGTGCTCTCGGCTGCCATGGATGCCTTTCTGAAAACCCAAGCAGGACCTGATGCGCACCTATGGGAAATGCTGCAGGAGGAGGTTTTCCGGCCAATTGGCGTCTATCACATGACCATGATCCACGTTCCCAATGGTCCCGGAAACCCGGGGATTCCGTTGATGGCTTCGGGTTTGCGTATTACCGTGGATGACATGGGCAAGATCGTCACCCTCCTGCAGAATGGCGGCCGACACAACGGTGATCAGCTTCTCAACGCAAGCAAGCTGGCAGAAGCGTTGTACCAAACTGACCAGGCCATCGGGCTGCCATCGGGGAAAACCTTTACCTTTGGTGACCAGGCTTACCACATGTCATTCTGGAGCATTGCACATCGGACCCAGGATGGACGCTTCTTTCAGGTGCCTTTCATGTCTGGGTCTGGAGGCAACACGATCTTCCTCGCACCCAATGGGGTGACCACCTTTGTGTTTACTGATTTCGGCCAGGATGCCTACAGTCTCAATTGCCCATCTTTGGCTGAGAGCATCCAACCTTACCCGGGAGAGGGAATCCGAATCGGCTTACTTGTGTTGAAGGGAGTCTGGTTGATTCCAGAAAACTTGCAGAAGATTCGGATCGCCAATGATCTACTCCTATCGTGGATTGGCCTATGCGCGGCTTCATGGGTTTTCCTGCTTGTTCACATTACCCGCAGCGCGCGAGTCACTCCGAGGTTAAAATGGGTCTGGCTTTTGATCACGTTGCTGTTGGGACCTCTGAGCCTCCTCGCTTACTTGATCTTCGATAGACGATCTCGGCACGCCGCAGTGATCGAAACTTGAGTTTCGCTTTGAATCAGATCAAACCTGAGGTCGTACGTAGATAACCATATCAATCCACTGAGTCTGGTAGCTGGTTTCCGTATTCGCA
>DUET01000053.1 GCA_011192015.1 Anaerolineae bacterium
TCGGAGCGATGCATGTCCTCGCGAGGCGGGCAACTTCCAGGGATGAGGAAACATGAGATCCTGCGGGATCTTTCATTCTCCAGATGGGATTATTTCCAAGGGTGTGGGACAGAATAGAGATGATAGAGGCGGTTCACCCCGCGAAACGCGTGGAACAAGCGAACCGCCCTATGAATCGGAGGCGCGTCCTTTCTTGCAAAGTGCTTCAATTTCAATCGTTCATTGGGGCGATTTTTCGCCAGCGATTGACAGTATTTTGTACCCCAGTTAAAATATATGCATATATGAGCAAGTACTCAGATATATCCAGAAAGTGAGAGACGCCTCATGTCCGGCAAGCCGCTGGATGTAGACACAGCCGCCATGGTGGCTGCATTGTTCGCCGCTCTGAGCGACACCAGTCGAGTACGCATCATCTCCACCCTGGTGAGCGGTGAACGCAACGTCAGTTCCATTGCCCAGGCCGTCGGTATCAGCGAATCCGCCGTGTCGCATCAATTGCGAAGCCTGCGGCAGATGCGCCTGGTCCATGCCCGCAAGCAGGGGCGTCAGGTCTTCTACTGTCTGGATGATGAGCACATCATCGATCTGTATCAGCGCGGTTTGGACCACGTATTGCACGAATGATGTGCAAGCGAGCGGTGAGGAAGCATGTCTGAGAAGACTGTCGAACTTGAGATCGCACTCCTTTTGCCTGAAGTCGAAAATTCCCAGGACGGATGTCTGGAGCGGCTCGAGACGGCTCTGAGCACCCGCAAGGGGATCCGTCGAGTGCATCTCAAATATGAGACAGATCCCATACAGCTCTGTGTGCACTACGATCCGAGGATGATATCGGTCGCCGATGTGCACAGCATTGCACGCCGCGCTGGCGCAAGCATCGCCAGCCGCTACAGGCATGAGCGGTGGATGATCGAGAACATGGATTGTTCGGATTGCGCGTTGGTTTTGGAGCACAGCCTGGAGCGCATGGCGGGAGTGCTGGCTGTGAGCGTGAACTATGCGGCCCAGAGCGTGCATGTGGAGTACGACACGCATGCGATCAGCCGCCGTGCTATCGAACGTCGTGTGGAGCAGTTGGGGTATCGCTTTGCCGTGGAGGGTTTGAGGAGCTGGTTCCGCAACCAACGAGGGTTGCTTCTAGCCTTGGGGGCAGGATTGTTCCTGCTCTTCGGCTGGGTCGCAGAGCGCTTCCTGTCCTTGCCCTGGCCGGTTTTCATGGGAGCCTATGCTGCGAGCTATGTCCTGGGTGGATGGCACATCGTGCGCCATACGTTTTACAGCATACGTGCGCGGCGCATGGACACGGATCTGCTCATGCTGATCGCCGCCCTGGGATCGGCCTCATTGGGGCAGGTGGCGGAGGGCGGATTGCTGCTCTTTCTCTTCAACCTGGGTCACACGCTGGAAGATCGAGCTCTCGATCGAGCCCGCAGCGCCATTCGTTCGCTTGCCGATCTGGCACCCAAGACGGCGATCGTTCGCCGTGACGGGAAGGAACAAAGCGTCCCGGTGGAAGATTTGCAGATCGGCGAGACGATCATCGTGCTTCCGGGTGAACGTTTGCCCATCGATGGTGAAGTGCTGGTCGGTCGATCGGCTGTCAACCAGGCGCCGATCACCGGCGAATCCATCCCCGTGCAAAAGGCCCCTCGTGACCAGGTCTTTGCCGGCACGCTGAACGGCGGAGGCGCGCTGGAGATTCAGGTCGTCAAGCTCGCCCGTGACAGCACTCTTGCGCGCGTCCAGCAGCTCGTTGAGCGGGCTCAGGCGCAGAAATCTCCCACCCAGCGATGGACTGAGAGGATCACGCGTTTCTTCGTGCCCCTGGTGTTGGGTTCTGCAGTGCTGCTGCTCGTGCTGTTGCCACTTCTTGGTCTGTCCCTGGCGGAGGCCTTTGCTCGGGCCATGACATTGTTGGTGGCCGCCTCCCCCTGCGCGCTGGCTCTAGGAACGCCGTCGGCCGTGCTTGCCGGAGTCGCGCAGGCGGCACGAAGCGGTGTTCTGCTCAAAGGTGGATTGCATCTGGAGAATCTCGGTCGTCTGCAGGCGATTGCATTCGATAAGACCGGGACCCTCACACGGGGCGAGGCACAGGTCACCGATGTGATCTCCGTAAACCCTTGGGATGCGGATCAGGTTTTGGAACTGGCGGCATCGCTTGAAGTGCGTTCCTCCCATCCCCTTGCAGAAGCCATCGTTCAGAAGGCGAAAGATGAGGGGCTGAGCTGGTCTCAGTCAAAGGATGTCACGGGGCATGCGGGCTTGGGAGTCGACGCTCGCGTGGAAGGGGATCGGATCCTGGTCGGCAGCCGCGAGCTGCTGGCTGCTCGTGGGGTGGAGATTCCCCCCGGCATCGACGAACAGGGGCGATCGCTGGAGGGGCAGGGCAAGACACTCGTGCTTGTCGCCCGTGAACAAAACCTGATCGGCTTGATCGCTGTGGCTGATGTGATACGCCAAGATGCGCGCCAAGCCCTGATGGCATTGCGGGAGCTTGGTTTGAAACGGCAGGTGATGCTGACGGGAGATAACGAGAACGTCGCCACCAGAATCGCAGAGCAGCTTGGCATCCGAGAGGTTCGCGCCCGGTTGATGCCGGAGACCAAGCTGGAGGCGCTGCGCGAGTTGATGCAGGAACATCAGGTTGTGGGCATGGTGGGCGACGGGGTCAACGACGCTCCCGCCCTGGCGTATGCCACGGTTGGCATCGCCATGGGCGGCGCGGGAACCGATGTGGCGTTGGAAAGCGCAGACGTTGCCCTGATGGCTGATGATCTCTCCAAGCTGCCCTTCGCAATCGGTTTGGGACGGGCGGCACGCGCCATCATCCTCCAGAATCTGCTGATTGCAATGGGAGTGATCGCGGTGTTGGTCGCACTGGCCCTCAGCGGATTGGCAGGCATCGGCATCGCCATCGTGCTGCATGAGGGCAGCACGGTGCTCGTGGTGCTCAACGCGCTGCGCCTGTTGGGCTATCGTCGAGTATGATGTATGGGCAAGAGGATCCTTGGCTTAGAGCAGATCAACTCGAAAGATCATCCCAATAAGCTTTTCGCCCGTGCTTCGCACAGTGAGAGAGTGAAACGTGAAACTGTATGACAGCCTGTCCCGAAGCGTTCGAACCTTCATCCCCGACCGGGAGGAGATCGGAGTCTACGTCTGCGGCATCACCCCCTACGACACCACCCATCTCGGCCATGCGTTCACCTACACCACGGTCGACGTGCTCATCCGCTACCTGGAGTACCGCGGGCATAAGGTGCGCTACGTGCAGAACGTTACCGACATCGACGATGACATCCTGCGCAAGGCGAAGGAGGAGGGTGCAGATTGGCTCGAACTGGGTAATCGTTGGACGGCACATTACATTCGAGACATGATGGGACTCAACGTACGCCCGCCGGATCACTTTCCTCGCGCCACTGACTTCATCGCCGAAATCATCACCAGCGTTGAAGCCCTGCTCCAGGCAGGCGTCGCCTATGAGGTTGAAGGCAGCGTGTACTTCGATCTGAACGCCTGGCCGGACTATGGCAAGCTGAGCTGTCTGACGCGCCCCGAGATGCTCCCCATCGCCAACGAGCGGGGTAATATCCCTGACGATCCCAATAAACTCGATCCGCTCGACTTCGTGCTCTGGCAGGCGCAAAAACCCGGCGAACCGGCTTGGGAAAGCCCCTGGGGTTCGGGGCGCCCAGGCTGGCACATCGAATGCTCGACGATGGCCACGCATTACTTGGACGTGCCCATCCACATCCATTGCGGCGGCGCCGATCTGGCCTTTCCTCATCATGAGAGCGAACTGGCCCAGTTCGAACCCGTCAGACCTGGTGAGGCGTTCGTCAACCTTTGGCTCCACGTCGCCATGGTGCGCTATGAGGGGGAGAAGATGAGCAAGTCCCTGGGCAACCTGGTGATGATCGACGATCTGCTCCGCCGTTGTTCTCCTGATACCCTGCGTCTCACCATGGCCAGGCATCACTACCGATCGCCGTGGGATTATGAAGACGCTGAGCTTCAGGAGGCAGCGCAGCAGGTCGAGAAGCTCGTTCGCGCGGTCACGGTAAGCAGCCGGGACGGTGCGTTCATCGATCCCGCCTCCCATGTGCAGGCCTTCAAAGCGGCTATGGAGCGGGACCTGGATACCCCAAGCGCGCTATTGGCTCTCGATGGGCTGGTTGATGCTATCTTGCAGGGAGGCGATGTCGACGAGGCACAGGCCGCGCTGCGCCATGCGGGATCAGTCTTCGGCTTGCGCCTGGATGCGGAAGCCCCCGAAACACGCGTACGCTCAGGCTGGTCCGGACATCTGGAGCGTTTCTCCAGCTGAGTTTCACACAATCCGGGCTGCTGCAACATGGTGTGGGGTTGGCATCAGACAACTGGGGATTCCGACATTATGAGGCCATACCGTGCAGGAGGCTTTTCACGGTTGCCTCGAGATCGTAAGGGAATTGGAAACCTACGGAAAGCAGCTTCTTGGAGGAGTACCGGACATCTCCCCGGTTGCCCATTCCACGCCACAAACTGCGCAATACGTAGGGAACCATCCAGGGAAGATGCAGAACCGGCCGCACCTCATCCGCCGGTTGTCCTGCCTTCAAGGCCCGATACAGAGCCCAGACCCCCGCATACGTGTTCAGCGGCTCGTGGTCGCAGGAGACGAAGAAGCATGCGGGGCTTTCCACCGGACGAGACATGAAATACATTGCCGCCTCGGCAACGTTCTCCGCATGAACGATGTGGGCGCATTCTCCGCCTTTCACAAACAGCTTGAGCCGTTCCACGAGGGAGCCATCCAAAGGCAGGTGCAGCGGGCCGGGCCGCATGGCATCGACGACGTTGGTCGGACGCAGGATGGCAATCCGACAACCTTCGATGCCTTTCGCCACAAGTTGTTCGGCCGCCCATTTGGATCGCTCATACACATTCTGCGGGTTGCACTCCGTCTCTTCGTCGACCCATTGGACCTTCGTTCTTCCCACCACGCCCGCGCTGCTCAGATGGCAGAAGTATTCGACGCCGGAAGCCTCGATGAGTTTCACCAACTTCTCTGTGGCGGTAACGTTTACGTCCCACATCCTCGACTCATCGCGAAGCTCGGCTGCGCAATGAAAGACGAGATCGGCATCCTGCAGAAACGGCTTCAGGATCTGCTCGTCCCCGATATCTCCCTGGAAAGGTTCAATCTCCGGATCCCTCCCATCCAGACGGATGTCGAGGGCTCTGACCCGGTAGCCATCCGTGAGCAGACGTTGGACGATCCTTCTTCCGATCATCCCCGATGCGCCGGTAACACTTGCGATTTTCATCAGCTTTTCCCCTCGTGCTCAGTAACTTCTTGTGGATGAAGACAACCATCCTTCAGTTGGGTAGTTGAGAATCAGACCCGACCTTGCAGCACGATGAAGAGCGCGATGCCGTAGATCGTGGTTGCCGCGGCGACGACGATCAGCACACCATCCAAGATGCGTGTGGTTCGAGGACTGGGGCCCAGATCCAGCAGCACAGCCCGCAGACCAAGGAAGGCATGCGGCACCACGATCAGCAGGAAGATCACTTCCAGAATGAACACCACGGGATTGGCGATGTACGCCAACACGTCCTGATAGGTTCGCAATCCCCCTTCCACGAGGAAGTGCTGGGCGATCATGTGCAATCCAAGCAGCACGATCAGGCTCAAACCCGTGAGCGCCTGAAGCAGCCACAACCCGCCCCCGCCGCGTTGGCTTTGCATAGCTCGCCTCCTACATCGTGAACACCAACCACCCGGTAATCGCCAGCAGCAGGACACCCAATCCCATCAACGTCCAGAAGATACCCTTCTGCCAACGCACGCCGATCCCCATGCCCACCAGCGCTACACGAATGCCGTTCAGTCCGTGATACAGGATGCCGAAGATCAGGACCACGTCGAGGACCAGGAACAGCGGACTCCTGGCCAAGGCGATGAAGGCATCCCATTGCATCTCACCCATCGCCAGCAGACTGAGCACGCCCAGATGCAGGAGTAAATACAGCAGCAGTCCCAAGCCCGTGAGGCGGTTGAGCAGGAACGCCCAGGTACCGGCTTTGCGTCCGGCCATGTCCAACCAGGCCAATGTCTTTCGCACGCGGCGTTCCTCATGCTCGGTCATGATCGCCTCTTTGGAAAAGTCGTAGCAGTTTGCGTTTGAGCAAATCCTGGCGCAGGGCCATGATGGCGGCTGCCGGATCGACGTTGGAGGGACAGACTTCGCTGCATTCGAAGGCCACGTGGCAGCGCCAGCAGCCATGTTCTTGGTCGGCGTTGGAGCGCACGGACAAAGGATCGACCCCTCGCGGCTCCTGGATCATGCGCCAGGATGCAGCCAGCGCGGCCGGGCCGAAATAGAGCCCATCGGTTCCTGATACGGGGCAGGCGGAAACACATAGGCCGCATTCGATGCAGTTCTCGAAGCGGGTATGTACGTTTGAAGATTCATGCTCATCCCGCTCGATAGGCTCGGAGGATCGAATGATCTGGAAATGAGCTTCCTCCAGCCTGCGGTAGAACTGCCCCAAGTCCACCACCAGATCGCTCACAAGAGGGAAATTCCGCAGAGGTTCACACAGCACCGTGCCGCCGTCACGTGTGACCTCTCGGATGGGGACGATGCAGGGAAGTTTCTCCACGCCGTTGACGCGTATGCCGCAGGAGCCGCAGGAGGCGTGGTGGCAGGCATGGCGGAAGGTCAGGGAGCGGTCCTGGAAGGCCCAGATCTTCTCCAAGCCGTCCAGCACGGTCTCGTGGGGAGCGATCTCCACGTTGAACTTGTCGTAATGTGGCTTTCCGCTGGAACGCTTGTAGCGGAAGACACGATAGTGGATGGTCCAAAGTTCGTTACCGTCGAAAGCCATGACCGGATCGCTCATCTCTTGTTTCATGTGTAGTAAAAGGCGCGATAGGATTCCAACCGTGTTTCACGCGTGCGGCAGGGAGCCTGGATGCCCAACTTGCTGCAGACCAGATCGGCGGTGGTTTCCGCCATGGCGCGGGACGTGCTGGTCTTGCCGCCCACGATCGTGACCAATCCCTGAACGCCCTCAGCGGCGTGATCGAAGCATTCGAAGCCGCGTGACACTTGACGCGTGTCCTTTACCATTTCGTGGATCAGAGGTCTTGCCACAGTGAAGATCCCCTGTGGTTCGCTTTCAGCCAATGCTGGTATCAACGCCCGGCCTCGCTCAAGGAGCAGAGCGACATGCTCTTCGGGGATGGGGATGGTATCCGCTCGCGGCACACTCCAGGAGGTCGTGCCTAGGATCGAGGTCTCGCGCTGTGGAACGACGATGTCGCCATCCGAGGGCATGCCCAACCGGTTGATCACACGCTGGCAGTAGCGCCCGCGCATCGAGACCATCACGCCCGGCGTGGGATCCATGGGCAGCATCAATCCTGCCATGGCGCTGATCTCCCCCGCCCATGGCCCGGCGGCGTTCACGACCAGGTCGGCCTCGATCCTGCGAACCCGATTCGTGTGGAGGTCGGAAACCTTGACGCCCTCCACAGCGCTTCCTCGCTGGATCAGCTCATCCACGCGCGTGAAGGGAAATACATCGGCGCCGTTGCGTCTGGCGGTGGCCAGGAAGCTGAGGCAGAAGCGCAGAGGATCGAAGACGCCATCCGGTACGTGGAAGGCGCCCAGGTTGTCGGGATGGACATGGGGTTCGAGCGCCAGCACCTGCTCCGGCGTCAGCCATGGAGCATCGATTCCGCAGGTTTGGCATGCCTCTTGAAAGCGGGACTTATAGGCCCGGTGTTCCTCGGTCAGAGCCACGAAAAGGCCGCCGTTCAGTTCCATCGCATGCGGCATGATCGACCGCAGTACATCGTTCTCCTGCGCGCATTCCTGCGCCGAGACCGGGTCGCTCATGCAGTAACGGGCGCCGCTGTGCAGCAGGCAATGGTTGCGTCCCGTCGTGCCTGAGGCGATGGCGCCGCGTTCGACGACCGTCACGGCAAAACCCCGCAGCGCCAGGTCATGCGCCACGGCTACGCCTGTGGAACCGGCTCCGATCACGACCACGTGATGGGACTGCACCGCCTTCTCTGCCATCTACTGCCTTTACTCAACCCAGTTGAAGGTTCGCTCGACGGCCTTCAACCATCCCGAATACAATCTCTCCCGCTCCTGATCCTTCATCTGCGGCTTCCAGGTCTTGTCCACGCTCCAATTGGCTC
Organism: Anaerolineae bacterium; assembly: GCA_011192015.1. Lineage (GTDB taxonomy): Bacteria > Chloroflexota > Anaerolineae > Anaerolineales > E44-bin32 > W1033. The sequence goes on from DUET01000053.1 coordinate 8,207, forward strand.
TGAGATCTTCTAGGTCGTTCCAGAAACCGACGGCCAATCCCGCAGCGTAAGCCGCGCCGAGCGAGGTGGTTTCAGCGATCTGGGGGCGGACCACCGGCACGTTCAGGATGTCGGCCTGGAACTGCATCAGCAGTTCGTTGTGCACCATGCCGCCGTCGACCTTGAGCGCCTGCAGCGCAACACCGGAGTCCACCTCCATGGCCTGCAGCACCTCGCAGGTCTGGAAAGCCGTGGCCTCCAGCGCAGCACGCGCCAGGTGGCCTCTGTTGGCATAGCGCGTCATGCCTGCGATCACGCCGCGTGCATCGGAGCGCCAATAGGGAGCGAAAAGCCCTGAGAAGGCGGGCACGAAATACAGCCCTCCGTTGTCTTCCACACTGCGCGCAAGGTCTTCGATCTCGGAGGAGTGCTGGATCAAGCCCAGGTTATCGCGCAGCCACTGCACCAGTGCGCCTGTGATGGCGATCGATCCTTCGAGGGCATAGACTGCGGGAGCATTGCTGAAACGGTAGGCGAGTGTGGTCAGCAAGCCGCTCTTGGAAGGCGTGGGGTTCTCCCCCGTGTTCAGGAGCATGAAGCATCCCGTGCCGTAGGTGTTCTTGGCCTCGCCTGCGCGGAAGCAGGCCTGCCCCACGAGCGCGGCCTGCTGGTCGCCCAGATCTCCGCAGACGGGGATGGCGGTTCCAAACGGTCCATCTACCGGGGTGAGGCCCCAGGGTTCTGTGTCGCTGGAGGGAACGATGCGGGGGAGCATCTCGCGCGGGATGTTGAGGATGCGTAGAATGTCTTCGTCCCAATCCAGGCTGTGCAGATTCATGAGCATCGTGCGGCTGGCGTTGGTCACGTCGGTGACGTGAGCCCCACCGTCAGGTCCCCCGGTGAGCCACCAGATGATCCAGGTATCGATCGTTCCGAAGAGCGCTTCGCCGCGCTGGGCGTCCGTGCGAAGCTCGGGAATCTGATCCAGGAGCCAGCGGAGTTTAGGTCCGGAGAAGTAGGTGGCGAGCGGCAACCCGACCTGGGGGCGGAAGCGATCCTGACCGCCCTCGGCGGCCAACGCATCACAGAGCGGTTTGGTGCGCGTGTCCTGCCACACGATGGCGTTGTGGTAGGGTTTCCCCGTGGTCTTGTTCCAGACCACGCTGGTCTCGCGCTGGTTGGTGACGCCGACGGCAGCGATGTCCTGGGGGTGCGCTTTGGCGTCCTTGATGGCCCCTCGGATCACTTGCTGTGTGCGCTCCCAGATTTCCAGGGGATCGTGCTCGACCCAACCGGGTTGGGGGTAGATCTGCTGATGCTCCTTTTGGTCGCTGCCGACGATTCGGCCTCGGCGATCGAAGAGCATGCAGCGCGAGCTTGTGGTTCCTTGATCCACCGCAGCGATGAGTTTCGCCATCCTGAGATCTCCTTCTTGCCTACACCCAACGATGATTTCCCGGAACAACATCGTACAACGGTTGAGCGCAGGGTAAAAGCGCCGGTTGAGGTAGAAGGGGTCCATCTGGCGTGAAGACGTGCATCTCTGGTATAGTACATGGGCTGCAGGTGACTGCAGCGCATGGATAAACGGAAGAAAATGACGCAAATCCACGGAGGATGGACTATGCCCATGAGGGAGAAGGATCGGAAGCTCAGACGGAAACGGCGACGTGTGCTCAAGCTGCGCCGCTTGAAGGCCATGCTGGCGGATGCCAAGGATCTCAAAACCAAGCAGAATCTGATCCAGAAAATCCGCAAACTCGATCCCTGGTATGAAACCCCTGAATGAACTCATTCGACAGCCTGGCGGACAGGTGAAAGCCGACTCATTCTCTCGTTTCAGGCATCTTCTCCATCACAAGATGTATTTCCAAGAGATAAACGATCGATAGGTGGAATCAGGATTTCTAAACGATGAGTTGGATTGGTGGTACAGGCAGTTGGATACAATGACATTACAGATCCAAGAACGTGAAAGCGGCCTCTTCGGAGGCCGCCAACTGGTTACGCAGTTCTCAGGAAGCGTAACCCGTTGCTCACTCGATAGCTTCCATCCGCAACCTTGAAGGGGGCTTCACACACACGACCGGCATTGAAATGAACACGAGACCAGCATGTCCTACTCCAAGCATGTGGTTTAAAGTACTGCCTCTGATCATGCGGGGGGAGAAAAGGGTACCGGTATGAAAAGAACACTTCAGCGCTGGGAATTAGCCGGGATCGCGTTCATCGTGCTATTCGGATCCAGCCTGCACTTCCTGTTTGAATTGAGCGGATACTGGAGACCGATGGCCCTTATCGCCGCGGTCAATGAGAGTGTCTGGGAACATTTCAAGATGGTTTTCTGGCCGGGGCTGATCTGGGCCTTGATCGAGTATCCATTCATCCGGAAGCTTGCGCGGAATTTCGGGATCGCCAAAGCCGTCAGTTTGGCAGCCATGCCGATAACCATCGCGTTGTTGTTTTATGGGTATACAGCCATCACCGGAGAACACTACGTGATCGTCGATGGCCTCATCTTCATCGTTGCCATCCTGCTCTGGCAATGGATCAGCCTGCGTTTGTTGACGAGACCTGCGATCGAGGTGCCCTGGTTGAGAGGGTCGGCACTCGGCGTGTTGGCGATCCTGATCGTTGCCTTTTCGACCTTGAGTTACTATCCCCCGAA
>DUET01000054.1 GCA_011192015.1 Anaerolineae bacterium
GAAAGAATGCACTCCGGGCTGACCTTCTCACCTGATATTCCGATCATGCGCTCCTCGGGAACCCAAGCGTATTCCGCCGAAAGCGAGCGCGTGCAGGCAACCTCGCCGGCAAACGCCGCTCCGAGCTTCTCTGCGATCGCCAGATCTTCCTGCTTCTCCAAGCCGCGCCCAACGCAGACCAAACGCTCGCTTTCTGCGATGTTGACGGAAGACGCCGGCTTAGGGCGCCGTTCCACTACGGATACTTGGGTTGCGGGCAGATCCAGCTCCGCGGCGATCACCTCCCCAACGACCTCTCCCGGCTCAGCAGCGTCTACAGTCCCTGCGGTCGCTGCGATCACCTTGTGAGGGGTGCGTATGACCTCGCGAGCGATCGTGTTGCCGCCCAGCGCATAGCGCCCGGTGACCAGGCGGCCGTCGTCGATACTCATCTCGATGGCCTCGCTCACGCAGCCGGCATCCAACGCATGCGCCAGGCGTGAGGCCAGGGATCGCCCCCGGCGGGTAGCCGCCAGGAGGATCAGGTCTGTTCCAGCCTGTTTCGCAATCTGCGCCAGGGCAGCGGTGAGAACCTGCTCCCCCATCTCACCCAACGCTTCGTTTTCATTCACATACAGCCGTGCAGCGCCGAAGCGCTGATAATCCCCGCTTCGCTTCTGCGCATCCGGTCCCAAAACGGCAGCAGCAACCGGTCCCAAGGCATCCTCGTGTTTCTTCGCCCAAGCGATCAGGGCATAAGCCTGCTCATCCACTTCGGAATAGACCAGCACGCCGCTCATGAGAGCACCCCCTCATGCTCCAGGGCGCGAAGCAGGGCTTCAACCTGCTCTCCTATGGTTCCCTCGAACATGACATTCTTGCGATCCTGCGCCGGGGCCAGGTTGCTCAGCGCCTCGATTTCATCCGACTGGCTTCGAACCGTTTGCGGCTCGAGGTTGAGATCCGCCAGGGTCCATTCCTGGATCGGCTTCCGCCCCGCCTTGAGAATGGCCGTCAGCGGGGGAAGGCGAGGCGTGTTCATCTCACTGGTCACGGAGATCACCACCGGGAGATCGCATTCCATAACTTCGAGCGTGTTCTCCAGATCGCGTGTCGCCCGGAGACGCGCCTCTCCGATCCATTCCAGCTCTCGGACGGTCGTAATCTGCGGCAGTTCAAGTCCGGCTGCCATGCGCGAGGGCACCTGACCCGAATACTCGTCGTCCGAACCTTCCCCCAGCAGGATCAGATCCACATCACCGATCTTCTCGACAGCGGCCGCCAGGACATGGGAAGACCCCGATGCACTGGCTGCTCCCATTCCCGGATCGATCACCAGAACGGCCTCATCAGCTCCCATCGCCAGAGCTTCCTTGATGGTCTCCTTGAGTTTGGGTGAACCGACGGAAAGCGCGATCACCTGGACATCGTCCCGAGACTCCTTGATGCGCACGGCCTCTTCCAGCGCGTTCTTCTCGAAATCGCCCAGGATCATGGGCATGCCATCGAGCACGGGCGTACGCCCATCGCTCTTGTAGCGCAATTGCGCCAGGTCGACGACTTGTTTCATGCAAACGACAATCTTCACGATAGCTCCCTCATCCAAAACGGTACTGCACCCCAAATCCGGCTCTGGGGTAATGCCATGTCAGCGCTTCGTCTTCGCAGACGATGAGACAGGTGCCGCATTCCAGGCATCCTTCATAGTCGACGAAAATCTCGTCCCGCTCTTCATTGTACGTGTAGAGATGCGCCGGACAGGCGTACAAGCAAGGTCGAAGCGTGCATCGCTGCCGACAGATTGCTTGATCGATGAGAATGTGCGCCTCGTCCTTGTCGATTTTGAAGACATTCAACCCCAGCTTGTCCTCAAGGCTGAGTTCGTTGACTGGATCTCGAACCTCTTCCACAGATCACAACCTCCGCAGATTCCAGGCGTCGCGCAGCGCGGCGATCCAGGGCATTCTCTTCACCGTTCCCCATATCGTCGACCAAAGGCTCGATTTCGGACCCTCACCAATCCAGAACAGGTTCTCGAACAATTCGGTAATGCGTTCAGGATAGAGCGTATACAGGCGAGGATTCTCGAGGAAACCGGGCATGGCCGCGAAGGTGCGGTGATCCTGCAGCACGAAGCTATCTCGCAGAGCCGTTTCATAACGCGCTAGGGATCGCGCCGAGAAATCCCCATCGTCCTTAGCTTCCAGGATGGCTTGCGCTGCCAGAGCTCCGGATACGAGCGCAAAATCCATGCCTCGCACGGTGATTCCCATGTTGAGCCCCAAGCCAGCCGCATCTCCGGCAACCAGCAGCCCATCACGGACCAGGCGCGGCATGGAATTGACCGAAGATTCAGGGATGGCATGCGCCGCATACTCCACAACCCTGCCGCCGGCGATCAGGGATTGGATTTCCGGCCTGGCTTTGAAGTCGTCCATGAGTTCATGCGCCTGGAAACTGTCCCCCTTCTCCATCATGGCTCCCATACCCAACACGATCCCGAGCGAGATGCTCTCGCGATTGGTGTAGAGGAATCCACCGCCCAGCATGCCCTGCGTCAGCGATCCAAAGAACAGGTGCGAGAGGCCCTGCCCCGGCTGCACACCGAAACGTTCCTGAATCTGCGCAGGTGTAAGCTCAATGAGTTCCTTGATCCCGAGGGCGAAGTGATGAGGTTGCAGCCGCTTCCGCAAACCCGCGCGTTCAGCCATGAAGGAAAGCGCGCCGTCTGCCGCAAGCACGACATCCGCATGAACCTCGTCGCCTGAGGATAGGATGCCGGTGACCTTCTCCCCTTCCCACACCAGATCGTCGACCTTGTAGCCGGGCACGATCATGGCGCCGCGCGCGCTGACGACATCCGCCAGCCAGCGATCGAACACGCCCCGCAGCAGGGTCACGCTGTGGATCGGCTCCGAGCGGAAACGCGAAGGTTGGTATTCAACGCTTACGCTTGCCTC
>DUET01000055.1 GCA_011192015.1 Anaerolineae bacterium
CACCAGCTCCCAGGGCTCCCCCAGCCCATCCATCACCTCGCTCACGCGGCGGTGGAATTCGGGAAGCAGTTCAATCTCGTTGAAGACCGGAGCGACGATGGAGATCACCATGTCTTTCACCAGCTTGCTCACGTTACCTCCCTATCTTTCCGCTTGTTCGGCCAGCGCATCGCGCATGGCGGCCAGTGAGGGTTCGATGATCCTGGCCTCACCTGCAGCCTGCATGGCGGCCCGAACGTCCTTCAAGCCGTTCCCGGTATTGAGCACGAGAATCCGATTCTCGGGATCGATCAACCCCGTTTCCTGGGCTTGAACCAACCCGGCGTAGGCCGTGGCGCCCGCGGGTTCAGCGAACACGCCTGCCTTGCGCGCCAGGTCCCGCATCGCCGCCAGAATCTCATCATCCTCGACGGCCACGTAGGCTCCGCCCGTTTGGGTGGCGGCGCGCAGGGCGCGCAGCCCGTCGCGCGGCAGGTTCACGGAAATGCTGTCGGCCAGCGTGTCGGCCCGAACGGGTACGATGTCCTCGTTACCCGCAACGAAGGCGTTGTAGATCGCCGCCGATCCCGTGGACTGCACACCGAAGATGCGCGGCATGCGATCGATCCAGCCCAGATCATGTAAATCCTTGAAGCCCTTGTGCAATCCGGAGATGATGTTCCCGTCCCCGACGGAAACGAAGACCGCGTCGGGGACCTGCCAAGAGCGTCCGTTGCGGGCACCCACGGCGTCGGTGAACTGCTCGCAGATCTCGAACGCCGCCGTCTTCTTACCCTCCGCCGTGAAGGGATTGTAGCCGGTGTTGCGGCAGTACCAGCCGAACGCCTGCGCCGCCTCCAGTGAGAGGTCGAAGGCCTCATCGTACGACCCGTCCACGAGCAGCACGCGCGCGCCGAAGATGAGCAGCTGGGCGACCTTGGCAGCGGGGGCCGTCCTGGGGGCCAGGATCACGGCCGGCAGACCTGCCGCGGCCGCCATGCCCGCCAGCGCCGCGCCGGCGTTGCCGGTGGAGGCGGTGATCGCCACCTCGGCCCCGATCTGCTGTGCCCGCGCCACGACCACGGCGCTGGCACGGTCCTTGAAAGAGGCCGTGGGATTGCGGCCATCATCCTTCAACCACAGATTCGGCAGTCCCAACGCCTTCTGCAAATTTCGTGGAGTGAAGAGCGGCGTCCAGCCGACCGCACACAAGGTTGTGCCCTCGTATCCCGGATCGGGGATGGGCAACAGGGGAAGGTAACGCCAGATGGAGGATTCACGGGAAGCTTCGATCTCCTGCACGCTGTTCGAATTGCGGACCTGTTGGATGTCGAGCACGACATCCAGGTTGCCGCTGTCCTGCGAGCAGGTGTATGTGACCTCATCCGGTCCGTACTCGGAGCCGCAGATCGAACACCGGTAACCCAGGAAGGTTCCCACCTCAATCCTCTCCCGTTTCACCCGGAACGAACACAGTCCCCAACGCCGCCGGCGCGCGCACGCGCAGGATCTGCCTCAGCCGCCGCTGATAGCGCCGCGGGACGATCTGAATGAGACGCTCCGTAGCGTCGCTTCCCACGAGCAGGAGCACGAGGATCATCAGCACCCAGGGTGTGGCGTTGAAGGCGACTACCGAGACCTCCGGGAAACGCCGCTGCAGGGCCGCGGCCAGGGCTTTACTGGCACCGAAGAGCAGCGCGCCCGCCATGCCGCGGATGGGCGACCAGCCTCCGAAGATAACGATCGCCAGCGCGATCCAGCCCAATCCACGGGTGAGTCCTTCGCTCCAGCCCAGCTTGATGTCCAGGGAATAGGCCGCACCAGCAATGCCGACCAGGGCGCCGCCGATGATGGTGTAGAGGTAGCGCAGCCTGTTGATGTTCACGCCGCGGGCGAAGCCCGCCTCGGGCCGTTCGCCGGCGCTGCGCAATTGCAGTCCGGGCTGGCTGCGGAACATCCACCACCACGTTACGGCCACCAACACGAAGGCAAAGTACACCAGGGGATCATGATCGAAGAAGATCGGCCCCAGGATGGGGATGTCCTTCAGCAGCGGGATGCCCAGATGAGAGACGTGCGGGCCGGGGATGCGCGTGTAGTTCTGGCCCAGGAAGGCGCTGAGTTCATCGCCCAGCAGGGTGAGCACGAAGCCGACCGCGAATTGATCCTTGCGCAGGCGGATGGAGCCAAACGCCACGATGAGGGCAAACAGGGCCCCGACGAGGCCCGCTACGAGAAAGCCGACCCAGACGCTGCTGCTTTCATAGGCGGCGACGAAACCGGCCATGGCGGAAAGCAGCATGGTGCCGTCGAGCGAGAGATTGACCACGCCCGCGCGCTCGGTAATCGTCTCACCGCAGACGGCGATTGTCAGCGGCGTGGCCTGGAGCACGATCGAGGCCAATACCCGAACCAGCTCGCTGTCATTCATCGGGCACCGCCTTCTTCCGTCGTTGGCCAGGCAAGATTCGTAGCGTCCGTATGTCCCCGAAGAGCAGCACCAGCAGCACCATCACACCGGTCAGGATTCCGCCCAGCGCGGAGTGCAGCTGCGTTCTCAGTTGCAGGGTGATGCTGCCGTTGAGTACGGCGGAAAAGAAGAACGAGACAAACGGAACGATGGCCACGCGAAAGGCGCTCAGCATGACGACCAGCAGCGCTAAATAACCGATGCCTCCCGAGATGCTCTGCCTCAGGCTGTCGAACCAACTCGTGACCCGCACCGCGCCTCCCAACCCTGCCAGGGCGCCGCAGAGCATCAAGGCCAGGATCGTCTCTCGCTCGCTGGAAACGCCCAGCAGGAAGGCCGAATCCGGGTTTTTGCCCAACGCCTTGAGCTTCAAACCCCAGGCGGTGCCGCGAAGGATCAGGAACACGCCTACAACGGCCACGATCACCATCACCACGGAGATCGGGCTCAGGCGTGAATCACCCAGCAGGGGAAGCAGCGCCTTATCCGGAAACGGCGATGTCCCACGGAAGGTGCCCCCTTCCGGCGGCTGCCAGGGTCCCGAAATCAAGTAGTTGGTGAAGATGATGGCGAGGTTGTTGAAAGCAAGACCGCCGAAGATCTCATGCACCTTACCGCGCGTCTTCAGGACGGCAACGATCCCCGCCCAGATCGCTCCGGCCGCCATGGCGGCGAGCATCTCCAGCGGAATAAGCAGGCCGCGGGGAACATCAAGCTTGAGCGCCAGCCAGCTAGCGGCGATGGCTCCCATCACAATCTGTCCCTCGACACCAATGTTCCACAACCCGGCCGTAAAGGAGACAACAAGACCCACCGCAGCCAGGGTCATCGGCACCCAGAAGGCCGTCACGCTGAGGGTCTTGGACATGTCCCCGAAGGCGCCGCGGATCATGGCGCCAAAGCCTTCCACCGGGCTGACTTTAAACGCCAGCAGCAACAGCGCCGTGATCACCAGGGCGACCAGGATGGGGACGATCACCCAACCGCGTTGGAGAAGCGATGCTCGTTTCATCGTTCTCCTCCAATCAAGTAACCAAGCTCCTCGGCCGTTGTCTCCTGGGCTTGGACGATTCGTGACATCCTGCCTCCAGAAAATGCGGCGATCCGATCGCTCCTCTCGATGAGCTCGTCCAGATCGGCCGACATGAAGAGGATCGCCGCGCCGTCTTCCACACGCTGCATCAGAAGCTGCCAGATCCAATCCGCGGACCGGACATCCAACCCGCGCGTGGGATGCTCCAGCAGCATCAACTGTAGGGGAGATCGCAGCAGCGCAAACAGCGCGCGCTGTTGATTACCACCGGAAAGCTCGTCGACGAGGGTTTCGGGTTGCCCCACGATCTGATAGCGATCAATTCGTCTCTGGGTTTCCTCGACGTAACGCTTCCAATCGATCAGGAACTCCCGATCCATCGTCGCCAACGCGATATGTTCCGTCAGGCTCAAGCCGGCCACCAGGCCCTCTTCGAGCCGCCCGGCCGGCAGATAGGCGACGCCCTGGGAACGCATGCGATGGAAGTGGAAACGTGTCACGTCCCGGCCGTTCAAGAAGATCCTGCCCTGTGATGGATGGATCAACCCCGCGCAGGCTTGTAACAACAAACGCTGCCCGCTTCCCTCCAACCCCGCAAGGCCGAACACCTCTCCGCTTTGCACATCAAAACTCAGGCCGCTGACCTGAAGACGCTCCCCGTCGATCCCCACTTCCTGCAGCTCCAAGGCCTTCTCCTGCCGAACATGGGGGACGCGTGCGGTGCGCGGCGGCACGTCTTCGAACATCAAGCGCACGAGGTCCTCGGTGAGGCAGGGTATCTCGGCCTCACCCACCAGCTTCCCCTTGCGCAGAACAAAGACGTGGTGGCAGAGTTCCTGCACCTCCGCCAGCTTGTGCGAAACCAGGATCACGGTTTTGCCTTCCACCGTGGCCAGCTTGCGAATCGAATCGAATAATTCCTCTTTCTGTTCACCGCTGATGCCGGTCGTGGGCTCATCCAGGATGAGCACCTCGGCGCCCATCGCCAGCAGGCGCAACAATTCCAACTGCTGCCGCTCGCCCAGCGTGAGCGTGTCGATGAAGGCCTGCGGATCGACTTCGAAGCCCACTCGCCGGGCGGTTTGGCGCAGCTCCTGGAGCGCCTCCGCACGATCGAGTAGCACCTTGCGATCTCGGCCGAGCAGATAGTTATCAAGGATGCGCATGGAGGGAACATCCAGCGGGTCCTGATAGATCATGCCGATCCCGGAAGCCAGCGCTTCCGCGGGTGAATCGAAGCGCACGCCTTCCTTGCCAAGCGTGATCTCGCCGCTATCCGGCTTGTGGTATCCGGAGAGAACCTTCATCAGGGTCGACTTTCCCGCCCCATTCTCTCCGAGCAATCCGTAAATCTTGCCGGGTTGCAGTGTGAGGCTGATGCCGTCATTGGCCTTGACATCACCGAAGTATTTCCGAATTCCCTTGATCTGTAATTGCATCAGGTCGCTACCGTTCCAGCAGGGTTTCGTCAATCGAGGGAGGAGAGCGGCATCAGACCGCTCCCCTCCTCAAGCTGCGATGTTGAAAAAACTACTCGCTAGGACCGGTCATGCCTTCCAGGAGCTGAGGCAGGTACCAGATCTGGAAGTCTGTGGCTATCTCACCATCCGCCAGGTAGGCCGTGCCATCCTGCAGATTGAGCGGGCCGGTCCAGGGATTGATGTCCCCGTCCGCCAGGCCGGCGATGAAGGTATCCAGATCGGCCTTCAATTCCGTTGTCAGGGCGGGTCCGTCAACCCAACCGACATGCGTCACGTCGTTGTCGGTCAGATCATCCCAGTTGGGTGCGTTCCAATCCCAGGATTGCTCCCACGTGCCCGTAGCGATGGCCTCGACCGTATCCAGATAGGAGGGACCCCAATTGAAGTAGGGGACTCCCAGGCAGATCTCGGGCTTCTCGTCGCAGGCGCCTTCGAAGTCATAGGGAATGGCCCAAACCTGCTCGCCAAGATCCGCTCTCTGGCCTGAAACCACGATGGCCTCGGTGGTGTCGATGCCGCTGAGCACGACGTCCGTGCCACCATCCAGGAAGCCGGTCACGACCTCCGTCGGATCCAGGGTCACGCCAGGGATGTTGAACCAGAAGCCGATCCAGGTGACCGTGAACTCCAGATCATCAGGATCCAGGCCGCGGTATTCCTGGTAGCAGTAGCGCGCACCCAGGTAGGCCGAGGCTGCCAGACGACGGGTCTCGAAGTTGATCAAGGGTCCCAGGTAGCTGATCTTGCCTGTCTGGGTCGTCAGGGCAGCCGCGCATCCGGCGATGGCCTTCATGTCTGGCATGCGACCCATGATGTTGCCCTCGTTGGAGGGCGCTTCACCGGCATCCTGTCCTTCCGCCCAAGCGTCGTCACCGGAGATGCTGATGAAGACGACTTCGGGATACTTCTCTGCCGCGCCGACGGTGTCCTCTTCGAACTCGTCCGAGGTTGTGAAGATCAACTTGGCGCCTTCGGCGACCATGTCGTCAACCACACCTTCCAACGTGGCTTCGGGCTTATCAGCCGGATTGAGGCTCTCGAAGACGATCATCTCCGCCCCGGGCAGATTCTGCTCGACGTAGAGGCCGCCTTCGTAGTGCGCCTGGCTCCAGCCGCGATCGTTCTTGGGGCCCACCAGGATGACGCCAAAGACGAAGGGTTCATCCAGCTCGACCGGACCTGCCCCACACGCGGTGATCAATAGCGAGAGCGCCGCGAGAGAGGCTAGAACGACCCACATTTTCTTGAACTTCATCTCTCAAATCCTCCTTGAATCTTGTTCGATCCAACCAGGAAATCCTTCCATGTTTCGTTGCATACGTTCCCCAATCTCACCTCCCTTTTGGTTTTTGTCATCATGGTTCACGGCACGATGCGCGTGCCAGTCTCACGATGCAAGGCCTTCATGATGTTCTCGGGTGTTGTGACGAGAGCTTCCTTGCCCCCCTGCTCCAGGAAAGCGATGATGGCGCGTATCTTGGGCTCCATGCTTCCCTTGGCGAAGTGCCCTTCCTTGAGGAATTGGCGCGCTTCGTCCAGGTTCATCTGATCCAACCACACCTGATCGGGCTTGTTGAAGTTCAAGGCTACTTTCTCGACTGCGGTCGAGATCAACAGCAGATCCGCTTCGATTCCGACAGCCAGCAGGGAAGAGGCGAAATCCTTGTCGATCACGGCCTCGACGCCTATCAGGTTGCCGGATCCATCTTCCACCACAGGGATGCCGCCGCCGCCGATGCCCACCACGATGAAACCATCACGGATCAACGCCATGATCGCTTCCTGCTCAATGATGCGCACAGGCAGTGGAGAGGGCACGACGCGGCGCCAGCCCCTGCCGGAATCCTCCACAACCACCCATCCATCACTCTCGGCGCGGCTGAGAGCCACGTCCTGATCCATGAACGAGCCGATC
>DUET01000056.1 GCA_011192015.1 Anaerolineae bacterium
GCAGAACCTGTCAGGTTAGATCGTCCATCCGCTCATGCTGGACAGATGGCCACGCCAATTGTCCCTGGCCCGGTGTGGACCGAGATTGCAGGGCTGATGTCGGTGATCAATAATTCCTGGCAGGAGATCAGATCGTCAATTCGCTTCCTGATCTCCTCGGCCTCATCCGCCGAGCCCGCATGAATCACGGCCGCACGAGCCGGACATCCGTCAGCATGTTCAGCAATCAGCTCCAGCATGCGGTCGACGGCCTTGGTTTTGGTCCTCACACTCTCCAAGGAATCGACAGCCCCTTCGTTTATGTGAAGCACCGGTTTGATACTGAGCATGGAACCCATCAGTCTCTTTGCTCCGCCGATGCGGCCACCTTTATGTAAGTAATCTAGGGTATCGACGACAAAAATAATCCGTGTATCGTCTGCCACCGTGCGGGCTGCTTCCTCGATTTCATCCAAGGCTGCGCCCTGCGCAACCGCCTTGGCGGCAGCCAAGACTGCGAAACCCAATCCCATGGAAGTGGTTTGAGTGTCGATCACACGGACAGGAACCGCGCTGAAGGTTTCGAGGGCAGCCTTGGCTGAATTGACAGTTCCACTAAGCTTGGATGAAATCAGGGGAGCGACAATGGCATCATGATTGGCGGCCAGTTCTTCATAGACGGCCTGAAAATCCTCGGGGTTAGGCTGGGTGGTTGTGGGATGGATTGGATCGATGGCCAACCGGTCCAGGAACTGATTGGGAGTGATCTCAACCGCATCCAAGATCGCTTCGGTTCCCCATAAGATCGTGAGTGGAATGACACGGATCGAGTGCTTCTCGATTAAATGAGAGGGAAGATAGGCTGAGCTGTCGGTCAGGATCGCAGTTCTGGTCATTGAGTCCTCCTCCGAAAATGACGAAAGAATTCGAAAAATATAAAAGCAGGTTAGATACCAACGAGATCCAAGATCTCCTTGGTCAGTTGTGCCAATCGTCGTTGGCCTTCGGTATCCAATTGGGCCAGCATGGAATGGAATCTTGCGGCTTGATCGAGGAAGGCCTTCCTGAGGCGGCGATTAAGACGCTTGGCAAGCGAGAGCCCCACGCCAAGACCCGATAACGCGCTCAGACCCAGCTCCCCGGGTTGGCCAAGGGCTTGCAGCATGCTGCGTACATACTTCATCTCGACGCTGCCCCTGAGGGAGCGAAGCCCTAGGGCGATGGCAGTGGTCATCTGCGTGAGGTACATAGCAGGTGTGTGGGGGTCTGGAAGATGCTGGAGCAATTCGTCCAGCAGATGCTCATGATCTCCGGCCAATCCGGTTTGCAGACGATCCAAGATCTGATGTTTAGCTTGCTCCCAGTCGTCGTCCTCCCACTTTCCGTCTGCCAAGCGCATGAGCCCACGGGTGGCGCGAATCGTGGGGCGGAACACAACCATCGATCGACCGGGTCCGCCCTTGGCGCCCTGCCTCGTGTACTCCGCCTGAAGCAATCCGCGTTCTTCCAAAAGGCGCAGCATCTCGTAAGCTGTCCCTTTGGCAACATCCAAGCGTTCAGCGACTTCGGAATAGTGAACAGGCGTCTTGGCTTGGTGATACAAGGTCAGCAGATTCCCGAGGAATTCACGTTGCCTGCCGGTCAGTGATTTCATGGGCCTCCCATTTCGAAAAAGACGAAAGAATTATAGCATGGCGCGCAAGCCTGTAACAATGTCCGCAATTTTCTTTTGAGCTTAGTGGGGTTCACTCCCCGGCAAGCGCCAGGAAGACATCCTCCAGCGTGGGCTCGATCTGAACCACGGAAGCCCCTTGCAGCCCGCAGCCGGCAAGCCGCGCCTGCAGATCCCGCGCGCTGACAGTTCGATCCGTGATCGCCCGCAGGTGATCTCCCGCCAGACCGGCGCGGGCAATCCCGGGCAACGATTCGAGCATCTCCAGCGCCTCCAGCATGGGCTCAGCGTGCACGTCCCAGACCATTCCTGATAACGCGCTCTGCTTGAGCGCGGAGGGCGTGTCCATTGCCAGCAGCCTGCCGCGGCGCATGACCCCCACGCGGCTGCAGTACTCGGCTTCGTCCATGTAATGCGTGGTCACGAAGGCGGTCACGCCCTGATCGGCGAGCACGTAGATCAGGTCCCAGAAGGCGCGCCGGGCGATGGGGTCCACGCCGCTGGTGGGTTCGTCCAGGATGAGCAGAGGGGGCTCGTGCACGATGGCCGTCGCCAGTGCAAGACGCTGACGCCATCCGATGGGAAGTTCTCCGGCGCGGATACCTTCCAGCGCCGTCAGGTTGAGCAATTCCAGCACCTGGAACAACCGATCGTCATCGCGAACGCCATAGACCCCGGCATAGAAAGACAGGTTCTCCAGAGCCGTAAGCTCATCGTAAAGCGCGAATTTCTGCGACATGTAGCCAACGCGAGAGCGGATGGCCTCCGTGTCCTGCACCGAGTCATACCCGAGCACGGTCCCGCTTCCCTCATCGGGAAGCAGCAGCCCGAGCAGCATGCGTATGGTCGTGGTCTTGCCCGAGCCGTTCGGGCCCAGATAGCCGAGTACGTCGCCGCGATGGACCTGGAAGGTGACATGATCGACGGCCGTGAAATCGCCGAAGCGCTTGGTGAGATCGCGGGCTTCTACGATCAACTCGTCCATCACGATCGACCTCGCTTCCACGATTGCGCCGGACAGAACCGCTCAAGCGGCATGGGCACTCTCCAGGAGATCGAGGAACACGTCCTCCAAACCAGGCTTGACGGGACGAAGCCGCTCGATCGAACCAGCCTGCGCGGCAATTGCCGAACCGAGCCGCCGCATGACCGTCTCCGCACTGCCTGCTGCGATGCGCAGATGCAGGCGATCCCCGAAGGAATGTGCATTCTGCACCTGGGGGTCGTCGCTGGCGATCTGCTTGAGCAGGCGACGGGGAGTGCCAACGAGTTCGAGCACGCGTCCTTCCAACCGGGAGACGATCTCGGAGGGTGCGCCCTCGATGAGCAGCCGTCCATACTGCAGGAAGCCGACACGGTGGCAGCGTGAGGCCTCGTCCATGTAGGGCGTGCTGATGAGGACCGCCACGTCCTGACGGAGCAGGCGGATGATCAGCTGCCAGAAATTCTGCCGTGTAACCGGATCGACGCCGCCGGTGGGCTCGTCGAGCAGGAGGATTTTGGGATGGTGCACGAGAGCAGCCGCCAGCCCGAGCTTCTGCTTCATCCCCCCGGAGAGAAGCCCGGCGCGTCGGTCGGCAAACTCACCCAGGCCGACGAAATCGAGGATTTCGCTCGAGCGCGGATGCCACTCCTCAGCCGGCAGACCACGCACCTCGGCAAAGAAGCGCAGGTTCTCGAGGACTGTGAGTTCGGCGTAGAGGCTGAAGCGCTGTGGAAGGTAGCCGATCAGCGCGCGCGCCTGCTCGGTCTGGCGCTGGAGATCGATACCAGCGAGATGGATATGGCCGGAGTCGGGCTGCAACGCGCCGCAAAGCAGGCGCAGGGTGGTCGTCTTGCCGGCGCCATCGGGTCCGACGAGGGCGTAGATCTCCCCCTTTTGGATCGAAAGCGACAATCCATCCACGGCGCGCAAGTCGCCGAAGGAGCGTCGCAGATCGTTAACCCGGATCATGGAGTATCCTGCTGTTCTGGGAAGAGCACGTCGGCAGGCATGCCCGGTTTGAGCCAGCCGCCCGGATCAGAGACAGCGATCTCGATGGCGAAGACCGTTGTGCGGCGTCCCTCCAGCGTCTGTACGTTGCGGGGAGTGAACTCGGCGCGATCGGCGATGCGCAGGACCCTGCCCACAAACACCCGGTCGGGGAACGAATCCACGCTGATCTCCACTTCGGCATCCAGGGAGACTTCCCCGTAGCGGTCCTCGGGAATGAAGACGGTGATGCGCAGATCATCCACGAGGCTGATGGCGATGGCTGCTGCGCCGGGCTGCAGGACTTCGCCCGGCTCGATGCTGCGCGTGAGCACAAGCCCCGACACCGGAGCGCTGACGAGGAGCTTCTCGATTTGTAATTCGAGAACATCGAACTCAGCCTCCGCCAGGGTGAGAGCGGCCTGGGCTTGCGCAGATCCCGCCTGGGCCTGTTCGAGCGCGGACTGCGCGGCATTCACCAGGAGCGAGTGCTCGCCGGTGAGCAGGCTGTCGAGGCGTGCGTGGGCTGCATCGAGGCGAGCCTGAGCAGCGGCAAGGCGCGCTCTGGCTCCGAGCACCTGATCAGCCTGGTCGTCGGTGAGCAAGTCGTTGTAGGAGTCTTGTGCGGCTTCCAGTTCATCTTCGGCTTCGTCGAGAAGTTCCTGTGCCGCATCCAGCAGTTCCTGACTGTACAGCGCCAGCCGGGCGCGGTCGAGGACTTGCTGCGCAACGATGTAGGATTCGTAGGTCTGAGCCAGGCGGGTTTCGGCGTCCACCAGGGCGACTCCGATTTCGGTCTGGAGGATGGATTCCGTGGCCTGGCGCTCTTCCAACAGAGCTTCTTCAGCGGCTTCCAGTTCAACCTGAGCGGCGCGTATCTGTTCATCCTGCTGGAAATACCAGGAAGGAAGTTCAAAACCGTAGGGAGTGGATTGCCTCCAAGCGGAT
Source organism: Anaerolineae bacterium (assembly GCA_011192015.1). GTDB lineage: Bacteria > Chloroflexota > Anaerolineae > Anaerolineales > E44-bin32 > W1033. The sequence goes on from DUET01000056.1 coordinate 4,572, forward strand.
GGCAGGCTCAGCAGTTCGGCGGCGCGCGCTTGCGCCAAGGCCAGATCGAGCTGCACCCGGGCCGTCTCCACGGCTGCCTCGGCGGTGGTCAAGGTCGCCTGTGCGGCGGCGAGCGCGGCTTCGGCCTGGTCCAGCTGGGCCAACTGCAGGGTGTCGTCCAATCGGAAGAGCGCCTGTCCAACCTCGACATAGGTGCCCTCGTCGACGTAGACATCCAGCACGCGTCCGCCGATTTCAGGCGCGACATGCACCTCCACGGCCTCCACGGTCCCCGAGGCCTGCAGCGGGCCGTCCTGCGCGCCCGAGATGATGAAGAGATAAATGCTGCCTGCGATCACGATCAACAGCAGGAAGATCAGGGGGATGATCCGACGCAGGGATAAGGTTCGCATTTCGACCTCCGATCGCTCAATCCAGGCGCTTGCGGAAGCGCAGCGCGGCAATGCCCATCATCACCGTGGCGTAGATGGCCAGGGCGATGATCTCGGTGGTGATCAGTTCAGCGCCCACACCCTTGAGCAGGATCGAACGAATGATGATCAAGTAGTAGCGCAGGGGGATGAAGTAGGAGATGCCCTGCAGGATGGCAGGCATGGCGGCCAGCGGGAACATGAAGCCCGAGAGGAAGACTGTGGGCAGCATGGTGAAATAGGTGAGCATCGTGGCTTCCTGCTGGGTCTTGGCGAACGTCGAGATCACCAACCCGATCCCCAGCGAACCCAGCAGGAACAGCCCGGAGAGCGCCAGGAGCAGCCCCAGGCTGCCGCGAATGGGCACTCCGAACCAGAGCGTTCCCACGAGCAGCACTTCGATCATGTCGAACAGCGCCAGCGCGACATAAGGGATGATCTTGCCCAGGATCAATTCCCAGGACCGGATGGGCGTGACGATGAGCTGCTCGATGGTGCCTCGTTCCCGCTCGCGCACGATGGCGGTGGCGGTGAGCATCGAGGTGAGAAGTTGAAGGATCATGCCGATCATGGCCGGCACCATGAAGAAGGCGCTTTCCATGTCGGGGTTGTACCAGACGTGTGAATGCACCTCGACGGCGGGCTCGAAGGCGTCGGTCAAACCGCGCTGTTCCAGCCGTTCGACCAAGATCGAGGTGGAGTGGTTCTGGCCGATCAGTTCGGCTGCGGCGAGCGATGTGGCGGCAACGTTGGGGTCCGAGCCATCGAGCACGAAGACGACGGAGGCCTTCTCGCCAGCGAGTAGTTTCTCGGAGTAGTCCGGTGGAATGATCAGGCCGGCTCGCGCCTCTCCGGAGTCGATCAAGGTGCTCAACTCGTCTTCCGAGTCGAGATCGAAGGTCAGGTTGAAGTAATCGGCAGCTCGGTAGGCGTCGAGCAGCTGGCGCGAGGCCGGGCTGCGGTTCTGGTCAAAGACTGCCAGGGGGACGTTGCGGACATCGGTGGTGGCCGTGTAGCCCAGGAGGAAGAGCTGGATCACGGGGATGGCGAAGGTGATGTAGAGCGTGCGAGGATCACGCACGATCTGGATGAACTCTTTGCGGATCAGCGAGAACAGGCGCGTGTTGCGCATGCCTTCAGGCCTCGTTGCAGGAATTCATTTGGGAAGATCGCACTCTCGGGATGGAGATCAATCGGGTCCTTCGCCGAGCCTGGCCACCTGGCGGAACAGGTCGGCGAGGATGATCCCAAGCCTGACACCTTCCCCGGTGCCGAACTGCATGCGGTTCTCGTTTTCCTCGGCTTGGCGAACGAGCATGTACGCCATTCCCACGCCCAAAAGCGCGCCGATCACGCCACCCAGGATCAAAGCCGTCTGTTTCCAACTTGCGTTGCCATCTGCTTCCATCGGATCCGACCTCACTCGATTCCCAGGAACGTAACCAAACTATTCACGATTTCCTTCAAGCTTGATACCAGAGCCGAAAGGGTCATCACGGGTTGGAGCACGAGATCCGTGATGCGCTTGACCCGCTTCTCGACCATGCGCATGAAGGTGCTGACTTGATAGGCGGGTTCGGGGATGATGCCGATCAGTTTTCCAACGAGCACAGCGAGCGCCAGCAGCAGCGCCAACAGGATCAATCCCAGGACGAAGGTCGGGATCAGAACCAGGATCAACGCGGTGTCCGCCCAAACACGCGTGTCCCCCACGCTGTTCACCCACAGCAGGATCACAAGCGCAATCACCGCCGCCGTGAACAGGCTCAGGGGAAGATAGACCTGCAGCCACACCTGGCGCCTGTAGGCGGATCGGACCTCTTCATCGCGCAATGGGCGGCGGGGTTTCCTCTCATCGTTCATTGGGGATCTATTGTAGCATGCAATCCCATTCGAGACCTTTCCGGACTCGTGTCTCCCTTTGCGCCGCGCCTCGAGCGCGATAGAATGGGGCCGATTGGATCGAGGAGGCATGATGACGGATTTTGCTGGCAAGGGAACTGTGGCTGTGGTCAAGACAACTCCGGAGACGATTCTCGAGGACGTCGAGAGGGTCATGCATCTGGCAGGCTTCGAGGCTGCCCTGCCGAAGGACATCACCACGGGGCTGAAGATCAACATCTCGTGGCAGACCTGGTACCCGGCATGTTCCTCCACGCCCTGGCAGATCGAAGGCGCCATCCGCGCCCTGCAGGCGGCCGGCTACAGTGATCTCATGGGCGTGCACAACGATACCGTTGTGGTCGACACGCGCGTGGGAGAGTTCAACAACAAACACCGCGCCGTCACCGATCGATATGACGTGCCTTGCATCTACCTCTACGAAGAGGATTTCGAGTGGTTCGAGTATGTCCCCGAACGTCCCCTGCTGGTGCTGGACAAGGTCTACCCGCAGGGGGTATTCATCCCCAAGGCATTGGTAGGCATGAACATGATCCAGCTGCCGACGGTCAAGACACATGTCTTCACCACGATCACAGGCGCCATGAAGAACGCCTTCGGAGGGCTCCTGCACCGCGACCGGCATTGGACGCACTCCGTGATCCACGATACGCTCGTCGATCTGCTCATGATCCAGCATGAGATCCACCCGGGATTGTTCGCGCTCATGGACGGGACGTTTGCCGGGGATGGGCCCGGGCCGCGGGCGATGCGCTGGCATCAGAAGGATATTCTCCTGGCCTCCGCCGACCAGGTGGCCATCGATGCGATTTCCGCCCATCTGCAGGGATTCGATCCGATGAGCCTGCGCTTCATCCGGCGCGCGCATGAGATGGACCTGGGGGTGGGGGATCCGCGGCAGATCCAGATCGAGGGCTATGATGTTGGGCAGGAGCCTGCCTGGGGCTTCCGCCAAGAGGACACCTTCGCCAGCCGCGGGCAGAAGATGATCTACCACGGTGTGCTCAAACCCTTCGAGAAACTCCTGCTGCGCTCGCCGATCGTGCCCTGGTCCTACTTCGCCAGCAACTTCTACCACAACGTCTACTGGTACCCCTTCGTCGGCCGCAAACGCGTCGAGTCCGCCCTCGAGAATCCCTGGGGTAAGCTCTTTCGATCCTACGGCGATGGCGAGGTGGTGATGCCGGGCATGGAGCCGAAGACCGTGCTGCAGGCGTTGGCGGGTTTGGTGGCGCTGACGGCCTTGGTGATCACAGGGATCGTTCTCCTGACCTAGCAGCAAGCCAGCTCACGCCCCTCAAGCAGCATGCCCGTACCGGATCGGAAGAGCATCCAGGTCCATCCCGGCAGGTTCTTCACGTGTCGCTCGAGCGAGGAAGCACGAATGGCAGAGCATGGCTGAGCCTTGGATCCGGCTGCTTTCCAGCGTGGATTTCATCCTTATTTCCTGGCCATGAAAGGCCAGTTTTCCATTGAACGCCTTGGCGCTGAGGAAGGTATATAGGATGGAGAGACCGCACATTCCGAGAGGCAAACCCCGAGAAGGGGACCATCAGGCTGATGCCGTGATGTTCGTCGAGCTGCATTGCCACACATGCTACTCCAAGGACAGCCTGATGCTCCCGGAGAATGTGCTCAGGGTTTGCCGGGAACGAGGTATCGACAAGATCGCCATCACCGATCACAACACCATCGCCGGAGCTTTACGTGCGGTTGAAATCGAACCGGCAAGGGTGATCATCGGTGAGGAGATCATGACGAGCAAAGGCGAATTGATCGCCTACTTCGTTCGCCAGGAAGTACCCGCGGGATTGGATCCAGAGCAGGTGATCGAGAATCTGCGATCCCAGGGTGCGTTCATCGCCGTTCCGCATCCTCTCGACCGGATGCGTGGAGGCTCCTGGTCCATGGAAGATCTCGAGAGCATCCTTCCGTTGGTGGACGCTTTGGAAATCTTCAACGCTCGGAATTGGTCTTCGAAACCGGATCGGAGGGCGGCGGGCTTAGCCATGAAGGCCGATCTGCTAGGCACCGCAGGCTCGGATGCCCACAGCTACGCCGAAATCGGCCGTGTGGTCATGCGGGCGCCAGTGTTCCACAATGCGGATGAAATGCGCCTCGCCCTTGCCAAGGCTCAGATTGTTGGGCGTCGCTCAGCGCCACTTGTACATCTGGCATCCCGCTACGCTAGTTTCCGGAAATCTCTTGGCTGGCGTCCGCCGTACTAAGCACGCCGCCCTCATCATCCAAAACGCCGATCTGATGGCTTGAACGTGTTATCCGAACGCTTCGATGGGGAGAGGGAACCCAACGCAATCATCCTCATCGAAGCGGCCAAGATGTACTACGTGCGATCGTTCTTCTCCTCCCGCATCATCATTGGCCCCTGGCACAGAGACACCGCCCAGTGCAACCTCCTGCGCTGGGCGGCTGTCGTTTCATCCGGGATGGGGGCCCGATCCCGAAGCGGTCGTCATTCTCTGCTCCGCAGATGGGGGTAGAGAATCACCTCCCGGATGTTGGCCTGATCCGTGAGCAGCATCACCAGGCGGTCGACGCCCATGCCAAATCCGCCGCAGGGTGGCAACCCGTAGCGCAGCGCTTGCAGGTAATCCTCATCCATCGGATGACACTCCTCATCCTCCACATCGTAATCGCGTCCCATCTCCAGGAAGCGCTGTTCCTGATCGAACGGATCGTTCAACTCGGTGAAGGCGTTGCAGAGTTCGAAACCTGCGACGAAGCCCTCGAAACGCTCCACCGTTTGAGGATCGCCAACCTTGCTCTTGGCGAGGGGAGAGATGTCGCGCGGGTAATCGTAGAGGAAGCAGGGCTGGATGGTCTTGGGTTCGACGTAGTTCACCAGGAGGGATTCGATCAACTGGCCGCGTGAGGAACCCTGCCTGGGCTCGTGTCCCCGCTCGAGCATCAGCTTGCGCAGGCTGTCGACGGTGGGGTGATCCTGGATGTCGACATCGGCGAACTCCATCAGCGCCTCGCGAAGCTGTATGCGCTTCCATGGTGGAGAGAGATCGATGCGCTGGCCTTGATACTCGATCTTGCTCGAACCCGTGGTCTGCTGAGCGATAAAGCCGACCATCTGCTCGGTAAGCTCCATCACGTCGTTGTAATCGGCGTAGGCGATGTAATACTCGATCTGGGTGAATTCGGGATTGTGCTTGTAGGAGACGCCCTCGTTGCGGAAATCACGCCCGATCTCATAGACGCGCTCGAAGCCGCCCACCAGGAGCCTCTTCAGGTAGAGCTCGAAGGAGATGCGCAGGTAGAGGTCCTGATGAAGCTGGTTGTGATGTGTGGTGAAGGGGCGCGCCGCCGCACCGCCATAGATCGGCTGCAGGATGGGAGTCTCGACCTCGAGAAATCCGCGCTCGTCGAGGAACTCCCGTATTGCGGTTACGATGCGGGCGCGGGAGCGGAAGATCTCGCGCACCTCCTCGTTGACGGCCAGATCGACATAGCGCTGGCGGTAGCGGGCCTCGGGATCGCGGAACGCATGGTGCACGACGGTCTCACCGTCCACGACTTCTTCCTTGATCGCCGGCAGAGGCGTGATCGCCTTGGCCAACATGCTGAAATCGGCGATCTTCAGCGTGATCTCGCCGGAGCGCGTGCGCATCATCGTGCCTTCCGCCTGCACGAAATCCCCCAGGTCCACATACTCGTTGAAGAGCTTCATGCGATCCTCGTCGAGTTCGTCGAGGCGCAGGTAGATCTGCAGCTTGCCGTGTTCGTCCTCAACATGTGCGAAGGTCGATTTGCCCATCTTGCGGATCGAACGCAGACGGCCTGCGATGGCGACCATGATCTGCTCGTCCTCGCCAGCCTCTTCAAAGGCGGCGATGGCCTGCTGCGTGGTGTGAGTGCGGTGTGTGCGATGGGGAAAAGGCGGCATGCCGGCCTCACGGATGGCCTGCATCTTCTCCCGGCGCACGCGTTCGAGTTCGCTCAGTTCTTCCATGGCCCGTCTTCCTTGGGAAGACCGCTTCTGATGCTCAATTGGGTTGCGGCCTTTCCGTATGGGGGTAGTGTACATGAAAACGCCCCGCGCGAGCCAGCCTGCGCGGGGCGTTCAAGCACGAACCCCGTGTCTATTGAATCTTGACGATCTGGAAGGTCAATGTACCCGCAGGAGCCTGCACATCGATTTCGTCTCCAACCTTGTGATCCAGCAGGGCTCTGCCCAAGGGGGATTCGTTGGAGATCAAACCTTCCTTCGGATTGGCTTCCGCAGCCCCCACGATGGTATAGGTCTCGGATTTCTTCCCATCTTCCTTGACGACCACCGTGCTGCCGATCTGCACGAGATCCTTGGAGGTTCCGCCTTTCTTGATGACCTGTGCCTGCGCGATGAGATGCTCGATCTCGAGAATGCGGCCTTCCACGAAAGCCTGCTCGTTTTTCGCAGCTTCGTATTCGGCGTTCTCGATCAACTCGCCATCTTCCATGGCCTCATGAAGGCGTTGGGCCACTTCCTTGCGTTTGACCGTGCGCAGGTGCTCGAGCTCCTCCTGGAGCTTCTTGAGACCCTTGCTTGTCAGGTAGACAACGTTGTTTGCCATGTTTATCCCCGTGTTCTGATGCGCCGGGTCTGATGCAGAGAGCAGAAGACAGAAAAAAGAACTGAGAGTCCGCTCTCAGCCCGGATTTATTCAATCAAGTGGATAGTAGCACAGTTTGAGTGTTGTGTCCAGCCAGTCTGGAGTACGGGATGGCGGGAGGATCGAGCATGCTTGTTGTGGATCCGAATCGGGCACTTATGTTAAGTTTCGATCACGATCCATGCGTCGTGCAGGGCGTACATAGACTGCAGTTCCTTGCGCACCTCGTCGTCCGATTCCCAGAAGGATGGCACCTGGGAGGGATAGTCGAGGATGGCCGCAGCCCAGGCGTCGATCTCGTCCGGGGATAGCTTGATGCGAAGCTCGGTTCCGGAAGGAATCCCCAGCTCGGGCGCGGGCTTTCCATCTCGGAAGGCGTAGGGCAGGTCGCGGTAGAAGCGGAGCGGGCGGCCGAGGCGCTCGGCCGCCATGCGCGTGAGGCGATGATCGACGTGCTCGCCGATGGCCATGGGGGCGTAGATGGCCGCATCGGCGGGGATCTGCGAGGCCAGGATTTGTGCCAGCTCGTCGAGCAGGCCTTCTTCTTTGGGATGGAGAGGGCCGAAGATCTCCGTGAAGGTCGGGTAGAAGGGCTCGGAGGGCGAGCCGAAGCGGTAGATGGCATCGGGCAGGGGAATGTGGAGGGTGGAGGCGCCCAGGCGCTGGCAGGCGGCGAGATCCTCCTCCCGCCGGGCGGCAACGGGGGAACCTTCCGTTTGCCAGAGCATGTGCAGCCCCTGAGCCAGGTCGGAGAGCGGACCGTCGGGAGGATCCCCGGCGCAGACGGTGAGCACGGTAATGCGATCGCCGGCGGCTGCCTGTTGGGCGATCAGCCCGCCGCAGGAGAAGACGGCGTCGTCGAGGTGGGGCGAGAGGTAGTAGTGCTCGGGCATGGGGGGATTATAGCCGTGGCTCTGCCGGCGCGGCAAGCCGACCGCATTGACGCCTCGCGAGGGCGGGTGATACAATCGCATCGCCTGCGCCGTTAGCTCAATTGGCAGAGCAGGGGCCTTTTAAGCCCAAGGTTACAGGTTCGATTCCTGTACGGCGCACTTGGAAAAGATATCAAATAACTTCAGCTTGAATCATTCCATGATGTAATTTCCTCTAGATAAATCCAGGGGGTGACAAATGACCTCAGCATCTGACTACTACGATCGGATTTGGGAAATCATTGGAACTGAACCGAATGAGGAAGGTACACTAAACCTTCAATTCGATTGGGAAACGCCAGCCGAGGCGAAGCTTGTTCTATCAAAACTTCGACTTTTACAGAAACGACTTCGCCTTCTCAAGAAACAGATAAGGTCTCATATGAAATCTATCCGTCAAGA
>DUET01000057.1 GCA_011192015.1 Anaerolineae bacterium
AACGACCTGCTGGCGGCCGACAAAGGCGGCCTGGTCTACACCCCCATCGCCGGCCTTCACGAGCACGTGGCCGAGCTCGACTTCACGGCCATGTATCCCAGTATCATGGTGCGCTTCAACATCTCGCCCGAGACCGTCGGTGCCCATTGCTGCCAGGGCAAGCTCGTGCCCGAGTTGGGCTCCCAGGTGTGCACGCATCGCTACGGCCTGGTTCCGGAGACGCTGGCGCCGCTGCTGGAGAAGCGAAATCGCTACAAGACCCTCATCCGCCAGCTGCCCGATGACGACCCGCGCAGGGAGAGTTACAAGCGGCGCTACTCCGCCCACAAGTGGCTGCTGGTGACCTGCTTCGGCTACCTGGGCTACAAGAACGCCCGCTTCGGACGCATCGAGGCCTACGAGGCGGTGACGGCGTACGGGCGCGAGGTGCTGCTGCGCGCCAAGGAGATGGTCGAAGCCCGCGGCTATCGCGTGCTGCACATCTACGTCGACGGGCTGTGGATCTACAAGCCCGGCGCCCGAGAGCGCCCGGATTATGAGAAGTTGTTGGAGGATATCCGCGAGCAGACAGGACTGCAGATCGGTCTGGAGGGCATCTATCGCTGGGTGGCCTTCCTCCCCTCGCGCGTCGACCCGCGCTCGTCCGTGGCCAACCGCTACTTCGGAGCTTACCAGGATGGCTCGCTCAAAGTGCGCGGCATCGAGGCCCGCCGCCATGACACCGCGCCCTACATCAAGGAGACGCAGCTCGAGATGCTGGCCATCCTGGCGGAGGGGCGCGATGCCGCCGGCTTCCGCGCCAGCGTCCCCGCGGCCATCCGCTACGCCCGCCAGCGGCTGGAAGCGCTGCGCGCCGGGAGCATCCCGGCGCGCGAACTGGTGATGCGCCAGCGTCTGGCGCGCCACCCGCATGAGTTCAGCGTGCGCACCGTCGCCGCGCGCGTGGCCTGCGAGCTGGTCCGCGCGGGCGTGAAGCTCATCCCCGGGGAGAAGCTGCGCTTCCTGCACGTGCCCGGCCCGGAGAAAGCCCGCGCTTGGGAACTGCTCGAAGGGGAGGTTCCGTACGACCGCCAGGTCTACACGGAACTGCTGCTGCGTGCCGTGGAGAGCGTGCTGGCCCCGGTGGGAGTCGACCACTCCATGCTGGCAACCTGGCTGCTGGGCAACGCCGGCTACTGGGGCCCTCCGGGCACGCTTCCACCGCCGGGCGTCGATGGAGGCCAGCCGCTGCTCGCCGGCTGCCGCCTGAATCGCACACGCTGGCCGCAGCCCTGCACCGAGAGGAACCATCCGCTGCTCATGCCCTTGCTGGCCGGAGAAGGGCTCCGCTCCCTGCTGTCAGGCACGCCGGCTCTGCTGCCCGCGCCCGCAGCGCTCCTCGAGCAGCAAGACAGCACCGTCGACGCTTAGCATCCCTCGCGCTCCCGCGCCCTCAAGAAAACTGAACTTCAGCGATGAGATGTGCTGCAAAGCAACGGCCGCTGCAAAGCCATGCAGCGACCATGATGGGATGGACTTGAGACGACTCCTTCGGTTTTGGGTTACTCGCCGCCTCCCTCCTGCGCCAATCTCGATTCGGTCATCGCGCGAATCTCGTTCTGCACGATTTCCCAGGCAGGCAAGGCGTCAATCCTCACCCAGCGTTCGGGTTCGGCAGTGGCCAGTGCCAGGTACCCCTCGCGAACGCGGCGGTGGAATTCCAGCGCATAGGCATCCAACCGATTCCAGCTCCCGCCTTCTTGGCGGCGCTTCAGACCGTCTTCTGCAGGAAGGTCCAGCAGCAGCGTTAGTTCTGGCGTCAGCCCGCTGGTGGCAAAGCGTGTAATCTGCCGCAGCGCTTCGAGGTCAAGGCCGTGCCCGTGACCCTGATAGGCGAGCGATGAGTCGAAGTAGCGATCGCACACCACCACACCGCCCGCCTCCAAATGCGGGCGAATCACCTCTTCGACGTGTTGTGCACGCGAGGCAGAGAAAAGCAGGAACTCGGTGCTCGGGCGCATGGCCGTATTTTCAAGCGATCCCAGCACGTCTCGGATCTGATCCCCGATCGACGTGCCGCCGGGCTCGCGTGTGTGCAATACGTTCCACCCCAAGGAGCGCAGATGCTCCGCCAGCGCCTTGGCATGGCTGGTCTTTCCGCTGCCCTCAGGGCCTTCGAGCGTGATGAAGTAGCTCAATCCCGGTAGATCCTGACTCGCCGCCTGGGCTCCTTGCCATAGGAATGCGACACCAGGTTGGCCTGTCGAGCCGTTTGATGCTGCAGGCGACGGATGTAAGCAGAAGCCGGTTTGAGATCCACGGAGCGCGTGCCATTGAGGACCGCCTGAATGGCATCCTGCGCCTCCTGCATAGCGCTCGCCAGTTCCGGATCCTCGGTCACAATCTGCAACTCAAACAGATCACTGAGAAAGCTCTCCATTTGAGGCACGGTGTTCGAGCGCAGGACGTAGATGGGGATGCTGCGCGCTTCGGCGTCTGCGATGATCTTCATACGCTTGCGGTAATACGCACGCGTGGTCACCATCACTTCCGAATCCCCCAAACCCTCGACCAACCTTCCGGGTACTCCCAGGCGTTTGATCGCATTGCGTAAACGATTGCGAGCCACTCCATAGGCGAAGATGCGGATCGGGGTCAGCGAGCTTGGCATGTGCGGGGGAGTCGGCGAATAGGGAAGCGCCTGCGCATTCTCCTGTTTTGTTGAGGGAAGCGCCGTCTGACGGCGATAGCCTGCATCGGCGGTTTTCGACGTCGCTGCTGCTCGAGCGGCTTCAATCTGGATCTTGCCCTCCTGATCCCGGTAGCGCAATTCCGGAGCTCGAGCGCGCCCGCGCAGCATGGCATCCACGGCTTCGGCAACGTCATGATGCAGCGCAAGCCGCTCGCGATCCTGGATCTCGATCAAGACATCGAAAGTGGGGGCGGCGCGGCGTTCGAGAACCGTCTTCTGGGTTCGACGCCGCCGGGCTTCCTCATCCGAAAGGGTTACTGACTCAATGCCTCCCACCAGGTCGGAGAGCGTGGGATTGAGCAGGAGGTTCTCAAGCGTGTTGCCGTGCGCCGTGGCGATCAATTGCACGCCGCGTTCGGCAATCGTGCGCGCCGCAACGGCTTCCAGTTCCCGGCCGATCTCGTCAATGACGATCACCTCGGGGTTGTGATTCTCCACAGCCTCGATCATCACCTCATGCTGCAAGATCGGCTCTCGCACTTGCATGCGCCGCGCCCGTCCGATGGCGGGATGGGGTACATCACCATCCCCGGCGATCTCGTTGGAGGTGTCCACGATCACCACGCGTTTGTTTTCCGCCAGGATGCGCGCCGCCTCGCGAAGCATGGTGGTCTTGCCCACGGCAGGACGACCCAGCAGCAGCACGCTCTTGACTGTGGAGATCAAATCCTGGATGATGTCGATCGTTCCGTATACCGCGCGCCCGACACGGCAGGTGAGTCCGACAACACGCCCATGGCGATTGCGTATGGCGGAAATGCGATGCAGCGTTCGTTCGATGCCAGCGCGGTTGTCAGCGTCGAATTCGCCAATGCGGGTAACGACGTATTCGATGTCCTCGGGCTGCACCTCCTTCTCGCTCAACTCCACTTCGCTTTCCAAGTAGCGAGCCGTTGGTACTCGGCCTAAATCGAGGATCACCTCCAGAAGTTCATCCGTGCGGGCTATCTTGTTCAACTTCCGGACGATATCCGGAGGCAGCACGCTGAGAAGATCGTCCAGATTATCCGTGATGCGTTTGCTGCTCATGGGCTCTCATGTACCTTGTTTCCAGTTTGGGATTCTTCGATCCGAACGATCGGAGCGGTTGGTTCAGGGCGAGTTCCTTCCATCGGACGAAGGTGTGCCAGCGCAGGTTTTCTCACCGTCGCGGCTAAATGCTTCACCATCACAGCTTGATCCTGCCACATGTCGAAACCGATCCTTTCCAGAATGGCATTCATCCAGCCGTGATAGGAGCGCACACACACCGATAGCGGAACCAAACCATCCGCGCCAGTTTGTCTGAAGGCCGCCATCAACAGGGCTTCCGTTTCCTCCACGGCAGGGTGGAGCAAGGGCTGCGCCCATGTTCCAAGTGGGCCGGTGGATACCTGAATATGGCCCATCAATTCACTCTGGTCCCAATACACCATGCAGCCGCGTTGGTTGGAAGGGGGCGGCTCGATATGCTGGACCAGGGGTGGAACTAAATTGTGGTAGAGCGTCCGTACCGCGGAATGATCGCTCTCCTGGATGCTTCTCCATGCATCCACAAATCGATCCGTTTCAGCATGGAAATCACCATTCAAACGCCAGATTCGCTGTCGTGCAAAGATGGAGAAGCCGGCACGCCGCAGGCTTTCAAACGCACGGCTTTCTTCCTTCACCTCTGCGATCAGATGATGCGCGCCGCTCATCCCAGCCGCTTCTACCAGCGCCTCCAGCAGATAGATGCTGTTGGGGCTGCTGAGCGTTCTTGCTGGCCCAACAAACGACACGCGGGCATGTGGGTCTCCAGGGTGATGGGATATCTGCCCGATCGCCGCACTTTCGTGCTTGGCATGCGGTCGATAGACCAACGTGCAGACGTTTCTCCCTGTGGGAACGATCTCCAAGAGGGCATTCCAGAGCATGTTGGGACCGCGCGTGAAACCCATCTGCGCATCCAGACAGATGCCTTGCTTGCGCACGCGGTGTAAGAGCAAGAGATCGCGCCAATCGAACGGCCGTATCACGTAAGCCTTATCCCTCTTCAACCATGGTGAGGAAGTATTGATGAAAACGTGGATCGTCGGTCAGCTCGGGATGGAAGGAGGTTGCCAACAACTTTCCTTGTCGAGCTCCCACGATCACTCCCTCCTGATCTGGATCCTCCTGCGGCAGGCGGGCGATCACCTGCACGCCCTTGCCCACCGATTCGATCAACGGCGCGCGGATGAACAGCGCCGGGAATGGTCGTTCCGGATCTTCCAATTCCTGCACCGTCAGGTAGGTTTCAAAACTATCCACCTGACGACCGAAGGCATTACGGTTGACCTTGATGCGCATCAGACCCAACAAAGGTTGCTCGCGATGTGCGTCCTTCGAAAGGAAGATCGCTCCGGCGCAAGTTCCCCAGATGGCATGAGATTTCCCAAAAACACGCAATGGTTCGATCAACTCGAAGGCTGTCGCCAACTTGCCGATGGTTGTGGACTCGCCTCCAGGAATGACCAACCCATCCAATCCTTCAAGCTGAGCCGGGAGGCGGATTTCGGGCGCATCAATGCCCAACTCATGGAAGATGGCGCGGTGTTCCCTGAAAGCTCCTTGCAGAGCCAGGACGCCGATCCTCATGCCTCCGCACTCCTTTGTTTGCCGCTCCAGGAATCAATCTCAATGGCATAGACTGCTGTGCGCTGAAGTTGTTCTGGATCCAACGCTGGTTCAGGATCTTCCGCCTGCAGTTCGTGTGTAAACTTCTGCAGCAGGCCTCGAAGCCCGTGCTTCTTCTCATCCTGGTTCTCCACGAATCTTGCACGACCGAAGACACACACGCTGGCGTATTCGATCCCGAATTCGCATGCGTTTTCCGATGGCAGCAAACGCCCCAACTCAGCGGTGCTGAAACAAACTTGCGGATTGAGCAGCAGGCTGTCCCGCGTACGACCACTCATCGCGGAATGAAAGTAAATGCGCCGCGTGGCCTTTTCATACCAGAAGAGTTTCGGACTTACGTACGGTTGATCTTCAACGCTCGTAGCCAGAAAACCAAAAGGAGCTCTTTCGAGGAAGGCTTCGATATGGGCTTCACTGGGCATCGCCCGATCTTGTCGACGCGGACGGATTCGGTCCTCAGCCACGATGTCTTCCTCACCCAGCGCAGACCGTTTTACCATCCCCTCACAGCCAAGCGTTCGACATCCGGAAGCTCGCTCACTCCGATGCCGACCATGGGTTCACCCAGGCCCTTGCTGATTTCAGCCAGGATTTCCGGTTCGTTGTAGTGCGTCACGGCCTCGACGATCGCCTTTGCCCTGAGCGGTGGATCACCCGACTTGAAGATCCCCGAACCGACAAACACACCGTCCACTCCGAGTTGCATCATCATGGCGGCATCCGCCGGAGTCGCGATCCCGCCGGCTGCAAAGTTGACCACCGGCAGGCAGCCCAGTTCCTTGGTTTGCTTTACCTGCGCGTAGGGCGCTCCGATCTGCTTGGCATAGGTCATCAGTTCGTCATCTCGCATTGTCTCGAGGCGGCGGATCTCCCCGATCACAGCGCGGGCATGGCGCACGGCCTCGACAACATCGCCGGTACCCGCTTCGCCTTTGGTGCGGATCATGGCTGCCCCCTCTCCGATGCGTCGCAGCGCCTCCCCCAGATCCCGGCAGCCGCAAACGAACGGGATCCGAAAGCCATGCTTGTCGATGTGATGGGCCTCATCGGCAGGAGTGAGCACTTCCGATTCGTCAATGTAGTCCACGCCCAGTGCTTCCAAGATCTGTGCTTCCACGAAATGCCCGATGCGTACTTTCGCCATCACCGGAATGGAAACGGTCTCCATGATCTTGAGGATCAGCTCGGGGTCGCTCATGCGTGCAACCCCACCTTGGGCGCGGATGTCTGCCGGCACACGCTCCAGCGCCATGACCGCCACAGCGCCACTATCCTCAGCTACGCGGGCATGCTCGGGCGTGACCACGTCCATGATCACACCGCCCTTGAGCATCTTCGCCAATCCCGTTTTCACGGCCCAGGTGCCGACTTCTCTTTCCACTTTTGCCTCCAATTCAGTCGTAAACCGTGGTGCCGCGATTGTACCACGCCGGCCACATCACCATCAATGTTGGGAGACTGCCAATCGTTCCACAAGTTCACTCTTGACAGGCATGAAATCCGATCTATAATGCATTTGGTATACAATTATACAATGCTACAATTCATACAAGTGAAATGATGGTCATCGAGATCGAATTTCGAAGTCATGTCCCGATCTACCTGCAGATCGTCGAGCAGGTCGAGCACATGGTGGCCACTGGGGTCTTCCAACCCCATGACCAACTGCCGACCGTTCGGCAGTTGGCGGCCGAACTGCGCGTAAATTTCAACACCGTCGCGCGGGCCTACAGACTCTTAGATGAAACGGGCGTGATCTCCACACAGCGTGGGCGCGGCACGTTCGTCCTGGAACCCATGCCTCCGGAGCGCGCTCGTCAGCTGCGGGAGGTAACCCTGGATGGGCTGGCACGTTCGTTTCTGGCCGACGCCGCGTATAAAGGCTTCTCCCCGGAGGAAATCGCCGAGGCCACTCAACCGTTGCTCGATCGATGGCAAGCAGAAGGTGCGCCACCGATTGCAGATGAATAAGGAAAAACTACTTCGTAAGGAAGGTAAAACATGAGTACATGGAGCAGACCCTTGAAAACAGACCGAAAGAAACAAACCTCCCAAGGGGGGAACCTGCGCATCCCCGCCATTGCCGCCCTGCTCGGCGTGATTCTGCTGGGCGCATCCCTGCTCCTTGCGCTGTGGTTGGCCTGGCTCAACGTCGCGCTCATGATTCTGATCCCATCCGTGCTTGTGGTCAGCCTGGTTGGTCTCTACATCTTCTTCGCGCTCAAGGTGGCGGATCAATGGGAGAAAGCGATCGTGCTGCGCCTCGGCCGCTTTATCGGCCTGCGTGGGCCGGGCATCTTCTGGATCATCCCCATCGTGGATGCGATCCCCGTCTGGATCGACCATCGTGTGATGGTGACTCCCTTCAGCGCCGAGAAGACCTTGACCAAGGATACGGTCCCCGTCGACGTAGACGCTGTCCTCTTCTGGCTGGTATGGGACGCCGAGAAGGCCGCTCTGGAGGTGGAGGATTACCAGGTGGCCATCTCGTGGGCGGCGCAGACGGCCTTGCGCGAGGTCATCGGTCAGATGAACCTGGCCGACATCTTGGTGGGGCGAGCCCGCATGGACGAGGAACTGCAGAAGATCATCGACGATCGCACCACGCCCTGGGGCGTGACTGTCCAATCGGTCGAGATCCGGGACATCGTCATTCCACAGGACCTCGAAGACGCCATGAGTCGCCAAGCTCAGGCCGAGCGCGAGCGCCAAGCCCGAGTGATCCTGGGAGAGTCCGAGCAACAGATCGCGCACTCCTTCGCCGATGCGTCCAAAGCCTACCAGGACAATCCCACAGCATTGCACTTGCGTGCGATGAACATGCTCTTCGAAGGCCTGCAGGAGAAGGGAGCGTTGGTGATCGTTCCATCCAGCGCTGTAGATACAATGAACCTGGGTGCTCTGACTGGCATCACTTCTCTCGGGTACATGGCGAAGGAAACTCGGGACGAGAAAGCCGATTGAGGGAGAACGAGACATGACCGCCGAATGGGAATACGATGTCCACACTCTGGGCACGATCTGGCGCGGCCCCTCTCCCGATGAACTGGCGAGTCTGCTCAATGCTGCTGCGGCCGAGGGCTGGGAAACGGTGAGCGTCACGAGCCCATCCAATGGAAACCGGTGGTTCATCGTCCTGCGACGTAGCCTTGCGAAGAAGGTTCGTAAGCGTCGGGATCCCTGGCCCTGATCTGCTGCCAGGCTTGCAGCCGGTATCCATAGGGTTGCCATGCACACCCGCTGCGGCGCGCCAACGCCCAGATCCAGATGTTTCACGTGAAACATCGCCGTGAAGAAATGCGCAGGTTCCCTCACGAATCGGTTCCACGGATGCCTCAGCGACATGGCTCTGCGAGGTTGTGAATGGATAGCTTCGTACGCCTCTTGAATGCTCTCCTGATGATCGCCATCCCCCTCATCCTTGCACCGTGGTTCATCCGGCGCATGCGGGTCTCATGGCGGCTATTTGCCATCGGTGCCGTAACTTTCATCGCCTCCCAGGTCCTGCACATCCCGTTCAATCTATGGATTCTCAATCCATTGCTCGACCGGCTATCCTCCTCCGGCCTGCAGGCGAACATGATGATAGCCCTGACCGCAATCTCCGCCGGCTTGTCTGCGGGTGTCTTCGAGGAAAGCGCACGCTATCTCGTTTATCGCCTCTGGTTGCGCAACGAGCGGAGCTGGGAACAGGCGCTCATGTTCGGACTTGGGCATGGGGGGATCGAAGCCATACTCCTGGGCTTGCTCGCCTTGATCGCCTTCTTCCAGGCCGTCGCCTTGCGGGGAGCCGATTTAAGTTCCATGGTGACGGCCGAGCAATTACCCCTTGTCTCGGCCGGCCTGCAGGAGTACTGGTCTGCTCCCTGGACCATGGCTATGCTCGGCGCCGTCGAGCGCGCCTCGGCCGTCTGCCTGCATCTTGGCTTGGCTGTATTCGTCTGGCGGGCTGTCGTTCGCCGATCGGTCGGC
This sequence comes from Anaerolineae bacterium, assembly GCA_011192015.1. GTDB lineage: Bacteria > Chloroflexota > Anaerolineae > Anaerolineales > E44-bin32 > W1033. Next base: position 9,344 of record DUET01000057.1, read on the forward strand.
TGGTTGGCCTTGGCCGTTGGCTGGCATGCTCTTGCCAATGCAGCAACGCTGATTATTTTTCAGCAGTGGGGAGCCTATATCGCCGAGGGCTTTATCGCCATCCTGGCTGGGATCGGTTTGTTCATCGCCTTCGCTTCACGCCGCGCCGCTCCAGACGTTCAAATCGCACCGGATTCCGACAAAGGCCCTTCACTCCATCCCATCCAACGCGCCGATGATATGCAGGAATTGACAACGCAGGAACTGGACGAGAGCCGATTCATGGATTAGGCTTCTCAGCAGCGACTACGCCGGAATCCTGCTCCCGTTGTATACAAGCACTCCCGAGGTTTCAACATGATCGTGACCGAGAATCTGACCAAACACTACGGCTCCGTTAAAGCAGTGGAGGGGTTGACCCTAAACATAGCTCCCGGAGAGGTCTTTGGTTTTCTGGGGCCGAACGGGGCTGGAAAAACCACCACCGTGCGCATGCTCTGTGCTTTGATCGGTATCACCAGCGGAAGAGCCTCGGTTGCCGGCTGCGAGCTCGGTCGCCAGGACCAGGACGTGCGCCATCGAACCGGGATTCTCACCGAGGCCCCTGGGCTCTACGATCAAATCAGCGCTGAACGCAACCTGAGCCTTTACGCCCACCTGCACGACGTCGAGGACATCGCCGGGCAGGTGGAGCGTTATCTACGCATGCTCGGACTCTGGGATCGACGCAACGAGCCCGTGGGCACCTTTTCCAAAGGCATGCGGCAGAAATTAGCCATCGCGCGCGCATTGGTGCATGAACCCAAGGTGCTTTTCCTGGATGAACCCACGAGTGCCCTGGATCCCGAGGCGGCGCATCTTGTCCGCTCCTTCATCGCAGGTCTCAAACAGGAAGGGCGCACGATCTTCATGTGCACCCACAATCTTGACGAGGCCGATCGCCTATGCGATCGCATCGGCATCTTCAGGACTCGTCTACTTGCCTTGGATACACCCGCTGCATTGAGGCGCAAGCTCTACGGGCGTACGACCGTGTTTCACCTGTTGCATGCCAAATCCGAATGGATCCAAATCCTTCAGGAGGTCGACGGTGTACATGATGCGCGCGTCGTCGACAACAGAGTCCTGGTGACGCTCGACGATCCCGAGAAGCAGAATCCCGAGCTGGTGCGCAAGTTGGTGCAGTCCGGCGCAGATATCCAATTTGTCGGAGAGCTGCGGAGGACTCTGGAGGATATCTATCTCCAATTGGTTCACAGCCCGGAAGATTAGGCGACCCACGGGTCGGGCAATCTCCTGCGCAAATGAACTCATGGAGATAGAGAAATTGGAACCCCTGCGGAAAGAAGCGTTTCGCTCGAGTCGCTGCGCATCCCGGCTCTCACAGCGCAGCCTTATCGGAGAAAAAGGTCATGCGTAAGGTGTGGATCATCATTCGCAAGGAATGGTCGGAAGTCTTCAAGAATCGCTTTGTGCTCTTCACGGTCGCCTTTCTGCCCTTGATCCTGACGGCCATTCCGATCGTCATCCTGTATGTCATGCAGTCAGGCGGAGATCTGGATGCTGTTGGCATGGCTGACATGCCTGTTGACATGGGCGGTCTGTGTGCGGGCATGAGCGGCGGTGAGTGCACGCAGTATTTCATGGTCAGTCAATTCATGCTGTTGTTCATGATGATTCCCCTGGTGATCCCCGTGACCATCGCCTCCTACAGCATCGTGGGCGAGAAGACCACCCGGACCCTCGAACCGCTGCTCGCCACGCCCATCAGCACACTCCAGCTGTTAGCGGGAAAGGGATTGGCGGCTGTCATCCCTGCCGTGCTGGCAACATGGGGCGGGTTCGGTATTTTCACGCTCGCCACGCGATTGCTTGCCGCGGGTCCCAACATCGTCGCCCGGTTGGGTGATCTGCTCTGGCTGCTGGCCATCTTCGTCGTGGGACCGCTGATGTCGGTCGCGGCAGTCTGTGTGGCCGTGATGGTGTCGTCGCGCGTCAACGATCCCCGTGCGGCAGAGCAATTGTCCATGCTGGTCATCATCCCCCTGCTGGCCGTTTTCTTCGGACGGATCGCCGGATATTTCATGATCAACGAGCGCCTGATCCTTTGGACGGCTGGAGCCCTTGTGGTCATCAATGCCGGCTTGCTCGCATTGGCGATTCAGCTCTTCCAGCGCGACACGATCCTGACGCGTTGGAAGTGAAACTGATAGAATAATCATCGGAAACAGGAATGACGGTTGGCCCCATGAAAAGAAGACACTGTTCATCCATGCGCAAGCGGTTTACAACGTTCTCGGTTTGCTTGCTCGTCACCCTGGGAATGGCTGGTTTTATGCTCATACCTGGAGCCCTGGCACAGGAAAGCGAGCCCACGCTCCAGGTACGATTGAGCAAGGATTTCGGCTACGCGCTTGGATCCCGTATTCAGGGAGCCTTCAGCGTTCGGGTCAGTGAGGATTCCGATCTGGTCCAGATCACACTCTGGATCGATGGCCAACGGGTCGGCGTCGATGACACGCCTCCCTTCCGGATCACCTTCAATACCTCCGAGTTCGCCGTCGGCAAGCATTCCATCATGGTAATCGGCATGACGACCAACGGCCTGGAGGTAAGCAGCCCCACTCTGGAATATGAATTCCTTTCTGCTGAAGAAGCTCGTTCGGACGCGTTCAACGTCGTCATCCCCATCCTGGGAGTCGTTCTTGCCGTGATGTTGATTTCCTCGATCGCTCCTGTGCTATCCGGGCGAGGCAAGAAACGATTCCAACTTGGAACCTATGGTTCGGCCGGAGGAGCGGTCTGCTCGCGCTGCGCGCTACCGTTCAGCCGCCACATGCTCTCGTTGAACCTGGGATGGGGGAAGCTCGAGCGCTGCCCCCATTGCGGCAAATGGGCCCTTGTCAGGCGCGCTTCATCCTCCGAATTGGATGCTGCTGAGGCGAGGATGAAGGAGGCAGAATCCCAGGGTTCTCTGCAAAGCGAGGATGAGACCGATCATCTCCAACGTTTGATCGACGAATCGCGGTACGAGACGGACGATTAATCCCTAATTCGCTTCTTCTGGTTGGGTCATCCCATTGTTCCATACCCTCATTAATCGCCAGGCATCCTGTCTTGGGCTTTCATCGTAGGCAGGGGGGTGTGCTTATGTACTTTCCCAACCCAGGGCGGGTTGTCGTCCGGGCCATTCCACGCTTGGGGTATCTTGAGGAAACGCGGTAGAATTTGCAGCGCCCGAATTTCTCTTACACATCCGCTTCAAAGGTAAAGAACGGGACCATGAGCAACGAGCATCCGCCCATTTGTGATTATGAAGGCTCAGACTACCAGCAAACCTTTTGGGACGCTGGCGAGCGCGAGTACGAGCACCGCGTGGAGCAGGTGGCGTTGGCGCGTTTGTTGCCGGCGCATGGAGAAAGGTTGCTGGAAGTCGGTGCGGGCGCTGGGCGAAACACCGCCCGCTACCAGGGCTTTCGGCAGATCATCCTGCTCGATTTCTCCCGCACGCAACTGCGTCAGGCTCGAGCACGGTTGGGATCCGATTCCCGCTACCTTTATGTTGCCGCTGATGTCTACAGCATGCCCTTCGCACCTGCTTTGTTCGATGCCGCGACCATGGTAAGGACCCTCCATCACATGGCAGAGCCCCAAGAAGCCCTGGAGCAGATCCGCACGACCCTTCACACGAACGCCCGCTTCGTGTTGGAGTATGCCAACAAGCGAAATCTCAAGGCCATCGTTCGCTGGTTGCTGCGCAGACAATCTTGGAATCCTTTCTCGCGAGATCCTGTCGAGTTTGCGCGCTTGAATTACGACTTCCATCCCAAAGCCGTCGGCGATTGGCTGCAGCAATCTGGATTCTCCATCGATCGCATGCTCACCGTCTCCCACTTCCGTCTTAACTTGCTCAAACGTATGATCCCAACGGGGATCCTGGTGGCACTGGATTCCCTGCTGCAACACACCGGCAATTGGTGGCAGTACACGCCCAGCGTCTTCGTTCGCACAACCGCCGTGGGAAGAGATGCTTCGCGACCCGAATTCGCCTTCTGGCGCTGTCCGCTCTGTGCCTCGCTCGAGATGATCCCACAGGAAGATGGAGTGCTGTGCAGCGACTGTGATCGTCTCTGGCCCCTCGTAGACGGAATTTATGATTTCAAGATCCCCGCTGATTCGGACTGACCGCGTCTGCAGGATTCCCGAAAGAACCGGCTCATTTTCCGATCGTGCGCATGGCTGCCTGTTGGTGGCTTTGTTAAGAAGCGTGTACAATAGCTAGCCTTCCCATCTCGTACAGTTTGCAAGGTGGGTTGATCGCAAAGAGCACGCTCCACGCATGTCCATCATCATCCCTGAGGAGAAGAACGCATGCCGCAAAATCGCGAGTCCTACGCCGTAGAGGTTGCGGGGTTGAAGCGAGACCTTCCGTTATTTGAAGTCGCGCCCGGTTTGCGCATCGCTGTGCTCAACATCTTGGGTGATACGGAATTGACGCAGAGTTGTGCGCGTGCCCTGATTATGGAACTGGAGCGTGTGCAGTTCGATTTCTTCGTCACCGCCGAAGCCAAGAGCATCCCTCTTGCCTATGCCCTTTCGATGAACTCCGGCAAGGGGTACGTTGTGCTCCGCAAGACCTTCAAGCCCTACATGGGTGATGCCCTGCACACCGATACACTCTCCATCACGACCGGGAAAACCCAGACCCTCTACCTGGACGAGAAGGACCGCCATGTCCTGCTGAACAAGCAAGTCGTCCTGGTCGACGACGTGATCAGCACCGGCTCCACACTCGAAGGCATGCGCAAACTGATGGCTCTGGCACAGGCGGAAGTGGTAGCCGAAGCCGCGATCTTCACGGAGGGAGATCCCGATCAATGGAAAGGAATCATCTCCCTGGGCCATCTGCCTCTCTTCAAAGATGAATGAAGCCGCCAGGGTGGCCCCATAACTTTACATAAGATAGTGCCTGCGGATTTGATAGAATCCTTGAACTTCGCGTGGAGGTAGACCCATGGCAGGTAGTGATCCCGATCGTCGTTCATTGGAAGAGAGCTTGCGCCGCGAGGGACGGCTCCCTCCAGGCCAAGCCCTGACGCTCAAGTTCCCTGTTCTTCACTACGGCCCCATCCCGGCCTTCGATCCCAGCACATGGGATCTGCGTGTATGGGGAGCGGTGGAGGAAGAGAAGCGCTGGGATTGGGAGTCTTTCCAGATCCTTCCGCGTACGAAACTACACATGGACATTCATTGCGTGACGCGTTGGAGCAAGGCCGACACGGAGTGGGAAGGTGTATCCCTGGGTCAATTGGTCGATAACGGCATCATTCAGCCCAAGCCCAATGCGCGCTTCGTCATGCAGCATTGTGAATACGGCTTCACGGCCAACATCCCTCTAGAAGTGGCGCTCGCCGACAACTTCCTGCTGGCGACTCACTACAATGGCCAGCCCCTCACCCCCGAACACGGATTCCCTCTTCGCGGTGTTGTGGGGTTCATACCCGGTCGTGAGGACCTGAAGACGGTTTACTTCTGGAAGGGTGGAAAATGGCTGCGGGGCCTGGAATTCATGACCGAGGATCGATTGGGATTCTGGGAACAAGCCGGTTATCACAACGAAGCGGATGTTTGGCTGGAGCAACGCACGGTTCGCTGAGCATCTTCACTATAGAAACCCGCTGCGCCGGTTGCCATGCCGGCGCAGTTTCTTTGCCACAGCCCTGCCTGACCTTATAATCGGATTTGAGTCTACGATGAAGAAGGATAAATACAGGCAAGCGCGGGAACGAATGGTCGAGCAGCAGTTGCGCACTCGCGGCATCAGCGACGAGCGCGTGCTGCAGGTCATGCGCAGCGTTCCTCGTCACCTTTTCGTGGACCCAGATCTGAGGTACGCGGCTTACAGCGATGCACCTCTTCCCATTCCCCAGCAGCAGACGATCTCACAGCCATACATCGTCGCCCTGATGACGGAATTATTAGAGTTAAAAGGGGGAGAGCGCGTGCTCGAAGTGGGCACAGGATCGGGTTATCAGGCAGCCGTTCTGGCTCATATCGCAGGTAAGGTCTACACGCTCGAACGCATTCATGAACTTGTTGTCCAAGCCGAGAAGACTCTCTCGAAATTGGGCCTCGATAACGTCGAGGTGTTCGAGGTCGACGGAACCCTGGGATTACCGGAGCATGCGCCATACGAGGCCATCATCGTCACCGCCGCTGCGCCGCATGTGCCCGAGCCTCTCAAGCAGCAACTCGGCGAGGGCGGTCGTCTGGTGCTCCCGGTGGGCAGTCGCATGGGCCAGATGCTTGAGCGATGGCGTCGCACGGGGGATGATTTCAGCCACGAGCGTCTGGCGCCTGTGGCCTTCGTTCCCTTGGTTGGAGATCATGGGTGGAAGGATGATGAACGCCGAACAGCCTGGTGGATCTAGGACATCTTGAAATCAAAACGCCGGGTCATGTTCCCGGCGCTTGTCATCTTGCCTCATTCCGCAAAGCAGAAGAGCGATTCGGACCTCTCAATCCTTCTTCCCAAAAGCCTCCAAACCCTCGGCTAATTTCCGCAACCGCTTTCCAGCGAGTTCATGGACCTTCTCCGCAGATTGGCCTGTGAGCACCTCCAATCCCTCGTCCACGGAGTTAATCGCCCAAAGGTGGAATTTTCCCTCTGCAACGGCGTCACGCACCTCTAGATCCAACATGAGGTCCCGGATGTTGGCTGCTGGGACAACAACACCTTGGTCGCCCGTCAATCCGCGTTGCTTGCATATCTCGAACCAACCTTCGACCTTTTCGGTCACGCCTCCGATGGCCTGGACTTCCCCGTGTTGATTCACCGAACCGGTGACTGCGCGTGCCTGCTTGATGGGAATCGATGAGAGACTGGAGAGCAAGGAACAGACCTCGGTGAGCGAGGCGCTGTCTCCCTCGACGCCCCCATAGGTTTGTTCGAACGTGATCTGCGCGGAAAGCGACAGAGGTAAATTATCGGCGTAGCGCCCGCCCAGATATCCCACCAGCGTCAGCACACCCTTGTTGTGGATCGGCCCTGCCAGATTGACTTCTCGATCGATCTGAACCACGCCGTCCTTGCCCATGAAGGTCCGCGCCGTCACTCGCGAGGGCTGTCCGAATCGATGTTCGCCGATCCAGCTCACGGTCAACCCGTTGATCTGCCCCACGGCCTCACCTTCCGTGGCAATCAACAACGTTCCGTCCAACACCCGTTCCCGCAAGCGCGATTCAACGCGATTGCGTCGATAGCGGCCCTCTTGGATGGCATGCATGACATGATCCGCCGCGACGACCTCGCTCTCTTTCCTGTGTGCCCAATAACTCGATTCGCGCAGCAGATCAGCGATCACGCCGAAGCGCGTCGTCAACTTGGTTTGCGATCCCGCCAAGCGGGACCCATGCTCTACAACTTTCCCCACCGCAGCGCGATCGAACGGGAGCAAATCCTCCTCGTGGCAGCGGGTGGCGATAAACGTAGCGTATTCCATCTCGTTCTCTGGACTGCGATCCATGTGTTCGTCAAAATCCGCCATCACTTTAAAGACGGTCGTGAAATCTTCATCGATCTCGTGGAGCCAGTAGTAGAGTTGGGTCGGTCCGATCAATACGACCTTGAGATCCAGTGGAATTTTCTCTGGATCGAGGGATCGGGTAGGAGCACCGCCGCGCGTGGCTGGATCATCAGGACTCACGAAAAGCGTCATCAATCCTCGCTTGAGAGCATCCCAAGCGCCTACTTCGGAGAACAGGTCCTTGGCCCGCAAGACCAGGTAACCACCATTGGCGGCATGAAGGGCCCCGCTGCGGATCAAGGTGAAATCCGTGACTGCGCCTCCACCGCCCCGAGGTTCATGCTCGATCCTTCCCAGCAGCCTGGGAATGCTGGGATTGCTCTCCACGACCACAGGCGCACCCTGCATTTCCCCATGGTCGACGATGACATTGACTTCGTAGCGGCGCAGGAGTCTGGCTCGGCTTTCCTCCCGCCGAGGATCCATCTCATCATCGTCGGCAGGACGAAACAATCCCGTGTTCTCAAGGATGTCCTTATGGACCTCATCCAGATACTCGCAGACCTCTTCTCCGTCAGCGTAGTGCGTCTTCAACTCTTCGAGGGCTCGATCCACCACAGACCCGCCCACATCTCGCACCAGCTCGCGCATCTTCTCCTTGGTTTTCGTCTCCATGTTCTGGATCTCGCGCACGGCCTCTTCCACAACTTCATGCTCAAGCTTGTGCGCCTTCTCCCGCCAAGCCAACTGCTCCTCCTTGGAGAGCTGGGCCAGCGCTTCGGGTGGGATGGGCTGCCCCTTCTCATTGGCCGGGAGGATCTGCAGCCCAGCCGGTGTTGCAAGCACCACAGCTCCGACTTGGCCGGCTTTCGCTTGCACTTCGGTGAGACGTTCTGCACGCAGGGTTTCCAGTTCATGCTCGATGTCATGCACGGCACTGCGGAATTCATCGGTATCGAAGGCGCGTGGGAGATTGGAGCGCAGATCGTCGATGAGCGCCTGCATGGACTTTCCCAATTGCTTTCCTTCACCGGCGGGAAGAGATAAGGCGCGAGGTTTGCGTGGATCGCGGAAATTGTGTACGTAGGCCCAATCCGAGGGCACAGGATCATTGACAGCCCGTTCGGCGATGAAGCGCTCGATGGCAGTCGTTCGTCCTGTCCCCGCCTCGCCCAATACGTAAATGTTGTATCCCGGGCTGTCGATAGCAAGGCCAAACAGGATTGCGTCCGTGCCGCGGGGCTGCCCAATAATGCGACTGTGCGGCTTCAGGTCGCTGGTGGTGGTGAATTGGAATATTTCCAGGTCACAACCCTGGAAGAGCTTATCAACAGGAAGCTTCTGGACCATGATTACTCTCCTGATTCCGTCTCATACAATGCAATTCCCAGAAGGGCGCGTATGGTTTCGATTGACGCCATCCCTTGCTCATCGTCATCACGCAGATCTCAAGCGCATGAACAATCGACCCTCTTGTCGATATCGTTGCCCTATTGTATCCCGCAGCCCAAGGTTGGGAAACGAAAACCACCGGCGATGCTCATGGCCGGTGGTCACATATCTCCGCGATCCAATCCTGGTGATGCGCTTGCGATAGCGCCTCTAACGACCCAGATGCATGGGCATCACAACGTGCAGGAAATCATCTCGACCAACGGGTCTCACAACGCCAGGCGAGGAAGCCGTGGAGGTCTCCAGGGCTACGTTAGGAGTGTCGATAACGCTCAGGACATCCACCAAGAAACGCACATTGAAGGCGATCTCGATTGGCTCCCCCTCCACCGTGGCATCGACGATGGTTTCGTTCGACCCGGTTTCTGCGGCGGTGGCCGAGATTTCCAATCGCCCGGGTTCCAATTCTCCTCCCGCAATGATGCGCACGCGCGCGGAATGTGCCGCTTCCCGGGCAAAGATATCGGCCGCCTTGCACGCCTTCAAGAAGGAATTTACAGAGACCACAGTGCGAGTGGTGTAGCCATTGGGAATGATGCTCTTGTAGTCCGGATACGTGCCTTCGATGATTTGCGATACAAGCTCGACATCCTTGGCTCGGAAGATCACCTGCCCCCTCCCCGAAGGCATCACCATGCTGACGGTCTCTTCGCCATCACTCAATACGCGGGCAAGCTCCGCAAGGCCGCGAGACGGGATGATGGCTCCTATGGCCTGACCGGAAGGAGAGGAGAGATGCGCAGATCGTACCGAGAGACGAAATCCGTCCGCGGCGGCCATGGTCATCTCGCCATCTGCGACCTCGAGCAGGACGCCCGTCAGCACAGGTCGTGCATCATCCGTCGAGGCGGCAAACGCCACCTGAGCGATCATCTCACGCAAATCCGCCACATTGAGCGTCAAACCATCCTCCAATTCCGGGGATGGTTGTGGAGGGAATTCCTGGGCGTCGATGCACTTGATGTCGTTGTTGAAAGGACCGCACCGTACGTTCAGGGTTTGCGTTCGAACTGTCAGCTCCATTTCGACTTTATCATCTGGAAGCGTGTTGATCAGATCGACGAAAGTCCGAGCAGGGACGGTTGTGGACCCCTCCTCCTCGATCTTCGCGCCGATCCAACATGTGATGCCCAATTCCAGATTGGTGGCCGACAAGCGCAATCGCCCATCTTCTGTTGCCACGAGCACATTGCTCAGTACCGGCAAAGTGCTGCGCGAAGCAACCGCACGTTGCACAATGCTCAGGCCCCGAGCAAGATTCTCCTGCAAGCATGAAACCTTCATAATCTGCGAATCCTTCGTATTGTTAATTGCGGGTTTGAAGTATACAACGAACGACAAGGGGTTACAACCGCAAGGCAGAAGACAGGCTGGTTGCCCGTCCGAGGAGGTATGCTTGCATACACACGGAGCCGGCAGGCTCCATCGATGCGCCTACACGTCCTTCAGATACGCTCTCATCCTCGAAAACGGGCGCGCTGCCGTACGCCTGGTCACCTTGTTTAGATCCGGAAGATCTTATCGCCCCTGCGAACGCGCTGCTTGACCTTGATGGCTACTTCCCCGCCGGCGGATACTTTCTCGACAGGTTCATGTTCGATCTGCATCGAAGTGATTTCCTGCTCGAAATCAGTATGCCGCCCCAAGAAGTGCACCACATCTCCCACCTGCAATCCCTTTGTGCAGCGCAACACACCGACGTTGATCTTCCCATAGAAGTGGATGACCTCACCTACTCGTTCGCCGTCACTCATTGTGGACTCCTCTCACCATCTGTGAGTGAGATCGCGCAAAACAGATCATCTCATCATCTTCTATTGTACACGTTGGAAGCCACGTAATTGTTGAACATCTTCAACCCGTGATATCGTGTCTTATCCCTTTCGGGCCTGTCTGGGAATTTCCCCATACCCAATTGCAGGCAATTGAATATCCGCATGCACATGCCTGCAAACGCAGATCATCTTCACAATCACTCATCAACGGCTATGTTTCAGCCTTCTTCACGCCTCTCAAAGTAACAACCGACAATAGGAAGAGCGATCCGTAAATACCAAATATCACCAGGTAGCCAAGTCCCGGCTGCAATCGGTTGAAGAAATCAGCCATTGGTCCCCCAATGCCTGCTCCGACGATACCCGCTCCTGCACCTGCTAAATTTGAAATGCCTAAATATCGTCCCGCTTCTGCCGGCGGAGCCAAGTCAGTTCCTAGAGCCCAATTTGTGGCCATGAAGGTACCTGCTCCCAAGCCTATCACACATCCACTGAGGATGACCATAGGCATATTCGTCGCGAAGAGTAAGATAAGAGTTCCAGCAGCGCCCAACAGTCCAGCTCCCGCTACGAGCCTCATCCGACCGACCTTATCAGCGAGATTGCCTCCA
>DUET01000058.1 GCA_011192015.1 Anaerolineae bacterium
GCAGAAGGATGGCGAGCAGGAACACGACCTGAGTAGGTTCCAAGCTTATGCCTCGACCTTCACCAACTTGTAGATCAGCCTGCTGTCTTCTCCGCGGCCGATCCTATGGGCTTCATTCAGGCATGAATTCTCCAGGATGAAAGCCGCGAATTCCTGACTGTCGAAATTCCGATAGGCTTCAGCCATCTGGGTCTCCTCCGGATTATGCGCCTGGAAGAACATGACCTTCATGTCCAGCCTTTGCAGCAGCTGCTGCAATTGTTCGTAAGTCGTCTGCGATTTGAGAAAATGATGGAAGATATTCAGCGCGAGCACGATGTCGAAATCGACCTTCTCACGCAGGTCGAACACATCGCCACGCACGATGTTGAAGCATCTGTTCTCGGCGAGCTTCAGCTTCTCGAGAAAATGGACGTGGATCGCGGCATTTTCGATTGCATAACAATCGAAACCCGCTTCTTCGAAACGGTGGCAGAAATACCCCCAGTGGCTGCCGATGTCCAGCACCGTTCCCTGGGTCAGCTCGAGGTTCGCCATGAGCAACTCGAACCGTTCACTGCCGAAGTACGAGGGCATGTCAGCCAGATCCATGTGCGTGATGGGCGCATAGAGCTTCCCTTGCTGACCACTGGCGTACTCGATGACTTCCTTCCTGAACTGCACCCACTCCGCATGGCGCACCGTGACCTTCACGGGGATGGATTCGATCCCGAGCAGCTTGGCCATCGCCAGACGGTGACGCCCATCTTCGAAGAGGATCACACCGTCATGCCCGATGCGAACGGTGACCTCGTCTTCGATCTTGATCAAGCTGTCCTCTTCATGCGCCCTGAAAGGGGCTCGCACGAAATTGCCATCCTTCAGAAGACGTTCCTGGGAGCGGTAGCCGTTGGCTTTCATGTCCTCGAAGACTTTGTCCAGGTATGCACATCGGCGATCGAGATCCTGGCGGCTGTGGCAGCCCCATTTATCGACGCCGCTGGAGATTTCGCTCAGAACACGATGGTAGAAATCCGTATCTTCCCAAGCCATCCCACCCACAAACCGATCCTCGATCGCCCTGTAGGAATCAAGCTGCTTGAACGGGATCCGCTTCCGATCCCAATTCCCCCCGATGACCTTCCCCCTCTCGCCATACTTCTCGTAGGTTGGCAGGACGCACGAGAATTCGATCTTCATCGGATCGATCCAGTAGGTGCGGTTCGGATCATGACCGCTCAGGAATTGCTTCCCCCTGATCCTGACTTTCAATTTCCAGGCTTCGAATCGAACTTTCCTGATGAGTGTCAACGCCAGGGGGACCCTGCCCAGAATGCGTTTCAGTATCTCTCTGGGGCTAAAGTTTGCCATTAACACGTTCCTTGGTTTGGAATTGTTGATATTGAAGGAGATCCATCAGACCTAACGCGGGCATTCAGATGGAACCACCCCAATCCATCTCATCAGCCTTCCAAAACCCAGCCTACCCAGGATGTCGCGCAAGTAGAAAAGCATTCGCGCGGTTGGATAGTCTCGATGCGTTTTGATAGGCTGCGCCATGATGTGTTCGAATTCCTTGGAAGAAATCCCTAATTTCACGAGAACCTCTTCCATATCCTCTTCCAGCATCATTGGAGAGAGTGGAGGTTGTTCGAGTTCGGTCAAGGCTTCGCCCCGGCTCTTTTGGCCAGCCATGATCAATGCGGATGCGTGAGATTTGCGCTTGTCGATGTTGAACTTGCGTGGCAGAACATATCCCTGGATGAAGCGCGTGTAGATAGATTCGTAGTGCTTTCCCCCGTACGGTCTCCACCCCAACTCCTTCTCCATGAGGGCCATAGCCGACGCCTTGTCGTAAGTTACGTAGTTCAGGATCCTGATCCATTGGATCCGATGGATAACGGGGTAAACCATATGGGAGGTAAAGAAGGATAAGTGCGGAAAGTCCCGCAGTTTCCCGGTGCCAAAGAGGCGATGGACCCTCTCGATGTAGCGCCAATCCATGATGCCGTATGTCCATGCTGAGGGCGTTATCCCCTCCGTGGCGAAATTGGAGCCCGTGATCACATAGGGAACATTTCGTTCTTTTGCGACCTGGTACAGCAGTGCCCAAATCGCATGATCTGTGGGAATTTCAGCATCCGGCACAGAGGCCTTCAAGAAAGCAAGTTGAAGATCTTTAAACTGATCGAAATCCACCTCTTTGGTGTATAGATCGAAGCCCAGTCTGCCTACGAGCTCCCGGACATTGTTTTCCGAGAGTTCGGTATTCCATCCGTTATCAAGGTGAACCGCCAGAGGTTTAAGCCCAAGCTTATGCACCACATACGCAGCGTATGTGCTGTCGCTCCCACCGCTGACGCCGAGGATGCAATCGTATTCATGGCCCTCTCCCCTTACCTTCATCTCCTCCACAAGGCGATAGAGTGCCTTCTGGCGATCTGCACGCTCTGATTCATGCTTTTCTGCCAGGCTTGCGTAGTTCCGACAGTGATTGCACCACCCGTTTTCATCAAAGGTGATGTTGGGATCGGACGTGTCCATGATGCATCTGGTGCACATTCGGTATTCGGTCGATGTCATATGTATTCCCTTGATAATATCCTCGAAAGAACCTTCATTACGGGTTGGGTCTCTCGCGTTTTCATGATACTTCGCAGCATACTAGCTATCGGTGCTTCCATCTCTGTGCAGAATTGCATGGAGCGTGTGTTGTATATGCTCGGGTTTGACAATCCCCAGCATGAAGGCAAGAGGCAGAAAGAGCAGGCACAGCCCCAGACGGATCAAGAATGAAGTCCATCCAAGGGAAGGTAGGAACACATGATCGATGCCAATTAGAGCCCAGGCAAAGCCAACACAAATGATTGCGTCTCGCATCTTATAAGGAATACGGTACATCTTTTGACTGACGTGGAATAGATACCCCAGCTGGACAAGGTAGGCCAGGAAGGTGGCAATCGCGGCGCCATTCCTTCCCAATGGAGGGATCAGGAGGAAATTAAGAGCAGTGTTCAGGATGGATGCGATGATGATGCTGGCAGCAATCGGAGTGGACTTCTTTGTGATTGTGGTTCCCAATACCGCGATGTAGGTGGTCCCGATGGCCAAGTTCGAGAATATAAGCCATGGAATGTTGGAAGCCGCAGGGTAGTATGGCGGTGTGGTAAAGACTCGCAGAATGTAGGGAGAAAACAACGACAACGCCGCGCCCACAAGACCGCCCACGAGAGCATAGATGCTCAGCACGCGGCCATAGACATTGCGTGCGTTCGATTCATGCAGGATCGATAACGCAAACGGACCCCAGGCCATCTGGAAGGCGCCGGTGAGCAGTCCAACAACCGAAGCGTACGCAACGGCTATGGCGTAGATGCCAACTTCGTCCAATCCGAAAAAATACTGCAGATAGAAGCGATCCGAGGATGCCACGATCCATGAAGCGATAGCCGCAACCGCAAGCGGCGCGCCGAACCTCAACATGGCCTTCAACGTTTTCCAGGATAGATTCCGAGGGGAAATCCATGCCCTGAGAATGAGGACCGCTCCGCCGGCAGTCAGGAGACCTGCTGAAACATGACCCCAGTACAGACCCTCCAATCCCCTTTGCCAGATCACAACGAACAGGATGACGAGGCCAATGGTGGCAATCGATACGGCTGTGAAGAAGATGGTGGTCAGCACGGCACGCCTTTGGTAGCGAAGCCAATTCCCTACCACTCTTCCGAAGGTTCCCAATGGCAACAGCCAAATGGCTATCCGAACGATGTGGGCAAGGTCTGCCGAGTCGAACAACAATTGTGCGATGGATGGCGCAAAGATGGTGACGATCAAGGTTGCCAGAAGGCTGACTGCAAATTGACACCAAAACCAGCCGGATATTACCGACTTTCGTTGCCCAACCTCCTCGGAGTCGTAATACCAACGTGCGGAGGCATTATCCAGACCTAACACAAATACCGTGCTCAAAAGGCCCAGGCTCGTCGTGATGAGGGCTACGATGCCGTAATCAGCAGGAGAGAAAGCACGCGTATATACAGGAACGAGAAAGACGTTGATGGCGCGGCTGATCGTACCGAACACGCCGTAGATGGCGATTTCGCCACCGAGTTGCTTGAGGTGTCTAGCGATTCCCATGCAGCCCGACTCGGTTATCCAGCAAGTCTTGGTAGATCTCGATCAGCTCCCCCGCAATCACTTGGGCATCATGATACTTTTCGATGTAAGCCCGGCCCAGGCGTCCGATATCATGTCTCCTTTGGCCGTCCACAATGAATTCCTCTAACACATCCGCAAGGTTTTCCTGATTCGCATTGACAACCGGAAAATCGATCGGCAATCGAGGAAGAATGGGGGCTTTCAAGTAGCATAGCACTGGCTTGCCCAATGCCATTGCTTCCAGAGACACCATGCCGTACGATCCGACAATGAATTGATCGAGCATGATGTCGCAGTCACGAATCATGTTCAATGCTTTATCTTGCCCCACATTGTGTATTAATCTGAAGTCGAAGTCGTAGCGTGTCTTCAGGCTTTCGATGGCACTCATCACGAAGTCCGTTCCCTTCACGGTTTTATTGCTGGGCATATGGGCTATTACGGGGCGTGGGTGATTCGGATCCGGGAAGCTGGGAATATACTCCGACGGAAACAGTGCCGCGACACTTGCATACTGGCGTGGGAATAGATCAGTCTGGATGTAATCAAGCAACTCCGGTCCGGGTACCAGGCATGAGAAACCGCTTCTCGCAAATTTCTCCTGTCTCATCCGCGATTCCTGCAGCGAGACCCGGTATATAGCATCCGCATCCGGTATCGTGCTGAAATAGGGGTTGCTCTTCGAAGCGATTTCTGGAATGCGGATATCACTCCCCCAGAATTCCACTATGGCAGCTTTATCTAAGGCAGATATGAGTTTCAAATCCAAATCACGATAACCCGTTCCCCAAGCAAAGTGCCAGTGGATGACATCTGCCCACCGCACTCCAGCAATCAGCGCCGCCCACCAACTTGCCCTTTGCATCAAACGATGCACGAGGTTCTTCCTGCGCCCACGAATCTGGAAGTCACAGATGCCTTCACTTGACTCATATCGAGAATTTCCACGCACAATACCTCTTGCCTCGATGCCGTTTAGGCGCAATGCGCGAACCAAGATGCTAATTTGAGAGGCAGCGCTTTGGGGCAGATGCAGTACGCGCATATCGGCTTGCTCCTTGCTGTTGCTTACCAATCAGGTTTCCTCATAATAGATCAACCATGGGCAAGGATTTCATTCCAATTAATTGAATCAGGAACCTCACGAATGACCCTGGCTGGAGTGCCGTAGGCGATGACATTGGCGGGGATATCAGACAGCACTGTCGAACCTGCGCCAACAATGCTCCTCTTCCCTACGCTGACTCTTGGTCCCAGGATGGCTCCAACGCCGATAAACGCCAAGGCTCCAACTTCCACACACCCGGCTGTGTGAACGCCGGTGGCAATCTGCGCTCCCGTATGCAGCAGCGTGTCATGCTCGAGGATTGCCCCCGAGTTGACAACGACATCATCTTCGAGGCGTGTTCCTTCGATAAGAATGGCCCCCGCACAGACCAGATTGCCGCTTCCCATGGTGACACCACTCATCTGCACGACCGAAGGATGCACCACGTTGAGCAGCGCGAAGCCGCCCTCCCTCAGCTTGTCACCGATCGCAATCCGTGCATCGTTGCTGCCGATCGCCACAATCATTCCAAGACTGCTTTCACTCCTATGCGCCTTCGCCCAATCCATCCCGCCCAGGATGGGCAGTTCATGGAAAGTCGTCCCGTGCTTTGCTGCGTTGTCATCCAAGAACCCGATGACCTCGGTCTTCCCGATTGCACGCAAGGTTTCCAACACAATCATGCCTTGCCGACCGGCTCCGTAAATGACTGTCCGCGCCTTCATCGCATCTCCTGAAGAGAGTATTGATTACTTACTCAAAGCAATGAGATCCTTCAGATTGGAAATCACGTAGTCAATCTCATCTTCGTTCATCGCTGGGTAGATAGGAAGGAACATGGTATTGCGAGACACCTCTTCTGTGACCGGCAAATGCATCTCCCCAAATAGATCCCTGTAATAGGGTTCCCAGTGCAAAGGCGCAATGCCATGCCTGCAAGAGATGCCACGTTCCGCCATCTGTCTGATCATGCCATCTCTGTCGATTCCGTATTCGGATTGGAACCGGATCAGATAGGATTGATAGGAGTGGACCACTTCCTCGGGAACGTATGGGGTTTCCACTTCATCGACATCGCTGAGTAACCTGTCGTAGGTTTGGCAGATTTCACGTTTCCTCTGCAGAATGAAGGGGAGCTTCTTCATTTGAATCACCCCCATCACCCCTTGCATATCGGTCATGCGGTAGTTATAGCCGACCACAGGATAGGATGCATAGATCGTCCCTTTGGCAAAATGCCGCTCCAGATCAGAAATCGAAGCGCCATGGGCCCGAACGATCCTGGCTTTCTCCGCAAAGGCTTCGTCATCCGTGGTGATCATTCCCCCCTCCCCACTCGTTATCACCTTGCGAGGATGGAAGCTGAAGCATGTCGGCGAACCCAAGGATCCGATCCTTTTGCCCTTGTACTCGCCTCCCAGTGCCGTTGCAGCATCCTCTACGATGACAAGATCGTGTTCATCGGCAATACGAACGAGTTCGCCCATCTCTGCAGATAAACCGATCTGGTGAACCGCCATGATCCCGCGGGTCCTCGCAGTAATCGCCTCTTTCACATACGCCGGATCAAGGTTGAAAGTCCGTGGGTCGATCTCGACGAAAACTGGAGAGGCTCCCACATGATGGATGGCGTTTGCGGTTGCCATGCAGGTGAACGAAGGGCAGATGACCTCATCACCGGGCATGATTCCGGATAGTAAGAGCGAAAGGTGCAATGCCGAAGTGCATGAATTGGTCGCAATCCCAAATCGAGCTCCCACGTATTCGGACAAAGCATTCTCGAAATCCTTCACCCTTGCACCTTGGGACACCCAGTTGGACCGGATCACTTCTCCGACCGCTTCTACCTCCTCATCGTCCAAATAGGGCAGGGCAAACGGAATCTCCATGTTGCTCATGTGCTTTCTACTCCAGCGTGAAATGGGCTTTTGTGAACATCAAGATTGCAAAGGCGGTTATCCAAGGACGGCAGCAATCAGCAAGTGGAACGCAGACCGGTTCAACGTCGCCAGCTTAAGAACATGGCCCTGTAGTTGATCAAGCGAATTGCTATCGTCTTGCATTCTCCAGAGCTTCTCCAAGGGCTTGCACCACGCGATCGATATCTTCCGAAGTCATTTGAGGATAAAGCGGCAGGGTCAAGGTCTGGCGGAACAGGAAGGATGAATTCGGAAGATCCCCGGATGAATAGCCGTATGCCTTTTGAAAGAACGGTTGCTCGTGAAGGGCATAGGTGCCAAGCGTGGTCTCGATATCCCGACGCCGCATCTCCTCAATCACCAGATCTCGGTCAAAGGCGGGGTCAACCACAACCACGTAGGATTGGTAGGTATGATGGCAGTCTTGAGGTTCGATGGGAGGAGTGATCCCCTCGGCATTTGCCAGCTTGGTTGAAAACTGAGACGCTAATTCGCGCCGCCGGTTGAGGATCCAATCCAGCTTCCGGAATTGTGCCACTCCCAAAGCGGCCTGGACATCACTCATGCGATAGTTATAACCGGCCTCATCGAATCGGTAATAGAACGTACTGCGCAATCCACCATGGTTGCGAAGCAAGCGGATACGTTCTGCGAGCACGTCATCGTTCGTGGCGATAAGACCACCCTCACCCGTCGTGATGGATTTCCGAGGGTGGAAGCTGAAACAACCCATTTCCCCAAACGTGCCGCAGGCTTGGGCCTGGAGTTTTGCCCCTAATGCGCAGGCGGCATCTTCAATGACGGACACACTATGTCGATGGGCCACTTCCATTACATCGCCCATACTTGCTGGCAAACCAAACGCATGAACGGGGATGATCGCACGCGTAGCGGGCGTGATTCTTCTTTCGATCTCATCCACATCGATGTTGTACGTGTCGCGATGCACATCGACAAGAACCGGCCGCGCTCCCTGTTGGACGACTACATTGGCCGTGGCCGGGAAAGTATAATCCGCGACCAACACATCATCCCCCTCTCCGATGCCCAGGGCGACAAGGGCCAGATGAAGCGCAGTGGTGCATGAACTCATCGCAAAGGCATGCTTGGCAGAGACGAGATTGGCGATCTTCTCCTCGAATTCGGCCACCTTAGGGCCCTGAGTCAGATAACCGGTAGACAGCACCTTGGCGACTTCACGCACTTCATCTTCATCAAGATAGGGAAGAGTGAGTCTCATCGTGCCCTCCGAAGATACCATTCCACGGTTTCCGCCAGATAGTCGTCCGTTATGGCGGCAGACTTGAACCCAAAGAGTTCCTGCGCCAACCGAATATCCCCACAATGACGCATGACATCACCCGCACGCGGTTCAGTGTACACGATAGGGTGATCTTCCTTCTTCATGACACGCAGCAGCCTGGCAACCAACTCGTTGATCGAAGTTTCCTGCCCTGTGGCGATGTTGATGACCTTGCCGCGGGTTTCCTCGCATTCGGCAGCCTGAAGAAACGCATCCGCTGCTTCGCGCACGAAGATGAAATCACGGGTTTGGGAACCGTCTCCATGGATTTCCACTGGCAGATTATCCATGACGCGTTGGATGACGGTTGGGATGACACCGGCATAGGATCCGGGATTCTGCCGAGGGCCGAAGGCATTGAAGGGCCGCACGATGACAGCAGGAATATCGTAGGTCCGCCAGTAGGCGAGAACAACTTGATCTGCGGCAGCCTTGCTGGCTGCATAGGGAGTGATCGCTGCCTGAGGATGGTTTTCATCCATGGGTACATATTGTGCGGATCCATAGGCTTCTGAGGACGAACAATGGATCAGTTTCCCGAAGCATCCCCAACGCGCCAATTCGGAGAATGTTGTAGCGATGCCGATGTTCGTCTCAATCGTCCAGACCGGGTAATCCAGGGAAGTGGGCAGCGGAATCACAGCCAAATCAAAGACGACCTCGATCTTCTCCGTTTCAATCACGCGTCGCATCGCCGCCAGGTTGGATGCGTCCAACCTGTACTCAATCAAGTCACGGCAAACATCATAGGCATGGGCGAGGTTTTTCTCATTCCCCAAGAAGTAGTTATCCACCACAACCAATTTGGAAGGATTGGAGTCGATGAGGCGATCCACAAGGTGGCTGCCAATGAACCCGGCACCTCCAGTAACCATCAAGTTCTTTCCGGCAAGCTTCATGCGCTATGCCTCCATGTAAAAAGGCTCAATCGAACAGGCAGTTTTCTGTCTGTGCTTGATGTGCATAATACATCATCGAGAGGATTCAGCTCTTCGCATGCTTCTCCGTCTCTCTTCCTTGGTGATCCTGAATCGGCATGCCAAGGGCTGCCGCCCGTTCTTCCAACACTTCGATCCTTCTCTGGAGCAATCCGTTCTCCTGAATCATGATCCGGGTCCTGTGCTCCACATCCGAAACGCGCACCAGGGTGTCCAGCATCAGAAGGATGATCCAACCGATCACGAGCAGGAGGATCACAGTGTAGAAGTTCTCATCCCCGACCAAGCGTCTCAACGCGGCGGGGATCTGCTCGATGGCCACCGTGGCGATGAGCACCAGTTCCGTGATGATCCAGCTCATCGCCAGGTGCGCACTCAGCTTCTTGGCGCGTATCAGGTACACCGTGTACGCGAATAAGCCGATCAGACCCAGGAGAACCGTGATGCGGATGGCGATATAGGTTTCCATACGTTCTCTCCCCTCAACGTCTGGTATTCAACAGCTGCCCCATGAAACCCACCAGCACTCGAAGCGGATAGCGCACAGCTTTCAGCCACGTGAAGAGCGATGTGCCGGACTGTCTGGGTCTCATCTTGATCGGAACCTCCACGATTTTAAAACCCGCTTGATGGAGCATGAGCAGGGCCTCAGCTTCGGGATGATCGACGGGATACGTGCGGGCGAAGAAAGTGAATGCGCCTCGATCGAGCGCGCGAAAGCCGGAGGTCGTGTCACGAATCATCTTGCGCGTTGCGAGATAGAGGAGCAGCGTTGAAAACAGCATCCCCAATCTGCGAGGGAACGGGGTCTTGTATTCCCGATCCACCTGCCCTGGCATGTACCTGGAACCGATCACACAATCAGCCTGTCCGCTGACGATGGGCGCGATCATGGCATCCAACCAAACCGGATCGTGCTGGCCGTCGGCGTCCAGCTGGATCACGACGTCGTAGTCATGCTCGACCGCATAGCGAAAACCGGCCTGCATGGCGCCGCCGATACCCAAGTTTGCCCTCAGCTGCACGACAGGAACCCCCCACTCCCGAACCACTCCGGCAGTATCATCCTGCGATGCATCATCGATGACGAGCACATCGTACCGACCACGGTAGGCGCGCAGCTCGGCCAACAACGTCGGAAGATTCTCCTCCTCGTTGTGCGCTGGAATGGCGACCAAAGCTCTCATGATGTCTCCCGTCCCTTCCTGCATGCGATGGCAATGAATTGCTCCGGACGGGAAACGGTAATCACGCGTCTCCCAAGAAAGGATGTTTCGAACCGTTTGCCGATGTTCGTCAACCACCCACTCTTGAAAGAAACCCCGAGGTGGCTGATGATTTCCCCGAGGCGATACTCTCGCTTGTCAGGGACGAACGCAACCTCCTCGAAACCACCTGCTCGCTGGAGGGCAATCGTCATACCCTGCTTCGAAAAATGATGGAGATGCAGAGGCGCCGCCAGCCCCCACCATTGACGCCCCAGCAATCGCACCAGCCAGTTAGCGACATCATCTGTGCTGATGGCGAGGTTCCCTCCCGGCTTCAGGATCCTGCGTACTTCCCGCAAGGCAGCGATCGGATCCACCAGGTGTTCGATCACGTCCCACATGACGACAACATCGAAGAACTCGTCCGCGAAGGGAGTCGTCTGCTCGATGCTGCCTTGCCGGACATCCAATCCGAATTCATCGCGCGCCACCCGGGCAGCATATGCGCTGACATCCAGCCCGAAGCACTCGAAATCCTTGCTCGCCAGACTGAGGAACGTACCATAGGCCGCTCCCACATCCAACAACCTTCCACGCTTTACCAACGAACGCACCAAGTCCAATTTTCGAGCGAACGAAGCCTTCAGGCTCTCCTGGGCTTCCCGGTAGGAGGGATATCCAAGGCGTACTTCGCCGCAATTCGCTGCTGAGGCTTCGAAATACGCCTCAGCATAATGGCCCTGGATCACCTCGATCGGCGGGTGATCGTTCACGAAGAGCATCCCACAGGAGATGCAGCGGCGATAGGAATAGCCATCCTTCGAAATGGACGTCTCCGTCTTGCCTTCGCAGATGGGGCAGCGAACGGTCATGCGTCAGTTGCCCCTTCGGAAATACAGGATGCCGTCCTCGATTCTCTCCAACGCCATCCCCACATGCTCTGCAATGCGCACGGAAGCAACATTCCCGATCCTCACCTCCGCCCGGATCGGCTCTTCGATCTGCGCCGCCAGCATGGACACCATGAGCTTTCCAATCCCCTGCTCCCTGGCTTCCGGCGCGACGGTCCAGGAGAGTTCGTAGGTGCCGTCTTGGAAATCGGATCGAACCGTTCCAACCGGAACGTCACCCATCTCAGCGATAAAGATCTTCCGGTTGGGATTTTCCAGACTCTCCCGCAGCCACATTTGATGGGCGTGCAGCTCGATCTCGGATTGATCATGACTCGCCCGGCGGACAGCCGGATCATTTCTCCAAACGAGCAGAAGCTCGGAGTCCTCCATCGTCGCCGGCCTGAGTTGAAGCTCTTCCACTGCTGTCTCCTACACCGCAAACGCCGATACGACTTTACTCACGGCTTCGATCACGTCGTCCGCATCTTTGTCGCTCATCGCTGGATACAGCGGCAGGGTGATCAACCGCGCATACGCGCGTCCTGCTTGCGGACATGCATCTCGCGCATACCCCAATTGCTGGTAGTGGCTGAGCCAATGAATGGGGATGTAGTGCACATTCACGCCGATGTTCTCCGCACGAAGCGCTTTGTAGATCGCCTCCCGGTCCGCACGCAGTTGGTCAAGATGGAGTTTGATCACATACAGGTGCCACGCAGGTTGGCAATCCGGAATGACATGGGGAATCTCGACTGCCTCGATGGACGAAAATGCCTCATCGTAGCGGGCAACGATCTCCCGCCGGCGCGCAAGCCATCCTTCCAACCGCTCCAATTGAGCCATGCCCAGCGCACAGTTGATATCCGGCAAGCGGTAGTTGAAGCCCAGATTGACGACATCGTACTGCCACGAGTTCGCCCTGCTCCGCTCTCGGAAATCAAGATCGATGCCGTGATGGCGGAAGGAACGAATGCGCTTCGCCAGATCCGGATCATCCGTGAGCACCATGCCCCCCTCCCCGGTCGTGATGTGTTTGACGGGATGGAAGCTCAAGGTGGTCAGATCCTGCAGTGTGCCCACCTTGCGTCCATGATAGACCGCACCAAGCGAATGCGCAGCGTCCTCGATGACCACAAGACCATGCTCATCCGCCAGAGTCCTGAGAGCATCATGATCGCAGGGCTGCCCGCAGAGATCCACAGCCACGATCGCTTTGGTGCGCGAGTTGGTTTTTTCCCGAACGTCCTCAGGATCCAGATTGAGCGTTCGAGGATCGACATCCGCGAAGACCGGTTTCCCTCCGAGATAGAGTACGCAATTGGCACTGGCGACGAACGAGAGCGGTGGAACGATGACCTCATCCCCGGGGCCGATCCCCGCCGCAAACGCAGCCGCATGCAGGGCGGCCGTTCCTGTGTTGACCGCTATGGCTTCCGTGGCGCCTGTAGTGTCGGCGATGGCGCGCTCGAAGGCTTCCACATTGGGTCCTGTGGTCAGCCAATCCCCTCGCAGCACTTCGACGACGGCTTCGATGTCGCGTTCATCGATCCACTGGCGGGCGTAATTGAGCATCGTATCTCGAACGGGGCGTCCCCCATCAACCGCTAGCTTCTTCATAACAGCCCTCTCGGACATGCACTCATGCTGTCTGGTTCAGGATAAGCCAGGTCTGAGGTATATGAGAATGAATAACTCTCAGTATTCAACCATCTACATCCAGGATTCAAATCACGTTGCGCTTTGGGATGCGTTGGATCTCTCGCAAAGCAGGATGGTCCTGTTTCTCCGATGAGAATCGACCTCCTTCACGATCTTGAAATGCTTACGGATCGCATCCATCTGATCTCTGTTGATTTCGAACACAGCTTGCCTCGCTCCCATCATCGAAAGCGCGGCTTCCGGATCATCGAAGTGGTGGAGCACGTTCAAGCACAGGATCACATCACAATCAGGAATCCGCCCTCCGCCTTCCCACTCGGTGAAGACGACTTTCCCACCTCGCAGATCGTTGATCATCCTTGCCGTCGTCAGTGCAGCCGCGCTCTTGTCAAGCCCGTGAGCGATGCCGCCGCTGTCCTCCACCTTGAACGCGAAGTAACCATGGAAGCATCCCAGATCCACGACGCGCTTTTTCCGCCAATCGACCAGACTGTGAATGTTGTCCCACGTCTTATAGGATGCGGTGTAGCCTATGAAATCGATCAGCTCGATGTCCTGGTAGCCGATATCGTAGTCTTCATGGGCCCCGACCAGGTGATCTTCCAGCGCGAAGTACCGGTATCCGATGCCGTTCAGCATCTCCTCTTTGGAGGTGAAAACATCCTGCTGTGAGTCAAAATACTTCACGGACTGGAATCTCGAGAGCGCTGGCAGGTTGTCTGAGAAGAAACGGCGATACGCCTTGAGGTGCTTCCTCTCATCAATTCCCGAGATGATGTCTTCGGCATCCTTGACGCTCGAACGCCATCTACGGGCCAACCGCCAAATCCTCCTTGCGCTGCCTCCGGGCATACTGGAAACTTGATGCCACAGCTTTCTGCCGAGAAGGGACTGCGCCTTCAAGACGCGCAGGATGCCGGTTCGGTGGCCCAGGAGTCTCTGCAGTTTCTTCTCTTGGATGCGCTGAAGCCATAGGCGTCGATCGGGGCAATAGACACAGATTACCGTGACGGGATGCGAGCGTTCGTATTCGATGAAATCCTTCCAAGTGTAGCTCTCGTCAATCGGAATCGCATCCATCACGAATGTATGGGGGAGATTCTCCAGGATCGCCCGGCTTTGATTGTTCGGATCGGCGTAGTCAAACAGCGAATCGAAACTCATATACTCCAGGCTGTTTTCAGCTGCGTACCGCCTGGCGAAGTGAGTCTTTCCGCTGCTGTAAACACCGGTGACGAAAACCTGCATCAATGTGACCACCTTCGTTCAATGGTATGCACCGGGCGTGGGCGATGGCGTTTCATCCCTCCACCCTGCCTCCAATGGGCTCCATGATTGGGATCCTGAAAATCCCCGAGCAGCCTTGAAAATGGAGCGCTAGCGATCATCAATAGATAGTACCTGCCAGGATGGCGGATCGACCTGTGAGCAGATCAGATTGGGAGACATGCTTGGATCGATCGAATCCATGCGATAGGCAACAAAGGGCCACTCCTTGAACACCGTCGCAACTTCCATCCACTCAGGTTTCTGATCCGGATCCAGTAGTTCAAAGAGATCCCCATGGGTAATCTCATCGATCACCACGTAGTGAACTCCGTGCTCAAAGAGGTAGCTCCAGGCCAAATCCGGCGTTGCGATTGCGGCCAGTTCCTCCGTTTCCTGCGTGGAATTCAGGCATTGGATGATGTCCGGACGATACCAATAGCGATAGTAGGCTGCCAGGAAGACGCGTTCC
>DUET01000059.1 GCA_011192015.1 Anaerolineae bacterium
GAGTTGATCATCACCCTCAGGCCTGCAGGACAGAGCTGCATCGTGGGGAGTTTCCATCTCAATATGCCTTAGAACGAAGAAGTGCAACGCCTTTTGAAAGCACGTTGCACTTTCGATGACCTTGCCTCCGTTTCATCCTTCAGCAAGATTGGAAGACAATCCATTCACAGCACCGATGGCGATGTCGATGCGCCTCTATTAATCCCCGTAGACGATCAAACTGAAGGCGCAATCCGCCCGTGAACCATCGGGACGGGCGATGAGCACGAACACGGAATTGCCGCTGGATTCCTCGACAGAGATCATCCGCGCACACGTTCCTGTGAGTCCGGGAGTTGCGCTGTAGAATCCATTGTCGGTGTCCACGGCACTGCTGAACGTGACGCGGTAGGTGCCCGTACCGGTGCGCGTTGCCCCAGTCGCATTCACACCTCGAAGCAGCACACCGCTGCTGGAAACCGCCGCCAAGCCCTGCACGGCCGGGGAACCCGGAGGCCCGGCCGGACCTGCGGGGCCTGTGGGACCGGCGGGGCCGGTCGCTCCCGTAGGTCCGGTAGGTCCTTGAGGACCTTGAGATCCAGGCGGACCTTGAGGTCCTTCCGGACCAGGTTCACCCTGGGGGCCAGGGTCTCCCTGCGGTCCAGCAGGCCCCATCGGACCTTCCGGTCCCTGCGGACCCGCCTCACCACCCAGCCCCAACCATGAGCAACTGACTACGGTTAGCGCAAGGATTAACAAGATACTTACGGACATGATGAGACTTTCGCGTTTCATGGTCTGCCTCCTGCATGCACGATCGATCGCTTTCGCATGGCTAGTAAACTACCCGGAATCTCGTTCATTGCACGGAATCACGAAAACCCCCAGATGAACGCATACACTTGCCATTATAGAATCGATCTCTCGCCGAGGCTATCGAACCCGGGGCGAAAGAGAGACGGTTCGTGACCGTTCCAAGAACCAATATTATGGCTACACGAAATTTCACGGCTTTGGATGCCCTCCTGCCGGCATCGCTCCCGATTTGTGCGAAGTCAAAGACGCGGACAGAATTTCCTGGGATGATTGGAAGAACCGCCATCTTCATGTTCATAGGAGAACGCACATGAAAGAGACATCGCTGAAGAACCGCCTTGCCATGTCCATCCTTTCCATCGTCATCGGGCTGCTCATGATCGCCGCAGTCCCCTTCCTGATCCAGACCTCGCTGGAACGCGTGCTCATTCACCTCATGGCGCATGTCGAAGCCGGCAATCCCGCTTTTGCCAGCGGACTGCAGTTGTTCGATTTCTTCTATCCCGTCTGGCGAGCGATCATTTTCGTGGCTGGTATCGCTCTGATCCTCACCTCACAGCAGCTTCGCAAGGGTGAGGAATGGGCCTATCGATTGGCCATGGCACTCTACGCGCTGCCTTCGATCGGCGGGATGTTCATGTTCCTTCCCTACATCAGCTTCGTGGGCGGGTTCCCCCTCCCGATGGTCGTTTCCTGGATCGGGTTGGCAGGTTTCATCAGCTTCATCTTCCTGCGGCAAGAGCAGAGGAAGGTGAAGTGGACGCGATTCGCGACTCTGCTCTTCATCGGCATGCTCGCCACACACGCCTTCGTGATCGGCATCGGCGCGCAGCGAACCCTCTGGACTCGCCCCGGCCATCCCCTTTACCCGGATTTCACCTGGTGGCTATTCAATTGGGTGGGTGAGGTCAACTGGATCGCCGTGATCCTGCTCTATCTATCGATTCCATTCCTGGCGGTGGGAAATCGCAAGGGATGGTGGCTGGCAACCATCGGCGCGGTTGCCATCCTGCCGCTCAACGTTTTCACCCAGATCTTTCGCACCAAGACATTCGATTACCTGATCGGCGCCGTACTGGCTTCTGTAGTATTGATCTTCACCCAGATTCCGTCCTTCAAGAAACACCTGCTCAGGGATTGATCCGTAGGAGAGGCACGCTCATTTCCTGCCGCCCTATCCCCATCTCGACACACGCGATCATGCAGACGAAGCCCGTCAGGAACACAATCAGGCGGGCTTCGCTCGCACATCACTCGCATAGGAGACGATAACCACAGCACAAACTTGCTCATCCTGATGAGCCAGGTTCTAACGGAACACCTGCTCAGCAACCGGCTGTTCTTCCCGAATCACGGTCCCAATCGTTAATAAATCTCTATGATTTCGCTTACAGATATCCACACTCCCCAGTGCTATGCTGGCGGGCAATTGGAAGGTCGTTGCGCTCGAAAGCAAGCCTCCAATTCCTGGTTTATGCATGGTTACTCCGTTGAGGTTGTGAGGAACACAGCCTCCTGAGTGTAGGTGAAATCCGATGGATGAATGGTTAGAAGAAGTAGACGAAGCAGACGAAGTTCCTGAAGATGAGTTGGAGCCATTGCAGGAAGGTGAAGAACAACTGGATGCAGAGGAGATCTCCGAAACCGAGGATGATTTGGACTTGATCTGGCTCGATCCGGAAGCGGATCATCTGAATCCAGGAATTCCTGACCTGCCCAATATATCGCTGGCTGGTATGCTCGATCTCAATCGAGCCTATATCGACGCCATTGCGCGCACCCGATTGCTGACCGCGGAGGAAGAGGTCAATCTCACGGAACGCATGCTGCAGGCTCGCAAGGCGTCAGCAGCCATGGCATCGGGGAGAAGCAGCCAGAAGGATAAAGATCGCTTGCGCAAGGTCGTGGAAGACGGCATGGCGGCACGAGAGCGGTTGGTGTTGGCGAACACCCGCCTGGTGATCAGCGTCGCCAAGCGCTACGTCGACCGCGGAATTCCCTTCCTCGATCTGGTCCAGGAGGGCATCGTCGGCCTGATTCGCGCTACCGGAAAGTTCGATCCCGAGCGCGGCAATCGGTTCAGCACCTTCGCCACATGGTGGATCCGACAGGCGATCACGCGCGCCCTCGATAACCAGAGCAGGACGATCCGCATCCCGGTGCACATTACCGGCCGCATCAACAAGATCGGTCGGACCGCTGCCGTGCTGGAACAGGAAATGGGACGCCCGCCTACGGATGAGGAAATCGCCAATTCCCTGGATGTCGATCCGGAAATCATCCGGGATGCGCGTGCGCACACTCGCCGGACCATCTCCTTGGAGACTCCCCAGGATGAGGATGAAAGCCGCACACTCGGCGACACGATCCCCGATACGGAAAGTGAAGCTCCGGAGGACTCCGTTGCCGAATCACTGCTGAAAGAAAACATTCAAAAGGCTTTGGGAGCGCTTCCGTATCGGGAGGCGCAAGTCCTGCGCATGCGGTATGGGCTGCAGGGCAACCAACCCCTCACACTGCATAGAGTGGGTCAACTCATGGGCATCACACGTGAACGTGTCCGCCAGATCGAAGCCTCAGCCCTGCGGCGCATGCGGAAATTAGAACTGACCCACCGCCTGCTGGATGACCATCTCCCGGCTTGATCATCCATGGAAGACCGGAAAAGGGATCGACCGGCGCGCTGCTTAGGTTTCCGTGCCGGTCGTTTGCCGTTTCTGATTTTCCTTGCTCATAACGGAAAGCGTTTTTTCCGCATGATGCACGCCTCATCCCGATACCCAGAACACATGAGTCGTAGAACTGCCCAATCACTGCTACAATAGACGTTGTCCACCCCGTCCTGCACTCGACGCGGATCGTGAAGGCCCACAGACAATTCCCTGCTCATCGGAGTCACCTGCGATAAGCGTCGGCGAGATGAGGGCTCATGGACATAGCTGATCGATTTTCTCGATGGTCTTTAAGCTCCTTCCCCTCATCCGGGACGGGCTGAACGAGCATGGAACGTATGAACATCCGTATGCCAAGCCCAGGCAAGTCAATCCGGGAACCCTCTCGCAATCGCGATGATCAGACCCTACTCCACGCCTTCACTTCACAGGCGTCCAACCACCACCATCCATCC
>DUET01000006.1 GCA_011192015.1 Anaerolineae bacterium
ACGGCTTTCAATCGCTTGGATATCGATTGGGATGCGTTTTATGAGCAGAACATTGAAGCCATCGGAAATGCAGAGTCTTATGGTGAGTACGCCTATGTCATCACCAACATGGGGTATGTACTTCAAGAAGTGCACACGTATGCAGAGCCAAGCAGGATAACTACAGCCAGAGATCGAAGCTCCGTTTATTTGCCCGAGACGCGGTATGTCCCCTGGTTTGAACCGTCAGGATACGATAGCCGCTTCGGAGGCTGCTATACGGTGACATCTGAGGATGAGTTGGTTTTCTACCTGGTTCAAGAGAATCCACGCAATCCATATCATCTACAAATCGGTGATGAGTTTATCGGATTCAATGGTGTATCCTGGAGGGATTGGATCCCTGCGATCCAAGCATCAAGATTGCCTCGTAGTGGCTCACCCGCAGCAAGTGATGATTCGCTGGCGTATCATCTACTTCAATCAGGCATGCAAAACGCTCAACTTTTTGAGACGATCAACATTCGAAGAGTGGATACAGGAAGGATCGAGACACTCGATGTGATCCCAGATAAACCTATGTATTCGCTGGACTGTTCTGATTGGATCAGACCGGATGGATGGGTATCCAACGAGGATCTGAACCATCCTGTGTCGATGGAGGATGACGATGTGTTTGGTTACGGCGTTCTCCGGGATGAGAACATCGGATACATGGTGTTGAGGAATTTCCTGCTTCCAGATGGATTTGAATCAGAATTCGATAGGGCTGTCAATGATCTGGTGAATACGGATGGGTTGATCATAGATCTTCGAGGGACATCAGGTGGCAATTTATCCATTTCTGATTTCTCTGCATTCGCTCATCTAGTTAAAGGAACAGAGGATCGATATTTCTTCTCATGGGCTGTGAATGACCTAAATAGCGATGATCGGTCGACACTTGCAGATATTCGGGAAGTGTGGGGGGAGGATTGCCAGAACGCCATCACTCCAGACCGATTTGACTTAGCGGCGCTTTGTGAAAGGGTCTCAGGGTATAACCCCCTCAACTCTGTCTTTAGGGCTGATGATCCAGATGAGTTCTATACAAAACCAATCATTGTTCTGGTTGGTCCATATTGTTACAGCGCCTGTGACTATTTCGTCCATTTCCTGTCTCAGTTTCCCGAGACGACAATCATTGGACGAAATCCCAATGGTTCTGCGACGTCGATGAACATTTGGGGTCGTACTTACGATTATCCGGAGCTTAATGAAAGTGTATTGATGTGGTTTCCTGCCGGCGCATCTTATGACGTAAATGAACCGTCGATCGACCATCTCGCTCGTCGCAGCTTTGTTGATCATGAGGTCTGGCTCACGAAGGAGGATGTGATGATGGGGATCGATACCGTATTGGAATATGCAATCCAGCTTCTACGAGAAAACCGCTGAAAGTTTCTGAGAATCATCCACTTAAGGAGGGTCCTGCACCTTACCAAAGGTGACCACCCAACGGCTCTGCGCTGAGCAGCCGGTTAATACCACAAACGATTGCTCAGCCAGCAACGATCCCTTTCGCATGCCTCAAGTGGGTTCCTCAAATATCGGCTTACGGAGTCATCACCTGGAACGTGGAAAGGACCTTATAAGCGCGTTCCAAGCATTCGAGGGATACGTCCTCGACACCAACCTGGAAACCGGTATAGAAACCCGAATCATTTCCTGCGTAATAACTGACGAACTCGAGTTGGCCGAAGTGGCGGGCTTCGATTTGTTCAAATTCGATCTCTCCGATGCGGCGCGAATCGTTCAAGGCCGTCCAATCGGGGCCAAGGCCTCTTCCAGCCGTTGAGCGGATTTCGCATCCTTCCAGAGATTGATGCGTGAGAACGCCAACGATACCATCCACCGAAAATGACCATTCATCAGGTTCGAATTCGACCTTGAATCGTAAGGGTGATTCGGGGCCATAGAGAGATGGACCGATCCATACTCCGCCGGCCAGCTCTGCAGTCGGCGTTTCACTGCTGGTGGGCAGTGGAGCTTGAAGGTCATTGGAAGATGGAACCGAGGTTGGTGTTGGAGAAGCGTTCGTCGGAGTTTCATCCGCGCTTGGCAACGTTCCTTCGTCGGGACGACACCCGGAGAGGACCACGATAGATAGGAGTAACGAAAGAATGACTTTTCGATAGGGCATGTTCGGTAATCCTTGTGTTTATCTGAAGATGGTTGGGATGCGAAAGCAGTCGAGTGATGACAAAGCATACTCCATGACCTCAGGTTGTTTACATATGCGAGACGGAAATTTCCCCCGGAATGTTCCCCGCCAAGATTACGATCTTACAGATTGGAAAATAAGCTCAGGAGCCGCCGAGCGAACGCAGCGCCAGGCGCAGGCGCTCCTCGAGGTCCTCGGGGGCATCGGCGGGGACGGACTGCAGGGCGGCCTGGGCCTCGCCGAGGCTGTAGCCCAAGGCCGTGAGCGCGCCGAGCACTTCCGTGTCCACAGCGCTGGGAGGCTCGGCGAGCACAAGCGGCGCCTCGAGGCGATCCTTGAGATCGATGATGATCTTCTCGGCGGTCTTGCGGCCGATGCCGGGCACCTGCACGAGTCGCTCGGGCTGGTCGCTCACGATGGCGCTCTTGAGCGCATCGAGGGGCAGATGCGAGATCACGGCCAGCGCCAGGCGCGGGCCGACGCCGGTGACACCCAGCAGCAGCGTGAAGAGCTCGCGCTGCTCGGGATCGGAGAAGCCGTAGAGCGCCAGCAGATCCTCGCGCACGACGAGGTAGGTATGCAGGGAGATCACCTGCCCCACCTTGGGCGCACGCTCCAGCACCGAAACTGGCACCATCAGGCGGAAACCCACGCCGCCGGTCTCAACGACGATCTCACCCTCGGCGATGGACTGCAGCACGCCCTGCAGGGAAGCGATCATGCCATGTCCTCCATACGCTGGCGCGTCTGGCTGGCGTGCAGGTGGCAGATGGCCACGGCGAGGGCGTCGGCGGCGTCATCCGGCCGGGGCAGCTCCTGCATGCCCAGCAGGCTGCGCACCATCTCCTGTACCTGGCGCTTCTCGGCGGAGCCGTAGCCGGTAACGGACTGCTTGATCACGCGCGGATTGTACTCATCGACGGGGATCGAGGCCTGGGCGAATGCCAGCAGGCTCACGCCGCGCGCCTGCCCCACGGAGATGGCCGTGGAGACGTTGCGCTGGTAATAAAGCTTCTCCACCGCCCCACTTTCGGGCTGGTGGAGCGCGAGCAGTTCACAGAGCTTCTCATGCAGGCAGCAGAGACGATCCGGCATGGGATCCCCCGCGGGTGTGGCGATCACGCCGTAATCGACCAGCTCCAGCCCCCCATCCTGGCGGTGGCGGATCACACCATAGCCGGTGCTTGCGGTTCCGGGGTCGATGCCGATGACCAGCATATGCCTCGTGGTTTGGGAACGCAGGTCAGGCGGCCGCCAACTGCTCGACGGCTTCGTCGGTAACCTGCAGGTTGCTGAATACCTGCTGAACGTCGTCCAGGTCTTCCACGGCCTCGATCACGCGCATCACCTGCAGGGTCTTGTCCACGGCCAACTCGATGGTCGTGTTGGGCAGCATACGCAGGCCGGATTCGACGGGTTGGAAACCTTGAGCGCTCAGGCTGTCGCTGATCTGCTTGTAGGCTTCCACCGGGCCGATGATCTCGATGTCTTCCTCGGTGATGACATCATCCGCGCCGGCCTCGACGGCGGCTTCAAAGATCTTCTCCTCGTCGATGCCCTCCGCCGGGACGGCGAAGTAGGCGGCGCGCTTGAACTGCCAGGAGACGGCTCCGGCGTCGGCCATGTTGCCGCCCATCTTGGAGAGGATGTGGCGGATCTCAGCCACCGTACGGTTGCGGTTGTCGGTGATGACCTCGATGAGCAGCCCCACGCCGTTGGGCGCGTAGCCCTCATACATCGTCTGCACCAGCTCGGCGCCTTCCTTGTCCTCCCCGGTGCCGCGCTTGATGGAGCGCTCGATGTTCTCCTTGGGCATGTTGGAGGCCTTGGCCTTGTCGATGGCCAGGCGCAGGGTGAAGTTCACAACCGGATCGCCGCCCCCCTCACGCGCGGCGATGGTGATCTCGCGCGCCAGGCGGGTGAAGATAGCGCCGCGCTTGGCGTCGGCAGCGGCCTTCTTGCGTTTGATGGTCGACCATTTGGAGTGTCCAGACATCACGCACTCTTCCGTATCTAGGACCCTGTACGTGCAGGGTGTTCGCGAACGTTTTTCGGGGGTTCGGGCGCATTATACCATCGCGGTCATCGGGGGAGCAATCCGGCCGCCGGATGGGAAGCTAGGCGCCCACCAGCAGGTCCCGGAGGGTACGCATGGCAGCGAGGCTCTGACCGTGGGGGTGGTTGTTGGCGTAAACGAGAGTCTTCTCCGCTTGGGCGTCGAGCTGGCGTAGCTTGTCGACCCATTGGCGCAGTTCGTCCTCGCTGTAGGTGTAGTCGTAGCGCTCCCAAGCCTGCTTATGGTTCCACCATTTGGCGGCGTTGCGCCCGTGGAAGCGGACGTAAGCCAGCGGTCCTGTGAGGCGTGCGACGGGAGGCATCAGACCGCGTAGCTGCGGCTCGTCCACGCTGCAGAATCCCAGGTCGAGCTCCTCGAGCAGGTCGAAGGTTTCCTCCCGGATCCAATCCTTGTCGCGGAACTCGACTACGACAGGCAGCCCGGCCAGGCCCTCGCGCAATCTTAAGATGTACTCTCGCGTGGTCGGATTGGGATGGAAAGAGTACGGGAACTGGGCCAGGACGCAGACCAGCTTCCCGGATTCGATGAGTGGCGCCAGGCCGGCTTTGTAGAACTCGAAATCCGGCTCCGTGCGCTCGTGGGTCAGGCTGCGATGGGCCTTGACGGAGAAGAGGAAATCATCCGGCGTGCGCTCCACCCAACCGGCGACGGTCTTCAGGTTGGGCACGCGGTAATAGGTGACGTTGAGCTCGATCGTGTCGACCTGCTCGGCGATGAAGGGAAGCCATTGGATCTTGGGTAGCTCCTTGGGATAGACCGGCCCGATCCAATCGTCGTAGTAGAAGCCTGAAGTGCCGAACAGGATCATGGGATCAACACTCCCGCGCCGTCGATGCGGCTGTGCTTCAAATCCAGCAGGGCTCGATTGGCCTGCTCGAGGGGGTAGGTCTGCATGGTCGTGCGAACGGGGATCTCCTCCGCCAGCTGCAGGAACTCGACGCCATCCTGATAGGCAGCATTGGCCACGCTGCGCAGGGTACGCTCTCCATAGATCAACTCGTAGGGCATCTCGGGAATGGGGCTGAGGTAGATGGCGTTGATGGCCAGCGTGCCTCCGGGGCGCAATTTCTTCAGGATGAGAGGTACCAGCTCCCCCACTGGAGCGAAGAGCACGGCCCGGTCGAGCAGCGAGGGGGCCTTCTCCTCGATGCCCCCCACCCAGATCGCGCCCAGCTCCTTCGCCAGGCGGCGATGGCCCTCGGAGCGCGTGAAGACGTAAACCTTGCAGCCCCAATGGCGTGCGATCTGGATGGCGAGGTGGGCGCTGGCGCCGAAGCCGATCAACCCCAGGGTCTCGAAGGTCTGCAGGTCCGCCTTGCGCAGCGATCGATAACCGATGATGCCGGCGCAGAGCAGTGGAGCGGCCCGTTCGTCGTGGATGCCCTCGGGTAAGCGCAGGGCGTAGTCGGCGTCGACGCGCATGAACTCGGCGTAACCGCCGTCGGTGTGGAAGCCGGTGAATTCGGCCTCCGCGCAGAGATTCTCCTCGCCGCGATCGCAGTACTCGCAGGCTCCGCAAGCTCGATAGAGCCAGGGCACGCCCACCCGCTCCCCGATGGAGAACGCCTGCACGCCCTCTCCCACGGCCTCGATCTCTCCGACGACCTGATGGCCCGGCGTGATCGGCAGGCTTGGGGGCGTGATCTCCCCCTCAACGGTGTGCAGATCGGTACGGCAGACGCCGCAGGCGCGCACGCGCAGAAGAAGCTGCCCCGGTCCGGGATTGGGCAGGGGCAGCTCTGTGAATTCCAAAGGGGCTTGCTCGATGAGTTGATGTTCTGAAAGACGCATAGCCTGCATGGTGGGCTCCGCGGTCTCTGTTCTTCCCAGGAAGGCCAGGTTTATGACTTCTTTTCGGATTCCTCGGCGATGAAGGCCTCGGTCATCTGCAGGGCGATCTCATCCTTAAACTGCTTGGGCGGTGTCTTCATGAAATAGGACGAGGGACCAATGATAGGGCCTGCCATGCCGCGATCCAGGGCGAGCTTGGCGCAGCGCACGGCGTCGATGACGACGCCGGCGGAGTTGGGCGAATCCCACACCTCGAGCTTGAGCTCCAGATTTAGGGGCACGTCGCCGAACGTGGTGCCCTCCATGCGGATGTGGCACCATTTGCGATCCGTCAGCCAGGGAACGTAGTCGCTGGGTCCGACGTGGATGTCCTCTTCGGGCAAGGGATAGGGAAGCTGACTCGTGACTGCACCGGTCTTGTAGATCTTCTTGGACTCGAGACGCTCGCGTTCGAGCATGTTAAAGAAGTCCATGTTGCCGCCAAAGTTGAGCTGATAGGTGTGATCCAGGCGCACACCACGATCGACGAAGAGAGCCGCTAGGACGCGATGCGTGATCGTTGCGCCCACCTGGCTCTTGATGTCATCCCCGATGAGCGGCAGGCCGCGCTCCTTGAAGCGTTCGGTCCAATAATCCGAGCTGGCCAGGAAGACGGGAATGGCGTTGACCAGGGCGCAGCCGGCATCCAGCACCTGCTCCACGTACCACTTGGTGGCCATCTCCGAGCCGACGGGCAGGAAATTGACGACCACGTCGGTCTTGGTCTTCTTGAGGATGCCCACGATGTCGTCCGTGGGCCCCTCGGCCTTCTCGACGATCTGGGCGAGGTACTTACCGATGCCGTCGTGGGTCATGCCGCGATGCACCTGCACACCCAGCTTGGGAACATCGGAGAATTGGATCGTGTTGTTAGGATGGGCGAAGATCGCTTCGGAGAGATCCTTGCCCACCTTGCTCTTGACCACATCAAAGGCGGCGCTGAATTCGATGTCACGTACATGATAGCCGCCTACTACCGCATGCATCAAACCCGGGATCTTGTCGCCGGGTTTGGCGTTTCGATAGTATTGCACGCCCTGAACCAACGATGAGGCGCAGTTGCCCACCCCAATGATGGCTACACGGACCTTCTTGCTGCCTGGCATGAATGCCTCCTTGAGGAGTAGTTCGGTGTTAACCTTTCAGAGTGTAGCACGCATTTGAAAGGTGTGTGTAAACTCGTTTCACTTTCGGCTGTGTTAAAATGCCTATGACGGCCCCGGAATCCTAGATGGCGCAGGAATCAGCATCTCTCACCCGAATGGAACGCCTCCAGCGGTTGCTTGAGATCAGCAAGGTCATCTCTTCAACGCTGGATTTGCAGCGTCTGCTGCAGACCATCGTTGATCTCGCGACCGAGGTGACCCACAGCGAGGCGGCTTCCATCCTGCTTTACGACAGCAACATCCAGCAATTGAAATTCGCAGCCACACCCAGCTTCCAGGAAGACGGGTTCGATCATCTGATCGTACCCATCAAGTTCAGCACTGCCGGCTGGGTGTTCACGAACCGCCGCCCTGTCGTGATCCACGAAGCAGCCGATGATCCGCGCGTCTATCGGGAGGTCGATCGCGCCCTCAACTTCCAGACCCGCTCGATCCTGGCCGTTCCCATGATGATCAAGAACGAACCGATCGGCGTCATCGAGGCCGTCAACAAGCTCAACCAGGGCCATTATACTGAAGATGACTTGGAGTTTCTAGAGACGCTGGCGGCGCAAGCCGCCATCTGCATCGAGAATGCCAGACTGTTGAGAAACCTCCAGATCGCGAATGCCGAATTCAAGCGCCTGGACCGCATGAAGTCGGATTTCATCGCCATTACGTCGCACGAGCTGCGCACGCCTCTGGGATTGATCCTGGGCCATGTCACCTATTTGAAGGAGATCGCCTCTCCCGAGTATGACGAGCAGGTGGAGGCCATCACGCGCAGCGCCATGCGGCTGAAATCGATCATTGAAGACCTTTCGGCGATCGCGCATAAGGAACGTGGGGATTCCCGCATTCATCGCACAGAATTCTCGATGAGCGATCTCGTCCGGGAGGCCGTGAACCGGTTCAGCATCGATGCTTCCGAAAAGCAGATCGATCTGAAGACTCAGATCCCCAGAAAGGGATCCCTGAAGGTCGAAGCCGATCAGGAGAAGCTGGACACCGCTCTCTCGCACATCCTGCGCAATGCGCTCAACTTCACCGATCCAGGTGGTAAGGTCCGGGTCGAAGTCACGAGGGTCGCCGACCATGTGCGCGTGATCGTGAGCGACACGGGCATCGGGATCCCATGCGACGATCTCCCGCATGTATTCGATCGGTTCTTCCAGGTCGAAGCGCATCTGACGCGCAAACACGGCGGCATGGGATTGGGCCTTTCGATCGCCAAGGAGATGGTGGAGATGCATGGCGGCCAGATCTGGTGCGAGAGCGATGAGGGTAGTGGCAGCACCTTCTCCTTCGACATTCCCGTAGAGGCCAAGCAGGCCGAAGCTGCGGCGAAGGTGTTCAAGATGGATTGAGATCGGATCCAGGAGTTGACCGCGGCTCAGAAGCCTAGTACACTTGCCACGTTCGGGGCGTGGCTCAGTCCGGCTAGAGCGCACGGTTCGGGTCCGTGAGGTCGGCGGTTCAAATCCGCCCGCCCCGACTGCTCATTCACAAGCTGCCCTTTGCGGCAGCTTGTGCTTTCTCAGCACTGCAGGCGGCCGCATCCTTTGCGCTGGACGCTTGCCACTCCCTACCCTTTCCATCCAAACCCAGAAGCCCGGACCAGAGATCTGGCGATCCATTGCCGGGCTCGATTGCCTTTCAGAGTTCAGAATGAACCATGTGGAGAATCAGCTAATCCGCATGCTCCCTACAACCGATGCGCCAGATGCGGCCTTCCTGGGTCATGAAGGTTTCAGCCTCAGGAGGCCCCCAGGTACTGGGCGCATAGGTGGTCATCTCCCCGGCTATAGATGCGTCATCCTCGGCACGCAGGAGGGGTTCGAGGACCTTCCAGGCCGTCTCGATTTCGTCGCTGCGGGTGAAGAGCGAGGCGTCTCCCTGGATGGCGTCCAGCAGGAGCCGCTCGTAGGCATCCGGCAGGGATTGGCCCGCGAAGGATTCGTGATAGTGGAACTCCATGTCCACCGATCGGGTCTCCCGGGGTGAACCGGGCACCTTGGTCTCGAAACGCAGGTGTATGCCTTCGTCCGGCTGGATGCAAAGGGAGAGGAAGTTCGGCGTGAGGTGGTAATCCTGAGGAAGATCGAAAAGCACATGGGGCGGAGGCTTGAACTCGACCACGATCTCCGTGGTCTTCTCCTTCAAGGCCTTGCCCGAACGCAGGTAGAAGGGCACGCCCTGCCAGCGCCAGTTGTCGATGTAGAGCTTGATGGCGGCAAAGGTGGGCGTCTGCGAATGATCGGCCACGCCCTGGGTCGAACAATAACCCTCGTACTGCGCAAGCACGCTTTGATGCAGGTCCAGAGGGCGCAGAGCTTGCAGGACCTTCACCTTCTCGTTGCGGATCGCATCGGCATCGAAGGTCGCCGGAGGCTCCATGGCCACCAGCGTGAGCAATTGCAGCAGATGATTCTGGATCATGTCCCGGATCACGCCGGCCCTGTCGTAGTAGGCGCCGCGATGCTCGACATCCACGGTCTCGGCGACGGTGATCTGGACATGATCGATGTAGTTGCGGCTCCAAACCGGCTCGTAGATCGTGTTCAGGAAGCGGAAAACGAGGATGTTCTGAGCGGTTTCCTTGCCCAGGTAGTGATCGATGCGATAGACCTGGTGTTCATCGAAATAGGCATGCACCACCTGATTGAGCCGCTGGGCGGATCGTAAATCCTGACCGAAGGGCTTTTCGATGACGATGCGCCGCCAACTCTCACTCTCCTGCGCCATATCCAGCTGCCCGAGATGCTCGATGACGACGGGGAAGAACGAAGGCGCCGTAGCCAAGTAGTAAAGGCGATGCGCCGGTCCATCCACTTTCTGATCGATGAATGCCTGTAGCCGTTCGAAGGCTCCGGCATCGTCCAGATCGCCTCTGACATACCAGAGACGCCGACAGAAGCCCTCCCAATCATCAGCATCCGGGACGATCTCGGCGAGTTCCTCCATGCCCTGGCGCATCTGCCGTCGGAATTCCTCATGGTCGTAGGGTCTTCTTGCGAACCCCACGATCTGGATGTGCTCGGGCAGACGCCCCTTGACGTGCTGGCTGAAGAGCGCTGGGATGAGTTTGCGCCGCGTCAGATCGCCCGAAGCGCCGAAGATGATGAAGAAGATCGGTCTGGAATCCACTTTGTCAGCGGCCATGAATCTCACTCCTCGCCCTGAACAATCCCTCCGCTCGACGCATGATCGATCATCATCCCCACCACCGCGAGAAGTTGGGGGAGATCACCCACGATCCAACGCTCCTCGAGCCATCCCGAGATGGACCGCCCATCTCACTTCACAAAACCCGCCAATCTCCGCAACCCACGGATGGGATCGCTGCCCAAATGGAAACGGATCACCATACGCCCGGCGTCGATCAACGCCTGCCGATCCCCCAGGGCCTGAGCTTCCTTCAGCGCGCCGAATGTCAGCGAGGATTGGGCGCTGCCCGCCTGATCGGGGATGGGGACATCCTGCAGGTCGTCGACGGTCAATTGTATGAACAAACCCCGGCCCGCATCGCCCTTGTGCAGCTGACCGGTGGAGTGAAGGAAGCGCGGTCCGAAACCCCTCGTCGTTGCCAACCGGGTGTGGTCGCGCAATGCGATCTGGAGTTCCCCGAGGGCGCCTTCCGCTTCAGCCGTTGGATGGATGTACGCCTGGAGCGCGATGTAGGCCCCGGGTTGAGCGCCCGCCAGGAAGTTCTTCAGGGCTTCATGGGTCAAGGGAGCCGTTTCCACGATCGGAAGCTGGCCCGTGCTTCGGTATTCGCCAGCCATCCTGCGCGCCTGTACCTTGGCCTCCTCGACGTTGGGTTGATCGAAGGGGTGGATGCCCAAGCGCTGGCCGGCGATGGCAGTGGCCATCTCCCACAGGAAGAACTGCCTGCCTAGATCGTATCGATCATGTAGTTTCAGATGGACAACGGGATGACCAGCTGCTGCGATCGCAGCCAAGGCCTTCTCTTGCGTGCGGTCTCCATCCACCTGAAGGTGCACAAACAGCCGATCCTGTCCGTAGGCATCCGGATCTGCCAGCGGCTCGCCAACGACGGGCAGAATGCCCGTACCGTCCTTGCCCGTGCTCTCGGCGACCAACTGCTCGATCCAGTTCCCGAAGCTTTCGATCGATGGGGACAGCACCAAAGTGAGCTTGTCACGCCCGGCTTTTGCCAATTCACCGACCACCACTCCCAACCAGGCTCCCGGATTGTCGCCCTGCGCCACGCATGCATCGCAACCGCTGGAAGCCGTCAAGGCGCGCGCAAGCAGAAGCTCGAGATCCAGCCCCATCAAGGCTGCAGGTACAAGCCCGAAGTAGGACAGCGCCGAATAACGCCCCCCGATGTTGGGATCGTTCAGAAATGTTGCCCGGAATGTATACTTCTTCGCCAGATCGGCGAGCTTGCTGCCCGGATCGGTGATGGCGATGAAGTGCTGGCCGGCTTGCTTCTCGCCCTCCCTCTCGAGCGTCCAGTTGTAGAACCATTTGAAGAAGGAAAGTGTCTCCTCCGTGCCTCCCGATTTGGTGGCAACGATGAAGAGCGTGTGGGCGGGATTGAGACGTTGGCTGTGCTCGATGATCGCAGCCGGGTCGGTGCTATCGAGCACGTCCAGATCAAGGAAGCCCTTCCGCACACCAAATGTCTTTCGAAACACCTCCGGAGCAAGACTGGAACCACCCATGCCCATGAGCAAAGCATGGGTGTATTGATCCGCCCGGACGGTCTCGGTCAGCGCCTGCATGGTTTGTAGGTTCTCGAGCATCATCTCCGGGCTGCGCAGCCATCCGAGTCGATCCGTGATCTCGCGGGGATCCGGGCCCCAAACGGTGTGATCGAAACTCCAGATGCGGGAGACAATTCGATCCTTGCCGATCTCAGCGAGAGCCCCGTCCACTCCATCCTGGTAAGCGCCAAGCACCGCGCTCTGATGCTCCCAACCCGCCAGCAGTCGTGATCGCTTGGATTCGATGCTGGCGATCAAGGCCTGGAACGAGCTGTTAAAAGCGACCACGCCATCGGCGAGCAGCTTATCCGTGATGGCATCCAGATCCACACCGATCTCAGCCAGGCGTTGGATTTGATCGTAGGCCTGATCCACGTCCGCGTCGATGGTCCGCGCCGGCGTACCGTGATCGATGAAGGCCTGCAGCGTGGAGGGAGGCATGGTGTTGATGGTTTGCGGTCCGATGAGCGCGTCGACATACAACGTATCCGCGTAGAGCGGATTCTTGGTACTGGTGCTTGCCCACAACGGACGCTGCACGCGGGCGCCTTTGGCCTCCAACTTCTGCCAGCGTTCCCCGCTGAAGATCTCGCCAAAACGCTTGTAGGCCAGCTTGCTGTTGGCGATGGCGATCTTGCCCATCAAGCTCCCTTCATCGATCACCTCGAGCTCCCGATCGACGGCCTTGTCCACCCGGCTGACGAAGAAAGAGGCCACCGAGGACACTCTTGAAGGATCGGCTCCCGATTGAACGAGAAGCTCCAATCCCTGAAGGTAGGCTTCCGCAACCGCCGCATAGCTTGCCAGCGAGAAGATGAGGGTCACATTGATGTTGATGCCCTCGCCGATCAGCGCTGTGATGGCGGGGATCCCCGCTTCGGTGGCAGGCACTTTGATCATCACGTTGGGGCGGTCCAGGGCTGCAAAGAGCCGCTTAGCCTCGGCAATCGTGCCGTTCGTATCCCCCGCCAAACCCGGATTGACCTCCAGACTGATGTATCCGTCGACTCCCTGCGACTGCTCATAGACAGGCAGGAGCATGTCGGCGCCCCGCTGGATGTCCTCCAGCACCAGGGCTTCGTAAATCTCCTCGACACCCAAACCCTGATCCACAAGCTCGTGAATGGCATGATCGTAATCCGTGCTCCCGGCTATGGCGTTCTTGAAGATCGATGGATTGGAGGTCACACCGGTCACGCCATCGTCGATGAGACGCTGCAAACCTCCGGAGACGAGCAAGGCGCGCCGAATGTTGTCATACCAGATGGATTGACCCAAATTCGATAATTCCTGAAGCTTCTTCACAGCACCACTCCTGATGGATCCTTTCCCCCACTCCTGCTCTCAAATCGTCACCCTTCGATCTGCCTGGCGATGCGCAGCCATGTCCGCGCGCCGAAGAAGGATTTGAAATCGATATCCAACCTGCGGAAGACCTCCGGTGGAATGCCGATATCGACGAGAATCAACTCCCCTTCAGCGAGGCGCAAGCCCGTCTTGGGGAGAGCCAGGGTGAGAATGCGATCCGCTCGCACGCAAGT
Source organism: Anaerolineae bacterium (assembly GCA_011192015.1). Classification (GTDB taxonomy): domain Bacteria; phylum Chloroflexota; class Anaerolineae; order Anaerolineales; family E44-bin32; genus W1033. The sequence continues at coordinate 13,509 of DUET01000006.1, forward strand.
TCCCGGCTGCGCGCCTGTGGTGGCATCGAGCCCCGAGTGCAGATCCAGCGAAAGGACTCCCTTTGCGCGGCGGTTGCAGATTTGGATCAAATCAGCGGCTGCGCCGCGCGGCGCTCCCTTCAAAGTGTACCCGATGAGCGCATCCACGATCACATCCGCCCTGCTGACGGCGCGCTCGGCATGCGTTAGATTCAAGGGTTAAAGACCAGCATGCTTCAGGATCCCAAGTCCGAATCCCTGCACGGCGATGCGGTCGATCTCCCTCATCTGGGTTTCGGTGACCGCCGGAACGGGGATCCCATCCTCTGTTACGAAATTACCAACTTTCGCCAACCCACCCCTCCATGCTGCTTCGGAATCTCATCGGGGAAGGCGATCCTGATGAACCATGATTCCAGCACCTATTATGGCTATGCGAAATAACCCAGAGAAGCTGGACCTACTGCTTCCATCCATCCCATCAAAATTGTCGATCAAGTCAACCCAAACACGGGAAGTGAAGCGCCATGAATGGCGCGCGCCGCATCGGATGCCAGGAACTGAACTACATCGGCAACGGCCTGCAGGGGCACCCAATGCTCGTGTTTTGCATCCGGCATCGCCTTGCGGTTCTGGGGCGTGTCCATCGTGCCGGGCAGCACGCAGTTCACATTGATCCCCTGGACTCTCAATTCAGCCGCCATGCTTTCCGTGATGCGTATCACGGCGCTCTTCGATGCCGAATAAGCCGCTGCGTTTGGAGAGCCTTTCAAGCCGGGCCGCGCGCCCACGTTGATGATCTTCCCGGATCCCTGGCGCAGCATCTGCGGAATGGCTGCGCGGCTGGCCAGGAAGGCCGAACGAGCATTCAAGCCCAGCATGAAATCCCATTGATCCAGTTCGGTTTCATGCAGGGGTGTACCGGCCCGATATCCTCCAGCGGCATTGAAGAGCACATCCAGCCTGCCGAGGGCCTCGATCACCCCACCGATGGCCTTCTCCACGGATTGTGCATCGGTCATGTCAACCGGCGCGAGCAGTTTGTGATCCGATGACGCAGCATGCTCACCTAGCACGGTTTGAAGGTCTTTACTCTTGATGTCCAACAAGCCCAATGTTGCCCCTGCGGCAGCGAAACTGCGAGCTGTTGCCGTTCCCAGATTGCCGAGAGCTCCCGTGATGACAACGACTTGATTCGAGAAATCGAACATGTCCTATCCTCCCTACTTCATGGATGGGATTCAGCGAGGCGGCAGTGTTGGCATGTGTGCAGTGCGCGAGTGGTTACCCTGTAGTGCGCAGATGATCGGCGGTTCGATGCTCGCGTGTTGCCGACCTAATCGAACACGCCGTCCAGATCCTCCTCGGGAACGTCGAAGACGCTGTTGTGAGGAGGAAGCGGTTCGGTCGACATCCAGGCCGGCAGCCGATCATCCGCTGGACCAAAGCCGGCAGCCTGATTGAACTGCCGCTCGAGCTGGATGGTTTCCTCTCCAAGTTGGTTCAAGACCGCATCGTCTACATCCCAGCCGTAGCGGCCTTTTACGAGATCGCGTACGGCGCCGGGTGCCTTGGCGAATCCGAAGGTCGCGAACAGGCACACACCCAGCGTATCATAACCGGCAATGCTGATCTGCGCTTTTCGCGAGAGCTCTGCCTGTCCCTCGGGATCCAGATGATCGATCCTGGCGCGTATCGTCAGCCCGGCCGTATGATCCGCGCCCTGAGGGGAGGTTGCATAGGTCACTCCGGTGCCTTTCACGGCGCGCGGATCGTAAGCAGCGAGGGATTGCCCTTTGACGGCGGGGATGCGCTCCACACCCAGCGCTTCGCCTGTTGCTGATGCGCCATTGCCCAATTGCCGGCCGATCGCGGATCCAGCTCTCATCTCGGCGATCAGTTCCAGGGCACGTTCCGCATCGCCAAAATCCATCCAACCCGCTCTCGCCGCCACGCCCAGCGCGGCGCCGATTTCAATCGTGTCGAGGCCCAGGTCGTTGAGCTCTCGGTTGATCCGAGCTATGGCATCCAGGTTGTCGATCCCGAGATTCGATCCCACAAGCGCGATGGTTTCGTATTCCAGCGGCGAGACGATCTTCCGGCCATCCTCGCCGGCAAACACGTTGGAACAGCGCACCGCACACCCCGCCATGCAGGCGTGCGTCGTCCTGCCTTCGCCCTTACGGGTGAGTAGCAAGTCGCGCAGGTACTCACCCCCGATGCGCTCCGCGCCTTCGAACGTGCCCGCGGCATAACCCCGGGTCGGAAGGGCGCCGAACTCGTTGCTCATGGCGGTCATGGCTGCGGTGCCATAGTCGGCGTATGTTTGCGTTTGAGGATGGGCCAATAAGGCTTCGAGATATTGCTTGTTAGCCGCAGTAAACAATACCGGATCAGCAATCTCCGGTGCTTCTCCCCCCGCAGCATCGATGACCACGGCCTTGACGCGCTTGGAGCCCATCACGGCCCCCAATCCTCCCCGCGCGCTGATGCGCGAGGGCTCGTGATCCTTATCCACGTTGAGCACCCCGGCCGATCGCAGGAACATCTCCCCTCCCGGACCGATGAGCGAGAGCCCGACATCGCTCCCGAAGCGCTCGAGCAGTCGTTCTGCAGCCTCATAAGCGCCCAAGCCGGCCAGCTCGTCCATGCGCTCGAATCTTCCGCCCTCGGCGTTCAAGCATAGAACCCACACACCATCATCAGGAGATCTGCCCTCCAGGATCAAAGCCTTCATCCCAAGATGACTGAGCATCCATCCCGTCATACCCCCGGCGTTGGATTCCTTCACGCCTCCGGTCAATGGGCTCTTGGCGCCCAGGGAAATGCGATCGCAGGAGGAGATGCGATGCCCGACGAGCAATCCCGGTGCCCAGATGAGCTTGTTCTCAGATCCGAGGGGATCGCAAGCCGGAGGCACTTCGTCGAGCAGGATGCGCGCGATCAAACCCCGTCCACCCAGACGCTCCCATGAATCTGGAACCGGCTGAATCTTGACCGTCTTCGCTTCAACATCCGCGCGCCATACTCGGCTCTGGCTCATGCTCTCTCTCCACTCCTCACTCATCTTCCTGACACGAAAGAAGCCAAGGATTCCCCATCCATGCCACAATACACCAAAGCCATTCTACACTCGTTTCCTCCGAGCAAAAGAACGGCAAGCAAAGCAGGGCGGCTTTTCCTCTTCCTGCCTTCCTGGAAAACCAATCGAGCGCCCTTGAGGCGCTCGATCCTATCCACTCGATGGTCCGTCAGCAGCGATGGGAATGCCCATCCCTGAGCTGGAAGCTAATTCGAATCTGATGTTCTGTATTCGGGAACGATCTTCTCCAGCAGTGCTCTCACTTCCGCCGGTTCCGAACGCCTGGCGGCGTCGATGAGCTCGTCGATGAGCTTTTCGCGCCTTGCGATTTGATCCTTCTTACCGGGGCCATCGGTTGAGACGAAGATCTTCTCGTGTTTCGTTCGCTCATGGGCTTCACTATCGGCGAACAATTCCTCGAACATCTTCTCACCGGGCCGAATGCCGCTGTACTCGATGTCGATGTCCCGCCCCACCTCAAGGCCACTCAAACGGATCATGTCATAAGCCAGCTCCTCGATGGCAACCGGCTCGCCCATGTCGAGCACGAAGATCTCGCCGCCCTGACCCATAGCCGCCGCCTGCATCACCAGTTGAACGGCCTCGGGAATGGTCATGAAGTAACGGCGCATGTCGCGATGGGTGACCGTGACGGGCCCCCCTCTGGCAATCTGCTGGCGAAAGATGCGCACCACGCTTCCCCGGCTGTCGAGCACGTTGCCGAAGCGCACGGCCACGAAGACACCCTTGTTGCGTGACGCCGCCGCTTCGATGAGCCTCTCTGCCACCCGCTTGGTGACCCCCATGTTGCTGACCGGATTAACAGCCTTGTCGGTGGAGATGAGCACAAATCGCTCCACTCCTGATTCTTCAGCCGCCTCGATCAAGCTCTTCGTGCCGGCAACGTTATTGCTCACCGCTTCTTCGAGATTTCGTTCCATGAGCGGAACGTGCTTATGCGCCGCGGCGTGGAAGACGATGTGTGGTTTGTGCTCATGGAAGATCGCCTTCAGGCGCCGTTTGTCGCGAATATCCGCGATCAGAGAGTGAATCTGCGGAGGAAACATTAAGTCCGCCTGAGATCGCGATTCCCCACTGGGACCGTCTGCCTCCGATTGTTGCATCTCCACCAAACGGCGTTGAGTGCGGGACCAATGCAGGAGCTCGTTCGTGATGCGGAAAATGGAATACTCGCCGTGTCCGAGCAGGATGAGTTCACTGGCGCCGTTTTCGGCCATCTGACGGCAGAGCTCCGAGCCAATCGATCCTCCTGCCCCCGTGATCAACACGCGTTTACCCCGGACCATGTTGGTCACATCCATGGTCTCGATCTTCACCGGCTCACGGCGCAACAGGTCCTCGATATCGACATCGCGAATCTGGCTGAGACGAACGCGTCCTGAGATCAGTTCGTAGACGCCGGGGATGGTTTTGGTTTCCACGCCGGTTTCGGCACAGAGGCTGACGATGCGGCGGACAGTCTTCCCGGGCGCGGTGGGCATGGCGATGATCGCCTGCGCCACCTGATACTCGCGCACGATCTTTGGAAGATCCTGGGTTTGCCCCAGAACCAAAACCCCATAAATCTTCATGCCCTGCTTGGCCGGGTCATCATCCACAAAGCCAATCGGGTCGAGATTCAACTGGACATTGCTCTGGATCTCTCGAGCGATGAGCACGCCCGCATCTCCGGCGCCGATGATCAGGACACGCCTGCCGGAAGGCAAGCCCCGCCGGCTCCAGTACTCGGCCAATCGTATGCTGATGCGCGTGCCGCCGATGGCCAGGAAGGACAACATGGCATCGATGAAGGGAACCGATCTCGGCAGGGTGATATCGATGATGGGAAGGTAACGTAATGCGAAGTAGATTGCCGCATTCACAACGCTTGCCACAAGCACCGTGATGGTGATGAGCACCATTTCATCGATGCTCGCGTAGCGCCAGTAGCGCTCGTAGAGGCCGGCGCGCCAGAAGATGATCAGACGGACGATCATGCCCAACAAGGTATAAATCATCAAACCTTGACCGTAGATGGGAACATCATCGAAGCCGTCCAATCTCAAGATCAAGGCTACAAACGGGATGACAGCCAGGGCGATGACATCTAGAAGGAAAAAGTGCCGATTGCGCAGTTTGCGTAAGAAGTTAGCCATCATTCAACCATGTTTTCTGCGCCTTTCGAAACCAATGGCGCCTTGAATACAACCTCCAATTCATTCCCAACGAAATTGACTCCATGTTCACCGATATACTTCGCCTGCTCTCGTGAGGTGAAAATCGACTTCGATCATATCTGGTTTCAACAGCGATAGCAACCCGCAACGTTTTTCAATCTTCCAACGAGCGACCGAGATCGGTGCTTTCCTGTTGCAGCACAAAACCCCATGTCGCGAGAAAGAGAAGCACACTCCCGATAGCTACGAGGACACCCCTTCCTCGCATCCAAGCCATGGCCAAAGCCGCGCTCGAAATTGCAAGCACGATGTAGATCAAGGTCACGTTACGATGGGATTGCCCCACGATGATCAAGCGCTGGTACAGGTGGGTGCGGTGTGCGGACAGGATGGATTCTCCCCTCAAGCTCCTGCGCAGAATGGTGAAAACAGAATCAAAGACGAACGGCCAAACAAGCAAGATGCCTGCCAGCGCAGCACGATAGTCCATTTGCGAAGCGATGATCGGCAAGACGGCGAACGAGTATCCCAGGAAGGCGCTGCCCACATCCCCCATGAAAACCTTTGCGGGCGGCCAATTATGCCCCAAGAAACCCAGGTTGGATGCAGCTATTAGCAAACCCAGAAGGCTTAGGAGTGGTTGGCCGATCAACGATCCCAAGGCCGCCCATCCCAATCCTGCCACGATGGCTTGACTTCCGGCGATGCCATCGATGCCGTCCATGAAATTGTAGGCGTTCGTCAATCCCACAATCCACACCAGCGTGATCGGAACACCCAACCACGCCAGCTTGAACTGTACGAAACCAGGAAGGCTGATCGCCTGCCATGCCCCGATTCCCCAGATGGCCAAACCCGCAGCCAATCCATGCACCAACAATCGCAACCAGACTGGAAGCGTGCGCATGTCATTCCACCAACTGACACCCGCCACCAGCAGCGCACCCAGCATGTAGGCTAGGAGCACTTGCCAGGACCAATCCGGATGAAGCCATACACTCAGAAGAAAGCCCAACAGCGTAACTGACACGATCACCAATCCCCCACCAAGCGGCGTGGGATGTACATGGGAGCTGCGAAGATTGGGGATGGCGAGCCAATTGCGCTGTTCGGCCCACTTGGTCACCCAAGTGACCCCGAAGAACGAAAGCGCACATGCTCCGATGAACAAAGCGGCTATTCCTAACATGGTATGAAATCAACTCCGTTCTTGCTCACACTGTGTGTAATCCCCATCCGCTGCTTGACCATCAGATCTCCCCTCGCAAGCGCATCTCCTCGACAGCCTGGCTCCATCCATCTGCGAGCCCGTATTGAGGGCAGAATCCGAGTTCGGATTGGATCTTGCGGCTGTCCACAACGATATGCTCGGTGTACTTGTCCACTGTAGCACGCGTTATCGGAGATCGAAATCCCACAAGACCCGCTGCCCTTTCGAGGATGCCGGCCGCCATGCGCGTCAGCCCAACCGGCAAGGAACCACGCGGCGGATTGCGTCCCAACGCCGCGCTGATCGCTTCGATGATCTCGCGTAAGCTGTGGTAACCGCCATCGGTTACATTGAAAATACGGCCGCCTACATCCGGATGCCTTGCAGCCAGGATGGCGGCTTGAGCCGCGTCTCGGTCATAGATCAAGGTTCGTTGATTGCGCCCATCGCCGACTGGAATGAAACGCCCTCTGGCCAAGGATTGAACGAGGCGATGGTAATTCCCCTTCACGCGCGAGCCATAGACGGCAGCCATGCGCAGCACAACGCCAAGCGGTTTCCCGTCCGCACGTTTGGCTGCAAGTATGATCCGTTCCGCTTCCAGTTTCGATCGCGCATACATCGTCTCGGGCTGAGGGGATGTGGATTCATCCAGCACCTGCCCTCTCTCCGCTCCCCCATACACGGCGATGGTGCTGAAGAGCACGACTCGTTCCACCCCCGCTTGCACTGCCCCATCAACCACGTTCATCGATCCCTGGACATTGACGCGTTGGTAGCGCTCGCGCAGTTCGGGAGACGGGTCGAGGATGTGCAGCAGAGCGGCCAGGTGAACCACGATGTCGACATCCCGCACCGCGGTTGCAACCGCCTGCCTATCGGTCACGTCGCCAAGTCGAACATCGACACCATCCGGGAGATCACCCTCCTGGGGTGCATCGAGGGAGAACGTGCGGATGTTGAAGCCCTCACGATGAAAGGCTTCTACTACACATGGCCCCAGGGCTCCAGTGGCGCCTGTGATGAGCACATTGGGCGTCGAAGGTTCCGGCATGCAGGATCCTAACCGCTGGCGACGAGTTCGGAGATCAATTGATCGTAGCGATTAATTACAATCTCCTTGGCGTTATGCGCTTGCACATATTTTCTTCCGTTTTCACCCATCCTGATCAGATCCGCAGGATTCCGGCTCGCGCTTCGGATGGCCTCCGCCAGAACTCCCGGATGACCCACCGGCACTGCCAGGCCACATTCGACCTCCTGAATCAACTTCATCAATTCTGTTGCTGGATCCGCGTAAGCCAACACCGAACGAGCGCAAGCCATGATGCGGTATACCTTGGAAGGCATCGAGGTTCCTCCCACCTCGATGGATTGGGGAACCAGGGATAAGTCGGAAGCGGCATAGATGAGCGGCATGAGCGCATAGGGTTGATAGGGCAGGATCAGCACGTTATCCAAACCGAGTTGATCCACTTGGGCGATCAACTCTTCCCGCAGGATGCCGTCTCCGAGAAGCAGGAAACGGATGGAGGCATCCTGCTGGAGCAGGCTCGCTGCCTCGATGAAATCCTCCAGGGACTGCGCTGGACCGAGGTTTCCGGCATAGCTGACGACGAATTGGTCCTGGATCTGGTGCTGGAGGCTGAAGGCATTGCGCTTCGAGGTGGGCTGCAGCTCGTCTGTGTCCACGAAATTCGGTATGGTGACCACTTTTGTAGGCGGCACGCCCTTCTCGATCAAACGCTGCCGCATCTGCTCCGTGATCGTAACCACCCTTCCCGCCCGGGCGTAAATGAAGGACTCAAGTTTCAAGAGCAGCCGGATCAACAACCGGCTGCGGATGACGCCCATGTCGATAAAGATGTCGGGAAAGACCTCTTGTACGATGTAGACGAACGGCACACGATAGCGAGACGCCAGCAACCATTCGCACAAGGCGATCGTCAGCGGCGGGGATGGCGCAAGGATGATGTCGGGTTTTGGAGTCAGCCTCAAACCCACCAGCAGACTGAGAGTGTGAAACATGAAATAGGATGCAAGCCGGGAGAAGGCTCCCCGACGCTTTCGGGTCATGGATGTGTGAAAGACATCGACTCCCTGGAAGCGGGTCTTCTGAAGAAGCCGCCCGAAGACCTTCTCCGGCTTCCAGGCCTGCGGCTCGGCGGGAGGATTGTAATGGGGTATGGTGGTGATCACGGACACGTCGTGACCGCGCTGCTGCAAATCACCAGCGATATCCCCCATGATCTGTGCAGTCGAGACTTGATCCGGAGGGAACACCAAGCTCAGGATGAGGACATTGGCCATGTCAACCTGCACACGTACCCAAAGTGTTGCAGCCTCGCATGACTAGATCATCTCCTTCGCCGCCCAGGCGATGTACTCCTTCAAACCGTTCTCGATATCCACACTTGGGCTGTATCCGAGTTCTTTGTTGGCTAGGGAGATATCCGCCAGACTGTCCCGGACATCACCCTTGCGCGGGGGTTGATACTCCACTCCAACATCCTCATCGACCATGCCGCGCATCAGTTCAGCAAGATGATTGATCGTAATCGCCTCTCCACTGGCGATGTTGAAGGCGCCGGAAAGACCTTCAGCATGAGCCGCGAGCAGGTTGGCCCGGGCCACATCCCGGACGTTCACGAAATCACGCGTCTGCTCGCCGTCGTCGTAGATCAGCAAGGGCTCGCCGTTGAGGAGCCAGCGGGCAAAGATGGGCATCACGTTGCCGTAGGCATCGTAGCGCTGGTTCACACCGTAGACGTTGAAATACCGCAGGCAGATGGCCTCCAGAGGATAGAGTTGGGCATACACCAGGCAGAGTTTCTCTGCAGAGAGCTTGCTTACCCCGTAGGGCGTATCCGGCTCGGTGGGATGATCCTCCGCAATCGGCAGGTGCTTGAGCTCGCCGAAGATGCCAGCCGAGGAGGAATAGACAACCTTCCGGATCCCGGCATGCCGCGCCCCTTCGAGCACATGCAAGGTTCCGATCACATTGATCTGCGAATCCAGGATGGGATTGTCGATCGACCGACGGTTGCCCACAGAGGCTGCCAGATGGAAGACCACCTCGACCCTCTGCATGAGCTTGGCCACGAGCTCTCCATCGCGGATATCCCCCTCCACGAACGCCGCTTGTTGCAGCGCTTCTAGGTTCTCTCGATATCCCGTGGAGAGGTTGTCCAGAACGACGACCTCGTGCCCGTTCTCCAGTAAGAGTTTTGCTACGTTGGAACCGATGAAGCCGGCACCGCCCGTGACCAATGCTTTCATGAGCACCTCTGTTGTTCGTGATTCGGGAAGTGTGCGTATCCCCGATCTACATACTCTAAGGATGCGTTACACGCCGTCTGTACACCAAGGGATGACAGCATGTGGCTTAGGGCTCCTGCTTGCTGCCCAGAATGCGGGAGTAGAGGTCGATGTATTTGGGACCGATCGCATCCCAAGCGTAGTTCTCAAGCGTGTATCGCTTCATCGTCTCCCCCATAGGACCAAGATTGGATGGATCCGATAGGAGTTCAATCAGACCCTGCTCCAAACCCTCGACGGTCGGCGCAACTACTTTGCCGCCACCGATGGAGTCGATTTCATCCAGACCACATTGATCCGTCAGGAGAACCGGCCTTGCGACCATGCCAGCCTCCAGCACGACGATCGACATGGCTTCATGCCTCGAGGGGATCACGACGAGATCAGCAGATCGGAGGCAGTCATACTTCGTTTGAGCATCCACATAGCCCAGGTAGTGCACCCTGCTTTCGAGATCCACTTCGATGGTTCGACGTGTGAGCATCGGAAGCATTCCGTTATCCGGACCGGCGAAAAGGAGATGGTATTCCGGAAAGCGTGTCGCGATCCTGATAAACGCCTCCAGCAGCAGATCGGGTCCCTTGATTGAATTCAATCGACCCAAGAACAGGATCAGAGGCTCATCCCCAAGTCCAAAACGCCCTCTGAAGGCCTCTGGGTCAGTGCTCTCAACGTCATCGAGGAAGACGCCGTTCGGGATGACGACCACATCCTCCTGGCTCACGCCGTAGGGCACAAATTGAGGTGTTTCCGAGCCGATGACGGCAATGTGCCCACTCGCGTTGCGTAGGATCGCCCGTCCGATCAGGGCATCGTAGATTCTCTTCAGCAATTGAGATCGCCCGTAGGGGATCAGCGAACCTGCCGGACAGACGACGTAGGGCTTTCCCAATCTGCGCATGTAGGTGTAAACGATGGCGTTGATCAAGGTCCAGTGGTTCATGAGATGGATGATGTCGGCCTGGCGAACAAGCTCTCGGATCCTGGCCGGAGAGAACCGCGGGATATAGAAGCGCTTCAGCAGGCATGGCAGGGCGGTGACTTCGACCTCGCCAAGGCCGCGCAGACGATCGGGCGTCAACCCCAGATCCAGCGTGAGAATAGACGTTTCGATGCCATGCATGGCCAGGCATCGGCTCATCTGATAGGTTCGTTCGGCTGTGCCCCCGCCTTCCACTGCATCCAGCGAGGCGACTACATTGAGTACTTTCAAGGGATTCTATACCTGATGATGTGGGGACCTTTGCGACCGGCATGGATTTCTGGTCAAGCTGCGATCCCCGTCTACTCTGGTTCTACGGATTCTCGCTTGGCTCCAGCTTGAAACATGGATTTCCATCGCTGCTGGATGGTTTGCATCACCATAGGGATGTAAGCGAGATAGTGCAATCGGACGGCCCTTTGAAACACCCGCTTCACCTTGTAAGCGGCACGCAAGATCCCTGAACACTCGAAAGGAATCCATCGAGAAATACGCAGGCTGCTGTAGGAGGTGCGTTGAGCCCGCTCGATATCGGCGTCATGCTCATTCCAGACCGTTTTGCGGCCCCGCATGGTGATCGACGAAGGGTGGTGGCGCCAGTTCGCAATGCGCAGATCTACCTTCTCGATGGGGAAATTCTGCGCCACGCGGTAGATGAATTCGTTGTCCGGGACATAGTGATAGCTCTCATCCAACAAACCCACCACTTCCAGGACATGCTTGCGCATGAACATCGTGCTGACCGTGACCAACTGGCCGAAGCCGATCATGCAACCGTAGGCGTAGTCCAGCGGCAGCACCCGCTGTCGCAGTAGCACGCGGTCATCCACGTCGATGACATTGAAATCACCAAAAATGACATGGATGTCCGGATGCTGCTTGAAATACATGCCGATCTCGGGCAGGATGCCGGACACGTAGCTGTCGTTCGAATTGAGCCAGCTGACAAGATTTCCGCTGACGAGACGCAGGCCCGTATTCACTGCAGCCGCATGCCCCTTGTTCTTCTCATGGCATACCAGATTGATCGCATCGCCATAGCTGCGGATGATCTCCACCGAATTGTCGGTCGAAGCATCATCCACGATGATGAATTCCAGGTTCGGATAATGCTGGCCGAGCACGCTTTCGATGGCCCGTCCGATGAATTCGGAATCGTTGTAATTGGGCATGACCACGGTTATGCCGGGAAGATCACCCACGATATCGCTCCTGAAAAGGTCCCCTCGCCTCGCTCATTTCACACGGTAAACCGCGTAGGCACCGCGCGAGTAGGACATGGCCTTTGGATCCAGACCATGTTCTTCGCCAGGGCCACAGAATACCAGATCCACCCCATAGCGTTCCAGGATTTGGCTCAAGTCATGAGGCAGGATGAAATGCTGCTCGGGACAGAGAAGCAGGTAGTCCTCCAACCAATCCTCGCTCGTCTGATCGTTCATCTGACCCAACCAACCCACGATGGTATGCTTCGTCTCATACCATACGGCGGATGAGAACCCGTGAACCGGCGCACATAGCACTATCTGCGGTGGCTGCTCAGCCAACCAGGCCACCGCTTCGGCGAACTCGTCCAGGCGGATGCGGCTCTGCACCAGGAACGTGACGGCATAGTACAGGATCACAACGGCCGCAAAGAAACCCAGGATTGCATAGACCACAATCCGCATGGCTGGCCATTCGGGAAGCGCGATCGCAGCATAGGCCAGCAGCAGAGAAGTGGGCAGCGCGGCATACTCGAGATAGCGAGTGGGCTGTCCCAGGAAGCGCATCGGTCGAATGGCGGTCACAAGCCCGATCAGCGTTGCTCCAAGCACCCAGGCTCCCAGGTGCAGAAACTCGGGTGGAGACTCCAGGGACCGGATCCCCACCACCAGGAGAAAACCAACCGGCGCCAGCCAGGAAAGCTGCACGAGCCAATCGATCCCGTTGTTGAAGATCAGCCTGATCGCCTCTCGCTGCCAGCTTCCCCCACTGCGCAGGGCGCGGAACAGATTGCGAAGGATGGTCCAGGCCGTATCGCGCACGATCGGGAATCTCGGCGCGATATGGCTTCGATAGAGACGCGAATACCCGATGTGGCTGCGCCAGACTCGCAGCGCCCGTCCCCGTGTCAGCAGGATTGCCAAGCCAAGACCTGCTCCAAGAGCCAAAACAAACCAGATCGATCCCGTGAGAACGCTCAGCAGTGGCGCGAGGAAGACGATCACCTGGAGCGTGAACTTATGCGTGATGCTGGCCAGTGCGAACGCGATCATCCCCAGGATCAAGGCCGCCCAGGCTTCTTCCCACAGGAACCACAGGGTTCCGAGAAAGCCGATCGAAACCAGCAGGCTGCCGAAGGGCCTGGGGTTGAGGAAGAAGACACGTTCCCTGGGGCGTATCAAACGTGGTGAGAGCGCAAACAGCAGGCCGGCAAGCGCAGCTCCCAGCCCGGCAAGCGCGAGCTCGAGCCCTTGTTCAAGGAAGAGGTAGTAAGCCACCAGCATGGTCAGGGCATTATGCAGCGTGTCGATCACCGCTCCGGAGATCCGCTCATAGCGAATCAGCGCGGATGGCGAAAGATAGGAAACCAGCCAATGGAAGAAGGTCGGGTAGTACAGGCGCTGCTCGGGCAGCCAGCGCGGCAGCGGATCGGGAATGCGGTGCCCGTTGTCCCGTATGGCCTGGATCATGGCCAGATGCGATGTGGTGTCTCCGAGTGGGGGCTGGCGCATGATCAGGCGCGGCCAGGATCGACTCAGGAAGGTGA
>DUET01000060.1 GCA_011192015.1 Anaerolineae bacterium
CATCCATCCGCACACGTGCCGCGAAAATCCCACAACACCCGAAAGGCTCTTTCTTCAGAACAATCGATCACCATGGCCTCGACCTCCCTGCTGGAGAGGTCGGATCCCGATCCACCAGATCCTCCACCATACTTTCAGGAGTAACGCTGTGCTAAAGAACATTCTCCTCTATCTTTCACAAGCCGAGTGGGCTCGACGTTTGATTGCAGAGCGACGTATCGCTCGTCGTGTGGCCTCGCGCTTCGTTGCTGGCGACACGCTGGGCGATGCCATCACCGCAATCGGCGCCCTGAACGAGAAAGGCCTCTACGGCACACTGGACCAGCTTGGCGAAAATGTGGCGACGCGTGAAGAAGCTAAAGCAGCCACAGATCACTACTTCACCGTGTTCCAACGCATGCACGATGTAGGGTTGAAAACCAACGCATCCTTGAAACTCACCCAGATGGGTCTGCATCTGGATTTCGACATGTGCCTGGCCAATGTGGAGAGAATCATTCGTGAGGCGTCCAGGTTCGGAACCTTCGTGCGCCTCGACATGGAAGATGCGCCGACCATCGACCGCACCATCCTCATCTACCGAACCCTGAAGGACAAGGGCATCGCCAACGTCGGTCTCGTCGTGCAGGCATACCTATATCGCAGCGAGGAAGACATGGCAACCTTGCTGCCCGAGGGATGCACATTCAGACTCTGCAAGGGTGCCTATCGGGAACCTGCAGACATCGCTCACACGCGGATGCGCGACATCAACTCCGCCTTCGACCGGCTCACGAAGATGCTGATCGATTATGCGCATGCGAACGGCGCGGTTCCCTCGGAATCCAACGGGAAGATTCCCCCGGTGGCATCCATCGCCACCCACGACGCAGCGCGCATCGAATTCGCCAAGCAGTACGCCCTTCAGGTCGGCCTGCCGAAGCAGGCGCTCGAGTTTCAGATGCTGCACGGCATCCGGAGCGATCTGCAGGTCTCCTTGGCGAAAGAGGGCTACCCCGTACGTGTGTATGTGCCCTTCGGGACCGAGTGGTATCCCTACTTCTTCCGCCGATTGGCTGAGCGTCCTGCCAATCTCTGGCTGTTCCTCGCAACATTCTTGCGAGGATGAGCCTCGCCGTCTGCCGCATCCCTGACGTCACAGCTCCTTCCACAAGAACCGGGGGGATGGCTGGATAGGATCGTTATTCATGGAGTTAGCCGGAAAAACTGCTGTGGTCACAGGAGCCGCCCATCGCGTCGGACGAACTATCGCGCTGGCGCTCGCGGATCGGGGTTGTGATCTCCTCGTTCACTTCCACCGCTCCGAGCAGAAGGCCTCCGAAACCGTGGCACTCGCGGAACAAGCCGGCGTTCGTGCTGCCGCCGCCCAAGCCGATCTCGGTCAACATGCAGGCATCGAGGCGCTATTCCAAAGCGTGGACCAGCACTTTGATGGTCTTGACCTGCTGGTCAATTCTGCCGCCATCATGCACGCCAAGGATCTGCTCCTCGTCGATCAGGATGATTGGGATCGCACCATCGACTTGAATCTCAGGGGCTCGTTCTTCTGCATCCAAATGGCGGCGCAGCGCATGCGCAAGCGGGGCAAGGGGGCCATCGTCAATATCTCCGATGTAGCCGGCCTGATGCCGTGGAAGCGCTTTCCGGTCCACTCCATCAGCAAGGCCGGCATCGAGATGCTCACCAAAGTCGCCGCGCGTGCTCTGGCACCTGAGATCCGCGTGAACGCCGTAGCACCGGGACCGGTTCTGAAACCGGAGGGATACGAACAACCGCAATGGGAGAAGATCACTCAAGCCGTGCCCCTGCAGCGCAGCGGTGCACCGGATGATGTGGCCGAGGCGGTCGTCTTCCTGTTGGAAAACGAGTTCATCACCGGCGAAACACTGATCGTCGACGGCGGACGAACCCTGATTTGAGGTGAGGAATCCGATGCACAAGGACCTGGAGCGCATTGCCAATCGCCTGGCTTCCGAGGCCGAGAAAACGATCGCCTTCTTCTCGGACCTGACGCAGGATGCCTGGAGGCAGCAAGTTTACACAACCGGTTCTTGTTGGAATGTCCGGCAGATCCTGGCCCACTTCGTCGCCACGGAGCGCGCCTTGACCCGACTCATGAACAACGTCGTCGAAGGCGGCAGCGGGGTCCCTACGAGTTTCGAGATCGATGCCTTCAACGAGCGGGAGGTCGAAGCCCTGGAGAGAGCAGAGATCCCGAGATTGATCGAGGATTTCCAGCTCGCTCGCAGCGAGATCATCGATTGGGTCCGTGGCCTCGATCCCGAAGACCTGGAACGGACCGGACGGCATCCATGGTTCGGAGAGACCGAGCTCAGGAAGATGCTCAAACTGGTCTACCGCCACAACATGATCCACCTGCGGGACGTGCGTAAAGCGCTGGCCGAACGCGCACCCGTACCGCATGAACACATCCAACCGCCTGCCGAGTAACACCGGCAGGTCAGGAAGGGATGAAATGAATCAGCGAAAAGACATGCTCCACCTCATGCTGGTCTCACGCCATGGGGAGAGCTGGGCCGTGATCGAGGCATTACGTCGCGAACATGACACCGTTCAGGTATATGCCAACGGCACCGATCCATGGAACGTGCATGATGTCCTGGCCCATCTGGTGGATGCGGAGACAGGTGTGCAAGCGCAGATCAGAAAGTTGATGGCGGGAGAAGATGCTGTACCCCTGGATTTCGACATTCATCGTTGGAATCGCTCGGTCGTACGCCGTGGAGCCGAGATATCCTTGGATGAGCTTCGCAAGCGTTTGTTGCAGGCTTATGAGCAGGTCCTTGCATTGGTGGACGAACTCGAGGAAGACGATTTCAATCTGCGCGGTTTCGCTTCTCTGGGAAGGATTCGTTCTACCCAAGAGTTGCTCCTGGGCGTTGCCGACCATCGCCTCGAGCACGCTTTGGATATCCAGCGCGCCATCGAAGGTGATGTGTGAATAAAGACTCTCCCATTCATGACCTCTTTACACGCGAGATCGCTGTTAACAAGGATGACTCCGATCTGCATTGGACGGTTCTGCAAGCAACCGATCACTTACTGCGTCGATTTGGTTTGGCGGAGGTGGTGCGCGCCAGCAATAATTCAAAACCCGGTATGAAACTGCGTATGGTAGCGGATGAGGTGTGGGCATTGATCGAGGGGCGTGTGGAATTTGTCTGGCATGATCTCCGAACAGACTCTCCCACCTATGGAAACCAGCACCGTCTTTCGTGCGAACGCCCTACTCTCGTGCTGGCCCCTTTCGGCGTGGCCTTTGGCTTCCGTCCCCTGGATAAGACAGCGCTCCTGGTGCGTTTGGCAACCCATCCCGAGGACACCCACGAAGGGGATCGTCGCCTGCCATGGGAGTTCCTTGAGTGACGAGTATCTTGCGGCAGATCTGGCTTTTCGTGCGTCTTTCCCGGCCGATCTTCCTTGTAGGGGGAGCGCTTGTATACGCCACGGGGGCAGCGATCGCTCACTACCTGGGCATCAAACTCGACACTGCGAGATACCTGATCGGCCAGGGTCTCGTACTCTGCATCCAGCTGATGGCTCAGTACCTCAACGAGTATTTCGACGCCGCTGGAGATCGAACGAACACCAATCGAACGCCGCTCAGCGGCGGCAGCGGTGTTCTTGGAGCCGATGGATTGAAACCTCAGGTCGCCCTCTACGCGGCGATAGCATGCATGGCGCTCACGGCCAGCCTCAGCACGGCGTTGCTCACGCTCAGTGATTCCTCCATACTCGCCTGGGCGATCTTGTTTCTCGGCCTTCTTGGTGCCATCTCCTACAGCGCGCCGCCCCTTCGTCTGGTTGCTTCCGGATACGGAGAGCTGATCGTCTCGGTCCTGGTAGCCGCTCTGGTGCCCGCGTTTGCCTTCGTCCTGCAGACGGGGGAACTTCACGTCCTGCTGGCAGCCTCCAGCATGCCGCTGATCGCCCTGCATCTGGCCATGCTGATCGTACTCGAGTTTCCCGATTACGCCGCCGATCACAACAGCGGAAAACGCACGCTGACCGTCAGGCTGGGCTGGCGCATGGCCATGCGCATCCACGATTTCTCCCTGGGAATGGCCGTGCTCAGCTTGGTGATCGCACTCTGGATCGGAATGCCCACCCGCATCGCCATCAGCATGGCCATCGCCCTTCCCTTGGCCGCCGCTCAGATCTGGCAGCTATCACGCATCCGGCGCGGTTTGCCACCTCGCTGGCGCATACTCACCATCGGCGGAGTGGCGCTCTTCATCCTGGCCGTCTACTTCGAACTGATCGGTTTTGTGCTGGCCTGACCATGCCTGAATTCCTGCACCTCATCCCCCCCTCCGAAGCCCTTGCCACGTTCATGGCGCATCTGCCGCCGCAACCCCGCATCCCGAGCGAGAAAATCGCATCCTCAGAAGCCCTGAACTGCGTGCTGGCAGCTCCCATTGCCGCACCCCATCCGCTGCCCCCCTTCCCTCGCTCCACTGTGGACGGATACGCCCTGCGTGCGTCGGATTCGTTCGGCGCCAGCCCCAGCCAACCGGTTTATCTGCGCTTGGTCGGTGAAATCCTCATGGGCACGCGCGCCGACCTGGAAATTCAACCTGGGCAAGCTGCCATCATCCACACGGGAGGCATGCTTCCCAAAGGCGCGGATGCGGTTGTGATGCTCGAGGACACGCAGATTGTGAGTGAGACCGAGATCGAAGTCCTCAAAGCCCTGGGCGTGGGCCAGCATGTGCTCACAACAGGGGAGGATGTGAAAGCGGGTGAAATCGTGCTCGAGGAGGGCACAAGATTACGACCCCAGGACATCGGCGGCTTGATTGCGCTGGGGATCACCGAAGTGCCTGTCGTGCATGCTCCGAGCGTGGGGATCCTGGCCACCGGAGATGAGATCGTGGCTCCCGAGGAACAGCCCCGGCTCGGGCAGGTTCGTGATGTAAACTCCTACACCTTGAGCGCCCTCGTACGCCTGGCGGGCGGGATTCCCGTGCGCCGAGG
>DUET01000061.1 GCA_011192015.1 Anaerolineae bacterium
CCTTTTGGAGCTCCTTCTTACGAAGGAGCTCCCCATTTCCCGCCGCAACCAGCCGGCGCGCTTGCGCCTCCAACCTGATGGGCTAGTATTGAAGCCACGGCTTGCAGATTACGAAGTTCTGCGGGTTCAATTCCGCCTCGAAAGGAGACGAATTCATGGCGAGGTCAAACGCAAGGTCTAGAACATCGTCCAGAGCATCCTACGTGAAATTCTCGGACAAACTCACCGATTCGCTGGAAGACATCACCAAGATGATCAACGATCACAAGGGCATGATCGACAACATCCAGGAGGTCGCCCTGGAACTGACGGAGGCCATCAGCACGCTGAACACGCTGGCTGTGAAGTACGCTAAGGTCGCCAACGACATCCTGGATGCGATTCTCCCCATTGTGAGCAAGGTGCCGCTCATCCCGGACAACATCGAGAAACTGCTGGTGAAGATGGAGCGCTGGACTCAGAAGATCATCGACAACGAGCGACCAACATCCAAGACGATTTCCGACGTGCGCACCGGCCTGCGAACCGGAGACGTGACCAAGATCAAGGCGCACTCATCGGACCTGCGAAAGGTCACACGATCGTTGACGGCGATCATTCCGAAACGGTAGCGGCGCTGATGCCTCACGCAAGACCCTTCGGGGCTCGCTTGCGCGGCGCCAGCCAGGCGAGGCGATCCCGGTTGCCCTTCCATGTCGAAAGCTGGTGACGACCGTAGCCGGACCTTCGGGCATCGCGGGGTTGGCGCCGGCGGGGAAGGGATTGGCGAGACGGCGGTTCTTCTCGGGCTTCATACGTTCCAAGGGATTTCCCCAAAAGAAGGGCATCAATAACAAGAGCCGTCATGTTGCGACGGCTCTTGGAACCACGATTGGTGTTCGTTACTCGTTGAACAATTCACCCACCGAGCGACCTTCGTGGGCGCGCAGGATCACCTCCGCCAGCATGTCGGCCACCGAGAGGATGGTCATGTTGGGCAGGCGCTTCTCCTTGGGAATGGGCAACGTGTTGGTCGTGACGATCTCCTTGATGGGAAGCTTGGCGAGCTCCTCCGCCGCCGGGGGCACGAGCAGGGGGTGGGTGAACGAAAGGTAGATATCCTCGGCGCCGTTCTCCTTGAGAATCTCCACGGCCTCGCACATCGATCCTCCGGTAAGGACCTCATCATCCACCAATACGACATTCTTGCCCTTGACATCCCCGATCACAGTCGTGGCATGCGCTCTGGTGTTGCCGATATCGCGGCGCTTCTCCACGAACGCCAGGGGGACATTCAATGTGGCTGCGAAGTTGCGTCCCTTCTTGGCGAAGCCGAGATCGGCTGTGGCGACAACGGCGTTCCTCAAGCGCTTGTTGACGAAATAATCGCTGAGAATGTGAAAGGCGGTGAGCACATCGCCGGGGATGGAGAAGAAACCCTGGATCTGACCGGCATGCAGATCGATGGTCATGTAGCGATCAGCTCCTGCGACCTCGATCATGTCGGCGACCATGCGCGCCGTGATGGGCACGCGAGGTTGATCCTTCTTATCGGAGCGCGCATAGGCCATATAGGGGAAAACTACGGTGATGCGCCCTGCCGAATCGCGATACAAACAATCGGTCATGATCAGCATTTCCATGATGTTCCTGTGTACCGGGGGACCATGCGACTGGATCAGGTAAACATCCTGCCCGCGCACGCTGCCATGCAATCGCACGAATAAGTTCTCGTTGGGGAACTCAACCAAATCGTAGCTGCTGAGTGGGACATCCAAATAATTGCTGATCTGCTCCGCTAATTCAAGGCATCCGGAGCCGGCGTAGAGCTTGATGTCACCATAGCCGAACAATTCACCCATGTTAATCCTTCCCCTCCTCCGTCTCCTTCCATTCCCGGCGCAGGATGCCCATGATGATCATGTCACGATAATCTCCCTTGCGATAGGAATGGTCTCGGAGACGGCCCTCCTCCTGAAATCCTTGACTCAAGTAGACCTTGATCGCCCTCTCATTATCCTCGAAAACATACAAGTACACACGATGAAAATTCAAGGTCTCGAATCCATGTCGCAGCAGCGTTTGCACGGCGTCGCTGCCGTAACCACGATCCCAATAGCGTTTATCGCCGATTGCGATCCCCAATTCAGCTTTGCGCGAGCGCCAATCGATGTCATGCAAGCCGCATGAACCGATGTGAATCCACTGATCCCCCTCCCTGGCATCCAGCGCCAGGGGTCGGCTCTCCTCCGGTTGTTCCTGAAGTTTCTCGTACCAATCTTTCTCGGCCTGCATGCTCATGGGAAGGAAGCGCATCAGGTGGTGAGTAACCTCCGGATCGTTGAACCACTCGACAAAGCGATCCAGATCTGCAGGCTCGATAGCCCGTAATCGGATGTTCTCGCCAAAGATCATCGCTTCTTTCCTTCGATCATCTCACGCACAGCTTGTCGAGGAGCTTTCTTCTTCGTGAGCACCAATTCCAGCGCGGCCTCGAAGGCACCCTCCGGTTGGTGCATCAGGAATCCCTCCAGCAGTTGCTGGCGCAGCAGCTCTTCCATCTCGGTCCGCACGCGGGCACGTTCTCGCGCCGCATACTCGCCCGAAAGATCGAGATGTTCGCGATGATCGTGGATGGCCTGCGCCAGCTCGACAATGCCATCGCCCTGGATGGCCACTGTGGGCAGGACGGGAGGCACCCAAGCCGGTTGGGGTGCAACATCACGCGCTGCGGCATCGGGTTTGGTGCGTTGAGCGGTGTTCGCCAATTCCAGGACCAGCTGCAGCGCACGCAGCGTATTCTCGGCGCCGGGCAGGTCCGCCTTGTTGACGACCAGGATATCGGCGATCTCCAAGATCCCCGCCTTGATGGCCTGTACATCATCGCCTAAACCCGGGGCATCGACGACCACGACCGTGTGGGCCATACGGGCGATATCGACCTCAGCCTGCCCTGCGCCGACGGTTTCGATGAGAATGGCGGCAAAGCCCGCTGCGTCCAGCACTTCGACCATGTCGACCGTCGCCCGCGCCAGGCCGCCCAGCGCGCCGCGGCTTGCCATGCTGCGTATGAAGATGCCGGGATCTCCATATAGATCGCGCATCCGGATACGATCGCCAAGGAACGCGCCCCCGCTGAAGGGGCTGCTGGGATCCACGGCCACAATGGCGACGGTTTCAGCTTCGGGTTCGGCCTGTTCGGACCATCCATTCTGACGCAGATGGAGCGCCAGACGATTGACCAGGGATGATTTTCCGGTACCGGGAGCTCCGGTGATGCCGATGCGATGCGCATGGCCCGTGTGGGGATAGAGCGCTGAAAGTGCCTCCAAGCCGGAAGCATCTTCGTTTTCGATCTGTGTCAGGAGGCGCGCCAGCGCCAGCCGATCCCCTTTCAAGACGCGCTCGACGGATTTCATGCTCGAGGCTCTCAATCCTGAGCCGCGCCAGCTGCCTGAACGGCCTGCCTGACGGATTCGACAACCCGATCCGTGCTCGTGCCCGGACCGAAGATCCCCTTGATCCCCAGCTTCTTGAGTTGAGGAACATCCTCGTCCGGAATGATGCCTCCGATCAACACAGGAACGTTTGCCTGTCCCTGCATCTCCAGCAGTTCTAAAAGGCGCGGCACCAGCGCCATGTGTGCCCCTGAGAGGATCGAGAGCCCAACCGCGTTCACGTCTTCCTGCAGAGCGGCTTCGGCGATCATCTCCGGCGTCTGACGAAGCCCGGTGTAGATCACCTCCATGCCTGCATCACGAAGCGCGCGCGCAATCACTTTGGCTCCTCGATCATGACCATCCAAACCGGGTTTGGCGATCAGGATACGCAGTCGCTTTTCTGTCATTTCCCATCCTGAATGGAGTGTGAAGAGTCAGCCTGGAGAAGATTATACACCAGCCCGCCCGGCTGCCGAACACGCCAGATTGGAGCCAGCAGGCTGCCTACGGCAGCCGCGGCAAACCCATCACATTCCGCACGAGTTCCATCGTTCGTTGGGCTTCGGAACGCATGCGCTCAGTTCCACTGCGCAGGATATCTTCGACCAGCTGCGGCTGCTCCTCGAAGGTTGCCCGCCGTTGGCGAATGGGATCCAAGAAAGCATTCAGCGCTCGCGCCAACCGTTGCTTGACTTCCACATCGCCGACCTGCCCCCCGCGATAACGCTGTTTCAACGAAACGACCTCATCCACATCGGGATTGAAGGCGTCGTGGTAGATGAACACGGGATTGCCCTCCACCCGACCCGGGATGTTGGCGCGCACTCGCTTTGGATCGGTGTACATGCGCATCACCTTTTCCATCACGACCTCAGCGTCATCCGAGAGGAAGATGGTATTGTTCAAGGATTTGCTCATCTTGGCTTGCCCGTCCAACCCCACAAGCTCCTCGCCGATCTTGCCGCGCGGTATCGGGAAGATTTCGCCATAGAGACGATTGAAACGGCGGGCGATTTCCCGCGCCACTTCGATATGCGCCTGGTTGTCCTTGCCCACGGGAACGACATCCGCCCGAGGCAGCAGGATGTCGACGGTTTGAAGCACAGGATAGCCCAGCAACCCGAAGGGCATGCTCTCCAAGCCAGCATCGCTCGCCATATTCTTGAGGCTGGGCACGCGTTCGAGGCGCGGAACGGTCACGAGCATCTCGAGCAGAAGATTGAGCTCGTAGGTTTCAGGAATGGCGGATTGCAGGAAGATCGTGCTCCGTTGGGGATCGATGCCGATGGAGAGATAATCCAGCACGAGCTGATGCACGTTCTCAGCGATCTCTTCGATGGCCGCTCGCTCGGGCCGCGTCGTGAGCGTATGCAGGTCGGCGATGATGAAGAAACTCTCGTACTCATCCTGCATCCGGACACGGTTGCGCAGTGTTCCCACGAAATGACCGAGGTGAAGCCTGCCCGTGGGCCGGTCTCCCGTGAGCAACCTTCCCTTCTTTGGTTTCATGGATCGCTCCTTTCATCATTCTTGGGCGGAGGGGCTTTGGGTATGAAAAACGCCCGTCCCATTATGGGGACGAGCGCAATCACTGCCCGCGGTACCACCCCGCTTAGGCTGCTGCCCGGAAATCAAAACCCCGCCGGTGATGCGACGGGGATGGGAAGCCAGCCTCACTCTGTTGGAGCACGGCTACACACTCGCCATGCCCTCTGCCCTGATAACGGTGGCAGCTCCGGCACAGGCTACTCGACGCATCTTTCGCCCTGCAGCTCTGAGGCCCATTCAACGCCGGCGTGCGTGCGGGGCTCTCACCTATCCCCGCTCTCTGGATCGCCGTTTTGGCGCCTACTCTCCCTCGTCAAAGCCTTTTCTGGACTTGGTTGTTCGTACGATCACCAGCTCCAAGCAGGAGCTGATACACAAGACGGATTTCCTCAGGATTGCTTGAGGTGGGGTTCCAATTGGGCGAGAATACGTTTCTTGGATTGGTAACCGATCACCCGCTCCCGATCCTCCCCGTTGATGAACAGGATCAAGGTCGGAACTCCCATGACGCCGTAACGCACCGGCGTCTTCATGTTGGTGTCGATGTTAAACTTGGCGACCTTGACCTTCCCATGCAACTCATCCGCGAGTTCGCTCACAATCGGATCCAATTGACGACAGGGATGACACCAATCAGCACCAAAATCCACGAGCACGGGTTGTTCTGCTTCGATCACCTGGGCTTCAAACGTGTCATCACTGATATGATTCAATTCAGCCACTATCCACTCCGTCCTGTTTCTTCTTAATTATACAAAAATGAATGCTACAAGCTGGCTTGAAAATTGTCAAGGTTTGGCTTTTGCTTGACGCTGTCTGCCCGGCATGGTATCATGATTCAGTCTTCTTTAGCACTCTCTATCCGAGAGTGCTAATACTATGCGGAGAAGGTATGGAAGCGCTCTCCGAACGACAGGAAACGATCCTCGCATTGATCGTTCACCGCTACATCGATGCGGCTCAACCCGTGGGCTCGAGATGGCTGGTGGAACAATACCATCTCGGCGTGAGCCCAGCCACCGTCCGTAACGAAATGGCCACACTCACGGAAGCCGGCCTGCTACGTCAACCGCACACCTCGGCTGGACGCATCCCGACTGAACAGGGTTATCGCTACTTCGTGCGCCGCCTGCTAGGCGAGACAGAGCTTCCAGCCGACGAGAGGCGCCTCATCAGCCATCAATTCCATCAAGCGCGCGGAGCGATCAACGAATGGGTCCAGCTGGCTGCATCCGTGCTGGCCCGCCATTCTCGCGTCGCCTCGGTCGTCACCGCCCCGCATGCCGAACGGGCAATCTTCAAACACCTGGAATTGATCAACACGCGTGGCAATCAGGTGCTCATGGTGCTCGTGCTTCTCGGAGGCGTGGTGCAGCAGGAGCTGCTTTCCCTCGCAAGCACGTTTGAACAATCCGAGCTCAGCCAAACCGCTCAGAAGATCACAATGGCAGCAATGGGCAAATCCTCGCGTGAAGTGGCGGCGCTGGTTGAGGAATTCAAAGGATTACACGCAGAGATCCTGCTTCTGGTAGCGAGTGTGATGATGCGCGTGGATGGTCTTGCAGCGGGAGACATCGTTCGCGATGGGCTTACCAACTTCCTCGGTGAGCCCGAATTCGCTGATGTCAACTCCGCGCGAACAGCGCTCCGCCTGTTCGAGGAACGCGGTTTCCTGGACGAGGTGGTTGCCGAAGCTTTGGACACCACGAGCGTGGGAACCGTACAGGTTGTCATCGGGGGTGAGGGTTATTGGAAGGAGCTCGAGAATTGTTCCATCGTGCTGGCCCGATACGGAGCGCCCGGTCTTGCAACCGGTGCGCTGGGCGTCTTAGGACCCACACGCATGGCGTACGGGCGTACGATCTCCGCCGTCCGCTATGTTGCAGGACTGATGAGCGACCTGGTCATCGAGACCTTCGCGGGCCAGGGAAACAGCGGACTGACGCAATAGAACTCAGGATATGCGCCGAACGCTCTGCATATGAACAGGGCAGCATTCTGATCTGCTAACAAACTCCCCCTTGTTGGATTTGACTGGAAACACCAGGGGGCAGCCACATCCGCGATGCACGAGGCATACATCAAATCGTGGACAGGCAATCAGGAGCAGAAAACCTAGAACGAGGGAAGCATCGTGTTGAAGAGCAAGAAGGACTCAAACAACGATCCTGCACACGAAGAGGGAGAAACCATCCCCGAAGAGGAAAAGCTTCATCCAACGGATGGAACCGCATCCGATCAGGACACGGAGACGGCTGAAGAAACGCAGGAAACCACGGATGAACAAGCCCAATTGATGGCGGAATTGAACGAGGCGCGAGCAGAGGCTCAGGAGTATTTGGATGGGTGGCAGCGGGCGCGTGCCGAATTCGCCAACTACAAGAAGCGCGTGGAGCGTGAAAATCAGGACAGTTACAAACGCGTGACCGGCGACATCCTTTCCCGCTATCTCAACGTGATCGATGACCTGGAGCTTGCGCTCAAGGAGCAGCCCCAAGAAGGTGATGCCGGCGCCTGGGCAAAAGGCATCGAATTGATCTATCAGAAACTTCTGGGCATGCTCGAAACCGAAGGCGTCAAACGCATCCAAGCAGAAGGTGAAACCTTCGATCCCCTGCTCCATGAAGCCCTCTCGCATGAAGAAAGCAGCGAGCATGAAGATGGCCAGATCATCGATGTCATCCGTCAGGGATACAAGATGGATGAGCGGGTTCTACGTCCCGCGCTTGTACGAGTAGCCAAGTAGGAGCCTGATGCATGAGTAAAATCATCGGCATTGACCTGGGCACCACCAACTCCGTGGTTGCCATCATGGAGGGTGGAGAGCCAACGGTCATTCCATCATCGGAGGGGGGACGCTTGATCCCCTCCGTCGTGGCCATCAATCCCAAGACCAACGAACGCACGGTGGGCCAAGTGGCACGCCGCCAGGCGATCACCAATCCCGAGAATACCATCTTCTCGATCAAGCGCTTCATGGGACGCAAATACACGGATGCCGAAGTTCAGCAAGCCATCAACCTGGTTCCCTACCAGGTAAGCGCGGCTCCCAACGGTGATCTGCTGGTTCGTTTGGGAGAAAAGGAATATTCCCCTCCAGAGATTTCAGCCATGATCCTGGCCAAGATCAAAGCCGATGCAGAAGCCTATGTCGGTGAGCCGATCACACAGGCTGTGATCACGGTTCCTGCGTATTTCAACGATTCGCAGCGCAATGCCACGAAAGATGCCGGAAAGATCGCTGGACTGGAAGTGCTGCGCATCATCAACGAACCCACAGCTTCCTCACTCGCCTACGGCATGGATCGCAAAACGGATGAGACCATTGCTGTATTCGATCTGGGCGGCGGAACGTTCGACATCTCCATCCTGGATGTCGGCGATGGCGTCTTTGAGGTCAAGGCTACCAATGGCGACACCTTCCTGGGAGGTGATGATTTCGATCAGCGCGTCATCGATTGGGTGGCTTCCGAATTCGAACAATCCGACGGCATCGATTTGCGCGTGGATCGTCAGGCCCTGCAGCGCCTCAAGGAAGCCGCTGAGAAGGCCAAGATCGAACTCTCGAGCATGATGGAGACTGAGATCAACCTGCCCTTCGTCACCGCCGACGCCGGCGGACCCAAACATCTGAATATGCGCATCAGCCGCGCCAAACTGGAACAACTCACAGAGGACTTGGTTGCGCGCAGCATCGGACCATGCCGACAGGCACTGGATGACGCCGGTCTTCAACCCGGAGACATCGATCAGATCATCCTCGTGGGCGGGATGACACGCATGCCCGCCGTGCAGGAGGCCGTACGCCATTTCTTCAACAAGAATCCTCACAAGGGCGTGAATCCCGACGAAGTTGTCGCCGTGGGGGCTGCGATCCAGGCCGGTGTCCTGGGCGGCGAGGTGAAGGACATCCTGTTGCTGGACGTGACCCCCCTCACACTCTCGATCGAGACGTTAGGTGGTGTCTCCACACCGTTAATCGACCGCAACACGACCATCCCCACGCGCAAGAGTCAGGTCTTCTCAACCGCCTCCGACAATCAAAAGGAAGTCGAGATTCACATTGTCCAGGGGGAGCGCCCCATGGCGGCCAACAATAAATCCTTGGGCAAGTTCTCCCTCGATGGAATTCCCCCCGCTCCGCGTGGTGTGCCACAGATCGAGGTCACTTTCGACATCGATGCCGACGGCATCCTTAAGGTCGGCGCGAGCGACAAGGCAACCGGTCGAAGCCAGAACATCACCATCCATGCATCCTCCGGCCTCACGGATGAGGAAGTGGAACAAATGCGCCAGGATGCAGAAGCCCACGCTGAAGAGGATCGGAAACGGCGCGAGTTGGTCGAAGCCCGCAACGCCGCAGACAATGCCATCTACGCTGTGGAAAAGATGCGGCGCGAAGCTGGAGATCGTCTTGATGACGAGCTGCGTGCCGAGATCGGCGAGAAGATCTCTGCCCTGCGCGCCGCGTCCGAGGCTGAAGACATCGAGAACCTTCTTCAGGCAACGGATGAGCTGCTGCGAACCAGCCAGAAAGTGGCAGGGGTGATGCAGCAAGCTGAAGAGGTATCAGAGGAAGCCCAGGAGGATCAAGTTCCCCAGGATGAGTTTGAGTCTGAAGAGGCGGAAGCCCCTGCTGATGAGCCGTCCGAAGATGAAGATGACGCTGAAGAACAGGACACAGATGAGGGCTGAGTATCCATTCGGCTTCTTTCAATCCAAGAGTGCATATCGCCATGGCATCTAAGCGAGATTACTACGAAGTGCTCGGAATCAATCGCGGCGCAAGCGCGGATGAGATTCGTCGCGCCTACCGTCGATTGGCCAAGGAATATCATCCGGATGTCAACAAGAGCGAGGGAGCCGAGGACCGATTCAAGGAGATCAATGAGGCCTACGCCGTCCTCTCTGATGAAGAAAAACGAGCCTCGTATGATCGCTTCGGTCATGCAGGCGTGGAAGGAATACCCACGGACTTCGGTTTCGATTTCGGCTTTGGCGACATCTTCGAGCAGTTCTTCGGAGCAGGCATGGGCGGACGCCGCAGGCGGAATGCGCCTCGGCGCGGCACGGATCTGGGCTATGATCTGACCATCGATTTCGAAGAGGCTGTATTCGGAGCGGAGAAGGAAATCGAGTTCAGCCGTATGGAGATTTGCACAACCTGCCAGGGCAGCGGAGCCGAACCAGGCACGACGCCCGTCCGCTGCAACACGTGCAACGGAACCGGCGAGGTTCGCCAGGTGCGCCAAACACTCCTGGGCTCCATGGTCAACGTCACCACATGCCCCGACTGCCGCGGTCGTGGGGAAATCATCAGCACGCCGTGCAACGCCTGTAAGGGGCGCGGTCTCGAACGGCGTACGGTTCGCAAGGTGATCGATGTTCCGCCGGGTGTGGACGACGGGACACAGATCCGCTTCTCCGGAGAGGGGGAACCGGGGGTCAATGGTGGGCCGCAGGGCAACTTATTCGTCATCATCCACGTCAAGCCGCACCGCTTCTTCCGACGTAAAGAGAACGACATCATCATCGATCTTGCGATCAATGTGGCCCAGGCAGCCTTGGGCGCCAAGGTCACCGTACCTACCGTGGATGGCGACGCCATGTTGGACATACCCGCAGGAACTCAGACCGGCAAGGTGTTCCGCATGCGCGGGAAAGGTGTTCCGAGATTGCGAAGCAATGGTCGTGGGGATCAATTGGTGGTCATTTCCGTGGAGATCCCTCGATCGTTGAAAGCCGAGCAGCGGGTTCTCTTCGAACAGCTTGCCGAGTCCATGGGTAGCGAAGTCAAACTGCAGGAACGCAGTTTCCTCGATCGTTTGAAAGATCTATTGGGAGGCCTTGCTGATTGAAGTGGCTTGAGGTCTCACTCACAGCCCGGGGTGAAATCGCGGAAGCGATAGCCGATGTCCTTGCGCGCCACGCTCCAGGAGGGCTCGTGCTGGAACGCATCAAGCATGCGACCAACGAACCTTTCGGAGCAGGCGCCGTCAAACTGCGCGCCTTCCTGTTGGCGGATGAAGGTCTCGCTGAACGGCGGCGTCTCATCCAGGAAGGGATTTGGCACCTGGGCCGCATCATGCCCATTCCGGAACTCTCTTATCAGTGGATCGAGAAGGACGATTGGAACGAGGTTTGGAAGTCGAGCTACCAACCCCTTCCCATCGGCGCTCGTCTCCTTGTTCAACCTTCCTGGATACCCAAACCCGAAGGAGATCGGCTCATCATCTCCATCGATCCGGGCATGGCATTCGGCACGGGCGTGCATCCCAGCACGCGCCTCTGCCTGCAAGCGCTGGAGATGCACACGAAACCCGGCGACACGCTTGCCGATCTTGGCTGTGGATCCGGAATCTTGAGCATCGCCGCTGCCCGTTTGGGCGCCGCGCGTGTGCTGGCGTTCGATAACGATCCCTCCGCCGTGAAAGTCGCCCGAGCGAACATGGTTCACAACGATGTTGAAGAGATTGTCATGGTCGAACAGGGTTCGCTGCCCGAGCTTCTAGCAGCCTGTGATCGGGAAAACGAGCGCCCGAGAATTCTCGTGGCCAACATCTATGCCGCTGTGCTGGAGAGGATGCTCGAGGATGGACTTGCTGACGGGGTACAGACCGGCGGGTTGGTCATCCTGGCCGGAATCTTGATAGAGCAAACCGGAGGCATTCGGGAATGCGCCGAAAAGCAGGGCTTACGTTTCCAGCAGGTAACGACAGAAACAGATTGGCAGGCTCTTCTGCTGACACGCGAATCGCCCCCCATGTAGGGGGCGATTGAGAATGCGGTGGATGATTCCGGAGAGGAGAAAGAAGACTAGCTCTGATCAGGGCTGAAACTTTGTTTCTTGTAGCGGTAGGTGATACGGCCGCGTGTCAGGTCATAGGGTGAAAGCTCAACCCGCACACGATCACCGCGCAAGATCCTGATGTAATACCTGCGCATCTTCCCAGACAAATACGCCAGTACTTCATGACCGTTGTCCAGTTCCACTCGAAATTGTGTTGCAGGTAGAGCCTCAACAACCGTGCCTTCTACCTCGATCTTCTCCTCTTTTTTTGCCATCCAAACCTCCGGGAGCTACAACTCAGCACCCATGATGAACACCCGCTTGGCGCTAATTATCGCCGCGGGCAGCAATCTTCCGTTGGCGTCGCCGCAGGCGGCGAATCGCTTTCTTACGTTGAATCCTGCGCAACTCACTCTTGGATACAAACCATCGCTTGCGTCGCACAGTGCTCAGGATTCCGCTCTTTGTAACCTTCTTACGAAACCGTTTGAGCATTTGATCCTGTGACTCATTCGGTCGCAACTTGACGACTGTCACTCGTACTCACCTCCCATCCATTTCAGCTTCCAAACCAATCTCGTCTGGATTTCCTTCCTCTATTGCTGCTTCTACATCCCCTATCACCAACTCCAAATCCAGACGCTCTCGCTCGATATCCAGCGATGCAACTTTTACTCGGATCGTCTCCCCCTTATGGGGAATTTGATCTTCCTTCGTCAATCGCAACAACCCCTCGATGCCTCCATCTACCTGTACAAAGGTCCCTGCCGAGGAGTTGCATGAAACCACCCCTTGCAGGATCTGGCCGGCGTCGATGTTCTTCGAACACTCCTCCCAAGGATTGGGTTTGAGACGTTTCAGACTCAAGCCGATCCGCACCGCTCGCTTATCCAGCCCGATCACCATGATTTCGATTTCCTGCCCGATGCTCAGGACTTCACCAGGATCCTCGATGCGGCACCAGTCGATCTCGGAGATGTGGATCAAACCATCTGCGCCTCCGATGTCGACGAAAGCTCCAAACTCTCTCAGACTGGTCACGACACCCTTTCGAACATCCCCCATCTGCAGGGTATCGATGATCTTGGCCTTCTGCTGCTGACGCCATTGGCGGATCGCTTTCCGTTCGGAAAGTACCAAACGCCGCCGCTTCGGATCGACCTCGATCACCTTGAACGGCATCTTGCGGCCGATGCTTCCTTCCAGAAAGGCCAGTCGGTCTTCCTCATCGATCCCGCGTGGAAGATCGCTCAAATGAGACGCTGGCACAAAACCGCGCAGGCGACCAAAAGGCACAATGATGCCGCCGCGATTACATGCACAAGGAGCGACCTCGATGATGGCATCATCCTCCATCAAGCTGCGCGCTTTGAGCCAATCTTCACTCTCACGAGCCTGACTGACGGAGACCACTAGGCTGCCTTCAGGATCGACGGGATCGACGACCATAACGGCAATTTCATCCCCCACGTTCAAGCCGGCTTCCTCTGGGGGTAATTTGTCAAGGTCCGATGCCGGGACTACACCATCGCGCTTGAGCGCCAGATCGACGACCAATCCATGTGAACCTGCTGAGATCACGATCCCTC
The DNA here is from genome assembly GCA_011192015.1 of Anaerolineae bacterium. Taxonomy (GTDB): domain Bacteria; phylum Chloroflexota; class Anaerolineae; order Anaerolineales; family E44-bin32; genus W1033. Next base: position 13,347 of record DUET01000061.1, read on the forward strand.
GCAGCAGGTCTCCACGACGAGGCATGGCGACTTCATCAAACTCCGAAAGCAAGGAACCCAAATCATCAGATGGATCGGACATACTTCCAGCCCCCGAAAGAAAAAAGCCCGATCAGCACGATCACGGGCTCACCAAGCCTTCGGAGTGATCCAACGTTTTCACGTGCGATTGCATCCCTCGTCCCGGTGCACCCCTCATCAAATAGACGCGTTTCAAAACTGGGCGATTCCAACGCCCTCTGATAACGCAGCGCAATTATACCTCTGCGCTTCGCAGGTTGTCAAACCGGTAACTTCGTAGATTCGAATGCTTCTAATCAGGTTCGTCGAGAAGTACTTTATTTGGGCCTCTATCCACTTCCCAGGGGTAAACGATATATGCATCGGTGATGGCCGCATAAAAGTCCGGTTTTGCCTGCGAGAACAAACTTCGATAAGGATTGTAGTGAATGACACAGGTGGAGGGCAAGCCTCCCGCTGCTGCAACCCTGTTCTTCACCGCAGTGATTGTACGACCGGATCCCCAGACATCATCCACCACCAGAACGTTCCTGCCAACCAGCTGAGAATCATCCGGAAACTGAATGAATTTCGGCCAAGCAAGCAGCTTGGCCGCCTGGTGCTCGTCCTCGAATGGAAAATCCACAGCAGCGGTAAGGACGGTTCGAATCCCCAGCGCCTCACTCAACAATCCCCCGGGGACAATTCCACCCCGGGTGATGATGACCATGGCTTCAAACTCAGTGTTAACTTGGGGTTTGAGATGATCGATGAGACGATCGACCTCTTCCCAAGTGAGTAATTCCCTGCGCTGTGCCATCAGCTTTCACGCTGGTAGTTATGCGACTGCGCGGATGATAGCATCGGCTTGGCTGTGAAGCAACTTCGACCGCACGCTGATTCTCCGGATGAAGGGCTCGCTGCGCCATCCCAATAGGCTATCCATAGTGGAATGCGCCGGTATTCCGGGTGTGATCTCTCAGCTTCGAGTGCTCGTGATCCTCTGCTGCGGGAAGGTCTCAGATTACCGAGCGCATCAGATCGAGCATCTCGTCCCATTCTTCCTTGAAGAAATGCAGAGTCACCATGCCAAGCTCGAGATGGTATGTGGTCTCACCATCCGGTTCCTCGGAAATCCAAGCCACATAGTTGCTCGTTTCAGCAAGCACGCTGGTCTTGACATCACGATCATCAGCCATCATTTCCTCCGTTATGGCATTGCAGCCCTTCCAACACAACCACCTGCTGCATCGTTCAAATCGGGCAGGATTGGACCACAACCACGCCGATCGATCTACTCAAGAGTGTACATTACCCGTCCAACAACCGGCAACTTTGTAGCGCGCAATTATTTCAACCAGCATGGATGTGCTCCGACCAACGGATGGAAGCGAGAAATGAAGATTGGAACCTTAGTCATCGAAAAATGGAGCGTCTGAGGTTTTCCTGGTTCGTAAAAGCCCAAAACGGTTGGGGCTCATTCCTCAGTAGGCTTGGTCTTTCGTCTCCAACGCTGCCAGAACCAACGCCCCTCCCGTTTGGGAGGGTCGGGAAAGGCATCGATGGGAGGCTCCCAAGGGTTTAAATCCGCCATCTTGCGATAGATGTAGCGCGCAAAGAGCATCAGTGTGGCCATCGCAGGCGCTGACAGGAGCAAGCCGATGATGCCAGCCAGACTGGCGGCCACAATCGCCCCCACCAGGATGAACACCGGATGCAGGTTCAGAGAACTGCCCATGACCCTGGGAAGGACCAAGTAATCCAGGCTCTGGTCCACCACGATCTGCATGATGATCACCAGCAGTGCATGTGTGATCGGTGAAACGCCCAACCAATTCCCGGCTTGGAACAGCGCAACCAAAGCCGCAACTCCGCCGGCCACCAACGGCCCCAGGATGGGCACAAATTTGGCGATGCTTGCCAACACGCCCAACCCCAGCGAGAAATTGACGCCCAGGATCGACATCGCCGCCCAAGTCGTCACACCGGAGATCAAAACGAGCAGCATTTGTCCGCGCAGGAAGCGATGCCAGATCATCATCAGCGCGTTGAGAAGCCGGCGCATGTCTCCCTCATAACCCGGGATGGAGAGGTTCGATAACCGGTTTTGTATGCGCTTGAAATCGATCGTCACGAAGTAGGCCACCGCAAAGACGAAGATCATGCGGGCAACCGACTCGACAGCCACGGAAGCCAGCGAACTGAGCAAGGAACTCACACGACCGAGCAGCGGCTGCACGGCCGCCAGCACCTGCTCCGCCAACACACTAAGATCGGCCGTCGCCAGATCCAGCTGCCAAGGACCGATCTCGATAGGCTGAGCTGCCAACGCGGATAAACCAGCTGGCAGATCCAACAGGAAGGTCTGTACGGTGAGGAATAGAGCCTGCAACTGGCGCACGATGGCGAATCCGGTTGCAGTGGAAATCCCCAGGACCAGCAGGATGAGAATCAGGAAGATGAGATTCGTGACCACGCCCCACGATATGTGCGTCTTTAGAGTCACAAAACGGACGATGGGCAGAATCAAGTAGGCCAGAATGCCCGCCATGATCAGCAGAGGGAAGATGGAATGGAAGCGAAGCAACAATCCTGTTGTCAGGGCAAGCACCGCCAGCGCCACAAAGGCCTTGGTCATGCCACTCCATGGCGGTGAGACAAGCGTACTGTTTTCTTCTTGGCTCATGTTCCAAACCCGTTCATAAATGGCGCACGCATGTCAGAGGAACAATGCCCATCGCTTGCCCTCGGTCATGAAGCTGTATCAGGACCGTTCCCGCTTGGTCCTTTATCAATCCCGCAAGGCTTCAGTTTCAAGTAGGGAGAGTGAAGCTCACGATGCCTCAGTTGCCTTTGGTTGATCCGAATCCTCAACCGTTTCGGATGAAGGAAGGGGATCCATGTCAAAGATGTTGGCAAGTAGATAACCCCCCAACACCCGCGCCGTTGCGATTGTCGGCGCGGCCAACAACACTCCCAGAACGCCCGCCAAGGCTGCTCCGGCAACAATCCCCAGGATCACGACCAAGGGGTTCAGATGCACACGCCTTCCTACGATGCGAGGGATGAGATAGTTCAAGTCGATCTGCTGGAAGACCACATGCAGCCCGATGAGGATCAACATGATGACGAAGTTGTGGATCGGTATCCAAGTCGATCCTTGAAACAACATCAGCAGCGAGGCCAGTATGAGCCAGATGGCGTGCCCCACGCTGGGAAGGAATTCGAGCAGCCCGGCAAACACCGCCATGGCGAGGAAGAAGGGCAGACCGATGATCAATCCCACGATGGAGAAGATGATGGCGACGACGAACGCAAGCGTGAGTTGGCCTCGGAAGAAAGCCGCCCAGATGGCATTGATCTCACTTCTCAGGTAGCGGACATCTTCTCTGTAGTGGGGTGGCGTGATCTCGATCAATCGCTCATTCATGCGTGGTGAATCCTTCACCAAGTAGAACGAGATCACCATGATGAAGATGAACCACACCATGGAAGTGATCACATCCACAGCGATACCCAGGGTTTGTCCGAACAGGGGTTCCATCAACCCACGGAAGGCTTCGATGAGGTTCTCGATGATCTGGGCCACGTTGATCACATAACTGCCGATGGAGATCTCGCGGCCCAGGAATCCCTCGACATCCTGGATGATGCTCTCGAAGTTGGAACCCAATCTCGTGATCTGGTCGACCAATTCAGGCACGAGCAAGATCGGCAGGAGCGAGAGCAGGCCGATCAAGACGATGTAGACGATGGCGGTTGCCCACCCGCGCCGTATGCGAAGCTTGGATACCAGGAAGGTCACGATCGGGTTCAAGAGAAAGGCCAGGATCGCAGCGATAACGAGGGGGGCGATCACGGCTCGGAATCGGTAGAGCAGATAGAGGGAGATCGCCAGCATACTGAGGCTGACGATCAACTTGGTGTAGGAAGACCAACGATGTCGACTCGTCTGGTTTGTCATGCGCACATGCCCTCGGTACCTGGTGGGAGACACACTGCGCAGCGCAGAATTGATCATCTCCCCACGAATCTCGGTTGGCACTCGCTGTTCGAAGGCGCCGCTACGATCCAGGTTTACGAAGACTTACTCGGTTTTCGAGATCCCGAATCCCTTCTCCCGCGACCCCGATTGCCCGAACGGCTGCCTCCAGAGCGCCGATTGCGCTGATCCCGCTGCATCGCCTCTTCCGGTGTCCATCCTTCAAGCACAGCCTGACGAGAGAGACGAATGCGATTATCGCTGTCGATCGAGGTCACCATCACAGTGATCTCGTCGCCCACTTTGGCCACATCCTCGACCTTCTCCACGCGTTCCGAATCGAGCTGCGAGATGTGCACCAAACCGTCGGTGTTGGGCAGGATCTCGACAAAGGCGCCGAAATCCGTAACGCGCACCACACGACCAGTGTAGATGCGGCCGACAACCGCCTCTTCGGTCAATGCTTCGACCATTTCCCGAGCCTTGTTGGCGGAGGGGCCATCCGTGGCAGCGATGTAGATCGTGCCGTCATCCTGGATGTCGATGCGAACACCGGTTTCCTCTTGAATGCCGCGCACGATCTTGCCGCCCGGCCCGATTACTGCACCGATCTTCTGAGGATCGATCTTGAGCACCGTCATGCGCGGCGCATGCGGCTTCATCTCCGGACGGGGCTCCGGAATCACATCCCGGATGGCATCCAGAATAAAGAGCCTGGCTTCACGCGCCTGCTGCAGGGCTTCGGACATCAGCTCCGTGGAGATGCCTGTGATCTTGATGTCCATCTGCAGGGCTGTGATGCCCTTTCGGGTTCCTGCCACCTTGAAATCCATGTCGCCGTAGTGATCCTCGGCGCCCTGGATGTCGGTCAACACGACGTAACGCCCCTCCCCCATGATCAAGCCCATGGCGATTCCCGCCACCGGTGCGCTGATGGGAACGCCGGTATCCAGCAAGGCCAGCGTCGATCCACAGACGGAGGCCATCGAGGTGGAACCGTTCGAGGAAAGTGCTTCCGATACCAGACGCATGGTGTAGGGGAATGTTTCCAGATCCGGGATCACTGGCAGCAGCGCTCTCTCCGCCAGCGCACCATGCCCGATGTCGCGCCGGGAAGCGCCGCGCAACGGGCGTGTCTCACCCACGGAGAAGGGCGGGAAGTTGTAGTGGTGCATGTAGCGCTTCTCTTCTTCAGGCTGAAGCGTGTCCAACTCCTGCCGCTCTCGTGGCGTGCCCAATGTCGCCAGGGTCAGGATCTGAGTCTCGCCTCGCGAGAAGAGGCCTGAGCCATGTGCACGAGGGCTTAGATCGACCTCGATGCCGAGTGGCCGGATCTCGCGCGGTTCACGCCCGTCCGGACGCAGGTTCTTCTCCAGGATGTGCTTGCGAACATCTTCCTTGTAGATCTCCTGGAAGGCTTTACGCAGGGAGCGCTCATCGAAGGTCTCGTTTTCCGGAGATATCAGGGCTTCCAGCATCTCCGTTTGAAGCGCTTCCATGGCATCGCCATGTTGCGCCTTCGTCCGTCCCCCCACATAGAGCGCCTCCAGCTTATCGCCCACCCAGGTTCGGATGGACTCGATGATTCCATCCGGCAGTGCTGAGACTTCGTACTCCCGCTTGGGCTTGCCGACTTGCTCGCGCATCTGTTCCTGGACATCGATCAAGGGCTGCATGGCCTTGTGCGCAACCTGCAGAGCCTCGATCATGACGCTCTCTTCGACCTGATCGGCGCCGCACTCTACCATCAGAATGGCCTCTCGCGTCCCCGCCACTCTGAGGTCCAATGCCGATTGTTCGATCTGCTGATAGGTCGGGTTGATGACGAACTCGCCGTTTACCTTGGCCACACGCACAGCACCCACGGGCCCGAGGAAGGGGACATCGGAAAGGGTGAGGGCGGTCGAGGCCGCTACGATGGCGAGCACGTCGATGGGGGTTTCCCCATCCGCTGAAAGGGAATAGGCAATCACCTGAACGTCATTGCGCATGCCCTTGGGAAAGAGGGGGCGAAGCGGACGATCGACCAAGCGGGCGATCAAGGTGGCATTCTCTGAAGGCCGTCCCTCGCGTCGGAAGAACGAGCCCGGGATGCGCCCCCCAGCATACAGCCGTTCCTCATAATCCACCCGCAGAGGGAAGAAATCGATCCCCTCGCGGATGCTTTGATCCATGGTTGCCGCGGCCAACACCATGGTGTCGCCTTGGCGTATGGTCACGGCGCCGCCAGCCTGCCAGGCCAGCTTGCCGGTTTCGATCGTGATGGTCTTGCCATCCACGACCGCACTGAATTGTTTCACTTCTAACATGGGAAAATCCCTCCCTGCCTCTGACCCGCAGGGTTAGGGACTGGGGAGCGGCATCCAGTTGCAGCAAACCTGCTCTGCAGGACGCTCTCCAATACCCAACCGCATTTCCAGGCCAGGGCATTGATGTCGATGCAAATCGAGGGTGTCATCGAGGCGCTATACCGCCTGAACCCCATTGCCCACCTGCCGGACGATTGGATGAACCTCTCATCTCCACGCCCAGGTTTGCACCTCCAGATTATTTTCGGCGGATTCCGAGCCTCTCGGTCAGCGAGAGATACGACGTGGCATCCTCCCGCTTCAGATACGATAGCAGCCTGCGCCGACGTCCCACAAGCTTCAGAAGACCACGGCGTGAGGACTCATCATGAGAATGATTGCGCAGGTGGTCCGTAAGCTGCTCGATGCGGCGCGTGAGGATCGCAATCTGCACTTCAGGTGAACCAGTGTCTGTCTTGTGTCGATGGTATTCTTCGATCAGCTGGTTCTTTTCTTCACTTGTCAATGGCATGACATCTGCTCCTTAAGCAGGTCACCCAACGGGTAGCCTCCACGGCCGCCCGAAGGTCTAGTCAACGGTTTCGATGGATGCATTCTACCAGCCGGCTATGATCCCGACAAGGTATCCTGAATCGTGGCACGCTGCGCCACAGGAAGGACCTCCTCCACCTGCTGCGCCAATCGCCTGTCCTCCTCCCCACCGCGCTGGATACGATCCAAGAGGAAGTGCGTCGTCTCGGCAGGGCTGCGCCGCGCCAGCGCACGGAGCAGCAGGACCACAGCGCGTTTCAACTCGCCTCGCTTGGGCTGCTCCAAGGAATGGATCATGCGGTAGACCGTAGGTAGATCCTCGAAGGAGGCTTCTTGGACCGCAGCGGTGAGGGCATGAACCCCCAATGTCTTGATGCGTGCGTTGCCCTCCTTCAGCCAAAGCAGAACCTTTCCAAGGAAGCCTTGCGGATCCGCACGACGCCATCCCTCCAAACCGGTTCCGGCAAGCGTTATCAGCGTTACGCTGTCCAGACTTTCATGTGCGCGCGCCTCCGCCCAATCGCCGACACCTTCATCCTCACTCAGTGAAGCCAGATCGGCAGCCAAGATCTGCGTCTCGCGATAGCCTGCATGCCAGAACTCTTCAGCGATGCTCCAAACCAGCTGCGGACGTCCTTGCAGTTGTTCGGTAAGGAATTGTCTCAACGTGCGGAGAACTGGGGCGGGAACGTCGAACGTCCAGGGTGTGCGCTCGGGATCACCGCTTGCTCCGGTGTGGCGCGTGCGATCGGCGTAGATATCGAGCAGCGCCACAACTCGACTGCGCAGGGCCTTCGCATCCTCCAACTCATCGCCCAAGGCATCGATTTCACGTGCAAGCCGCTGCGGATCGATGGCGGTCATGATGACAACTCCGACACCATCAGTATGCGCGGCCGAACATGGCGCGTTCCTCGGCAGACTTGGCACAACGGATACACTGCCCCTTTCCACCGGGCTGCTCCAAGGGAATGCAGCGAACGGTGGCCTTCGTGTCCTCCTTGATGGCCGCCTCGCATTCCCCCTCCCCACACCACCAGCTGTGCGCCCATCCATCCTTCACAACTTCCTTGAAGGCATCGTAGTCCTTGGGATCATGGGTGTTGGCTTCCTGAAACGCCAGGGCGCGTTGATACAGTGACTCCTGGATCTCGTCCAGGAGGTCGCCCACAGCTTTCGCCAAACCTTCTTGCGAGACGATCTGCTTGCCGGAGCGACCCGGCTCGTCTCGCCTCGAGAGCGCCACTGTGTTGTCGGCCACGTCCTTGGGCCCCACCTCGATTCGCAGCGGAACGCCGCGCATCTCCCAATCGTTGAACTTGTATCCCGGCGTCAATCCCTCACGCCAATCCACACGGCAGCGGAACTCGCTCATCTGCGCTTCGATCCCCTTCAAAGCCTGCTCGACTTCGACTCTCTCCGTCTCATTCCTGAAGATGGGCACGATCACGATTTGATGCGGAGCTAGGCGGGGTGGCAGGATCAATCCCTTGTCGTCGCCGTGCACCATGATGATGGCACCGACAAAGCGCGTCGACAAACCCCACGAGGTCGTACAGCAATACTGCAGGCTGTTCTCCTGGTCGAGATAGCGGATCTCGAAGGCGCGGGCGAAGTTGTCGCCCAGGTTGTGGGATGTGCCAGCCTGCAGGGCGCGTTTGTCCCCCATCATGGCTTCGATCGTGTACGAGCGCTGTGCGCCGGCGAAGCGTTCGCTCTCGCTCTTGCGGCCGCGCACGACCGGCACCGCAGCCTCTTTGATGGCGAAATCGGCGTAGATGTCCAGCATCTGCCGCGTCTCAGCTTCCGCCTCCTCCGCCGTGGCATGAGCCGTATGGCCTTCCTGCCAGTAGAACTCGGTCGTGCGCAGAAAGAGCTTCGTGCGCAGTTCCCAGCGAACGACGCTGTTCCAGAGATTGATCAGGACAGGCAGATCCCGATAGGACTTGATCCATTTGGCATACATGTGTCCGATGATGGTTTCGGAAGTCGGCCGAACGACAAGCGGCTCCTGCAGCTCCTCGCCTCCACCCACGGTTACGACAGCCAGCTCGGGAGAGAAGCCTTCCACATGCGCCTTCTCGCGCTCCAAGAAGCTCATCGGGATGAACAGAGGGAAGGCTGCATTGACATGCCCCGTGGCTTTGAAGCGGCGATCCAGCGCGGATTGGATGTTCTCCCACAGAGCCCACCCGTAGGGTCGGACAACCATGCAGCCGCGTACGGGTGCATAATCCGCCAGTTCGGCGCGCAGCACGATCTGGTTGTACCATTCGGCGAAATTCTCCTGGCGTGAGGGCAATCGTTGATCCGCCATGCTGCTCCTTCCTGGGTTTAGATGAGTTCAAGAATCTTCCAAACGCCTGACAACGGCCTCTGTTACCGGTTCAAGCCAGACCGAATTCAACTGCGCGCTACGCGATTTCAACAGCGCTCCGGGAGAGGCAGCGAACAGATCCAGCCACTCCTGAAGGAAGCGCCAGATCAGGGCATGATCCCAGAGCTCCTGCCATTCCTCGTCATCCCAGACGACTCCCGTCAGGCTTTTCATCTCCTCCCTGTAAGCCGCGACCAGGGCATCCGGACTCACCGGCAGATCTCCAAACCACCACCGGCTCTTCTTGATGAAGACCAGCAGGTCCAGCACCGCCGGTCCCACGGCCGCCAACTGCCAATCGTAAACCGCCTGGCTGCCGTCCTGCAGCACAGCGATGTTGCCCGGCCAATAATCCCCATGCAGGAACGTGCTGGGTTGGCGGCGCAGGGGCGCTGCCACACGCTCCGATCGAGTCGTCAACCGCGCTAATAAGCGCATGCGTTCTGGCCCCCATGTAGGCAATCCTGCCGCCGTGAAGGTCGCGATCTGGCGGATGGCCTGCGCTGCAACGGTGACGTGGACCTTGAAATCCGCCCCCAACGGTTTTCCCACCCAGGGGAATGCGTCCAGATCCTCGCCCAGATTCCAGAAACGGTCGTGCATGCTCGCCAGGGACCGGATCGCCTGCCAATAATCCTCCGGTGTCCATGCGGACGCTTCCCGCACCGGATGAAGCTCCTCGAGCAGCAGCCAGTTCCCGCCGGAATCAGCGCAGATGAAGGCCGGTGTGCGCAGCGGCAACTGGGACGCTAGCGACTGATAGACGCCCATCTCTCTGCGCCCCGCCCCGGCCAATCCGGTGCGCGTCGAGCCCCTGGGCTCCTTGACGACGAGGCACTTCTCTCCCGAACCCTGCTTTCCGCGGTAGGTCACCCTCAAGCCCTGCAGGCGGCCAATGGCCGGCCGCTTATGCACCATGGCCCTCGGTCGGATTTCCTCGATCTGGAGCGACATATCCTGGGTGAATCGCCGCAAGCCCGCCAGCAGATTCGCCAGGCTGAAAGGCCAGGGCCAGGCTGTCTGCTCATCAACGGATACTTGTTCGATCATCACCGTACCCCATCCCCTCAAACATCACCTTCACCCCTCGGTGGGCTCGCCCCGCCCCTCCAACAAACAGCGGCTTCCCTTCCGATCTGGGAAGCCGGCATATCGACGGGCGCTGTTCGACCGCCTCAACCAGACCGACACTCGCCCCGCTGATAGGGCGGCATTCGGGGAGATTGTTTCCGGAACATCATGCTGGGATTATAAGACAACGGTTGGAGGGTGTCAAAATGGGAGGAGTTTAGGTTTGTGAAGCCTGAATCCGTGCAGAAAACGAGCTGCATGGGAGATCAATCCCCTGCGGAGCGAACCTCGAGCAGCAGGTCCAGGATGGCCTGGATGACCAGCTCCGGCTCGTCATGCTGGATGAAATGCTCACTCACTTCGCTGACCCCATGCGTGCTGTTCGTCGAGAGCAGGGCGAGTTCCTGCTGAAGCTCCAGCCAGATCTGGTTGAACTGCTCGTTCAAGCCGGCGGGGAGATCCTCGGCGCGCTGCTTGTTCATGGCTGTCAACACGACCAGGGGAAGATCGCCCAGCGAGCCGGGCTCCAGGAGCTCGGATCTCAGTGTCGGGTCCCGGCGATAACTGTCGAACCACTCCCGGTAGAAACGCAGGCTTTCGCTTTCGTCTGGGGTTTCGGGTGGAAGCACAGCCGCGTTGCGTGTAAAGGATTCCGGATGGGAACTATCGACGAGCACAAGACCCACAACTTCATCCGCATACTGGTCGGTGTACAGGCGCATGTACATGCCGCCCAGGGAATGCCCCACCAGGATGTATGGTGGCGAAATCTCGGCCCCTGCCAGCAGCATATGCAGATCGGTCACCGCATCCAGGTAAGTTCGGGGCTCCGGTCCCGGATCGCTCCTTCCCAAACCGACGCGGTCATACGCGCACACCTGCGTATACCTCGCCACTTCCGGTTGAACGAGGTGCCAGGTCTCCCCGACATCCCCCCATCCCGCCTCCAGGATCACCACAGGTGTGCCGGCGCCCATGCAATGATAGTACAGGCGGTACGCGCCCACATCGATCCAACCCGAAATACTGGACGGCGTGCTTTCCGCCGTTGCCGGCGGCTGACTGGATGCGACCTCATCTTGCGTACAAGCAGCCAGCCCTCCAAGCAGGAGAAGTAGGACCAGGGGAAGTATCCGATAAGCAGTTCTCAGACGCATGCAGCATCCCTCCCGGAAGGAAGGCATTTGGGCAGACAGAATCGATCCGCTTGAACCCCGACCTTCTGCGCCGGATCCTTCTTCCTTATACATAATACGCCGGGGAGGTCCTTTGGGTTGAGATACAGGGATTGCTCCCTATTGGGAAAACCTATTGATCCGTCATGCCGCACTTGCCAGCCGTTTACGTTTTTGCAAACACCTCATCCAACCAATCGTATGCCACCTGTTCCAGCAACGGCATATTGTCGACCTGGCAATGTGAGCTGGCCCCATCCTCACGCCTGAAGACGCGTTTGGCTTTGATCGAGGATGACACACGATCGAAGAAACGATGGCACTGATCGATCTCCTGGGGTGAGTCGCCCTCGCCTACCAGCGCGAGGGACGGGCAGGTGATGTTGTCGATCTCCACCGGGGGAATCTGCTCGATGATGTCCATGAAATCGGAGATGTTCTCAACCCTGGCGCCGTGGATTGCGTCTTCCAGAGCAACCTGCGTGAACGGGTTCAATCTTCCGGCCAGGGATGTGAGGGCGTTGAAGATGAAGGGCGGGGCTTTCCGCAGGGGAGCAGGAATCTCCTCTTCAAGGAATGCCCGCAAATCGTAAAGAGGCGCTGCGAGTATGATCGCTTTGATCCTCTGATCGAGGGAAGCCTGGTGTGCAGCGTAATAGCCTCCAGAGCTGAAGCCAATGGCCGCCAATCGATCCGGATCTGTCTCTGGTCTGCTCAGGGCGTAATCCACAACATGGGCATGGAAACCCGGCGGATCCATGACATCCATGCTCAAGGGTCCCCAATCGGGATAGAGTACCGGAGCTGCGCGCTGTCCGTCATAGGTGATGGTTAGCACGTTGTAGCCCCTTTGGAGTGCGCCCGCGCCTCCCCAGAAGTACTGATCTTCGGGATACGTCTCACCCCCATTGACGATGATCAACGTGGGACGCTTTGTCCCACTGTCGTCAGGGCGCATGAAATACCCGGGCAAGAAGACATCGTCACCTCGAACCTTCCAGGGAACCTGAACGGGCTCGATGGGGGTATCGAGCAGGGCGGCACCTTTTTGGAAGCATAAGACGAATTTGTGGTATATCTCCGTGCGCCGCGGATCCCTCGGATGCAAGCCTATGGTGCCGAAGCGGTAATAGGTGTATGCACGCAGATAGGCCTGCCTGGCGCTCACCTCGTGTCCTTTGGACAGCGCCTTCTCAGCTCGCCCTTCGCTTCTTTCGCCCAGGGCGATCCACTCGTCGGCCCAACTCACGGGATCATTTTCCTTTATTCGTGATGCTGCGTGCATGACCTCGCCAAAGGTTGCCCCCTCATGGGTTTCATTGATCAGCAGACACATGAGGTAGAAATCCATATCCGGGTTCTTGAAATGGATTCGGTACGAGGCTCTCTTCGCTAAAGCTTGATCTTTTCTTGACATGCTGCGTTCCTTTGTGAACTCAATGTACTGCGAGTCTGCGGATCGTTTCCATGTGTCCCATCGATCCAACCCGCTCTATTCTCCATCGCGCTTGGCGCTCAAACCATCCAGAATAATGGCTGAGAATACCTCTGCAAGGTGATCTACGTTCTCCACTGCGGATTGCATCACTTCGTCGTTCATGATCAAAAGGATGTCGATTCCGAATGTGATGCCATAGACCATTCTCATGGCCAGGGCTGTATCGATGGGCTTGATGGCACCCTGACGGATGAGATGCTGCAGCAATTGTTCCGAAGCCTGGATGGTGGGAAGGATCATGCTTTGATACAACTGCTGTGCTAGCTCTTCATCGGTAAGGATGTCTGACAGGAGGGCGAAAAAGGTTGCCGCATGCGGCTGCATTTTCTGCAATCGCGCCTTCACTGAACCGGCAAACACAGCATGGAGATCATCGGGGAGTGGACCTTCTGGTCCGGTCCCGCTTTCTGACTCGCCAATAATGTTATTCAAAACCCCGATGAGCAAGTCCCGTTTGTTGTCGAAATGGTGGTAAATCGCTCCTTCGGAGAGACCGGATGCTCTGGCGATGGCCTTGGTTGTGGTGCGGTGATAGCCTCTTTCGGTGAAGAGTTCGGCAGCCGCCTTCAGGATGTTGGATTTCTGTGCGGCTGCATATTGTTCACGAAGCGTGCCCTGCGTTGTTTCGTCCATACGCCTATCTCCATAGCAACCACTCGCTTTACATAGCGAGCACTCACTTACTATTCTATCACACTTTCACCCGCCGCACAAGGGCGCATACCCCCTCTTGCGGATCTTCCAAAGTTCCTTCATATTTCCGGGTTTGTATTGGGGGGGGACCGCAAGACTGGCGGCTGATGGATGCTTCAGGTTGGTGAAAACCAGTGAGAATTCGGATGGCGCCCAAACAGACGAAGAGTGCCAAGAACAACACCCTTCAACCAAGGCGCTGTTTTGGAGGTTCCCTACCCTCGTTCAGCGGCTATCCAGGGGATCATCCAGCCAGGAAGGCATCGATGGCGGCATAATATGCCTGCTTGTGTGTGAGCCCGATCCCATGCTCCCCGCCTTCGAAGACCACCATCTCGGCCTGTGGGTAGAGCATTCGCATCGCCTGGCGCACTTCCGCCGGCGTGGATGGATCTTCAGACCCGAACAACATCAACATGCTGCCCGGCCAATCCTTCAGATCGTCCGACGCAAAGCTGTAGTTCTCCGTCTGGTCGACCAATCGCTTCATGGCGGCTATGAGATCTCCACGCTTCACTCGGAAATACATCGCTTCCTTCACCAGCGCCCACAGCAGCTCCAGGTCGGGGTCGTCGATATCGCTGCTCTCCAATCGAGAGAAGGAGCGGCTGATCATGGCCCGCAGCAGGAACATGGGAACGACCCGAAAGAGGGGCATCATCTTCGCCAGCTGGCGGCTGTTCTCGGGATTGGGGGGACCGATGACGGTGATGACGGCTTTGTGCACCCGTTCGGGGCAGTGGCGCACCAGAGATTGGACCATCCAGCCACCGTACGATCCGCCCATGGCAGTGAAGGATCCGACTCCCAATCGATCGAGCAATTGAAGTGTTCCGTCCAGAAACTCCTGCATGGTATCGATCGGCGGATAATCGGGAGAGATAACGCGGTAGCGCTGTGCAAAGTGCGACAGCGAGGCGAAGGAGACCTCGGCGATGGTCGTGCCTCCGGCGGGAATGAACAGGGCGCTCTCGCCTTCCCGGGTGTCGATGAAACGCCAGGTTCTTCCCCCGATGGTCATCGTCTGCATCGGGTAACGCTGGCGAAACGCCCGCAAACGCTGCAGGGATTCTTCGGGAACCTGGTCATACAGCCTAGCAATCTTGGGATTTGAAGTCAGCAGTCCCATCGTCGGCCTCCGGATGATTGGATAACCTCAAACGGACCGAGGCACGGCAGATTCATAACCCAAATGCAGGCTCTCTGCCTGACATACACCCGTGGGCTATCTCCCCCTGGCCTGACGGATTCACAAGGAAGCGAACAGCGTCATGCATGCGGAAGAAGCAAGGGACTGAGAGGATCCATCCACTCACCTTCGCCAAACCGCCAGGGGAACGGAAGTTAAGCGGGAATCTCAGCTCGTTCGGGTTTGATGGCTTCAGTTGTCGCACTCGAGAACGATCCGGTAGCGAGCTTTGCCTTCCGTGATCCTTTGAATGGCCTCGTTAGCCTGTGAAATGGGCATGAGTTCAATCTTGGGCGTAATGCTGTGTTCCTGCGCGAAAGCAAGCATCTCCCGCATGGTTTCCCGGCTTCCGATCAGGGAACCGGTGATCGACATTTCATGGATCACGAGTTCCATCGGGTCGAACGTTACAGAACCCTCGGGGAAACCGAGCACGATCATCCTGCCCCTGGTTTTAAGGCTGTCCACCATGTTTGTCCATTCACCCTTGGCGTGGGAAGTGTACATCAGCAGATCGAAGCTGAGCGCCAGGGGTTTCATGGCATCCGGCGTGTCCGTCAGCACGAATGCATCCGCCCCGAACTCGCGCGCTTCCTTCTCCTTCTCCGGCGAGGAGGAAATCGCAGTCACATCGCAACCCAAGGCGTGAGCGAATTGGATGGCAATATGCCCGAGACCCCCGACGCCGACGACGCCGACCCGCATGGAGGATCCTGCTTCGTATCTCCTGAGAGGAGCATAAACAGAGACTCCGGCGCACATGAGCACAGCGGCGATCTCGGAAGGCATGGCTTCAGGAAGGAGGTAGGCAAAGCGGCTATCGACCACGATGGAGGCCGAGAAGCCCCCAAACGGCTTCCAGGTTCCGCAGTTCGCGATGTCCTCGCAGAGATGCTCCTCGCCCCGCAGGCACCACTCACATTGCATGCAGGACCGTCCCTGCCAACCGATCCCGACTCGGTCGTCGACCTTCAAGTCAAACACCGAAGAACCTGCCTCCGTGACCGCGCCCACGATCTCATGGCCGGGTACGAACGGGTATGTGCTGATGCCGTAGTCATTGCGGATGCCATGCACATCGGTGTAGCAGACGCCGCAATGTGAGATATCCACACGCACATCATGCTCCCCGAGATCGGGCGGTGTGAACTCGAGCGGCTCCAATTCCCGGCCCTCTGCCATGGCCGCGTATCCCAAGACAGTTGAAGCGTTCATGGAATCATCCCTCCATACAGAACTGTGGCCCAGGTTTGAGGGGATCCAAATGCCATCGATCCAGTTCGCGTGCAAAGAGAAGATTGCCTCTCTGCCACCTACATAAGAAGCAAGACCGGATGCGCACTAAAATGCGGTCGATCCAACAGGAAGATTCTCGAAGGTTCCCCTATCCAACGTCTGCCCCAGCTTACAACAGAGGTGTTTTCCGCGCAATCGATCATGCGCTACGTTGCATGCTTTGCAATGGCATCGATGACCCGCGGCGCCAGGCTTGGCGGCAGATCATGGCCCATGCCTCCGACGATCATCAGTTCCGCACCCGGAATCGATTCAGCCGTATCGATGCCCCCCTCCACGGGCACCAGGGGATCTGCATCCCCATGGATGACCAAGGTCGGCGCACTCACTTGCTGTAGAGCCTCCTTGCGGCTGCCGGAGGCGAGAATGGCAGCCATCTGCCGAGCCGTACC
>DUET01000062.1 GCA_011192015.1 Anaerolineae bacterium
ATCTTCCCTTTGAGCACGTTCACGCCGTGCTCCAGGGCGGGATGGGCCTTGATGGCTTCGACCACGCCCAGCTTGGAGATCGCCTCCAGGAAGGGATAGGCACCGATATAGAGGGCATGCGAGGCCGTGCGGCCGAGCACGCCGGAGATGTTGGGCACGCAGAAATGGATCACGCCCTCCTCGACATAGGTGGGGCTGGCGTAGGAGGTGGGCCGCGAAGTCTCCGCGCAGCCGCCCTGGTCGATGCTCATGTCGATGAACACGGCGCGGGGCTTCATCTGCGAGAGCATGGGGCGCGTGATCACAACCGGCGTGCGCTCGCCGGGGATGAGGATGGCGCCGATGAGCACGTCGGCGTAGGCGCAGGCGCGGTGCAGGTTGTAGGGCGTGGCGCGCATGGTGACGATGTGCTGCGGGATGCGGGCGTGCAGATCCTGCAGGCGCTTCAGGTCGACATCCAGGACGGTGACGTGCGCGCCGACCTCGGAGAAGGCGCAGGCCGCCGTGGCGCCGACAACCCCCGCGCCGACGATGACTACCTCGGCGGAGGGCACGCCGGCCACGTCGCCGAGCAGGATGCCGCGGCCGCCGTGGTCGTTCTGCAGGAGGCGGGCGGCGATCTGCACCGCCATGCGCCCCCCGATCTGGCTCAGGGGCGTGAGCACGGGGCGGTAGCCGCTTTCGTCCTCGATCTGCTCATAGGCGATGGCGGTGAGCTTGTGCTTCTTCATGAAGTCGATCTTGTCCTGCTTGGCGGCGACGAGATGCAGGAAGCCCATCACGGTGCTCTCGGGGCGGATCATCTGGAGCTCGTCGAGCGTGGGGCGGGAGAACTTGAGCACCAGGTCGCCGCGCCCGAAGGCCTCCTCCCGGCTGTAGACGATCTGGGCGCCGGCGCGTGCGTAGTCCTCGTCGCTGAAGCCGGCGCCTTCGCCGGCGCTGTGCTCGACGAAGACGTTGTGGCCGAACTGGGTGATCGCCAGGGCACCCGCCGGGGGCAGCCCCACGCGATATTCGAAGGGCCGGGTTTCCTTGGGAACGCTTACGTCCATTTTCTTAGCACCTTGTTCAGGGCGTCTTGATTTCCGGGCAGGCGCTCTGCGATGGCGGCGGAATCGCGCCATCGATGGAAGATGGATGGATTCCGCCGATGGGTTGTGTACGGCTTCGACCTCAGGTCAGCAGGCTGACCAGGATGGCCTTCTGGGCGTGCATGCGGTTCTCGGCCTGATCGAAGATCAGGGACTGGGGGCCGTCGGCGACCTCGTTGGTGATCTCCTGGCCGCGGTGGGCCGGCAGGCAGTGCAGCACGATCGTGGAGGGATCGGCCTGGGCGAGCAGCTCGGCGTTGACCTGGTAGGGCGGGAAGACCTTCTCACGCTTCCTGGCCTCCTCCTCCTGGCCCATGCTGACCCAGGTGTCGGTGTAGATGACGTTGGCATCCTGCACGGCTTTCAAGGGATCGCGCAGCTGGCGGATCGTGCCGCCGTTGCCCTTGGCGAGGTCCTGCCCCTGGTCGATGACCTCGGGATCGAGCTCGTAGCCTTCGGGGGCGGCGAGGGTGAAGTTCATACCCAGCCGGGCGCAGGCGAAGAGCAGCGAGGTGGCGACGTTGTTGCCGTCGCCGACGTAGGTCAGGTTGATGCCGTCCAGGCGGCCGAAGTGTTCCTGGATGGTGAGCACGTCCGCCATAGCCTGGCAGGGGTGGTTGAAGTCGCTGAGGCCGTTGATGACGGGCACGCGGGAGTACTCGGCGAGCTCGACGACGTGGATGTGATCGAAGACGCGCGCCATGACGGCGTCGACGTAGCCCGAGAGCACGCGGCTGACGTCGGAGATGGCCTCGCGCTTACCGAGACCGATCTCGGCGGGGGAGAGGTAGAGGGCGTCGCCGCCGAGATGGCGCATGGCCATGTCGAAGGAGACGCGCGTGCGCAGGCTGGGCTTCTGGAAGACCATCGCCAGCACCTTGCCTTTGAGCAGGGGCTTGTTGGGACCCTTGCGGCGCTCGTCCTTGAGGCGCAGAGCCAGGTCGAGCATGTCGCTGAGCGCTTGTCCGCTGTAGTCCGCCAGGGAAAGGAAATGCTTCACGGTGGGT
This sequence comes from Anaerolineae bacterium, assembly GCA_011192015.1. Taxonomy (GTDB): domain Bacteria; phylum Chloroflexota; class Anaerolineae; order Anaerolineales; family E44-bin32; genus W1033. The sequence goes on from DUET01000062.1 coordinate 2,099, forward strand.
TCTCCATGTGGGGTTTTTCTGGTTTTCGGGTTCGGGGTGAGTATAGCATGGGAGCAGCAGTAACGCATTGATTGAAATCTATCAAGAAATGGAATAATATTAGATTTGGTTGATAAATCGGGGGATAAAATGAGGAGAATAATAACTCGACTAATAATTATTGGGATATTTGCTGGTATTGGTTGGGTAGGTTATCAACTTGCTGATTTTACAACTTGTGAAGGGCCTCGTGCAGAAGCATGGCTTGATGCTTCAATGGATAGGTTTGAAGACTCTGAAATCGATTACTATAGTTGGAATGACTACACCACATTAAACCAATTCTCGCTATTAGCTGAGCATGCTCGGGAACGGTACCATGCTCAGTTGAATCAAGAAACAATCGCATGCTTGGAGGATCTTAACGATCACAACGCTGATTTCTATTGGTATGAATGGAAAATGTATGAAGCGGCATCGAAAGATGATTTTCTCCTTGCAGCACAATATGACGATGATAGGTTTCAATCACTGGAAGCGATGATGCGTGAGTTGGATAGAATGGCCGCTAAGTATAATTGGGATCTAGACTAAGATAAGAACCTATCTAAACATAGTTTCTTCACCCCAGAATGATAGCAAACACATACATCAGCTATTTCAATTGCTGAAAGTGAATCCTGATGACGCAGGGATAGATTATCATCTTCTAAGTAAACGAGATTAGGCCGATTTTTCACTAACTGGAGGATTTCCTCAGAGTTCTGTGGAGACAATCAATGTACTGCATTGGGGAAGTCTACTTGGTGATGATGCCGCATCCCGATTCATTGAAGGATACGAGCGCTGAGGAAAACAAGCTCTGGATGTTTGGAGAAGGGGAGTGGTTGGGTTTGAACCGCTGAGAACCTTTGAACCACAGATTCCACTGAAAGAACACCACTGGAACCACTGATTGCGCTGAAAGAACAGAACCGTTTCTGCGATGGGAGCCCGTTCTTCAGAGAGCGTCTTTTCCGTTGTATGATGGATAAACAGGATTGAGTTGACATGAAGGACGTGCTGCTTTGCGCGGCAGGGCTTGCGGCGGTGTTCATCGGTCCGGCGATCATCATTGCCTTGGTTTGGGGCAGGGCGATCCGACGCGGACGGCGCACGCATGAGGCGTGGATGCGACTGGCGGATTTGCACGGCTTGAAATATCTGCAGGATGTGAATGTCTTGGGCATGCCTGTCGCAGGATCAATGCGCGGTGTGTATCGAGATAGGGATATATCCCTGGCCTCGGTAAGGGAGGACTCGATACTCGCGCTCACGGAAGCCTGGTTCTTTCGATTTCGTATTGATTTGCGAACCAAGCATCCGGACAAGGTATTCCATGCACGAGAGGACCCTTTCAGCCGTCTTTCACCTGCTTCCTGGAAGATTGGAGTGGTCGAGAAACGAATCGAAGCTAAGGTTCACGCACGGGATTATGGCTTTGAATTCTGGCAGCAGAATCTCGACGTCCTGATTGACATTGCGGACGAGATCGATACCGAGGAAAGACATTGATCTGGCGGTTTGAGGAGGGGGAGTGGGGAATTGAATATATTCACGTTTCTCCTGTGTAGATATGTGAAAGAATGCTAAATGGTAAGGACTCCAATCTGTAACTGGTCTTTGTTTCAAAGTGACGTCCAACAATGCAAATGCAGCCGACTTGGCAGGAGGTGTTTTATCCAATTGGCTAGGCAGGTGAAGGTCATATGGCGGCAAGGCATGGCAGAGAACCGCCGTACCACAGGCCGTGGCAGCATTCGTCTGTCGCTGTTCAATAATTTCCATCAGAAGGAAGGGAGTATCAGGCTATGAAAACCAGAGCGTTGTTGACAGGATCCGCGATTCGGTATGGTTTGTTTCTCATTATGAGTATTGGGATTGTAGTTGTCCTTTCTGGATGTCAGGGACAGGGCTCGCAAGTTACTTTCACGGCAGGCGACATATCCGGAGACATCCCAGTACCCGTCTATCCGGGCGCGCTGCAGAGTACGGAGAGTGCGGAAATATCTCTACCTGAAGACATCACCCCGGGTGTCGTCACAACCGACTTGAAACGCTATCTGACCGACGACAGTGCCGACCAGGTCTTGGAGTGGTATGCACAGAGCCTGGTTGACGCTGGATTCAACTACCAAGGAGTTCGTGACTCAGGGGCTGTCTTCTTTATGACCGCGAATTGGCGCTATGGCCTGGTTGTTACAACAATTCAAGGCCAGACGAATATCATAATCGCCGCAGGGCATGAATAGCCAGCCAACTTCTCGCTGTAGCTCACTTTCGATTGGGCATGATTGTTCGAGCCGATCAGGATCTTCATCCGCCCGGAAAACGCGGATCAGGGATGGCGGTTTGAGCAGGGGGAGTGGGGACCTCCTCTGAACCACTGATTGCACTGAAAGAACACCACTGATTGCACTGAGGAATATGAACAATGGATCTTCTCCAAATCCTCAAGCAGAGCTTCAACGATGCAAGATCTCACGACAAGAAATCGTTAACCAAGCAAGAACTTCATATGAGGCGCTCTGCGCGATGGGTCGTTTCGCTGGGCAAGCGATTTGAACAGGAATTCCCGGATCGAAAGAAGCACCGCGTCTTCTGGAAAGGGAATCAGCGCAACAGGCGCGAGTTCACGCTGACGGAATTCATGTACGACATCTCGGTCTGCGAGATCGGGTTCGTAAGATCAGCGGCGCAGGGCAAGCAATTGGGGTTTATACGAAAGGCTATATGGCAAATCGAGTCGGAGTTTGCCAAGGATAGCCGAGAAGCGCTGATCGACTTCAGCAAGCTGGTTGCAGGATCGGGGCAGAACAAGCTGTTCATCGCGCCGGTCGTGCACGATGAAGCTGCCTTTCTGAGAGTTCTCCGAGAACCGGCTGTGCATTGCAGCGGGAACGTTTACCTTGCAATGGTCCCCAAGCCGAAGGAATGGCCGTCGAGCGCGGATAGGATTGGGCTTTGGCGGTTGGAGGAGGGGGAGTGGAGATTGAACCGCTGAAATCGCTGAAAGAACCCCACTGATTACGCTGTGTCAGCTCCAGGATGTTTTTTCAACGTGTACATCCTTTTCAAAGCATGAGCCCCAAGCATCGCTTGGGGCTACAGTTATTCCATGAGGGCAAGCGCCGGATCATCTCAGCCGGGCTTGTTTAAACAGC
>DUET01000063.1 GCA_011192015.1 Anaerolineae bacterium
GTGGGGGGAGGAGGCCGATTGGTATCGCAACCTGCTCAAGACGCCGCAGGTGGGGATTCATGCCGGGCGTCGGCGTTTGAGCGCCATCGCGGAAAGGCTTCCAGAGGAAAAAGCCATCCATGAATTTAAAACCTATGGTGAACGCTATCCCAACGCCCTCAAATCGCTGGCCAAGATCATGGGCTATCCCTTCGATGGCACTGAAGAAAGCTACCGAGCATTGGGGAAGATCATTCCACTCTTCGCCTTGCGCGTCACGAGGGAACGTGGAGCATGATCGGCGATGTGGAGATCATGCGCAATGCCTGGCGAAGCTCGTTTGCCATCAGCTTTGAGGGTCTGGGTTGAGGTGTATTCTTCTGATCTTGTTGCTGTACGTTCAAGAAACCTGACCGAAAACACGGCTTCCGGATCATATTCGGAAGCGGCATCCAATCGAAAAGGAGAATCGCCATGCTGGGCCTGGATTTGATCGTGATGATCGCGATCTGGATCGTGATCGGGTTGTTGATCGGCGTGTTGGCAGGAACGATCTGGAAGGGCGTTCGACCTCTCGGTGAAGTTTGGGATTACGTGATCTCCATCGCGTGCGCGGTGGTGACGGGGCTTCTCGATTGGTATGTTCTGCCTCTGATTGGGATTGAGGGCGCGATGCGGTTCGCAGCTGCGATCCTGGAACCAGCGCTGGTCTCGATCTTCGCCCTCTGGCTTGTGAGAAAGCTCAAGAAATCCTGACAATCGTGGTTGTTCGGGAGATCTGGAATCCTTATTCATGATCGATGACGATAAGTTCATCATTGAAACGCAGTCGCTGAGTCGGCATTTCGGCACTACCCAGGCTGTGGAATCGCTCGATCTTACAGTCCGAGAGGGCGAGATCTTCGGCCTGGTGGGCCCCGACGGCGCTGGCAAGACGACTACCATCCGCCTGTTGGCAGGGCTGCTGAACATCACCTCCGGATCAGCGACCGTAGCCGGATTCGATCTTCAACGTCAGGCAGAAGCCATCAAGCCCAGGATCGGGTACATGGCGCAGCAGTTCAGCCTGTATGGAGATCTATCGGTCGAGGAGAACCTGGCCTTCTTCGCGGATATCTACCGCGTGTCCGGCGAGGAACGACAGCAGAGAACCGAGCGGCTGTTGCAATTCGCTCAGCTGACGGAATTCAAACAGAGACGTGCGGTGCATCTCTCCGGAGGGATGCAGAAGAAACTTGCCCTGGCGTGCACCCTGATCCATCAACCCCAAGTGCTGCTGCTGGATGAGCCTACAACGGGAGTGGATCCGGTCTCTCGCCGGGAATTCTGGGACATCCTGGCCGAGCTGCACCATGATGGAACGACGATCCTGATCAGCACGCCCTACATGGACGAAGCCGAGCGCTGTCAGCGGGTGGGGCTGCTCTATGAGGGCCGCTTGATGATGTGCGACCAGCCGCGGCGCATTCGCGAGATGACAGCCGGCGAGCTGGTCGAATTTCATGTCGAGGATTGGCAGCGAACCCAACGCATCCTCGCAGGCTTGGACGGCGTCCTCGAAGTGCAGACCTACGGAAACGTGATGCGCATCTTCCTGGATTCTGCTGACAAGCGGCTGCCGTCGTTGGAAGCTGCGCTGCGGGCGAAGAAGATCCCTTATCGAGGGCTGCGCCGCAAGCTGGCAGGCATGGAAGAGGCTTTCGTTTCTCTGATCCGCAGCGTGGAGGATTGAGATGTCGTTGCGCCGCGTCATGGCTGTAACGGTGAAGGAACTCCGCCACATCCTGCGGGATCGAGCGACGCTGTTCCTGGTGGTCTTCACGCCGACGCTGCTGCTCATCGTCCTGGCCTACATGGTCACAGCCGACGTTCAACATGTGCCTCTCGCCGTGCTCGATCTGGATCAAAGCCCGAGCTCAAGAAGTTTCGTCGAGCAGATCACCATCGGTGAGGATCTGGATCTCTATGAGTTTGTGCGCGATTACGACGAGATCGAATCTCTGCTCATGGAGGGCAGGATCAAGGCTGCCCTGATCCTCCCTCCGGGTTTTGAACGCGATCTGCTTGCCATGCGCGGCATGCCCATGCAGGTCGTGATCGATGGAACCGAACCCCAAAGCGGAGGATATGCGCTGGAGCACATCAGCCGCCGGGCGGAACAATTTGGCGCCGAGGCGCTGACGAAACAATTCCAGGCGCGAGGCATGCCGCTCCAATCCCTGCAGCCGATCGATCTGCGCATTCGCACATGGTACAACCCCAACCTCAAAGCCAGCGTCGATCTCGTGCCGGGTCTGCTGTCGATTGCTCTGGGCATTCCAGGCATGTCTGTGGCGCTGACCCTGGCGCGCGAGCGCGAGTTGGGAACCCTCGAGCAGCTGCTGGCCACGCCCATCGGTCGTTCGGAATTGATCCTGGGAAAGATCCTTCCCTAAGTGCTCAGCGGTTTGGCCAACGTCGTCATCACGACGATGGTGGCGATCTACTGGTTTCGTGTTCCCATGCGCGGCAGTTTCCTTCTGTTCCTGCTTCTATCTGCGGCATTCTATCTGGCCATCCTGAGTTTGGGCATGATCCTGGGCGTTTTCATTCGCACCCAGGCGGCTGCCCTGGCGCTCTCCTTCCTTGTGATTGGATTTCCGGGCTTCTTCCTCACGGGCATCTTCTTCCCCCTTGCTGCCATGCCGGCCATCGTGCGCTTGGAGGCCTTGAGCATGCCCGGCACGCATTTTGCGATCATCACACGGGGATTGTTCACGGTCGGCCTGGGAATCGAAGAGCTGTGGATCTATGGGGTAGCGCTGCTGGGCATGGGGCTGCTCTTCATCGGTATCGGCACGTTGTTCTTCCGGAAGAAACTGGCGTGATCGCGAACTCGAACGAATCTGCAAGGAAACCTTGGCCGGCATCCGGATGGATGCTGGAGAACCAGCATGGGGAGGGTGATTCATGATCCGGAGAATCGCCAGCCTCGTCGTCAAGGAATTCATCCACTTGCGCCGGGATTGGTGGATGCCTGCCTTCATGGTCTTCGGAGGCTTGTTGGAATTGCTCCTCGTCGGTTGGGCGACTTCACGCCCGATCACCAATCTGCCCATGCTGGTTCTGGATCACGACATCAGCGCTTCCAGCCGGGAGATCGTCACGGCTTTGGAGAACACGACCACGTTTGATCTGCAGTCACCCGCACCCGATCTGGAAACCATCGAACGCGCCATGGATCGCGGCCAGATCAATGTCGCCGTGGTCATCCCGGCTGGATTTGCCGCCGAGATGGCCTCGCCCTTGGGGCACCCCGAACTCTTCGTGTTGCTCAACGGTGCCGAAAGCATTGCTGCTACGGAGGCCTTGCGCGCCATCGAGGGTCTGTCGACTGCGATGGGACAGGAACTGACCCTGCAACGCTTAGGCCTCGATGAAGCGTTGTTGAGTGGGTTCGATCCCAGTGTGCGGGTGTGGTTCAACGAGGCGCTGAGTGAAGCCCTGTACACCGTTCCGGCCGAATTGGCCTTGATGCTCGAGTTCACGGTCCTGGTCTTTGCAGCCCTGTCGTTCGCCCGCGAGCGCGAATTGGGAACGCTGGAGCAGTTGCTGGTGATGCCGTTCTCTTCGTTGGAGATCATCATCGGCAAATCCATCCCCGCTGTGCTCGTCGGCTTCTGCGACATCGTGATCATGATCTTCCTTGTGCAGGTATTCTTCGGATTACCGATGCGCGGTTCGCTTGCGCTGTTACTTATACTGGCTCTCATGTACATCTTTGTTGAACTCGGGAAAGGCCTCGTGATTTCCGTCGTCTCACGAACCCAGCATCAGGCCTTTCTCTGGGTCTTCTTGGTGGGTTTTATCGATTTGATGTTTACCGGTTACGCCATTCCTGTAGAGTCGATGCCCGTAGGTTTGAGGTTCATGGCGAATTTCGTGCCCGCACACCATTGGTTGACCATCTTCCGTTCTGTGATGCTCAAAGGAGCCGGGTTGGATGTGCTCTGGCCCCACGTGCTCGCCTTGGTTGGATTGGGTTTGGTGATCGGAGGTTTCTCCTTGAGCTTCGTTCGCCGGGCGTTGGATTGAACGTGTCGGCGAATCCAAAGACATGATCGCAGAAGCTCAGCAGGAGCTGGATGCATGATGCAGAAGCTTGCCATTCGCGCAACAGGACTGATGAAGCAGTTCGGAGATTTCACCGCCGTCGCAGGCATTGATTTCGAGGTTCGGCGTGGAGAGATCTTCGGATTGTTGGGACCAAATGGATCGGGCAAGACGACCACCATTCGAATGATGTTGGGATTGATGAAACCGACCCAGGGTTCGGTGGAGGTCCTGGGCGAGCGGGTCAGCCAGAGCCCTGAGAAGATCCGACCGCGTTTGGGATACATGTCGCAGAAATTCAGCCTCTACAACGATCTGACCGTGCTTGAGAATCTGCGCTTTTACGGGCGCGCCTATGGATTGGATCGTCCTACTTTGCAAGAACGCATTCCGGATGTCCTCGCCCTTGCGGGCTTAGAGCAGATCGGAAACGTTCGCACGCGTGATCTCTCCGGCGGTTGGAGGCAGCGGTTGGCGCTCAGCGCAACCATCCTTCACAACCCAGAGCTGCTCTTTTTGGATGAGCCCACGGCGGGCGTGGATCCGGTTTCACGGCGAGCCTTCTGGAGTCTGCTTTACGCACTATCGGGGATCGGCATCACCATGTTCGTGACGACGCACTACATGGATGAAGCGGAGCGCTGTCATCGCCTGGCCTTCATCCAACGCGGTCGTTTGATCGCCAGCGGCACACCGGGAGAGATCAAGCGCGACGTGATGAAGGGGCAGGTTTTGGAGATCACGTTGGACGATGCCTCACTCGGTGTGAAAGTGTTGCGGTCGGCGCGAGAGGAGAGGCGACTCCCTGTGGGGGAAATCGCGCTCTACGGTTCGATGATCCATGTCGTTGCGCCGGAGGTGGGCAAGCTGCGTGAATCGATTGACTCCCTCCTGCGCGCTGAAGGGGTTACACCCGGACGCATGGTCGTCATCGAGCCCTCCCTCGAAGATGTCTTCATTGCCAGTATGCATTGAGGTGGGATATGCGTGGATCAGTCATAGTTACACTCATCATCGTTCTGATCGTATTGATCGGGACGGCATTCTTCCTCACCAATCCGGAGGCGGGTCAGCAATTGCTGGTCGATCTAGGCTTGGCAGAACCAGAGGCTGAGGTCTATACCGCCTCGGGCGTGTTGGAAGTCCCGATGGTGGCGCTGGGATCGGAGGTCGGTGGGCGCGTGGAAGCGCTGCCGTTGTCCGAGGGGGAGCCGGTGCTTGCCGGGGATGTCGTCGCCATCTTGAGCAGCGACATGCTCGAAGCGCAACGCAAAGTACTGCAAGCGAGAGTCGATGCCGCACAGGCTCAGGTGGAGATGCTGCAAGCCCTTCCGCGCGATGTGGACCTGGCGGTAGCCGAAGCCGGAGTGGCATTGGCACAGGCTGCGTTGGATGGCGCCAATCTGGCGTTGGATGATGCCCTGGCTTTGAACAGCCAATTATCAACCCGCGATGAACTGATCGAACTCGCCGAGGCCCAAGTCGACCAGGCCGATGCGGGATTTGCCGGCGCACAGGCTGTCCTGCAGGCACTCGAGGCGGGACCGGGCGATGTGCTGTTGCTTCCTGCTCAAGCCGAGTTCGATGCGGCTGAAGCGGAATTGGAGGCGATTGATCGGCGTATCGCCAACCAGTCCATTCGTTCTCCGATCGACGGCGTGGTCATGGAGCAGCTTGTTCTGGTGGGAGAGCTGGCGCTGCCGGGTTGGCCGCTCGTGCTGGTGGCGGATCTGAGTGAAGTGGAACTCGTGGTCTACATCCCGGAGGCCGATCTGAATTGGGTGAGTCTTGGCCAACAGGTCAGCGTGCGCGTGGACGCCTATCCCGAGCGAAACTTCGAGGGAGAGGTCACATACATCGCAGACGAAGCCGAATTCACGCCTCGCAACATCCAAACGCCCAACGAGCGGGTGATCCTGGTTTATGCCGTGACCATTCGAGTGCCCAATCCGGATCGAGCCTTAAAACCCGGACTACCGGCAGACGCTACCTTCGAGGTGCTACCATGATGGGTCGGAATACGCTTCAGACGCGGCAGATCGTTGGCTGGGGATTGGGGAATCACCGACGGATCCGCATCGGCATGGCCTGTGTTTTCATCGGGATTGCATGCTTGACATCCAGCTGCGGAGGAATCCAATCTGCGGAGCAGGGAGTGGATGCATCCGGATTCATCGAAGCAACAAGTTATTCGCTGGCCATGGAGTTCGGCGGCACGGTGCGAGAGGTTCCTGTAGCGGAAGGCGATGTGGTGCTGGCGGATCAGGTCCTCGTGGTTTTGGATTCAACCGAGCAGGAAAGCATGCGCATACAGGCGCAAGCCGGTGTCCAGGCGGCGCGGGCAGTGCTGAAAGCTCTCCGCGACCAGCCCAGCGATGAGGAATTGATCATTGCCCAGGCGGGGCTCGATGAGGCTCAGGGGAAAGTGGATGCAGCGGAAGCCGAGCTCGCCCTGCTGATCGCTCAATATTCGCCTTTCGATCCACCGGATGCGGAGCTTCACCTGGCGCAGACCGCTGTGGCAATCGCCGAGGCGGAATTGCAGCTGGCGCAAGCGGAATTCGATCGCGTTCAAGCCGGTGCCTCGGAGGGCGAGATCGCTGTGGCGCAAGCTCAATTGGCCGAAGCCGAGGCCAATCTGGCTCTGATCGATCTGCAGATCGAGAGGATGACGCTCAGGGCTCCTGTGGATGGCGTGGTGGGCCAGGTGCTGGTGAACGTGGGGGAGATAGCCAAGGCCGGAGGTCCCCTGATCCAGGTCATCGATCGATCCGACCTCAGGTTGACGGTTTACGTTCCCGAGACGCAGGTGGCGCGGCTTGCGGTGGGGGATTCGGTCGTCGTAACGGTGGATGCCTATCCCGACGACTCCTGGGACGGAAACATCGCTCGCATCGCGGATCAAGCCCAATTCACGCCTTCGAACGTGCAGACGGTGGAGGAGCGCGTGAAGCTGGTCTTCGCTGTGGAGATCACAGTGGAGGACGAATCCGGAAGGCTCAAGTCCGGCATGCCGGCGGATGTGAGCTTCGTCCCGTAGAATACCTTCGAAGATTCGAAGAAAAAGAGCAGGAACCAGCAATATAGATTACGCGAGGGGGTTTTGGACCTCCATATACGGTTGACGCCACGGCCATTTTGACCCACTTTCTTGTGGGTCCTTCCTTATATATTGCTCTGCATGAGATTGCATTCTCACAGCGTTCCAAGATTGCCGAGGGGAAGGCTTGATGCGAGTTGTCCGCAGTTGGATGCCGGGATAGACTAGTGCTTGAGAACCTTTACTGGTTTCATTTTTCCATGGAAGGTCTGCGAGATGAGCGAGCCCGATTTTCCCTTAGATTCGATCCTGCAGGGTGATTGCGTCGAGATCATGAGCCAACTGCCCGAGCGCAGTGTGGATCTGATCTTCGCCGATCCGCCCTACAACCTGCAGTTGAACCAGGAGCTGTGGCGTCCCAACATGACCCGCGTGGAGGGCGTGGAGGATGCGTGGGATCAATTTGAGAGCCTCGAGGCTTACGACGAGTTCACGCGCGCCTGGATGGGAGCCTGCAGGCGCGTGCTCAAGGACACGGGCACGCTGTGGGTGATCGGAACCTACCACAACATCTATCGCATGGGAGCCATCCTGCAGGATCTGGGTTACTGGATCCTGAACGATGTGGTTTGGGTGAAGACGAATCCCATGCCCAACTTCCGCGGCGTGCGTCTCACCAACGCGCATGAGACCTTGATCTGGGCGCTCAAGGAGCAGGGTGCGAAATACACATTCAATCACCACGCCCTCAAGGCGTTCAACGAAGGGAAGCAGATGCGCAGCGACTGGCTGCTGCCCCTCTGCACCGGAGCCGAAAGGCTGCGGCAGGATGGCAAGAAGCTTCACACCACGCAGAAACCCGAAGCCTTGATCTACCGCATACTGCTGGCCTCCAGCAATCCAGGCGATGTGGTGCTCGATCCGTTCTTCGGCACGGGAACGACGGGCGCTGTGGCCAAGCGCTTGCATCGGCACTGGATCGGGATCGAGCGAGAGGCGCACTACGTGGAGGCGGCACAGGAACGCATCGATGGGATCGAGGTGGAGGTTTTCGATGAGCAAGTCTTCGACACGCGCGATAAGCGCCGTCATGCGCCGCGCGTCTCCATGGCGCAGCTGCTTGAACAA
>DUET01000064.1 GCA_011192015.1 Anaerolineae bacterium
ACCGGTCTTTGGCCATGGGGTTGAGTACGACCTTGGCCCCACGCTGCCCACACTGCTTGCCTCCTACCATCCCAGCCGGCAGAATACGAACACCGGTCGCCTCACGGAAGCCATGCTCGACGAGGTCTTCCAAAAGATCGCTTCACTTCTCGAGTAGAGCTGATCCGCTGGGCCCCGTTCGAGCCACATGAACAGAATCCATCAGGATGGTGCCACATGGGCGACACTCCCGGACACGAAGAAATCACCATCGCAACCAAGAAGCCTGCCCTCGATCCCGTCGGTCTGGTCAATTTAGCGGTCGTCTACGTCGTGTGGAGCAGCACGTACTTGGCCATTCGCATCGCCGTGCGCGAGGGAGCTGGATTCCCGCCTTTCACCCTGGGCTTGCTGCGCATGCTCGCGGCGGGGATCCTGCTGCTCATCTGGGGGAAGATTCGTGGCTCCCGCTTGATCCCCACACGCAAGGAATTCCTTGTCCTCATGGGTTCGGGTCTCCTGCTCTGGCCGATCGCCAACGGGCTGGTCAATTGGGCCGAGCAGCATGCCGACTCCGGCATTGCCGCACTGACCGTGGCTTCCGCGCCGATCTGGACCGCGCTGATCGAAACCATCTTGGATCGGCGCGCCCCATCGCTGCGCCTGATCCTTTCGCTGCTCACCGGATTTTCCGGCATCGTGTTGCTCAGCATGCCCTCCTTGCTTGCAGGAGCAACCGCCGACACGCTGGCCATCCTGGCGCTGCTCTTCGCCTCCTTCTGCTGGTCGGGCGGCTCGGTCCTGCAGAGCCGGCGCCCGGTAGGATTGTCCCCGCGCGTGAGTTCCGGTTTCCAGCACATGATCGGCGGCGCAGGCTTCCTGCTCATCGTACTCCTGTTGCAAGAACCCAAACCCAATCCCACCCCCAGCGCATGGCTGGCATGGGGTTTCCTGGTGGTGTTCGGATCCTTCATCGCCTTCACCGCCTTCGTCATCTCGCTGCAGAGGCTCCCCATTCGCGTTACCATGACCTACGCCTACGTGAATCCGGTAGGCGCCATGATCCTCGGAGCCATGATCCTCCAAGAACCCATCACCCTATGGACCCTCGGCGGCGCTTTCTTCGTACTTCTGGGCGTCGTGGGCGTCTTCCGTGATCGGTTCGTGGAACATGCCCAATCCGCGTCTCGCCCGTCCACGAAGTAGATCCAGGAGCCCGCTGGTCGATCCCGAATCCCCCCACCTGTGTTCAACTCACGGCGGCGCAGCAGGTTGGCATCGACCGTTCCCAAGCTCAGACAGGATTTGATCCCAGGAGCAAGTTGGCCTAGACTCCGCCACACGCAAGGGAATCCTTCACGCCACAGGTGCAACCTGCCGAATCAAGCGAGCTCTCTCCAACACAAGGTGCGGCTTGCCGTATCCCAACACTCTCAAGACCGCTCAGTGAACGATGCGGTGCTCGCTGGAGCCATGATGAAACGACTGCTGCTACCACTCATCCTGCTGTGTTTGGTTCCCGCCTGCACCGGTGGCGAATCCAACCCCGCATCTACCGCCTCCTCTGCCAATCCCCAACCAATGGCAACCCGTACAGCATCGATCATGACCTCGACACCAAGCCCCACCGAGACACCGCCACCAACACCGCTTCCGACCGCAACCACCACTCCATTGCCGGACACCTGGCAGGATTGGCCTGTGATCCCCTTCGTCTCATCCCGCATGGCTGAGATCTACCTGCAGGGCATCGAGGCTGGCAACAATCCCCTCGCCTTCTCGAAGATCGGTGATGGCGAGATCTCGACCAATTGGTTCTTCAGCCCCTTTGACTACGGACCCCAATTCTACGATCTGGGACCCTACAGCGAGCTGCAGGCCGTGATCGATGCGTTTGCAGGTTCCTTCGCACGACAGAGCATGGCCGCCAGGCCCGGCTTCGGAACCGTTCAGGTGCTGGATCCCATGGCGGCTGATTACTCCGTTTGCGATTATGGGGAGACGCCCCTGGAGTGTGAGCTTCGCCTGCATCAGCCCTCCTTCGCCCTGATCTCGATGGGAACGAGTCAATGCTGGAGGGCGGAGGAATTCGAGACCGGTATGCGCGAGATCCTTCGCATCCTTCTCGAACACAGCGTGGTGCCCATCCTGAGCACCAAAGGGGACAATCTGGAAGGCAATCACCGCATCAACGAGATCATCGTGGAGTTGGCGCAGGAACATCAAATCCCCCTGTGGAATTTCTGGCTGGCCATTCAACCCCTACCGCGGCATGGTCTGCAGCTCGACCTCGAACACCTCACCTGGGCGACGACGGACCTGGACAATCCGCAGATCATGCAATGCGCCTGGCCTTGGAGAAATCTGACCGCGCTGCAGGCTCTGGAGGCGGTCTGGAAAGCCGTTCGCTCGCAGCCTTAGCGAGATGAAATACCCGAGCGCGCCGCGTGTAGAAGGCTCAACCACAGACAGGGCCCCCTTGTTCGTAAGGGGGCTTTGATTGGAAACGGAGCTGGCAGAATCTATCTCAACTCACAGATTGAAGGAAGTAGTCTGGATTGAGCGGTTCGCCCGTGGCTGAGATCACATGTTGGCTCCACACCTCGGTAGCCCCGCTCTTGATGATGCGTTCTCTCATCCACTGTCCGGCTTCTTTGCGCCCCACGATCCCGCCTACGTCACGGCGCATATGCACACGGAACTGTTCTGCAACCATCCTGCCCAGTTCATAACTCTGGTAGTAGACCGGCGCCAGAGCGATGTGATACTTCGCCGCCCAATCCGGAGCCATTCGATCAGGTCGTGGCAGAAATTGATAGCGCTCAGCGAGGTCCCACCAATAGGCATCCAACTCGCTGTCCGGATCGGCGTAGAGTCGCCTCTCGAAGTGGAGCATCACCAGGCTCCAGCGAGTAAAGACCAGATTCCCGGCTCGTTCGCGCGCCTTACCCGCCTCGGCGTAACGCTTCAGTTCCTCACCGGTAAGCCCCAGGACATGCTCCAGCCATTCGATGTCGCGCGTCAACGCCCCCATGATGATGGCCAAACCTTCCGTAGTCAGACTGTGCGCTGGAGTGCGCAGCATCCACGGGAGTTCGGGGTCGATGTACTTGTCGTAAACCGCATGCCCCAGTTCATGCAGCAGCGTGCTCATCCAGCGCTCGTTGGCCTGCAGATTGTTCAACGTGCGCACGTCTCCCTCTCGATCGATATCGAGGCAGAAGGCATGCTGGTTCTTGCCCGGCCGTGGATGAAGGTCCGAACCATCGATGATGTCGGCCACATCCATGCCTAGGTCGTCGTAGGTCTGCAATGCCAATTGGACCAAATCCTTCTGCTCGAAGAGCGCCGCCGTGTCGACATCGCTCCACTCCGGCGAGGCCTGGAAAAAACGATTCTCGAAATGCCAGGGTCGAAGCTGATTGATCTTGACGCCGAACCTCTTCGCCCGAGCCGCATCGATTCCTTCCTTCAACCGGGCAAATGGCTGGTCGGTTGCCTTTTCCAGTTCATCGTAGGTCTTCAACAACGCATCCTCGTCGATCTCGCTGAGTGCGAGCATGCGCGCGAAATGATCCCGGTATCCCTGCGCTCTCGATGCTGCATTGCGCAGCTTCGCCAATGCGCGCACTTGATCCGCCACCAGCGCGCCTACTTCCTTGCTCGCCAGCCAGGCCGCTTTCACCTCCTCCGAATCCCGGCTCGTGCGCAAGACGTCATCCAATTCGTTGTCGCTGAACCGCCTGCCGCCGATTTCGGGTCGGTGGTTGTAGAAATGCCCTCGCACCTCGGCTTGCAAGGCCGTCACCTGCTCGATCGTGGCCTCATCCTGCTGTGCCTTAGCAGCAGAGAGGTACAGGCGTTCGATCTCCCGCGCCAGGATGGGATCTTTCGCCGCCCCCGATTCATTCAGCCGTTTGGCGATCGCAAATCGCTCCGGATCGGACCAGAATCGCATCAACGCCGTCTGCGCTTCTTTCTGGCGTTGATTGGCCTTTTCGGTCCCCATTGTCGCCGCATCCCACATTGCCAGCGCGTAGACCTTGCGCAGAGGCTTGAATTGCGCTTCGATCTCGCGCGCGAAGGTTTCGGCTTCGTTACTCATCATCTCTGCTCTTCCTCCAGGAAACGCCGATTTCGTCTGGGGGGCAGTATAGCAGAGGCTGTGCCCTTCGCACCCAAAGGGTTCTCGAAAATGCCGACATCCTCCTGGGGAAATGAGGAGGCAGTACGGCGCATATCCTGTTAAATCGGATACGAAGCGCGGCATGCCCTCCGGCGCCGGGTCCCTCGCTCTGCGGGTTCCGTTCCTCCCGTGTCTCATTTCGACCTGAGGCTGCTGCCGCCCTGCACTCCCAAAGCAAGGAAGGGATGATAAGAACTATGGGGAAATCGACTTGGGCTCTGCGCCACCTGGTATAGAATAGGGATGCCCCGCCGGTCCTGCTGCTGCAGGCCAGGGCGGCATGGACCCGCGCTGATTACGAACTGCGTTCTCATACTCGCCGCCGATTCGGCGAGAAAGTTGGACCTTTATGATAACCAACCACACGATCCCGCTTCTCGAAAACAAGCGCATCCTGCTCGGTATCACGGGCTCGATCGCCGCCTACAAATCCGCCGAGCTGGCCTCCCGCCTGACGCAATCCGGCGCCCTGGTGGACGTCATCCTCAGCCAGGCCGCATGCGAATTCGTGAGCGCCCTAACCTTCCAATCCATCACCGGCCGGCGTGCCTACACGGATGAGGATCTGTGGGGGCATGAGGCCCACATACTGCATGTGGGGCTCGCGGATGGCGCCGCCCTCTACGCCATTGCCCCTATTTCCGCCAACACCATCGCCAAGCTCTCCCACGGCATCGCCGATACGCTGCTCACCGTCACTGCGCTGGCCATCCGCTGCCCGTTGCTGATCGCTCCCGCCATGGACGCCGGTATGTTCGAGCACGAAGCCACGCAAGCCAACTTGGCTTTGCTGCGCGAGCGCCAGGTGACCGTGGTCGGGCCTGCGCCGGGCCGCTTGGCCTCAGGCCAGATGGGCATCGGCCGCATGAGCGAACCCAAGGAGATCTTCGGACACATGCGCCTGCTGCTGGGCCAAAGCGGCCCCCTTGCCGGGCGCAAGGTGGTTGTCACCGCCGGAGGCACCCAGGAGCCGATCGATCCCGTTCGTGCCATTACCAATCATTCATCCGGCAAGCAGGGCTTCGCCCTGGCGCAGGCCGCTTTGGATCGAGGCGCCGAGGTGACGCTCATCTGCGGCCCAACAGCGCTCGACACGCCCACCGGCGTCTCACGCCTGGATGTCTGCACGGCCGAGGAGATGGAGAAGGCGGTACTCGAATCCATCCCCGAAACCGATGTGCTCTTGATGGCCGCCGCCGTGGCGGATTTCCGCCCCGTGCAGATCTCCAGCCAGAAGGTCAAACGCGGCAAAGGCGTGCCGGAACTCAAGCTGGAACCCACGGTGGACATCCTGGCTCAAGTGACCAAACAGCGAAACAAGAAGGGCTGGCCGCGCATCGTGGTCGGCTTCGCAGCCGAGAGTGAGAACCTGGTCGAGCATGCGCGCAGCAAACTGAACAAGAAGGACCTCTCCCTGGTCGTGGCCAACGACATCACCGCCAGCGATTCCGGATTCGGCGTCGATACTAATCGCGTCACGCTCCTCGACCAAGGCGGTGGGGTGGAGAAGCTGCCGCTTTCCAGCAAGACCCACGTGGCCGGCGTGGTCCTGGACCGCGTGGTGAGCATGCTGCGCGGCGATCAGAAATAGGAACCGGAAACGCCCATCCTCCGGCAACTGGTTGTGGAACCTAAAGACCGAGATATGCGGCGGTTGCGCCGGAACACCGGCTTCGATGTGACTAACCCTTTCCAGCATGTAGACTCATCATCCGCAAAATCCAAACAGGCGTAGTACCTGCTCCTCATTTTCCCAGCGTTCGTTTGCGTTCTTTCAGATCTACACAGAAAAATACCTATGCAGTTGAATCATCAGCAGGTATCCCAGGAGATCCCATCATGAGCAATTCCCGTAAAGGTAAACTGCTCCTCGGCACCCAGGGATTCTCCTTCGACGATTGGGTAGGACCCTTCTATCCCGAGGGCACGCCCAAGCGCCGCTACCTCGAAGCCTACGCCCAGAGATTCCCGAGTGTGGAGATCGACTCCAGCTTCTACGGCACGCCGCGCGCCACGACCGTGCAAAGCTGGCACGACCGCACGCCCGATCACTTCCGCTTCTCCGCCAAGTTCCCACGCCTGATCACGCATGACAAGAAACTCGAACAGGCTGAGGCAGACGCCCACGCCTTCGTGGACACGATGCAAATCCTGCATGAGAAGCTGGCTGTTCTCATCCTGCAGTTCGCTTACGACTTCTCACCCGATCTCTTCGAGCGTCTGGAGGTCTTTCTGGACATCCTGCCCGGGGATGTGCGCTACGCCGTCGAAGTGCGCAATCGGAAGTGGTTGACGCCCGAATTGAGCGGCATGCTCTCGGATCGCAACATGGCCCTGGTGCTGCAGGACCTGCATACCATGCCCAAGCTGGATTGGATCACGGCGGATTTCACGCTCATCCGCTGGCTCGGCCGGCGCAAGGATGTCTCCCGCTTTGACGGAATTCAGATCGACCGCACAACCGTCCTGGAAGGGTGGGCGGAAAAGGTGCGGCGCTTCATGGAGGGCGGCGTGGATGTCTATGGATACTTCAACAACCACTTCGCCGGCCACAGCCCCGCCAGTGTGCGGCAGTTCGCGGATCTGATGGACATTACGCTGGAAACCAACGCAGATGCCGGCAAGGAAATTGCGCTACGCGAGGAGAAGGATGATGCCTGAGATCGAGTCATTGCTCGCCGACCTGCCCGCAGTTCCAAACCCCGCTGAAGTTTTAACCGTCGTCGAGCGCGCATTCGAAACCTTTGCCGATCGTGGCGACTATGGAAAGATGATCCGGGTGGTAGTGCCTGGTGTGGAAAAGGTGTATGGCGTTCGTGTGCCCGTGCTGCGGAAACTTGGCAAAGGCATCCGAGCGGCATACAAGCAGGATCAGGCCGCCCTCGAAGCGCTGGCGCTGGAATCCTGGGCTCGAGGCAGCCGGGAGCACGAGATCCTGGCCCTGGTGCTGCTCAAGTATGTCAAAGAGCTTACGCCTGCGGAACGCTGGTCAATGGGTTTGCGCTTTCTACCCCGGGTGAAACATTGGGAAGCGTGCGACCAACTCTGTGGATCGCTTCTGGGGGATGCCTTGGCTCAGGATGCGGGTTACATGGATGAGCTCGAGACATGGATCGAGGATGACAACTTCTGGATTCGACGTGCCGCGCTGGTGACGACGGTGCTCCTTCGCCGCAGCAAGCATCCTCCTGAAGTGGCTTTGGACCTGGATCGAAGAACGCTCGCCATGTGCGAGGCCTTGTTGGACGATCGTGAGGGATACATCCGCAAGGCCGTGGATTGGGCGATCCGCGAGACGATCAAGCGACGCTACGATCTGGGTTGCGAGTGGATGATGACCCAAGCCTTATCCAATCCTTCTCGTACGGCGCGCAGCACGCTCAAGCTGGCTTCCAAGAAGCTCGACGATGCCGATCGGCAGGCGTTCTTATCGAAGCTGGGAGTATGAATGTTGAACGATGACGCCGAAAAACCGCCCGCAGGAAGGAATCGCCTGGTTGAGCTCAGACCCCCCGTGGAAGCGGATGCCCAGGACCTCTTCCCACTGCTCAAAGGTACTTCGGTGACGGACACCCTCGCATGGGATGGACCGCTGTCCTTGACAGAATATCGTCGAGGGTTACACGAACGTGGCGCCCAGGTGGCCGCAGGCTTGAAACACTTCTTCACCATCGTGGAGGTCGGTTCGGGTCGCGCCATAGGCTCCTGCGACGTGCGCCTGGACGAGGATGGCAGCCGTGCCATGATGGGACTGTGGATCGGGGAACCCTATCAGGGAAAGAAGCTCGGTACGGCTGTGATCGCGGAATTAGCATCCTACGCATTCGAGACCTTGGGCGTGAATCGTCTCGAAGCGGAAGTGTTTGTGGGCAACCTGAGAAGCAGGCGGGCTTTCGAACGCAACGGATTTGTCCTCCTTCAAACTAACCCCGCTGCGGTCGTCAAACGAGGCGTGCCGGTGGACGAGTGGAGGCTGGGGCTGGAACGAGAGGCATGGGAGAGGCGGACAACCAGCCTCTCCCCTTAGAAGATCCTCGATTCACCTAGCTATTGATCCTGACAGAAACCGGCACCGGCATGCGTTAACCCAGGCACCCACTTGCAATCTGCACGCGCGTTACAATCAACCTGTCCCAAACCACTGCATGGCGGTTGATCGCAGTTGGGGAACATCGCTTCTCCTGAAAACACAACCTCCTGGCTCTCGAGGTCGACCAACTCCACCAAACCCATGGGAGAGGTTTCGATCCTGGGCCCGGAACAATGCAGAAAGAGCGGACGCTGTGGGTTGAGTTCGCACTCGTAGGTATTCCCTTCGGCACGCGCTTCGAAACCGTCCTGCGGAGGCTCAGGGAACTCAAAAGTGATCATCATGCTCTGATTGCCGATGCAGCCCAGGGCATAGATCTCGGGCTTCTCCATAACAAACTGCCCGCAGGTCCCCTGGAAATCGGTCGAGAATGTCTCGACGTGGGAATATTCACCCGGCACCAGGTTGTTGAGAACGGCCACGCGCCAGAAGTAATCCGTACAGTCCTGCAGGAAATCGATGTTGGTCTCGAAGCTGGTCCATGGTCCCTGGCCGGAGCCGGAAAGCACCGTCGTTTGGAAATCCGGCTGTTCAGAGACCTGGAACTGATAGCCCTCCGGAAGACATCCGATTTCCGGGAAGTCCCAATCCAACGGTGGAGAAGGATCCGCCACCACCTCGCCCAGGATGGGATCGACAAGCTCGGGAATCTCCGGGATGGAGGCGTCACAGATCGGCCCGGTCCAGAACCACAGCGCGGGTGATATCGGACCACTGCTCCCGCCTCGAACGCCGAACACGCGCCACTGATACATGCTGTTCGTCTGCAGAGTTTGTGTGAGTGTCCACGTGGTTAGGAAACCTGTGGTCTGTTCGGTGACCACGCCCGGATTGTTGAAATCCCCCTCGGGCGCGATCTCGAGGGTGAAGAAATCCGGCCCGCACGGTTCCGGGTAAAACCATTGGAAGGTCGGTTGCAGACTGGCCACCAGCTAGCTGGATGGCGAAAAGACCTGGGGCGCTGCGAGCGGAATCGGGGGGCAGGGCGTCGCGGTGGGTGTGGGTTCCGGAGTTGTGGGACCACAGGCGCTCAAACAAGCCGCCACCACCAGAAAAATCCCTACAATTGTAAAACGCCTGATCATCGCTGTACCCTCCTCCGCGCCAGACTTGGCGAAAAGCATGCTGTGCTTACGCTGCGCACCACCACTCCGCTCCATGGTACACAGGTTGCCCTCAACACACAATCCCCCCATCAGTCGCTAATTCCCTCCGATCATGATACCCTTCTCCATTCCCTTGCAAGGAGGATGCATCTTGAGCAGCAAGCGGCTTTCACCCCTTCGCAAACTGACTCGCATCCTGGGGTGGACGCGCTCGAGCTATTTCCTGATGAGCACGTTCTTCGCCACCATCGTGCTGATCGGCATCGTATGGTGGCCGATGGTTGCCGACTACGTGGATTGGTACGATCCAAACTACCCCATCCTGCTGCAGTTCGATTGGCTCTTGTTGGGCATCTTCGCCGCCATGTCGCTGCTGATCATGGCCGGCGCTGATCTCAAGGCCGACTTCTGGATCGTGCTCGTGGGGCTGGTGGGCGGATTGGTGATCGAGAGCTGGGGAACGCAGACCAATCTGTGGTTTTACTTCACAAGGGAACGCCCGCCGCTTTGGATCATTCCCGCCTGGCCGATCGCCAGCCTGTCCATCGATCGCATGGTGCGCATGCTCGATGGCCTGATTGGAGATCGGACCTGGTTGACGAAGTTCAACAAGCGCGCCTACTGGGTCGTCTTCCCGCTCTTCCTCGCCCTGATGCTGTACTTCGTCTGGCCTACACGGGATAAGTCCCTGACCGTGATGGCCCTGATCCTGTGCTTCTTCCTCATACTGACCCCCACCAACATTCGCATGGCGTTACTCAACTTCGCAGCCGGTTCAGGATTGGGCTACTTCCTCGAACTCTGGGGGACGACGCGCCGCTGCTGGACCTACTACACCTACCAAACCCCGCCGCTATTCGCCGTGCTGGCGCATGGCATGGCGGCGGTAGCCTTCTGGCGCGTGGCCGAACTGGTCACCGTCTTCCGACCTCACCTGAAGCGCCTCCTCCTGCGCCCTCAGACCGATTGACCTTCCCCGTACAGCAATACAACAAGAGCCCCCGGGGATCCCCAGGGGGTCATTCGTTGCAATGCATGCTTCGAGTCATCAACATCCAAGTTTGGTGTTCAACTCCTACTTGGGCGGCAGCGACCGCGCGAAAGCCACTCCCTGCTGGACCCACGCTTCCAGATCGGCATCCTGCTCGACACCTTCCGGAGCCACCATCACCCAACCTCTCATCGCTCTGCCTGTGATGTCGAACGGCAGCGTGTAGGGCTTGTTCATGGCAGCGTCGTGTCCCTCTTTACCGACGCGGACGATGAGCATGTCCTTGTGGACTCCACACGCCATGTTCCCTTGAAGCATGAAGCCCACACCCCCGAACATCTTCTTCTCGACCAGCCCGGCTTCTTCGGAAAGCACTTCGTGCACTCTTTGCGCCAAGCCTTCATCATAGGCCATGTTACCCCTCCACGATCCAACACTCGGTCACTACTTACTCGTTAAGGATGACCATTCTCCAGATCGCATCCAGCGCTTGCAGGGTGAGTAAGTTGCGCACCGGAATCCCATAGCTCAGGTTCTCAGAGGTGAAGTTGGCATTGTCCTGATCCGGCGCCATCGCAGGGTGCACACCATCCGAGCCGATTCCCTGGTTGGGAAGATCCTGCAGCGCGGCCCAGTAGTCCATCAATGGAATGCCATATTCCTGGGCAAGGTCGATCAGAACGCCGTTGAATGCCAGCACGCGTGACTCCATTCCAGACCAATGCAGCGGCGGAATGGTGCTCACCAGCGGGATGATGCCCTCTGCCAAGCTGATCTCAATGATCTCGCGCATCGCGGATTCATACATCTCGATGGGCATGCCCGGCAGATCGTTCGTGCCCAACATGATCACGGCCACCGACGGGTTCACGAGCCGGTACTCACAGGCCAGCGGTGTTTCGCCTGGCTCGCATTTGTCAGGATCGCTCATCCTCGCATCGAGGACATGCAAGCTCGACCAACCGACCTCGGCCGCCAGGCTTGCATTGGCAAAGGAGGTATGCGTCCGCGCCCATCCGGGAAAATAGTAGTCGATGACGCCCTGCAGATAGGCATACTCGTGCAGTTCATAGCGGCGCGTGCCCAAGGGATATAGATAGCCCGGATTGACCGTGATGCTGTCGCCAACCTTGGAGAAGGCATTGTCGTCGTTCCCGAGACTCAGCCCGAGCTGGTATACCTCGCGCAGGCTTTCGGAAACTCCGGAGACGTAGGCGTAGCTGCTCGGCGGCGTGGGAACGGGAGTCGTCGTCCCATCTCCCGAGCCTGGATCTTCGTGGTCCGGGACGTCGATCTGGAAGACGAGCGGGATCTCCGGCAGATCGATGTAGATGTCCAACCATTCGGCGCTGACCCATCCCCACTCCGTGAACGGTGTGCGCACTTCCATCCACTCGTTGTCGGAGGTGCGACCGGTGATCGTAAGCGGGGTCAGGGCGGCCAGGGTCCCGATCACGTCCGCGTCCAGATTCGGCGCTGTCCGCAATCTGAGACCTCCCCCAGCATAGATCACCTGCCCCGTGTAGGCCCATTCCGATTCCGGCAGGCTCTCGGCTGGAGAATCCCCCTCAGGAACCAGGATCACGTCTCCCGGTGCGATCATGCCGCCTTGAGCCATGTCCGGATTGGCCTGCACGATACTTTCGACGCTCGTGTTGAAACGCCGGGCGATGTCCCACAGCGTGTCGCCGGATTGGACGGTGTAGGAGAGGGGAGGCGGTTCGGTCGGGGTTGGACTGGGTATGGGTGACGGCGTTCTGCTGGGAATCGTCGTGGGAGGTGCGGTTCCTTGGGGAACGGTCGTGCTTTCGTCCCCATCCGAGTGCATCAAGGAGGGGAAAAGGTCGCCTCGCAGCGAATACACCAAAACAAAGTTGGCGATGCATAACACGCCGATGGCGATGATCATGCCCGTTTGCAGCTTGCGCCTTTGCATGCCCACGATCCTCAATCGTGCGGGATAAAAGCATCGCCAAGTGTACTACAGGCAGCTTAGCGACAACACAAATAAGGATGTGAATTCACGGACAAATCCGCTGTGCCTTGAAGAACCAGCCCGGGTGATGGCCCACGGGCGTGTCATGCAGGGTGAGTTCCCAGACGATCTCCTTTTCGGGGGTTACTTCGAAGACCACCGCTTCGTCACGATCCTCGAGCACGCCCACGATCAGCGTGTTCCCGTTGGGCAGGCGATCGGCGTCGCGGCAGGTCCTGAAATCGTCACGATGATACTCCCAGATCGACTGGTCTGCGGCACGGTCGATCTCTACCACCTGATAGGGCGCTTCCCACTGCAGGCACACCAGCACATGTCCATCCGGAAGCAGTTCCGGTTCATGAGGATCCAAACCTCGAGGGTCGTCAGTTTCGTAAAGGTCGGTCCAGTCGATCTGCCAGACCACATTGCCCTGCACATCCAATTCCACCGTGAGTCCGAAATTGCGCAGGCTGACCAGGGTATTGCCGTCGCGGATCCGGGTCACGCTATTGATGTGCGTCCATCCCTGGCGATCGATCGAAACGTAGGGCGCCGAGTTGAAGTGGTCCTGCGCCCTCCACGACCAAACGAGATTCCCACTCGGATCGACCTGCTTCACCTGGACGTCGTCCCGCTTGTCGCCGTTGCCGAAGACATACAGCGTGTCGCCGCTGGGCAGCCGATCGGCATCGTGCGATACCTGCGGATCGGTATGCGACCACACGATCGTTCCCATGCGGTCGATCTCATACACGCCCGAGCTGGAAAGCGTGAAGAGGATGTTGCCGTTGTCCAGTAGCTCCGCATCCAATCCTACAGGTGCGCCATGGACCAGTTCTTGGGGAATGCTGTATTGCCACACGATCTCGCCCGCCATGTCCACTTCGAATAAGCGCATCCGCTTATCATCGTGGACATCCGAGAGCAGCGTGGTTCCATTGCATGCCAGGGCAGGATCGTAGACACGCACACAGGGTTCACCGGTGATGCAAACACGCTGCAAATTCGCCGTTGCCTGCGGAGGCGAGGATGAGGTGGATGGCATCGGAGTTCGTGTCGGAGGTCTTTCAAGCAGAGGGGTTGGTCCAGGACCACATCCCTCGAGGATGCCAACGCATACGATCATGACGAACGGCAGCAATTTGGCTGGCGACATAGCGTCATCTCCATAGGATTCTCACACCTTGGTTGGGCATAGCTCTCTGCTTAACGCTGCGGAATCCCCCACAGCCAAACCTCACCATCCAATCCACCCAACGCCAATACGCGCCCATCCGGTGAGAAGGCCACACTGTAGATCGGGCTTATGTCCCCACCTACCCAATGGTCATGAAGAGGGAACTCCACAGCTAATGGCTCCAATCGTTTGAGAAAGGCGCCATCGGGAACCGACCAGAGCGACAATCCGTCTGGATAACCGCTGCCCGCCAAGATGTCCCCCATGGAAGAGAAGGCAAGCGCAGCGGCTTGCTCCAGGCTGAACTGCTGCTCCATTCCTTGCGGTAGGGGTATCTGTCCCGGACCCGGAGGTGAGGAAAAGGCGGAAGTTGGAACCGGTTCGACCTCCGTTGGAGTCCCCCCCAACGTTGAGATCAAGGTGCCGTCTGTGGTCTGCCACAAACGGACGGTTCCATGTTGATCCAAGGATGCCAGTGCCGTATCACCGGGCATGAACCGCATCCCTGTCAACCATTCCAACGCATCGATCTCGACCAGTTGCCGTGCGCTGCTCACGTCATAGATTCGGATCGTGGACGTGTTGTAATCCTCGCTGAAAAACGCTGCTACTTGCTCTCCATCGGAGGAGAACGCCAGCAGAGGCGAAACCTGTTGGCTGTTGAACATACGGATAGGAGTACCACCGGTCTCTACCTGCCAAAGCGCTGTGATGAAGGGTGTATCCGGAATCAGCACAACCCCGCCTGCGGCCACGTATTCCTGATTCGGCGATAGGGCAGGTCCCATGATGCCGGATTCCCCGCGCATTGTATGCAGCAGGGAACCATTCGACACGGACCAAGAACGCACGCAGGCGTTGGCATGCAGGCTGTACACCTGCGAGCCATCCGGGGCGAAATCCACGGAAACTAAATGCTCGCCTATTGCACCCCATGTTCCACAATCGTCCTCGGTAGTGGGCGGGGGGAAGGCGTGGACAATGCTGCCATCTCGCAACCGCCAAAGCCAAACCGATCCTTCCGCAAAGCCCACGGCCATCAACTCCCCATCGGGGGAAAAGGCAATGCTGTGGGCCGCAGCACCATGCGCAGTCCAGACACGCTGCGTGATGGAGGCTAGATCCCAGATGACGATCGTGGTCTCGTGCCATGAACTCGCGGTGTTCACCACTGTCGCCAGGCTACACCCGTCCGGAGAGAAAGCCGCGTTGATTAAAGAATCTCCAAGCTGCTCGATCTCCCGGTAGATCTCGCCCGTAGACGGGTATGCAAAATTCAAGTAGACCCTTGCAGGCCACTCCGGAGAACCTACCAACAAGACCGAACCATCAGGAGAAAAGGCCAGATCATCGTAGCAGTCTTCTATCGTGTAGCGCAGTTCCCCTGTTTGCGCGTCCCATGCTCGGGCATCCCCCCCGCAACTGGCGACCGTATTGCCATCAGGCGAGAACGCCACTCGCGACACCGCGTAATCATGCTCCTTGCTCCACAGAACCGCTCCATCATCCACCGCGTACAGCGCAACCTCTCCGCTTTCCGAGCCCACCACGAGGGTCTCATCATCCGGTGAAAAGGACATGCTTTGAATGTCGCCGTGATCGCTCTCTCTCGACCACAGCAACTCGCCGGAGTTGACATCCCATGTATGAATTCCTCCACCCCGGAAGCCTGCCGCCAGCAATAGCCCTTGGTTCGAAATGGCTACACTCTGGGTGGGGTAGGGAAAATCATCCCAGGCTGGCTCGAAGATTCTTCCGGATCCACCTCCCTCCATCGGAACAACTTGCACGGTGCCGTTCTCCATACCCAGAACGATGGACAACCCATCGGGAGCGAAGGCGGCACAACGAATTTGCATGGAGGTGGGTTCGAAACTTTTAAGAGCCAAAGTTTCGGGATCATAGAAGTAAATCCCCATCGGGGAGATCACTGCCAGCCGGGAACCATCCGGTGCATACAACACCTGCATCGCTGGGCCCTTGCTGAAAACTGCCAACTGCGTGATTTCATCCAGGTTCCCCACTTCGATGCTCCCGCCAATCGGCGGCACAGGGGTGCCGGAAAGAACAGGATAGGGAGGGATCGACGTAGGGGATGGCGTGAGTGAGATCGCGGCTGTCGGCAGGAGGGTTGGCGGATGAGTGGTATCGGACGGCGTCACGACAGGCGCAGCCGAAGGTGGCCCACAGGATGTTAGCAGCATGGCCAGAAACCATCCTGCACCAGCGAGAATCGCTTTGCGGTTCTGCATCATGATGCCCCTAATTCGCGGACTCGAACAGTGTACAACCGGATAAAAACTACTTCAAGGAACGTTTGTTGGCATGATCCTAAGAAACCATGGAATGGAAAATACCCGCTCGATGGCTCAACAGTTTCTGGGGGAAAAGCTCGAATCACTAAACGTTGCAGCATGGTGGTTGATCAAATGGCGGAGACCATCCGGATGAAGGAAGATATCTCGTCCTTGAGCATCGCCTCCGTATGGAGGATCGGGTGGTCCGCTGGGAGAATTACCCCTCCCGCAATCTCGGATTGAGGATCCGATCCAGGGCAAAGCCGATCATCGCGAAGGCAAATCCCGTCAGCAGCAGCAGGAAGATGGGGCCCAGCACGTAGTAGCGCGATCCCCAACTGGCACCGTACTTCAATGCCTGGAAGATGACCTTGCCCCATGTCGGATACATGGATTTGATGTTGAACAAACCCAGTGTCGCCTCGAGAAAGACGAAGGCGGGGATCAAGGCCACGAGCTGCGGGATAAGCACGGGAACGATGCGTGGCATCATGTAGCGCAGGATGATGCCCCAATTGCTGACGCCGTAGGCCTGCGCGGCCTCGATGTAGGGTTCCTCTTTGATCTGCAGGAAGGCCGCGCGAAAGGCCTTCGTCGGACTGCTGAAGACGTTCAAGATGACGATGATCGCCAGGATGGTCCAGAGGCTGACGTTGAAGATGGCATAGAACAACACCGCCAGCGCCAGGATGGGCAGGATCATGTTGGCCTCGGTGATGCGCTGGATGAGGGCATCCACCCAGCCCCCGAACCAGACTCCCGCTGCGGCGATGACCATCGAGGCCGTGGTAGTCAGGAGTGCTCCGAAGAGCCCGATCGCCAGGGCGAATGGCATGCCCCACAGCAGCGGAATCACCAGATCGCGACGCATGTAATCAGTACCCGCGATTCCATAAACCTGACCCAGCATCACCAATTCGGCGTTGATATCCGAATCGTCTTCAAAGACTAGACCCTCGATCCGAAGTTGGTAGGTCCCTTGGACAGGCACCATCGACTCGCTGGTTGGATCGGTGAACAAAGCTGCCAGATCGGGATTCCCCAGTCCAATTTGGTCAGAAACATAACTCGTGTCGCCCAAGAAGGGATTGGGTCTCGGCTGACCGGGTATGTAATCTGCGAGATCCACTCTCATTGTAGCCGGGAGGGAAAGCGCTTTGAGCTCGATCTCCCGCCCATCGGGCGTGATCCAGGTCATGAATGCGAAGGGGCGCTTGATGTTGTAGGTAGGGGTGAAATCGATGAGGAATTCCTCGGGGAGAGCGCCGTAGGGATAATCGAAGGTAAACGCGATCGATACGCTTGAGGTCCCATTCGATCCCGGTTCGATGGTCTTGAGTACGCCCTCATCTTGCGCCTTGAGAATCAGGGTCGACAGTAAATCGTCCTTCCGCAGCAAGTTGAGCCATCCTGGCTGCGCTAATTTCGGAACGGAGTACATGCCTCCCAATCCCTCGGTGTACCAAAGCTCGCCCACCTCCAGATAGGGCAGCGCAACCACGGCGTAGATCGAACCAAAGATGAGGAGGGCAATGATGATCAGGCCCATCACGGCCGAGGGATACCCCACCAGTTCCCGCAGAACACGCCTCAATGCCTCCCATTGAGTCTTTAACGATTCCCAACGCAAGGAGGAATCCTTCAGATTGCGCTCCACCTCGGAGTCTGTGAGCGCTTCCCGAGACTTCAGGATTGGCTTGGGCTGCTTCCTCCTCTTCCAGCGCTTTCTGAGGGCAGCAAGCCAGGATTCTTTTCGGACGGCTCGCAAGGCCTTGTCCTGGCTGCCCACCCGTACGCGCGGATCCACGATGGCATAAACCACATCCAAGAGAAGTACGGTGAAGCCCAGCAGATAGGCAAAGACGACCACGATGGCCAGCGTGATGATCATCTCTCCGGGGAACATACCTTCTCCCCAGAAATGGGGAAGGGATTGGATGTACAGGTTCCCGATTCCGGGCCAGTCGAAGATGATCTCCAGGGCTGTGGTCGTCTGCCAGAAGCTGACCAACGTGAGGGCGAAGCTCGTGATCACGTAGGGGAAGGAGGGGCGCAGGATGTATTTCCGATTGATAGCTTTCTTCGTCAGCCCTTTCGCCTGGGCTAATTCCACGTAGTCTTCCTTGGCGAAGATCAGAAAGAACGTTCGCCAGGTGTAGATCAATTGGAACAATAAACTGATCACGATGGCCGAAACCGGCAGGATCAAGTGCTTGGCTACAACCGCAATATAGCCGATGGTAGTTTCGGGGGGAAAGGTATCGAACATCCTGCCAAATGGAAGGAGCCGCAATTCCAAAGCGAATATAAAAATCAGCAGGATGCCGATGGCCCAACTGGGAACTGAGGACAGCGGCGCCAGAAAGGAGAAAAATCGATCCAACCAATCGCCATGCTTTTGAGAAAGTGAAAGCGCCAGGGGGATGCCGATCAAGAAGATCAGCAGGTAAGCCGTGCCTACCAGGAGAAGGGTATGGCGAAGATGATAGAAGACGACAAATCCGGTTTCGTTCTTAACCCCACTGCTAACTTGCCCTCCGATGGGTGTGGACATCGTGATGATCTGAAGTTCTCCCCAATCGAGGGTCAGGGCATTGTACGTCCAGCGGAGATGCCTTGGCATGAAGGGAAGATCCGCGCCCATGTCCTCGGTCATCTCCTGAGCTAAACGTTGATAGGCTTGCTTCTGTTCGTCGGTGTTGGGTCTGCCGTAGCGATAGGATTGCGAACGTGCTTGACGGTCGATCTTCTGCTGAACGTTCTGATCGATCTGGCCGGTTACATTCGTCAGCAGCACGGCAACGAAGACGCCCAAAATGATCGTGATCAGGATCGTCACGATTCTTCGGAGAAAATACCAGAAGATTCTCCAAGCTGATTGCAGGGTTGAGCGCAGGGATCGGTGGGGAACTTCCATGGGAATCCTTATCCTATAAGAACATTATGGAAAGTGACGATGTGGGTATTGCTAATACCACCCGAAACGTATCTCGGTTCGTATCCGAAGTCGCGATGCGAATGTGATCGGTCTCGTTACCGGTGATTCTGCCTCATTTAATGACGCCAGCCGCCTGTTCGTACTCTAGTATGACAGAGGTTTCCACGTCTGGAAACCTGTCTCGAGATATGACTCCATCCATGGAAAACACGCGTGCGAAAGGGAACAGACTCTCCCCAGAAAACGTCCTTTGCTTGAGATGACTAAGGAGAGAACCTAAACCTATGCAAACCAAACACATTCTGCTTATAAGTTCATTTCTTCTACTTGCCGCGCTATCGAGCTGTACTGTGACCGAAAGTCCTACCGTTGAGGGTCCAACCGATCAGGTGGGCTCTGAGCTGATCCTGGAGGGTACGTCCTGGGACCTCTTCGCGGTCCGGAAGTCCACCATCATCGAAGGCACGCAATTCACGCTGGCCTTCGAGGGCGGACAGGTGAACGGGAACGCTGGATGCAACAGCTTCTTCGGAACCTATGCCATTGAGGGAGCCCAAATCGGCTTCTCCGGCATCGGGATGACGGAGATGGCCTGCCTGGAGCCCGAGGGCTTGATGGAGCAGGAGCAATACCTGTTGGAATTCCTCGGCGAAATCATGCGGTACGAGTTGGACGAGCGGCAGTTGATTCTCTTCCGTGCGGATAGGGAAGCGCTGGGCTTCAACGCTGCTTCAGAGTAACTACAATTCCGGATACCCATATAGCCCCCTCAGCCCTGAGGCGCAAGCGGGGTTATACCATTCCGCGATCGGGAATGGATCTTGCCGGTCGGAAGTCTATGACAGTGGATGTCCGGTGCAGGGCTTTGCGCGCATCCCATTCGCTTCGGAAACGGATCGGCGCGCTCCGTTGACCGCAGTCTTCAAAACGATCTGCCGAGGTCGTAGGCTGTGGCGAGGTTCTCGTCCCGGTAGGTGTCGTCATCAGGCATCATCCCTCCGAGGATTTCCATCCTGGCTTCTCGAACGCCCACGCCGAGCAGCCGGTCCTGGAGCATGATCCGCTCCATGCTCTCGGCGATGCCGATCTCCTCGAGATGCTCCACGGTGTGACCAGCAGGGCAGATGACGATCGCCTTCTGCAGGTCGATTTCCGTCTTGCGTTCCTCGTTGTCGTCGTAGAAATATGCATACCCGTACGTAAGCACCCGGTCGAACCAGCCCTTGAGGATGGCGGGGCAGTCGCTCCACCAAACCGGGTAGATGAAAGCCAGGGCATCCGCACGGTTGATCTTTTCCTGCTCGGCACGGACATCCTCGGGGACCGGCACCGTGGGATCGAGCCCGACCTCGCGCTGGTATTGACTCAAATCCATGTTGGGTTCGAAGCCCATCCGGTAGAGATCGCCGATCTCAAAGCTGTGGCCCGCCTCCCGCAGACCCTGTGTGAAGCGGTCCAGGACGGCTCGATTGAACGATTCCCGGCTGGGATGAGCGAAGAGAATGTATACATGCATGGAAGTTTTCCTCGGGAGTGTTCGTGCGCAGTGTTCGCACTGGAAGGATGGTATTGTTAATAACGCCTCACAGGGATCGTGTCAAGCGGGAAACACCGGAGATATCGAGCAGGAGGAAAGCGAGCACAGACTGCAGGTCGTATGGATTGTCGGAACCAGCGGAACTCCGGCATGACGGGACCGGTCCAAGGATTGTCCTGATTCCCAGGCAGGAGGCGCCGGGGGAGCGCTTGCCCCCTCTACATTTTGCCCGGAATCCTTGATTCTGGGGCATGAACCTCGAGCGCTCTGCAGTTGTATCTGTGATGAAGGTCCTATTCAGCCGGTGAGACGGAAATGGTTTAATGGATCGGGGTAGGCATTTTGTTTGGGCTCACGTTGGTAAAGACAAGCAAACTGGGGTCCTTGGCCAGCCGATGGCGCTAGCATTTCTCAACACAACCCCTGGTAAAATCGGCCAATAGGGCTGTTTTTTGACTCTCGCAACCGAGAAACTTCGCTGCGCCTGAAGCCAACCATCGATTGCGATCCAAGCATGGGCGCAATCGACCCGGAGCCTGGAACAGTGACGAACCCCGGAATGGGGAAGAAGATGGCCGGATCGCATCTGGGAACGCTCCCGAGGCGGTGGGGATTGGCGCTCTTCCTAGGCCTAATCCTGACGCTATCCACGAGCTTCACGCCTGCGCGCAGTGAAGGTCTGCCGCGTGCATTGGATCACGGCGTGAATCCGCAAACCAACACGCTGTTCCAAGCTCCACAAACTAACCTCCTGTTCGAAAGCATCTCCCTCTCCAGTCCAAACACCTACCCGCTGAGTCTTCAGAGTACCCAACCTGCGAACTTCATTCCCACGGCCACCACATTCCGACATCCCTTGGCCGGAGCCCGTTTGACTCAGAAATATGGCGCCCATCCGACCTGGAGGCAGGGCGATTCGGTCTGCTTCCACGTACCCAACCGCCTGACCTTCCATGCGGGCGAAGACTGGGCTGCCGACTTGAACACGCCCGTCCGCGCCGTGGCCAACGGCGTCGTCTACCGCTACCAAGCCTGGTACATCACCTACCCCGGACGCGTGGTGGTAATCGAACACAATCTCGGCAACGGTGAGAAGGTCTACTCAATGTACGGGCATCTGGGCGATGTGAACGTGCATGAGGGAGAGGTGGTTTACAAGGGTCAGATCATCGGCACGCAATTCGACAATGGCTATGACACGCATCTGCATTGGGAGATGAGATTTTTCGGTGACGGATCGGACATCTGCGGTTTCTACGCCGGTCCCGGCTACACCTACCCCTGGCATCCGGATTACTTCGGCTACACTCATCCCTCCGAATTCATCGCCGACTACACCGCCCCGACCCTGACCGGCGGCCGAATGCTGGGAAATGACGGCTCCCTCCTGACCGAACCGCTGCCCCTGACAAACCGGAGCCTCGAGGTCGTCGAACCCGGCGAGACGCGCCAGGCGGAAGACTACTGGGGTACTCTGGGGATGGACGCCGCCGGATCCAGACCGGATGCCTGCGAGGCTTCACGCGACACCGTCTTCTTGGTCGGATGGGATCAAGGCGATGCCGCCGAATACCTGGTTGACTTCCCGGACACCAACGAGACCTACAACCTGCACATCTTCGGCCTGCCGGACGATCCCGGCCCCGTAGAGGTCGAGATCTACGTCGACGGCAGGCTGATGGGGGAGGTTCAGTGGACCGGTGATGATCCTCACTGCAGCGTGGAGGGGAACGGCGGCAGCTTCGAGATCACCGGTTTCCAGGGCGTGCATGCCTTGGGCTTCCTGTTCGCCAACGATGCCATAACCTGCGGCGCGACGTATGACGACTCCTGCGATCGCAATTTCTGGTTCGATTCCTTCCGATTGGAGCGCGTCGGCACTCCCGCTCCGGTTGCGGCTGAACAGCTATCGACTAATAAAATCCATGGCACGGTTCTGGACGAAGCGTGGAACCGTCTGGTGGACGTACAGGTTGCCCTATGGTGCCAAACCACCGGGCAGTATCTCACCACACGCACGGATGCCAACGGCATCTTCCAGTTCAACGACATCGATCCGCACTGGAATTATGATCTGGCTGTGAACGCCGAGATTCTGGGCGACAACGGATCAAACAGTTTTTGGGAACAGTTGGACAGCACCCTCCCCTCGACCGTGCTCTACAACATCGAACTCGTCGACAGCGGCGACGGATGGTTCACAATCGATATTCAGTTGCTTGAGAACTGACATATCCTGCCCAAATCGCGACATTCCCCAAACACTCATGCCCTCAACACTGGTCAATCCGTCACGATCATCCCACTGAGATGATCTTGCGTCTGCCGCGCCCACACGCGATCGAAGAAGTGGAGATGGGATTTACTGGTGTCTGAAATTCCTGGGAGAAGGGATGAACCCCTGTGATTCTCGGCCCCACTCGTCGTGGTCTCTTGAACCTTTATTCCTAATTCGCCTTTCGATCCCCGCGCACGAGGTAGATTGCCGGCAGGCTGAGGAGCGTCACAGCGCCCTTGAGCAGCACGTTGGCCCAGAAGATCGACCACACCACGCCGGCTTCGAACACGCCCCCGAAGGCCGCCCAGACGAAGATCAGACTGTCGAGCGGCACGCTGACGGCATTGCTCGTGAGCACGCGCATCCATTGGAAGCGGCGTGTGATGCGCGTCACCCAGAGCTGGTAGATCTCGGTGTCGATCAACTCGGAGACCAATTCAGCCACGATGGAGGCGATCACGATGCGCCACACCGGCGCCAGTACGGCGTCCCAGTCTGGCTGCGGTCCGGCTGCAGGGTCGTAGGGCATGCGGCTCACCACCCAGAAGAGACCCGCCATGGCCAGGTTGATCACGCCGGCGGCAACAATGAGCACGCGCGCGCCGCGCCTTCCAGCGACCTTGTGGACCAGGTCTCGCAGCGTGAAGGTCAGCGGGTAGATCAGCGTGCCGGCGTCCATCGAGAAGCCCAACAGGGGCACGATCTTCAGGCTGGTGATGTCGGCGAGCATCTGCGCGGCGATGTAGGCTGCGGAAACCAGGATCGTGGGGATCATCGGAAAATTGCGCCTTTCTATCTTCTAAGTTCCAGGATCCGTAGATGGGATCAAGAGTCCTTTTGAAGCATACTCCCTCCGGCCGCCAAGGCCAAGGAAATCTGGCGATCGATCTTGCCCATGGGGTAATCGCCCAGGTGGGATATCTCCACCCAGCGGATCTCGGTGTGATCCAGCGCCTGAGGCTCGCCCTGCAACAAGCGGCATGTGAAGGCATGCACGGTGATGCGGAAATTCGTGTGGGCATGATCGTAGACGCCGATCTTCTCCGTCGGCTCAATCTGCACGCCCAACTCCTCCACCCATTCCCTGCGCAGGCAAGCTTCCAGGCTCTCCCCGGGTTCCAATCTTCCGCCCGGGAACTGCCACAGCCCTGCCAGGACTCCGCCCTCCGGCCTGCGTCCGATGAGCACCTTGCCGTCCCGGTGAAGGACTCCCACCGCCGCCGTCAGATGGGGAAGCGGCTTGCGAGACGCCCGCACCGGACGCTGCTCCTGAACCCCATGCTGGTTGGCGAGGCAGGCCGCTTCCAATGGGCACTCGGAACAGCGCGGCGCCCGCGGTCTGCATAGCTGCGAGCTGAGATCCATCAAGGCCTGGTTGAAGATCCCGGCCTGGCGCTCCGGCAGCGCAGCCATCCCGGCCTCTCGGATTCGCCTTTCGCCTTCCGAAGACTTGGCATCGATCTCCAGATCGATCAGCCTTGCGAGCACGCGCCGCAGGTTGCCGTCCAGCGCCAGCACATCGTGGTCGTAGGCGATGGCGGCGACGGCAGCTGCCGTGTAGCGCCCGATGCCGGGAAGCTTCTCCAAATCCTTCAAGTCGGAGGGTAGTAGCCCCCCATGGTCTTCGACTACACGCTGCGCGGCCTGGTGAAGATGGTGCGCCCGGCGATAATAACCAAGGCCCTCCCAATGCGCCAGCACCTGCTCCCTCGGCGCGTCCGCCAGCGCTTCGATCGTCGGAAAACTCGCCATCCAGCGTTCGTAGTAGGGGATCACGGTCTCGACGCGCGTCTGCTGCAGCATCACTTCCGCGATCCAGATGGCATACGGATCGCGCGTTTTCCGCCATGGGAGATCACGCGCATGCTCCTCGTACCAGACCAGTAACTTCTGCGTCCACTCAGCAGGCATGAGGGCATTGTACCCGCATTCGCAGCCCCTTCCACGCCTGGGAAACGTTTTGCAGCGAATGACCTGTACCTACGTCACGGGCTGATCTCATGCGCCAATGGAGTAGGATTCAAACGTGATTCTGATGCTCCGTTGGGATACTGCATGCATGCCGGATGATATAATGCCGGCTGACAGCGTTTCCGAGCGGAACGCTTCAAGGAAGGTTATCATGATGCGATTTGATCGCTTCACAGAGCGTGCACAGGATGCCGCCCAGCGTGCAGCGGAAATCATTCAGCGCTACGGGCACAATCAAATCGATACTGAGCACATCCTGCTGGCGCTCATCGAACAACCTCAGGGCGTGATCCCCCAGATCCTGGAGAAGCTCAACGTGGACATGCAGTCCCTCTCGGATCGCATCGACGAGCAGCTTCGCTCCAGCCCCAAGGCCACCATCTATGGCGGAGGGCAGGGCCAGATCTTCATCACGCCGCGCGTCAAGCGCGTCATCGACATGGCCAACAAGGAAGCCAGTCGATTGAAGGATGAGTACATCTCCACAGAGCACATCTTCCTGGCCATCCTTTCCGAAGGGAACACGGCCATTGCGCGCCTGCTGACATCGGAAGGCATCACCAAGGACCGCGTCTACGACGTGATCAAGGAAATTCGCGGCGGGCAGCGTGTGACCGACCGCAAGGCCGAATCACGCTACCGGACACTCGAGAAGTATTCACGCGATCTGTCGCAGCTTGCTAAGGAAGGCAAGCTCGATCCGGTCATCGGGCGCGATGAGGAGATCCTGCGGCTGATTCAGATACTCTCCCGGCGGACCAAGAACAACCCGGTGCTGATCGGCGAGGCCGGCGTGGGTAAAACCGCCATCGCCGAGGGTCTGGCGCAGAAGATCGCCGACAACGATGTCCCGGAGATCTTGATGGGCAAGCGCGTGGTCTCGCTCGATCTGGGTGCCATGATCGCCGGCTCCCGCTTCCGAGGAGAATTCGAGGAACGGCTTAAGGCCGCCATCGAGGAGATCCAGCGCTCCGAAGGCGAGATCATCCTCATGATCGACGAATTGCATACCGTCGTCGGTGCCGGCGCGGCGCAGGGAGCCATGGACGCTTCCAACATGCTCAAACCGGCCCTGGCGCGCGGCGAACTGCAGTGCATCGGCGCCACCACGCTCGACGAATATCGGAAACACATCGAGAAGGATGCGGCCCTCGAACGCCGCTTCGCTCCGATCTACGTCGACGAGCCGTCCGTTGATGAGACCATCAAAATGCTAGCGGGATTGCGCGACCGCTACGAGGCACATCACAAAGTGCGCTTCTCCGACGAAGCCCTGGTTGCAGCCGCCAAGCTCTCCCATCGCTACGTCACCGATCGGCATCTTCCCGATAAGGCCATCGATGTCATCGACGAAGCCGCAGCCAAACTGCGCGTGGCTCTTTACTCCCTCCCCTCCGAATTGAAGGAGCTCAAGTCTGAGATCGACCGGCTCCTGGCCGAGGAGGAACAGGCCGGATTGGAGCGCGATTACGAACGCGCCGCCGAGAAGAAGTCCGAACGCCTGCGACTCGAAAAGGATTTCCGCGAGAAGCGCGATACCTGGGAGGCTGAACATCAACTCGACGAGGTCGTGGATGAGAACGACATCGCCGAGGTGGTGTCGATGTGGACCGGTATTCCAATGAGCCAGGTGCTGGAAACCGAAGCCCAAAAGCTCCTGAACATGGAGGAGCGGCTCAAGGAGCGCATCATCGGGCAGGACGAGGCCATCAACGCGCTGGCAGACGCCATCCGTCGCGCGCGCGCGGGCCTCAAGGATCCACGCCGTCCGATCGGTTCCTTCATCTTCCTGGGTTCTTCCGGCGTGGGCAAAACCGAGATGGCCAAGGCGATTTCCGAGTTCCTCTTCGACAGCGAAGATGCCCTGGTGCGCATCGACATGAGCGAATACCGCGAACAGCACACCGTTTCCCGCCTGTTCGGCGCACCTCCGGGATATGTGGGCTACGAGGAAGGTGGCCAGTTGACCGAGGCCGTGCGCCGCCGACCCTACCGCGTGGTCCTGTTCGACGAGATCGAGAAGGCGCATCCCGAGATCTGGAACTCCTTGCTGCAGATCTTAGATGATGGACGCCTCACCGACGGTCAAGGCCATGTGGTCGATTTCCGCAACACGGTTCTGATCATGACCTCCAACCTGGGTACCGAGTTCGTGACCCGCTCGGGTACGCTCGGTTTCCGCCGCGGGGGCGAAGATGAGGACAAGGATCGCAACGATATTGCCGACGAGAAGATCGAGAAGGCGCTCAAGGACACGTTCCGGCCGGAGTTTCTCAACCGCATCGACGAGATCATCATCTTCTGCCGCCTCGCTGAGGAACACATGCAGCAGATCGTCGATCTTCAGATGGAGCAGATCCGGGAACGTCTCTCCGAGCACGGACTTGGAGTGGAACTGACCGAAGCCGCCCGGAATTGGTTGGCGAAAGAAGGCTATGTGCCCGAATTCGGCGCCCGCCCCCTGGCGCGTGCGCTGCAGAAGCACATCGAGAGCCCGCTTTCTGTGAAGCTCCTGCAGAGTGAACTGGATGAAGGCGACTCCGTGATCGTCGATTACAACGAGAAGGAAGGCATTGTTTTCCGTAAGTCCGAGAAAGGTTCTCAGGTCAAGGTCAAGGAAGAAGTATCGGCCTGACCGAACCTCAATAGGAAACCCAAACCGCTCCGACGACGTCGGAGCGGTTTTCTTTGGCGTGGATAAGCATCCATCAGCCCACCTTCACAGCTTCCTTCGTCTCCACAGCATGAGCTATCAAATCGCTGGCGCTCTCGAGATTTGCCGGGCTGACACCTCCCAGCATCAACGCCAGTTCAGCGACGCGCTTGTCTCCGGATAATGGAATCGCCTGAGCCAGCGAACGCCCTGCTTCGACGTGCTTCTCAACTTTGAAGTGTTGATCGCCAAAGGCTGCAAGTTGGGGTAGATGCGTGACGCACAATACCTGATGGCTTGCCGCCAGTCCCCAGAGCTTTTGCCCGACGATGGCCCCCACTCTTCCACCGATCCCCTGGTCAATCTCGTCGAAGATCAATGTCGGCGTGCGATCCTGCTGGGCAAGCACGCTCTTCAAGCCCAACATCATGCGTGAAGTTTCGCCGCCGGAAGCGATCTTCACCAACGGTTTGAGCCCCTCTCCAGGATTGGGGGCTATCAGAAACTCCAATTGATCCAAGCCGGTTGGACCGAAGGAGTAGCGCTCTTCTCCCACTGGCGCGCCGGCTGGATCCGGTTCCCAGCGGAAATCGGTGTTGAAGCGAGCCCCGGCCATCTGCAGATCCTTCAGTTCCATTTCAATGGCTTCCGCCAACTGGTCGCCTGCGCCTCTGCGCATCTGCGAGAGCTGCTCGCCGAGATCTCCCAGTTGCTCCAACAGCCCGGCCTCCCGTTGCGCTAATTCCTGGATACGCTCCTCGGCATGGATGATGGTTTCAAGTTCCTTCCTGGCCTGGTCGGCCTGCTCCAGCACCGCATGTATCCCCTCGCCATACTTCCGCTCCAGGGAACGGATCAATCCCAGCCGCTCTTCGACCTGATCCAACCTGGCGGGATTGAATTCGACCTCCTCCCGGTACAACCGCAGTCGTTTGGAGAGATCTTGGAGTTGCTCGAGCAGCGCCTGCGCCTCCAGGTTCAAGGGCTCCATGCTGGCATCGACCTTGGCCAATCTTTCGAGGCTGGCCACGCTCTCACCAAGCAGATCGGAGGCCGATCTCTCTCCGTGGTGTCCGACCACCAGGGCTTCGATCCCGGCCTCCGCAAGCGTCGCCAACTGCTCGGCGTTCGCCAAGCGTGTACGCTCTTCGACCAGCTCCTTATCTTCCCCGGGACGCAGTGCAACTGCTTCGATTTCCTGAATCTGGAACTCCAGCAGCTCCGCCTTCCGGGCAGCGTCACGTTCTCGCTGCCGCAGTTCTGCGAGTTCAACCTGCACGTGCCCAAGATCTCGATACAGCCCAGCGAAATCATCCCTTAGTTTCTCAGCCCGCGCGTAGCGATCCAGAAGGTTGATGTGTTCCCGGACCCTGAGCAGACTCAGATGCTCGGATTGGCCGTGCACATCGACCAAGAGCTCCCCGATCGTCCTCATGGTGCTCAAATTGACGGTACGCCCATTCACACGGCAGATGTTGCGTCCCTCAAGACGAATTTCCCGGCCCAGGGATAAAACCTCTGGCTCGTCGAGCAGCCCTTCCTGCTCCAGAAATGGATTCAACGCATGCTGGACATAGGCGTTCATCTGGAAGGTCCCTTCGATGATCGCCGCCTTGGCATCCGTGCGCACCATAGCGCTCTCGGCTCTGCCTCCGAGCAGCAGTTCCACGGCGTCTATGATGATCGACTTGCCGGCCCCGGTTTCACCCGTGAAGACCACAAAGCCCGGCTCCAAGAAGAGCTCGAGCTCATGGATGATGGCAAAATCCCGGATCCGTAACTCTCTCAACATGACTTCGAACCTACGTCCTTATTGCCCTCAAACGCATGTACAGGATCGTGATGACCAGGGCTCCATGCCCCAGCGGCCACAGAATCGAAACCAAATTCCTACCTACCCAAGCCAGGTTCAGACTTCCCTGTGTCAGCAGTGCCGCCAACAACGGCCCGAAAGCATATCCGATGTAGATCAACACGCCCAGAGCGCCTCCGATTGCGGCGGTCAGGGGCAAATTGCGGCTTCGCCTGCGGCGAACCGCGGTGCGAATGCCTTCCGCCAAGCCGCCTCCCATCACGGGGGCGAGGAAGAAGCCCCAGAAGCCGAGGAAGCCCAGCAGGAAGGTCCCCAAGCCCACGCCTACCAATCCCAGAACGGCGGCGATGGCGTAATCGAACCCAATTGCTGTCTCGAATACCTGCTGCTGCCCTCGAACGCAGGCCGGGCAGCGATATCCCACAGGTGTCTGAATGGCACAGCTCGTACAGATCGGCTGCCCGCATCGATTACAACGCAAGGTGGTCTCGCGATCGGGATGATTGATGCACGTGAGAATCTGCTCGGACACGATCATCCTTTCGCCGATGGATTCTGGTTCATGCGGGAAGTCAGATTTTGATAGAAATAACTCGGATCGCGCAGGCGTGCGAACAACGTGCTGTGCTCGCTGGCGCGCACGACCACGTGATCCTCATCCTGGAGTGGTACCGGAGCCTGCCCATCTGCGCTGAGGATGGCCTGATGATCGGTTCGAATGGTGATGCGCACCCAAGAACCCTCATGGAGCACAACCGCCCGATCGACCGAGAGATGCGGAGCTACGGGAACGATGAGGATGTTGCGCAGTTCCGGAGGCAGAATGGGGCCGCCGGCAGCCAGCGCATAGGCCGTCGATCCCGTTGGGGTCGCTGTGATCAACCCGTCGGCAACATAAGTCGTCAGATGCCGGCCGTCGACCTCCGCCAGCAAGCGCACGGGGCGCACGATCTCCCCACGTCCCACGAAGCATTCATTCAGGACCACCCACGTGCCCAAGATCTTGCCGTTCCGCTCCTGTTCGGCCTTGAGCATCATGCGTTCTTCGAGCCAATACTCCCCCTTCAAGACGCGCTCCATGACCTGCTGCCAATCCCCCCGTTCAACCTCGACAAGAAATCCAAATCGTCCCAGATTGATTCCCAAGATGGGAACCTGCTGCGGTGCGCAGATGTGGCCGGCGCGCAACATCGTGCCATCCCCACCCACGGCGATGAAGAACTCGAACGCTCCCGAGCGCACTTGCTCACATAACTCCTGGTCGATGAGGGTGCCATGGGCAACCTCGATCTTGCGCTCGCGCAGATAAGCCGCAATCTCGGATGCCAATGCAGGCGCTTCCTTCATCCGATGATGGGCAACGACGGCAATGCTCCGGGGAGGATTATGATGGCTCATGGGAAGTATTATAGCGGAGACGGATCAAAAGGACTTCGTTCACAGCATCCACTGGTCAAAATCCACACGCTATCGACAGTCAGGATCGGTTTAACTTCTTTTCAACAGCAAGCATCGCCGATCTGAGCTCACGCCTCTGGAAGCTGGTCGTCAGATCACCCCGCGTGCGCTCGGTTACACCACGCACCATGTCGTTGAGACGACGCAGATTGCCCGTGATCGCATCCGGGAAATCGATCGTCACGAGCAATCCATAAATATCGTCCATGATGGAAAGCAATCTCTCGGCTTCCTCGATTTCGTCATGTCGCAGCAGATCCAAGCTTCGACGACGCAGCTCACCGACAGTCTCCGCCAATCCTCCCAAGTAGGCCACGTATTCCACGCCTAACGCATCCGGATCAGGCAGCGGCTCCCCGCAGACGAGAGCGAAGGTAATGCAGGCTTCAGCGTATTCCTTGAACGCGTCGCGCGTGTATCCGGCATGGTAAAGGTCGGGATATGCAGAGAGATCTTGTTGCAGCGTCTTCACCAGTTCATTGGCGGATTGGATGTGTTCCTCTGCGACCTTCCGGTCGTTGCGATGGACCGCTCGTATGGCCATGGAACAATGCCGGATCAAGGTTCGAGAATGCTTCAGCGCACCGTCCCGCGCGGCGTTCTTCTCCTCCAGGTGCTTGCGTATCTGTTCTCCGATTGCATCCAGTTTATCCATCTCCGCTACTCGCTATCCGGGGATTCGGGCGAGGGGGGACGGAAGAGTTGGTCTGCGAGGCTTGGCCCGGGTCCGGAAATATCGATCTCACCATACTGCGTCTCGAAACGCCCCATATGCTCCTGAATCGCTCGCAGCAACAATTTCGCGTTGCGAGGCGTCATGATCACCCGCGCCTGCACTTTCGCCTCCGGGATCTGCGGCATGACCTGAGCCAGGTCGATCACGATCTCCGAGGGGGAGTTCGTAATCATGGCAAAATTGCTGTAGATGGGTTCGAGATCCTTCGGAAGGTGCACCCGCACGCGAGCCGCGGTTTTAGGTTTCTTGGGTTGATCTGCCATGGAACACTCCACATAGGATCATGCCCTCAGCCGGCATGCTGTCGGCTGAGGGCAATCGTATGGAATGGATCAGAAGGGGATGTCGTCCTCAGATTCAGGCGCGCTTGGACCGCCTTCAAAGTCGACATCAGCATCATCGCGCCCGCCGAGGAAACGCACCGTCTGAGCATTGACCTCAAACGAGGCTCCGGGTGTGCCGTCCTGGCGCGTCCAAATTCTGGGGTT
Organism: Anaerolineae bacterium; assembly: GCA_011192015.1. Classification (GTDB taxonomy): domain Bacteria; phylum Chloroflexota; class Anaerolineae; order Anaerolineales; family E44-bin32; genus W1033. The sequence continues at coordinate 31,677 of DUET01000064.1, forward strand.
GCCGTTCTCATCTCCGATCAGGCGCCCTTCGACCAGCACCTGCCGTCCTTTGCGCAGGTATTGATGGCAGCTCTCTGCCTGTCGGCCCCAAACGGAGACCCGGAACCACACTGTCTCCTTGACTTGCTCGCCACTGCTGTCTGTATACGTGCGATTGGTGGCCACAGACAGATTCGTAACGGCTTGTCCGCTCGGCGTGTAGCGCATTTCGGGATCACGCCCGAGGTTGCCAGCAAGAACGATTCTCTGATACATGGGGAATATCCTTTCCGATGGGGGCAATCTATCGTTCTGACCCGGGTGGTCAGTGCAGTGTACAGTTGCCCAACGGTCTAGAACAATTGTACTACTAAACGCGCTCCATGTCAAGATTCTTCCTTCCTGGGACAGATTTGACGGCCTTCCTTCCCCCGGGTAGACTGACATCCGTTACAAGCTCCATCACATCCTTTCTTGGAAGCCAAGGATCATGCCCCTCCGCCGTAAATTGATTTGGATCGCGATCCTCTTGGGGGCTGCACTGGCCATCTGGCTACTCAACGTGAGCAGACCCGGCAGGAATGTGCGCGGTTGTCCGCAAGGTTGCGCGACAGATGCCCGGCGGCTCGACGGCCCCCTGCGCGTGGCCTCGTTGAACATGCTCCATGGTCATCCGGATTTCGAACATCTTGAATCGCGAATGGATCTTATCGCCGATGAGATCCTTGCCCTAGACGCCGACATCGTCTTACTGCAGGAGGTCCCGTGGACGGTTACACTGGGAGATGTTGCCGAGTACATCGCTCAGCGCTGCGGCATGAACCACGTCTATCTTCGCTCCAACGGCAACCGCTGGGCGATCTTCTTCGAGGAGGGCTCCGCCATCCTCAGCCGCTATGCGCTGAAGAATCCCTCCTTTACAGAGCTTCGCCCTCGAGCAGCGTTCTTCGAGCACCGCATCGCGCTGCATGCCACAGCGATCACTCCTTGGGGCGACGTCGATGTCTTCGTCACCCATCTCACGGACGGTGAAGACGAGATCAATCAAGCCCAGGCCGAAGCCCTGCAGGCATTCGTGCAGGCAACCGGCCGCGCTCCAGCCATCGTGGGGGGCGACTTCAACGCCAGGGAGGATGAAGCGCATATGCTCGCGCTGGCCACGGTTTGGACGGATGCCTACCGCTCCGTGCATGCAACCGACCTGGGATGGACTTGCTGCATCGATGAACTGACCACAGACCCTTCCGAGCCCCTGGAAAAACGCATTGACTACATCTTCATGGTGCCGCGCACAGGAGCAACGATGCGTATTCAAAGCGCGGAGATCGTCTTCGATCGGCCATCGCCCACCGACACGGGTTGGCTCTGGTCCTCCGATCATCTTGGGCTCATGCTCGAGATCAAGATGGCTCCCTGACTTCCCGAATCCATCATGATCAGAGTCTCTTCTTCCGGTGTTTAATAAATCGGGGGAACTCCTCAACGCCTCTACCCACGGCTGAGAAGGAATGTGGAAAAGCCTGACGAGTGCGGATCGTATCATCCACACTCGCCTCTTTGTGCCCCAGGTGCGAATCGAACGCACAGCCTAGGCTTTAGGAGAGCCTCGCTCTGTCCAATTGAGCTACTGGGGCTCTAGAAAATTATAACGCCTTTCCACCACCAGTTCGCTGCAGGGATACGCCTCCCGTCAATCTCTGCACTCGATGGCGTACACCACGAACTGCCCGCTCTTTCCCGGCAGGCGGATCGGATCCAGCTTCTCTGCCTGCACGCCCTCGATCTGATCGTATGTGGCTTCGCTCAACAGGATCTGCCATGCGGCGGCGGCCTCTTGAAGCCGCTTGGCCACGTTGGGCACATCGCCCACAACCGTGTAATCCATCATCTGCTCGGATCCGACGTTCCCCACCACAGCCTCGCCCGAATGCAAGCCAACGCCAAGCGCCAGCGAGGAGAGTTCATCACCAGCCTCTGCGCATACCGTGCGAAAGACACGCTGCATCTCCCGTGCTGTGTCCACGGCGCGTTGGGCATCATCCTCTCCCGGAACAGGAGCGCCGTAGAAGGCCATCAAACCATCGCCCAAATACTTGTCGAAGGTGCCCTTGTGGCGGAAGACCACCTGGCTCAACTCGGTGAAGATTCGATTCAAGGTGCCGATCACCTGTGGACCGGCGTGTCCTTCCGCATAATGCGTGAAGCCGCGAATATCGGCGAAGAGCACCGTAACCGGGCGGATCTCTCCTCCGAGTTTCAGGTAGCGCTCCGGATCGGTGAGGATCACCTCGGTCAGATCCTCTGCCATGTAACGATTGAGCGTCTGCTGCAGCAGCCGATTGCGCTTCTCGATTTCATCATGCAGATTCTTGAGGCGCAACAGCGAGCGCACGCGCGTGAGCAGGATGATCGATCTGAAGGGCTTGGTGATGAAGTCGTCGGCGCCGGCTTCGATGGCCCTGAGTTCGTCGTCTTCGCTGTCCAAGGCCGTAACAATGATCACCGGTACGAAGCGCGTGTCCGGAGCCTGCTTCATCGCCCGGCAGAGCTCCAACCCATCCATGCCCGGCATCTGCAGGTCCACGAGGGCCAGATCGGGAGGCTGACCGCGGATGGCTTCGAGTGCAGCTTCGCCGCTGGAAGCAGCGACCACCTCACAACCAGAGGTGGTCAGGTATTCCGCATGGAGATCGCGACTCAGCCAGTCGTCGTCAACGATCAATATGCGCGGTGAGCGATTGAATTCAGCCTGGAGATCCATGAGACCTCTAACGCTGGTTGGTTATCCTGCTTCGAACACCGCTCAGTCGATCCTGCCTTTGGCGACCGCCATCTTCAATTCGCCGATGGCCTTGGTGATCTCGATTTCGCGCGGGCATGCCTCCGTACAATTGAAGATGTCGTGGCAGCGCCACACACCCATGCGTTCATTGAGGACTACCAGCCGCTCAGCGGCGGCTCGATCGCGGCTGTCGAAGATGAATCGATGGGCCTGCACAAACGCTGCCGGGCCGATATACTCACCGCTGGCCCAGAAGGAGGGACAGGAGGTCGTACAGGCGGCGCACAGAATACACTTCGTGGTATCGTCGAAGCGTTCCCGTTCCACGATGCTCTGCAGGCGCTCGCGCTGCGGAGGCGGATCGTCGTTCACGAAATAGGGCATCACGCTGCGATAATGCTCGAAGAAGGGCTCCATGTCCACGATAAGGTCTTTGACCACCGGCATGCCCAGCAGCGGCTCGATCTTGATCTTCCTGCCCACGTCCTTGACCAGGACCTTGCAGGCCAGGCGGTTGACGCCATTGATGCGCATGGCGTCCGACCCGCAGATCCCGTGAGCGCAGGAGCGGCGGTAGGCGAGTGTGCCATCCTGATACCACTTCACCTGGTTGAGCAGATCCAGCACTTGGTCGTTGGGTTGACCCTCGACGACATAATTCTCGAAGTGAGGGCGTTTATCCTTCTCAGGATCATAGCGTAAGATGCGAAGTTTGACCTTCATGCCGCCTCTCCTAATACACACGCGCTTTGGGCTGGAACTTGGTGATCGTCACCGGTTTGTAGCGCAGCTCGACCTCGTCCTTCTTGAGAAAGGCCAGCGTATGTTTGAGCCATTTCTTGTCGTCGCGCTTGGGGTAGTCCTCACGGGCATGAGCGCCGCGTGATTCGGTGCGCTCCAGCGCCGACACGGCGGTGACTTCGGCGATATCCAACAAGCAGCCCACTTCCCAGGCCTCGAGGATGTCCGTGTTGTACAGGTATCCCTGATCATCCACGCGGACTTCCTGGAAGCGTTCCTTCAACTCGCGGACCTTGTCCACTGCTTCGCGCATACCATCCTGCGTGCGGAAGACGCCGACATGATCGAACATCACCTTCTGCATCTCTTGGCGGAGATCGGCGGCCTTTTCCTTGCCGCTGCCGTTGCGCAGGGCATCGAGTTGTTGGCGGGTGAAATCCACTGGGTCATCAGGCAGAGCGACGAAACCGTTCTGGTTGGCGAATTCAGCCGCCCGGACACCCGATTCCTTGCCGAAGACGATGAGATCGAGCAGCGAATTCGTTCCCAGACGATTGGCACCATGCACCGACACACAGGCACATTCTCCTGCAGCATACAACCCCGGCATGACCGTGTTCTTCTCGTCGATGAGCACGCGCCCGTGCACGTCGGTGGGAATGCCGCCCATGGCGTAATGCGCCGTGGGTTGAACCGGCATGGGTTGCGTCACCGGATCGACATCCATGTACGTGCGGCAGAAATCAATGATGTCCGGCAGCTTGGCCATGACATCGGCGGCTGAAAGCCTATAGGGCGATCCGTCGGGGAATGTACGGCCATCCTTCTGCGCGTACTTGTTCACGGTGTCTGGGCGAACGTCGAGGTTCAGATAGCGCTTTCCATCGATGCCGCGACCGTCGCGCATTTCCAAATACATGGCGCGACTGACGACATCACGCGAGGCCAAATCCTTGGCCGTGGGGGCATAGGTCTCCATGAAGCGCGCGTTCTCGCTGTTGAGCAGCACGCCGCCCTCGCCACGCACACCCTCCGTGATGAGGATCCCCAGCTTGTAGATTCCGGTGGGGTGGAATTGATAGAACTCCATGTCTTCCGCAGGGATGCCGCGCCGCAAGGTGATGCCCACACCGTCGCCGGTGTAGGAGTGGGCATTGGAGGTAATCTCCCAAACCCGTCCCCATCCGCCGATGGCGATGATCACGGACTTGGCATGGAAGGTATGCAGTTCGCCCGTGGCCAATTCGTAAGCCACAACCCCGCAGCACACCCCATCCGTGATCAGCAGGTCCAGTACCTGGAACTCATCGAAGAAGGTGATGTTGTTCTTGATGCACTGCTGGTAGAGCGTCTGCAGGATCATGTGCCCCGTGCGGTCGGCGGCATAGCAGGCGCGGCGCACATTCTTGCCCGTCTCGTTGTTGGTATGTCCGCCGAACGGTCGTTGTGCGATGCGTCCTTCGGGTGTGCGGTTGAACGGCAGTCCCATGTGTTCGAGTTCATACACTACGGGAACGGCTTGTTCGCACATGAATTCGATCGTGTCCTGGTCACCGAGGTAGTCGCTGCCCTTGACCGTGTCGAAGGTATGCCATTCGGGGCGATCCTCTTCCTCACTGCCCAAGGCAGCGCCGACGCCTCCCTGCGCGGTTCCGGTATGCGATCGTACGGGATAGAGCTTGCTGAGCACGGCGGTTCTGGCGCCTCGAGACGCATAGAGAGCGGCCATCAATCCTGCCCCGCCAGCGCCGACAATGATGACTTCGTATTGATGTTGCATCCGTGATACCCTCCAGAGGGTCTATGCCCGGCTCAGGAATACAGGATGACGTAGACCGCAAAGATCATGCAGGCCAACCAAAGCATGAAGAGCAGAACACGCAACATGGCTACGAGCAGCGGTCTGCTGATGTAATCCTCGAGCACCATGCGCACGCCGTTGATGCCATGTCCGGCTGCCAGAAAGATCATCAGCACGCTGAAGATTTGCCAGAAGGCATTCGACCATCCCACACTGACGTCGGGGATGTCACTGTTGACCACATGGTTGGGATTGGGGAAGAAGACCCATCGTGTCATGGTTGGGAGATCCAGCAGGGTCCTGCCCCCCAGCGAAAAGGCGACGCCCATGCTGATGGCTGCAAACAGCAGAAGCAGCAATCCTGAGAATCGCGTGAAGAGCCATAGGACATACTCGATGAATCCTGATGAACGGATCGGGCGAGAGGTTCGCATGCGGTTTCTCCTTCGCCTCTGCTAACTGCTTGAAAGCGAGGTTTGGATCAGGAAATAGGAGGGAAAACCGAAACTGACGACGAAGATGGCCCATTGCAGCCAAAGCAATTCGCGCTGGAACCGCATCAGCTTGGGAAAAAGGTCCATCAAGGTCAGACGCGTGCCGTTGAGGGCATGGTACAGCACACTGAAATAGACGAAGAGTTGGAACTGCCAAGATTCGTAGATCGTGTTCAGCGCAAAGGAAAGGTCATCGCCGAACTGCTGGCCGAAGAAGCCCGCCACAACGTGTATGCCCACAAAAGCTACGATGCCCAACCCTGTGATGCGATGCAGGATGAAGTTGAGCATGCCTTGCTTGCCACGGTAGCGCAGCCCTGCCAGAAAACTTACGCGTCGACTTAGCGCCATGGTGCCTCCTAGTGGAAACACGGGAAGAGAATTTCTTCTGGTTGGGGTTGTCCTCGATTATACAGGTAACTCCCTCCACACCAGCAGCGACGCTTATCAGTTATTCTGCAGCCAACCATCATGAAATCGCTCATGAAAGCGTGGTGAAGAAGCTCACTATCCGGTCCCTTTAAGGCAATGTAGAATGGCAGGGATTGGGACAGCCATTCACTCTGTCTACACGACAGCATAACGAGAACCGCACCTGGAGGTGCGTATGCCCGAGATCGAGCATGGGGGAGGGATCAGCCGGCGAAGCTTCGTGACAGGCGTGGTCGCATTCCTCGGAAGTGTGATCGCCTCCGTGATCGGAATCCCCGCCATCGGCTATTTAATCGCCCCCGGTTTGAAGAAGCACACCAGCGATGAGTGGGTCCCCATCGGGAAACTGGAAGACATTCCCATGGATATCCCAATTCTCTCGACCTTCACGCGAACTTCTCAAATTGGTTGGGAACGCAGCGCTACCAGCTTCGGCGTCTACGTGGTCCGTAAATCCGCCGACGAATTCGATGTCTTCTCGAATATCTGCACCCATCTGAGCTGCCGGGTATCCTGGAAGGACGATCAGGAGGCCTTCGTGTGTCCCTGCCACAATGGCATCTTTGGCAAGGACGGCTCGATCATCTCCGGGCCACAGCCCCGCCCACTCGATCGCTTTGAATACAAGGTCGAAGACGGAACCCTGCTGGTCCATTTGGTGGAGGGCTGATATGGCAGCGAAATGGATCTCCTGGCTGGACGAGCGTCTTGGCCTTACAACGATCTATCGCACAATCCTGGACCGCAAGGTTCCAAAGGTCAACTGGTTCTTCACCCTCGGCAGCGCCACGCTCTTCCTGGGCGTCTTGCAAGGTTTGACCGGCATCTTCCTCACCGTCTACTACGTGCCCCATCCGGAACAGGCCTACGACAGCATCAACTACATCATGACCGAGGTTTCCTTCGGCTGGTTGATTCGAGGCATTCACCACTGGGGCGCCAGTCTGCTGGTGATCACCGTCTTCCTGCACATGCTGCGAACCTTCTTCTACGGCGCCTATAAATACCCTCGCGAGATCACCTGGGTCACGGGCGTGTTTTTGCTCCTGCTCACGCTGGGGATGGGCTTCACGGGTTATCTTCTGCCCTGGAACCAGCGTGCCTTCTGGGCCACTACGGTGGCTACATCGATCACAGAGACGGTCCCGTTCATAGGCCCCTTCATCAACACAGCCCTGCGCGGAGGAACGGAACTGAGCACCTTAACGCTGGTGCGCTTCTTCAGCGCGCACATTTGGATCCTGCCCGCGCTGGTCGTCGCCATCGTAGGCATCCACCTCTACCTCGTGGTCCGCATCGGCATCAGCCACGTGCCAGCCAAGGACGAATAGGAGCGCCGCCGTGGATCAAGCAGAGAAGAAACGCTACGAGGAACGTTATCAAGCCGAGAAGCAGCGCGGGGAGAAGTTCTTCCCGGACATCATCTACAAGGACTTGGTGGTGTCGTTTGCGCTGTTTCTCGTGTTGATTTTGCTGGCCACGTTCGTGGGCGTCTCCAGCGAACCCCCAGCCGATCCCAGCGATACATCCTACATCCCACGACCGGAATGGTATTTCCTGTTCCTGTTTGAGCTCCTGAAGTACTTCCCGGGGCAGCTGGAATGGGTGGGTACGACGGTCGTGCCTGTGATTGCTATTTTAGCCTTGCTGCTGCTGCCCTTCTACGATCGCGGCCCTCTGCGCCACTGGCGCAAACGTCCCATCGCCATCTCGGTCATGTCGCTGGCCGTGGCGGGGATCGTGGCACTCACGATCATGGCCTCCATAACCACACCACCACAGGAAGAATTCAGCGTTGTGGCTTCGGTCACCGACGAGATCGTTATCGGCCAGGATCTGTACGGCCTACACTGCGTCGAGTGCCACGGCTCTGAAGGCGAGGGCGGCGAGATCGTCTCTGTCGAGGGACTCGAGGGCGTGGTCGTGGATCCGCTCAACGCTCCCGACTTCATGTACACCCGCACGGACGACACGATCTTCAACGTGATCGATTACGGCCAGCAGGATTTGGGCATGCAGCCCTTCGGGAAAGCCTATGGTGGGGAACTGCAGCGCTCGGACATTGGCGCCATCGTGACCTTCATGCGCTATACCTGGGATGACCGGGTGGAGATTCCGCAGGAAGCCGCTGCCGCCGGAGCGGTTCCCACCCTGGGTCCGGATGACATACCATCCTATTCCCTGCACGTGGAACCCATCATTCGTCGCACCTGCGTTTCTTGCCATCGCCCCAATCGTGAAAACAACGAATACCTGATGCAAACCTACGATGAGGTGATGAACTCCGGCATCAACGCACCCAATGTCATTCCCGGCGATCTGAACAGCAACGTGATCCGCATGATCCTGCGCGAGGAGATCGAAGCCGGTGGCCCCATGCCGCCGACGCGAGCACTCAAAGCAGAATGGGTGGAGATTTGGATACGCTGGGTGGAGGGTGGAGCTCCTGAGTTCCCCCTCGAATCGACGGATACACCAGAACCCACTCCCGCCCCCTGATCGAGAAGCATCACCAGGGAAGCTGACGGATCCAGCGTCAGCTTTCTTGGATTCTCTGGATGGCGACAAAGACGCGCGCGCTGGTCGAGCGTGAGCCGCAATCGGCGACGGAACACTCAGATCGAGGGACGAGCCTCTGCCGGTCTCGAGCGTGCCGCGACAGCGACCCGACGCAGGCAGTTTCATGTTCCAAGGGATTGACCCAGGAGAGAGAATCAGTGCAAGGCGAACTGCACTTGTGGGATAAGATCCGAATCACCCGATGGGTAGAAGAGCCAACAACGCGCGCAAGGCGATGGCAATGTTCAAGCCGAGAATGTAGAGTTCACATCCCTCCGGAACAGCCAGAGTAGCGACGGGAGCCTCTTTCGCCTCCCATTCGGAGAACCAGATCACCGCCAAGCTGGTGAAGAGGATCGCTCCGGCTACGACCCAAAGGATCCGCAGCCAGAGCGCAGGATCCCAGATGAGGATCAAGAGCCAGCCGGCGAGATAAAACCATGTAAGCAGATATAAAGCCCTCAAGCCGCGGGCGATTCTCCCTCGTAGAGATGTTCCGAGCAGGAGCGCTAGAATCAGCAGTGCGCAGGTCATGCTCAACACAGCCCCCCAGGCTCTTCCCTCATCCGTGAACGCCACGCCCGTCAACACGCCTGCCACCAGCGATAAGGCCAGCAGTAAAACCAGATTCCAGTTGCGGGTCTTTCGGAACGTGAGCAGCCCCACGAAGAGCAGCGCACCGACCAAGAGCAGCGGCAATTGCCATGGCTTGGTCACGTAGACAGCCAGCAGCATGTTCCCCAAGACTGTGGCTCCCAGAGCCAGACCAAAGACGGGTAGAACCTGCAACGCGAACGTGAGTAAGGGAATCATTTTGACCTCGCTATCGCTGCCTTAGCTCCGAAACGGCTTCGGATGAAACTTCCACGAACTCGCGACCCAGGAGCCCCGCAAGCAGGAACCGGGTGCTGCGTCTAGCCGACATGCTCAGGCGCAGGATGGTGATATGGGTATTGTAAGGATCATAGCCGCTCTGTGGATAGATGACCTCGATCTCCAGGATCTCTGCTGCAGCATCGTCGATGCCGTTGCGCCTGGCAAACGCCAAGGCCTCCGATTGTACCGAGGCACACATAGAGGCGCTTACGAGCGTTGCCCGATCGTCGTCCGTGAGCCAGGCGACAACATCTGCAGGAGAGGGCGTGGGAGTTGAAAAAGGAGAGTCCAGTACCGGCGTCTGCGCGATCGCGGTCTGACGGGCAACCGCCAATGTGACCATATGTTCAGCGACCAGGCTCATGCCTGCATCAGCTCCGGATTGCAGGCCGCGCTCCATCTGCGCCCTCTCGGTGTACAGCCGACCACCATCCACGGCCACTGCCAGGAAGAGCAGCACGACCGGGATCAGGATGGCGATCACGACGACAATCTGCCCCCTGCGATCCATGATCCCTATCCTACCTCGATTGCCCTCAGTTCTCCAACACAAATCGAATGAAACCGCACGCGTTGGAAGCTTCGAGCATCCCACTCGAAGCCTGGCAAGCATGCGTTGGATACATAAATGGGAGGAAATCGATCGACGCGCACTTCCTTGCGCAATCAGCTTCTTGCAGCCCGAGGCGAGGTATGCTTCTCCGGATTACGTACGCGCAGCGATCAGCCCCACAATGCTATAAGGATCCTGGCTTCCTCTTCAGCAGGCGTGGTCCCAGGAGATCCATAAGCCAGCCGAAACCCGCCTCGACCCAAGGCACAACCCCCAAGTACCAGGGAACATACACCACGCGGCGCGGTCTCTTCAGCAGCCCCCAGATACGATCGGCCACAAGCTGCGCCGAAATACCCAGACTCTCTGCGGGGATCGACCTCCCGCCGTTGCGTCGCTTGGCGCTCTTGAAGAAACCGGTCGACACCGGACCCGGACGTATGATGCTCGCGAAAACCTTGCTCCCTCGCAGCTCCCTGTGGAGGGCCGTCGTGAAAGCATCCAGGAAGGATTTCGTGGCGCTGTAGAGCGCCACGCCCTGGCTGGGTATGCCGCCGGCGATGGAACCGACGTTGATGATGTGCCCTGAATTCCGTGCCCGCATTTGAGGGAGGATCAGCGAGCTGAGATGCGCCACCGCCAGGGTGTTGACCTGGATCATCTCGAGCGCCATCGACCACGGCATGTCGGCATAATACCCATACCAACCGATGCCTGCGTTATTGACCAGAATGTCTACCGGCCGTTTCTGTTTTGTGATCGTCTCGAAGACGCGCAGGCGCTCTTCCTCTCGAGATACATCCGCACAGAGGATTTCGGCATCGCCTCCGGATCGGTTGATCTCATCCGCCAGCTTGGCGAGCAGTTCCCCGCGCCGCGCCACCAGCATCAAGCTCAATCCCTGGGCTCCCAACTTGCGCGCCGTTGCCGCGCCGATGCCGCTGGACGCGCCGGTAACCACGGCGAGTTTCTGCTTCCACGCATGTTGGGTTTTCCCGTTGTTCGTATCCTTCTTCATACCGACTTCCTTCATACCAGCTCATCTCGAAACGAATTCTTGAGTCACGATCCCTTAGAGGTCAGGAGCCCTGCGATCGACGCCTTGCCGATCGGGCGCAATCTGCCTCGCGGGTCATGACCAGGAGGTTTTTCAGCGGGAGCGATTTTTCCGCATCAAACCGACGCCGTACTTCAACATCCAGCGAACGGTGTCCGTAATCGACACACGCAGCGAGCGGGGAGCATAGCCCAGCTCACGCGCGGCTTTGGCATGACTGATGTAGGAATTGCTGGATACCGTTTCGAGGGCATATTGGGTGAAGCGCGGTCGAATCTTCAGCATTCGATAGAGCGGTGTGGCCAGCGAGGCGCCGAATTTCGCAAGCTGCATGGGCAACGTAATTTGGAGCGCATTCAGGTTGACGACTTCCCGAACCGTGGCCATCAACTTGGGTATGGTGATGCGCTCTCCGGATAGAATGTAATGCTCTCCCGTTCGCCCTCGCTCACAAGCCTGAATCAACCCACGTGCGACATCGCGCACATCGACGAAATCGTAGGCGCCATCCACACTGAATTGAACCTTCGCCTTGACGCTGTCCAGGATCAAGCGCCCCATCTCGGAAAGACGGTAATCGAAGGGCCCGATGACGCCTGTGGGACAAACCACGACCGCATCCAATCCTTGCTTCACAGCTTCCAATACCATCAAGCTGGCCATGGCCTTGGAGGTGTCGTAGGCGCTGTTCAAGCCGCTTGTATCGAAGGGTATGCTCTCATCGATAGTGAACTGCTCAGGGACGCGCTGGATGGCGTGGATCGAACTGGTGTAGATCAATCGCCGCACACCGGCATCCATCGCCGACCTGATGACATTCTCGGTTCCCTGCACATTGACGCGTTCCACCAGCGGATCCGCTCCAGGCATGATGCTGATCAATCCCGCCAGGTGGTAGACGATATCCACACCTTGCATGGCGGCGTGCATCGCCACTTCGTCCAGTACGTTCCCTTCCATGATCTCAACTTCAAGATCCTGTAAAGGGCTGGGATCCTCACCAGGCAGCAGCAAGGCGCGAACGCGAGCGCCTCGTAAATAGAGTTCTCGTACCAACACATTACCGATGTGCCCTGTGGCACCCGTTACCAAGATCATTCCTCTCTCCTTGCCAAACCATCGAGTAAAAGGTGCATGCTTTGTGTGGCCACCTCTCCCCAATTCTCCCCTTGAGGATCGAGCACGTACTGCAGCAACATGCCGATCGCCAGGGACACAATCATCAGCGCCGCCAGATGTGGGTTTACGTCCTTGAGGCTGCCTTCCGCAATGCCTTCCTTGATCAGCAGCTTGAAATACTTCTGGTAGCGATGGTAGGGAGCAATGGTCGCCTGCCAGATCTCAGGGTCCAGGCGCGCCTGCGACCAGAATTCGAGAAACATGGGCAGTCCCCCATCCGCCTCCTGGAAGATCCCCTTCGTGGTGTTCGCCATATGGATCATGGCTTGTGGGATGTCGGCCTTCTCCCACCGCGATTGATCCAGCGTGTTGTCGATTCGGTCCAGCCAGTTATCCAATAATTCCAGGAAGAGCATTTGCTTGGTGGGGAAATGGTGGTAGAAGGCTCCCTTGCTCAAGCCAGCCGCATCGCAGATCTCGGACACCGACGTAGCCTCGTAGCCATGCTGCGCGAAGAGTGTTTGGGCCGTATCCACAATCTGCTTCCGTGTCTCCTCGCTACGCTGCTGCATTGCATTCTCCTTGAGGGCTGCGTGGACTACGACCCATCCACATCAAAACATACCGACTGGTCGGTTTGATTCTACCTCAAATCAGAAGATCGTCAAGAAGTACGTTGGTCGTAGAGCGTGGTTTTCTTCTTCGGGTTCAAGGAGGATTCTGATATTCCATGCGGCTCGTGGCCTGCGAGCGCAGCTTCAGCATCGTCGGGAAGGGAAGACTCAATCGTAATTCGTACTCCACCCTCACGGTCAGGGGCTTGCCTCTCGGTTCAGGCCACGGCAGGTTGCGCGGAGCCTGGTTCTCCTGCGGTTCGATCTCGATACTGGCCTGTGAGGCATCCAGGGGCCTCAATGCCGCGTTCACAGCGCCGTAGATCTGCGCATCGCTCTCACCGGCATCTCGATCCAGCGTTGCGCCGGCGCGCGCCCCCTCCCATGCGGCTTGTGTGATCACAATCTGCGTATTGACCACAACGCCAAGATTGATCAACCCCAGGATCAGCAGCAGAAGAATCGGCAGGACAATGGCAAACTCCACCACGCCCTGTCCTCCTCCCGATCGTCTCCGGCTTCGGAATGCCGCAGGCGTAGCGGGAGAATTGAACGAGGTCTTCGGCATGTGCCTCATCATCCACACTCACTCATTGACCCAGAAAGAGGTGCAGCAGAGGCGGGGCCAGATAGATGATCAGCAGAGATGGCAGGAAGAAGAACACCAATGGGAAGACGATCAAGATCGGGAGGCGGCGACTGGCCTCATGGGCACGGCGCTTGCGGCGTGTCCGCAGGAGATCGGTTTGAACCCGCAGGGTTTTCGCCAGTGAAGTTCCCAGACGATCGGCCTGCTTCACGGCAGCTGTGAAGGCGCGCAGGTCGTGAGAGTAGATGTTTTCGGTCAATGCATCCAGGGCTTCGCTTCTCACATGGCCGCGATCGAGTCGACTTACAAGCCTGCGCAGTTCGTCGCCAAGCAGACCGGAAAAATCGACCGCTGTGCGGCGTAAGGCGATCTCAAACCCAAGCCCTGCTTCCAAACCCAGTGCCAGCCGATCGAGGAAATCAGGAAGGGAGATATCACTCTCCTGCTGCCTGCGTTCGATCCTCCTGCGCAGAAACACTCCCGACCACAGAACACTCGATGCAACTGCCAGCGCTGCCAGGAACTGCCCCATCAAATCCCCATGCCGCCAGATGGCCATCGCGCAACCACCGATCACACCGACCCAGAGAACCAGCCAGCGCAGGGCTGCGAATTCCTTCGCATGCAAATCGAGACCGGCGTGTTTCAGTTTCTGCTCCATCTGCGGATCTCCCCAGCGACGTCGAACCGGCTCTGGAACCGGAACCATTCGCAGCACTACCGCTAACCTTGCCAATTCGAACTTCGGTCGGCGGCGGCTGGCCGCAGCAGACTGCTTCCACGCCAGAAATTCGACCAGCGCAATCCCCAGAACTGCACCGGAGAGGGATGCCAGGAGAGTGATCGTGATGGTTGTGGCATTCATTCCGACCTCTAATAGCGTACACGCACCAGGCGGGAGATGATCCACCAGCCGATGAAGAGCAACAGCAAGGCGATCACCAGCAGCACCTGCCCCTCGATGGTTTCGAAGAGCACGTCGATGTAGGCAGGATTGAAGAGCAGCAGTATGGTCGCCGAGACCGGGACCAAGGCTGCGATCACGATCCCCGAGAAGCGCCCCTGAGTCGTAACCGTCCGCACCTCTCGTTCCAATTCGACGCGTTCGCGCAGCAAGTCTGCAGTTTCCTCCAGCATGCGCACGAGGTCGCCGCCGAAACGCCGCTGCAGCACGATGCCTTCGATGACCAGGGCAAGTGATTCCTCAGGTTGTTCGTCAAGCAAGCTGCGCAAGGCCTCCTCGACCGGAATGCCCAACGTCATGCGCCTTGAAAGTTTGCCCATCACATACCGGATTGGATCGGGAAGCTCCTGACGGGAAAAATCGACCGCCTGCGGCAGGGAGAGACCTGCAGCAAGTCCTGCAGCCAGCGAATCTAGAGCCTGCGGTAGCTGATCGCCAAAACGCCGGCGCTGGTTCGAGGCACGGCTGGCGACAAGCGCTCTGGGCAGAAAGGGAAGCCCCACGGCCATGGTCAAACCAACGATCGTGCCGGCCACACGGTGGCCGAAGACCCATCCAGCCGCCGCGGTCAACGCCAGGAAAAGAAAGTAGCGCGAGGGTTTCTCACCGAGCCCGGTGTCCTTCCAATCCTCGGCCAATCGGCTCCCCGCTCTTGTACGCAGAAGTGGGGAGCACACCCACTCGAGGGGATCCGGCAGCTGCTGCATCCACTGACTCAACCTGCTTGGACGCGAAAGTCTATCCAATCCCGTACTGCGCTCGGCTTTCCTCAGCCAGCCGCGACGGCGCGCCTCGGATTCTCCCCACAGTACGCATGCCAACGTTGCGCTCACGATCACCAACGCCGCGAAGATCGAGGGCAGGAGAGACTCCTGCTCGTGAATCAGGGTCCACAGAGTATGGCGAAACGACCAGCCCAGGATGGTTACAAGCGCCATCACCAACGCACCCGGGAGTGCATACGGTCCTTTCAAGCGAACCGCCGGCGGATCCCGTCTCCGCATATTCATCTTTCCCCTTCAGTTTTTCAAAAGCGCCCGACACTGGCCTCAGGAATTTCCCTGATCCAAAACTCATGCGTCAGCGGGTTCATGATTTCTTCTTGGTGGCGAGTTTCACGGCCTGGTGTTTTCCCTTCCGCACGTTGTAGAAGAAGCGAGGGATCAGATCGACTTGTTCCAAATTGCTGCGATCCACGGACATGATCGCCGTGATCACGCGCCTTCCATCCGGCAGACGGTCTTGTTGGACCACGATCTCGATCGCACCGGCGATCATGCGCCGGATGGCGCTGACGGGCATGTCGAAACCGGCCATGAGAACCATGGATTCGAGGCGAATCAAGGCGTCATCGGGCGAATTTGCGTGCAGCGTGGTCATCGAACCGCGATGCCCCGTGTTCATGGCTTGTAGCATGTCGAAGGCTTCACCCCCGCGCACTTCGCCCACGATGATGCGATCCGGTCGCATGCGCAGGGCATTGCGCACCAACGTGCGAATAGGGATCTCTCCTTCCCCCTCGATGTTCGGCGGGCGTGATTCGAGCGAAACCAGATGGGGATGATCGAGTTGCAGTTCGGCGGAGTCCTCGATGGTGATGATGCGCTCGCCGGATTGAATGCAGAATCCCAGAGCGTTCAAGGTCGAGGTCTTGCCGGAGCCGGTTCCCCCGGAGATGATCATGCTCATCCTGTTGTGGACGCATTTCGTGAGGAAATCCGCCATCTGCACATCGATTGTCCCTAATGAGACAAGACGCTCCAGTGTGAAGGGCTGCCGCGAAAACTTGCGGATCGTCAGCACGGGGCCTTCGATGGCCAGAGGCGGAATGATGGCGTTCACGCGCGACCCGTCCGGTAGCCGGGCATCCACGAGGGGGGAGCTCTCATCGATGCGCCGCCCGATCGGCGCCACGATGCGATCGATGACATGGCGCAGGTGGGTTTCGTCCCGAAATCGTACATCCACCTGCTCGATGCGCCCATCGCGTTCGATGAAAACGTTCTCCGGATCGTTGACCATGATCTCGCTGATCGTGGGATCTTCGAGCAGCAATTCCAGCGGTCCAAAACCCACGATGCGATCCACGATCGCGCGTGTCAACAGTGCGCGCTGTTCAAGGCTCAGGATCTGAGGTTGGGATTCGACCACGCGCTCGACCCGCCGCATGAGGAATTCCCTGCTGGGCGGAAGCTGAAGATTTCCACCTTCGGCCTCCTTCTCTAGGGCGGAGGAAATGCGCTGATGGATCTCATCCTCCAGCGCCTGCAGTTCCTGCCGGCTCTCCACGGGCCCTTCACTCAACCCTGTTCCTCCTGGTTATTGGCCCTTCCCGACTCTTTCTCCTCAACCGCAATGCCCATGGCCGCCCTGCTTCCCACTCCTGTGTCCATCAATCTGGCGGCAAGATGCCCCACAGCCTGTCCATAGGAGCTATCAGGATCACCGACACAGGGCCTTCCGAAATGGACCTGCCGAGCTACGGCGGGGGCATCCAACGGCAGGACGGCGGTGAGCGGCAGTCCGATGGAAGCCGCCACGGATGCGGGATGTGCGGGATGATCCCTGGTGATTTGATTGAGCACCAAGGCGGTCTTTGGAACGAGATCGTCTGGCAGCGTGTCCACGATTCGGTTTGCGGAACGCAGCGCGGGAGGATCGAGCGTGCTCACGATCAACAAGACATCGATGAGGGGGATCACCGACTGCGCCACATGGATCTGCGCATGGGGAAGGTCCAGCAGGAGCCAGGAGAAACGCCCCGCCAGGTCCTTCCAAAGGTTCACCATGATGTCAAGCTTCGGCTGGCGCTCCTCTCGATCCGGAGCCGCCAGAAACCAGAGACCGCTCTCATGATGTGCAAGGGTCAGTTCCAGGTGATGCTGGGTGATCTCCCCTGCCACCGGCAGCAGATCCTGCCACGATTTCTCGACCGTCAAATCCAGCAGCAGATCATCATAGCCAAGCCGCGCATGGAGGTCGATCAGCAGACAGGGCTCCCTGGCCGCCAGCGCGATGCCGAGATTGGTGGCCAGCAAAGAAGCTCCACTCCCACCTTTTACGCCGCGGATGCCCACTACGGCCATGCGCTATCGCCCTTGGGGTCTCAAGAGAGGCAGCAAGGCAAAACCGTTGCTCCTGGCATACAACACCGCCTTGGCTTCTTCCATTGTCACGGCCAGGGTCAGCCGGTCGGGATTCTCACCCGCACCGGGGATTTGCAGGACTTCGATGCCACTGACGATCAAGGCTGCATCTTCGAGGGGACTGCCGGCCTGATAGGCCAGGAGCTCGATCCGATCTCCCGCTGCCAATTCCGGCATGGGACTGACCAGCCACCCCGCGGGTAAAGTCATCGCCCAGCGGCCATCCGGAAGACGGGAAGACAGCCCTTCGCCAGGTCCACCGCTCACCTTCCCTTCCAGGATGACCTCGCCTGCCGCGATAGGGACCAGTGCGACGCGACCTGCAGCCTGGGATACGGATGTCAGATACCCGGAGGGAAGCACGGCCTCGGGTACATCCCGGACTTCCAGCATGTCCTCACTGAGCTGTGTGCCCGGACGGATGTCCCGGCTGGCAACCAGAGCCCCGCCGGTGGGTACGGCAGCCGCGCGAACCTCCTGCAGGTAGTTGTAGGTCAGCAAACCTGCGATCGCAGCGAGCAGGACAGACGCCAAGACATAGAAGGGGGCTCTGCGCCGCGCGCTGCTGTGCCAGCTTGGTGTGGTTTGAGAAGCCGTGGGATTGTTCTGCGCCATGCACTCCCCCTTTCTGATTCTGCACTCTGATTTGGTATGGTGGTTATTAGATGTCGTCGCCCCCCTAACATTGTAGAACATGGGACTGGTTCAAGGCAACAACATCAAAGTTGAGCCCTCAGCACGTCCAGGATCCTCACCATCGCTAAGGTGTCCAGCTTGCAGTACTCCCAGAGATCGTCGCGCTGCACAGCATATGCTTCCGGATCCGCCTGTTCTGAGTGTTCCAGGTACACCGCCATCGCCTCGGTCCCGTTCTGGATCCCGAGCGCGCCGTACGACAGGTCGGGCGCAAGCGCCGGCAGGACTGCTTTGAGCGACGTGGACCCACCCATGGCCGGCAAGTAGAACCACTGCTTTCCGAACGGATCGCGCAGGTCGACCAGGCGCTCGATGCGCTGATCCATGGCGGTCCTGTACGCAGGGAACTGATCGCCGAGAGCGTTCAACACGCCTTTCTCAAAGCTCTTGTAGTAAACGACGATGCTCCCAGCGCCCTCTGTGGCGGGAAGCAGGGAATCCAGGAACGCCTGCCGGGGATCTTCGCCGGGTTCGGCAAGGAATCCCGAATGCACAACCTCCCCTCCCGGCTCGCGCTGGATGTGCAGGGAGTACTGAAAGGGCACATGGTTGTAGGGGCGAAGTCCATCCCAGGGTGGTATGGGCAATGCGAAGGTTTCAAAGTCGAGATAGGAAAGAGGATAGGCAAGCGATTCGATAAACGCCTGAATTCTCTCACGCTCGATGATCGTTTCCCCCGCTTTGTGGGCACGGATATGAAAGAGAGAGCGTTTGCCCACCGGGAAACCATCGGGGATCTCTTCAATCCGGGTGATCCCCTCCTCGTAAAGTTCGAAGGCCTTCTTCCCGATGTAGTAAACGTCGAAGACCGAAGGGGTGGGAAGATGCTGCCAGCAGTGCTCTCTGAAGTCGCAGACTCTGGGATCGTTACAGTGTGTTCCGATTTCACGTTGGGGAACTTCATCGAGCTCGAACAACCGCCGGGATTCCTCGACGCTGCGCTCGACCTCTCCCTCCAGCTCGAGGACTTCCTTCAACAGAGAGACCTCGGTGAAGAGTGCATCGAAATCGAGTTCACCCTCCCGGGCATAATCGCTGTTCACGTGCAGCAGGCTGGCATCTTCCAGCCTGAGCCCGGCGCCGCGCAGCACAAAAGCTTGCACGGCGACATCCCACAGGTGTTCATCTTCCATCCTGGTGGTGCTCTTGACCTCGATCAGGCGCCAGCCTGATTGCCCTCGGACAAGGATGTCAACCAGAATAAACACACCGCCACTTTGAAAGGCGGCCTCGTAGATCACATCCACTCCGCCCTCGATCAGGTCCCGGGTGCGTTGCAAAGATGCCTGGATTTGACCGGGAATGCGGCCGACCTTGCCACCGGGATAACGCCGCCGCGCCACCTGGCCGACTTCCTGTCCCTGGCGCATGCGCATGCGCGCGTCGGCATCCAGCGGATCACGCAGTTCGCCACGCAGCGCATCGAGCATCAAGGATTTACCGCACCGCAGACCCCGCAGGAAGGTCGATTTCGTCAGGATGTGTGTATCGTGTGAGGGTCCCATGGTTGAATCTTCAAAACGCTGGGCTGCAAGCCGGACATCGGCAACATACAAGCAGCCATGAATGTCAATCGTCATGGAATGTCTCAGGCGAAACGGTCCGGCTGAGGAAATTCCACTCCGATTATCGCACACATCTTGCTGAGCCGCTGTGCACCATTTGCAACTCAACCACTGTCGTTTCGTTCTGTTGCGTTGATACTCAAAGAGGTGATGGGCGTCTGTTTTCAAGACCAATGAGCGGTCGCAGTCTCAAAAGAAAGTTGGTTTGATCTCCTTCGCGACTGACAAGGATTTCGACTTCCCGCCCATCTTGTCTGAGCATGCTTCGAATCTGCATCAGTTGGAGGTCGGATGCGCTCTGCCCATCGATCTGGAGAATTTCATCGCCCACTCGCAAACCGGCTTCCTCGGCGGGGGAGGTTTCGTAGACATGATCGACAATCACCCTCTCGAAATTCTCGTCCATGATGAGTTCCAGCCCTGAGCAGTTGAACTCGAACGCTTCCTGGTATAGCTGATTCGGTTCAAGGAAGATCGTTTCCTGTTGGACGTCAATGAATAGATTGAAACGCTTGAGGATGTTGTTTCCTAGAATTCCCATAATCCCCGGCCATGAAAGCGCGCCTGACTCTGCAAAGGCAATTTTGGCGGGCATATCGACGAATTCATAGGGACCAACGGTAAAGCTGGAGAGCATCGTCGTGACAACTTGGTAACTGTCTGCGCTCAGACCCGCAATGACTTCCCGAGCATAACTACTTCCGATTTCCGAAAGCAGATCCTTTTCCCTCGCAAACGGAGTGTTGAAAAAGATGCTGCCTGTAGAGCCACTATCCACGATGACCCTTCCGGTGAAAACGGCACCGCTCTCGAAACCAACCGCCGCATGGATAAGGAGTGTCGTTCCCGACACTTCCAAGTCATATGCCTGCGCAGCGAGGTTGTAGTCGTATCGTCTTGTGTCATAGACCTCGATCTGCATCCTGTCGTAGTTCAACCGCACGGCATACTGCGACAGGATTGCCCACCCTATGGCTCCTTCGATTCTTACACCGAATCGTCGGTCGATGTGATCCAACCCGGCGATTCCCAAGGCGATATCCGAAAGCGTCAAATCACCTATGGTCAGCGTATGCTTCTCCGACAGAACGACAGGAGCGTCCCCGGCGGCGCCCTGCCTCGACACCGTCTCATCGCCGGTTATATCCAATCTCTCAGCAGTCCTGGCGCTGAGGATAGTTCCACCCGCTCCCGTATCGAAGATGAAATCCAGTGCGTCCGATCCGTCGATCGTCAATTCCACCATGATCGCCGAACCATACAACTCGAAGGGAATTACCGCAACAAGACCACCAACCATCGTGCTGCCGTTCAGCTCAATAGCTGTGCAGGATGCGCTGAACAGCAACATCAAGATCAACGCGACTGCCATTCTTTCTCTCATATGCCCTCCATAAGGAATCTACGTTTGAATCGATGGAAGGTTGCGATCCAGGACACTCCAGTCCTGATCATTCCAGCAGTGGAAGACATTTTCCGGGACACCTTCGATGCTGGATCCTCTCCGTCGTATGTTCGTGCAATCCATGACGGAACCTCGAGGGCGGCGGAGCAGCGGGAGCATGGCAAGTTCAAGGGATTCCAGAAAGAAAAAAGCTGTCCCTGATAGACAGCCCGCATACTCTTCGCCGATAGTGGAAGTGGTTGACCCTTGCGTCGTTGCTCACTCCTCCGTTTCGGGACTGCGGGGATGAGGCCAGTAGAGGATCAAACCCACGACACTGACCACGATCCCAAAGGCGAGCCCGATGACCTGGATCCTCCCGAAGGATAGATTCGGGAAGTGCTGCGTGCCTATCCCCATGTAATCCGCCAGCGAGGCAACCAAGGAAAACACATAGCCGGTGGCGATCAAACGCACGCCGATCTCTGCGCGCAGACTGGTCGGACGCCCATTGCGAATGATGCGAACCGCCGCATAACCTCCGATGAGCATGGCAGCCAATCCCGCCAGCCATGTGCTCATCTGCACGAAGCCCACATGGGGAGTGAGGTTCATGCCGATCAGATCGGGCTCCACTCCGATGACGAAGGCGCCGAGGCCTGCCAAGCCCAGGAGCGCAAATCGCTGGACCCATTTGATCTGATTCTTCCTGAGATTACCAAGAGGCATCGATCAACTCTCCGGGAGGATTTTCCTGAGAAGCCGCAGCCAATTTCCCCCGAGTACTGCCTCCGCGTCTTCCTGGCTGAAGCCTCTTCTGCGCAGTGCAGGTCCAATAAACCGCAGGTCCGCCACGCTGTCAAGGTCTTGAGGCACGAGCTCCAATCCGTACCCCCCGTCCAGGTCCGATCCGATTCCCACATGCTCGGCGCTACCGACCAGCTGGCAAACGTGGTCGATGTGCATGACAACATCATCGAGGGTCACCGCGGCGCGCCCATCGGAAACTCGCCAACCATCCTTGAGGAACCGATTGCCGATCACGATGCCCATCACGCCTCCACGCTCGGCCAGCCCCATGATGGCTTCGTCGGTGAGGTGCCGATCGAGGAACGTGCTGTTGGGCAACAGGGTTCTCGGATTGCTGTGGGAAGCGATGATGGTCCCGGGATAGCGCTCCAAACTTTGGAGCACGGCCTCCTCCGCCAGATGGCTGATATCGAGGGTCATGCCCAAATCCGCCATGGCTTCGAGCAGATCCCATCCTTCGGAAGTGTAAGGGCCTGGCTCTCGAGTGCCTCCCGCATAGCGCGTCGCCATCCAGGCCGGCCCAACGATGCGCACACCGCGCTCATACCACATGGGAAGTTCGGATGGATTGCGAACCCCATCCGCTCCTTCCATGAGGATCACCATCCCGAGCTGGGGCCGCACCGGTTTTTCCTCCCAGCGGGAGACAACGTCCTGCAGATCGGCATGGGTCAGGAGCATGCGGAATTTGTCGGGATGGTTCTCCAGCAAGCGGTGATAGGCGTCCAGATTCTGGGCATACAGGCGATGCGCCTGCTCGGCGTCCTTGTAGCGGCGCTTTTCCCAGGGCCGCAGCTGCTTTCGCACGGGCGTGGCGAACAGGGTTGCGAACACCACGCCCACACGGCCTCGAACCCACGCATCCCAAGCCAGCATGGCGGTTCCATTGCGCTCGGGGATGTCGGTATCGCGTTCGCGCTCCCGGATTTCTGCAAGCGGGAGCGAATAGTCCCGATCGAAGCTCAACATGTTCCAGGCGATATCTTCGTGCCCATCCACAATCAGCATCAGGCTTCCTTCATTTCTGCCGCCAATTGGCGCCAAAAATCATCTCGATCTCCAGGGATGAAGGGGAGATAGAGTGTCAGGCGATCTGCAAGCCCCTGGTAGCGCTCCTTCAAAGCACCCGCCAGCTCTTCGGCCGGCGCTACGACAGCGAAGGTCTCCAGCATGTCGTCAGTGATCAGGTTGTGCATTTCCATCCACCCGCCGCGCTTGGAGAGCTCAAGAAGTTGATCGGCCGTCTCCCCCCAGCCGTGATGGGCCATCACCGGCCGGTAGGTGGGTGTGGATGCATAGAAGCCGATCTGCGCACGGATGAAATCCCGTTCCCCGGGCTCGGTGACCACGAAGACCGGCGCGGCGATGCTCAAGGCATCCATGCTGCGACCGCTGCGCTCGGCACCCTCGGCAATGGCGGGCCGAATCACTTCAGCAAGGTACTGCGGCGAGTGGTAGGGATGGACATGGAAGCCATCCGCGATCTCACCCGCCAGGCGGCACAGCCCCGTGTTCACGCCGGCGAGGTAGATGGGGATGTCGGGATGCTTGATCGGCCCGGGATTGAAGAAGGGCGACATCAGCGTGAGCTTGTAATGATCGGAGCGATAGTTCAGACGTTCCCCGTTCTGCCAGCAATGCCACAAAGCACGCACTGCGCCGATGAGCTCCCGGAACCTACCCACCGGAGATTCCGGCCACGGCATGCCGAAACGCCGCTCGATATGCGCCCGCACCTGCGTTCCCAATCCAAGGATCAACCGACCGGATGATGCCTCAGCCAGGTCCCAACTGGAGTAAGCGATCGTGGTGGGGCTGCGTCCAAAGGCGACGGCTATGGCCGTGCCGAATCGGATGTGCGAGGTGTGCTCAGCAACCAGCGCCAGGGGAAGGAACGGGTCATGCTGCGTCTCGCTCGCCCAAAGTGCATCAAAGCCGATGTCCTCGGCCAGCTCAGCGATGGCGGGGACGGGTCCTAAAGGTGTGGGTGGTAGGTTGGCATCCAGCTTCATGGTCTCTTCCTATCCGGTTCCATTCCAGCCCGGCTGTCGCGCGGCGTGCTTCGCAAACATGCAAACCGGGGAAACTTGCCTGCGCTAAGAAGGCTCAGTCGAGCCCTTCGAAATCAGCGATCACTTCCCGCCAGGATGGAGGCACGCTGATGGACTCCTCATTCTGATAATCGTAGGCCACGATCACGCTCGAGGCCTCAGCGAACTCCGTGCCGTCGTCGATCTCTCGAATCGAGTAGGCCATTTCGATGCTCTTGTTGCCCAAGCGTGTGGTCCGAACACCGACATGGATACGCTGTCCATAGGCGATGGGTCTTTTATAGGTGCAGCCCGTCTGCACGAGGATGATGCCGATGCTTTCGAAGTTTCTGCCATCCCACAATCCCAAATGCTGCAGGTATATGGCGCGCGCATTCTCCAGAAAGCTGAAGATCGTGGCATTGTTGACATGGCGTTGGGCGTCGATGTCCGCATAGCGAATTTCGATCGGCTGGTAGAAGCGGTAATCATTCACACGAAACCTCGTTGAAACAGTTTGTAGCCAGGATCTTGGCCGGTCCCGGCGATCCAATGCGAGGAAAATCGCACGGCCATTATACGCCCTCTCCGGAACCAGGATCCGAAAAACAGACATTGGTTGCCGGATCAGAGAGCGATCGCTACGCCTGGTGATAAATCCCCGATCGCGGACCGCCGGTCCTCAGCGCCAGGTGACATCCCCACACAGATCCGCCGGATGCTCTGCGTTCCGAAAGGCTTCAAAGGCCGCGCGTTCGTCCCCCACAGTCGTGGAGCCGCCATGCCCTGGATGCAGGACCGTTTCGTCCGGCCACGTGAAGACGGTCCGAGCAAGCGAGCCGAGGGAAGCGATCAGATCCTGGTAGCTGGCGGTGTGACCGGGCCCGCTGGGAAAGATGGCGTCGCCCACTACGGCACGCGGCGGGGAGCGTGAATCCATCAGCCGGAAGGCGACACTGCCTGGCGTATGCCCTGGGATGTGAACAACTTGCAAGCCATCCTCACCGACGGCAAGAACATCACCATCCTCAAGGAAATCATCCGACTTCAACTCGAAGCGCTGGGCATCAGCCGCATGCAAACTGATGGGCGCATGCAGCGCATCGCTGACGGCCACCAGCGCGCCGACGTGGTCGGGGTGTCCATGCGTGAGCAAGATACGTGTGATCTTCGTGGGTGCGATCCAATCCAAGATTCTCTCTGCTTCATCACCGGGATCGATGAGTATGCCCGTGCTTGTCTCAGGATGCAGAACGAGATAGCAGTTCATCTCATAAGGTCCAACCGTCAGCTTCCGAAGCTCGAGCATGGATACCTCCAAAGGTTGAGGCTCGATCGCGTTTGCAGGATAACCGGTCTTCGGATTCGAGGCAACCACGGCTCGATGCCATGTTCATGACACGCCGATGCGAAGATTAACAGCCGACCGCTTCGGTATTTCAACGCCGATAAGATAACTTACCGGAGAAGGATTCGAAGCGGTCAGCGTCCTACTTGGAAAGAGCGTAGTATGGTTTGATCTCGCGTTCCTTGGATTGTGTTCCTTTCTGGAAGCCTTTGGCCATCCAATTACCTGCTGCTAAACACCAGCATACTGCGGGGATCATTCGATCGAGAACACAACCGGCTTCTGCAACATTCGCTATTCCAACGAGTGCATTGATGATGATAACCATCAAGACCATTAGAAAGCGCATTCCCGGCATTTCCATACCTCACATGCTATTGGGTTCAAAGTGAACACATAAGGTATTCCTCATGCCAATCGTCTCCACGAATTATGGGCCATTATTCACGACTAGCATGAGAATGGTTCCGCCTACCAGAGCCGCAACCACAAAACCCACCAGCACGGTCAGAAATACGGTACGCCAGAATACGACCTTCTTTGCATTTTCGAGGGCTTCCATTTCGTCCTCCTTCGTCAGGGGTGTGGGCACACCAGCAGGCAGCTCTATCGTTGCCTGCTTGGCAAACGCAGCCATCTCCTCGTCTGTTTGTAGGTATTGTTCAATGAACTCGCGTGTCTCTTGGCTGACTTCATCAGCGAGATACAACGGGAGCAGGTCGGCAATGACACTTCGTGGTAGATCCATTATCTCGTCTCCTCCCGATAGCGATCTTGAATGAGGCGCTTACGAACACGATGAACCTTGACCTTGGCAGCGCTTAGCGAGATCTTCAGCGCGCGTGCGATTTCGGCATATGGAAGCTCAAGCTCCACTCTCATCAAAAACGCTGCTCTGTCCAGCTCGGGCAATGTTTGTAATATGCGATGGACCATGTTGATTTCGAAGCGCTGCTCCGTGACCATGGCTGGTCCTGGGTTGGTATCCGCATGCTGTTCGTCGAGGGATGTGACCTGTTTCTGCTTTCTCCTTCGTCGTAGGAAGGTATTCCGCGCGATGGCAAACAGGTATGCCTTGAGCGTCTCGGTGCGAATTGTGTTCCTGCGGGTCCAGGCCCGGACGAACGTCTCGGAGGTGATATCTTCAGCTTCGCTGTGATCACCCGCAAGCCAATAGGTAAAGCGATAGACGTCATTGACGTTCGTCTCGTAGAGTTCTTCGAAGGTAAGCATTGCCTCCCTCTACCCAGAATATCCATGAAAAGCTGGAAAGTTACAACAAGACATCCGATGATGAATGCGTGATCCATCAGATGTGGACCCAATTAAATTAAAACGAGCCAGCCTGCTAGAGGCTGGCTCTCGTTTTACCCTGCTGGAGGGCAAGGGATCATCTCTTCTGTAGAGGTATCGTTATCGGAAATGCGCCTCCCCCGAAAGCATCTCGAAGCATGCGATATCCCATCACCAGTGTCTCGATGCTTGTGACGATCACCGCCACTCCAAAAGCCAATCGAAATGCATGCATGCCGATGACCTGGAAGCCACCATCGATGTTCTCAGGTAGTATTTTGAAAGTGGCGATCCAACCTCCGCCTCCGTGATCCGCCAACCAGGCCGTGTGTCCTTGGATCAGCAGGATCAGGATCGTGATACTCAGGAGGTTCATGGCGATCTTCGCAAGACGTGTGGGCAGGGTCCATCGCCCTTGCCATAGCAGGTAGATATCCAAACCGATGCTGGCTACGATGGCTATGCTGATCCATACGATGTACTGGGTGATGATCGGATTGGCAAAGAATTCGCCGCCGGGAAACGTCACGAAACCGATCCACTGCGGGAAGAAAACCAAGACGACAAGGATGAGAGTGCTCATGACAATGCCGAATATTCGTTCACCTCGCTTAACTCTTTCGACCTCGTCGACCTTGGGAAGCTTTTTCGGATCCCAGACTTTCTCTTCGACGTCGGGTCGCACCTCGAAGCGCTGCAGTATGGCGAACACAACGACCACACTCCCAATCGCAGAGGGGATGGCGGTCAGCAATCCGTCAAGCGCATGTAGAGGAGCAATCGGATCTTGCGCGATGATGGCAGCGACAGTCCAGGCGAGGATTTGCGCACCCAAGACTGCAGCTAAAACGATCCCCATCACCAGTCGGAAAAGCGGATAGAGCGCAGGACCGATCAGGTACTGCCCTTCGGGATGGTAGGATGCCGCTACAGCCCGGGGCGAGCCATGCTCCTTCAGCAAGGTAATGATTTCAGCTTCGGTTGGGTCAGGGCCGGCGCGATCTTC
Source organism: Anaerolineae bacterium (assembly GCA_011192015.1). Taxonomy (GTDB): domain Bacteria; phylum Chloroflexota; class Anaerolineae; order Anaerolineales; family E44-bin32; genus W1033. The sequence goes on from DUET01000064.1 coordinate 59,515, forward strand.
CAGCGCGTCGATCAGCAGCGAACGCAACTCAGCCTGGATATCGGCGCGATTAGTTCGCGGCAGGTGGCGACCGACCTCGTGCACATAGCGATCAATGAGACTCATTCTGTTTACCTCCATTATTTCATCCATCCAGCAGGCTTTCCATCATGGTTGTCAGGTCGCGCCATTCCGTCTTCAAAAGATCCAACAGGCGCGCTCCCTCAGAGCTGATCTCATAGTAGCGGCGCGGGCGCGAGCCCTCGACGCTCCATTCACTCTGCAGAAGACCCTGCGATTCCAGCCTTCGGAGGAGGGGATAAAGTGTACCCTGATCGATCTCCAATCCGCGCTCAGACAAATCCCCCATGAGCGCGTAGCCGTATTTGTTCTGCGTGAGCTGGCTCAGCACGGCCAGGACCAGCACGCCTCGGCGGAGTTCTTGGGTCAATTTCGTGTGGACTTCAGTCAATTCCTTGTTATCCATCATGCTGCGCATTATACTGTATATAACACACTATTGTCAATACCCAATTATAGACAGATTCATATTATTACAGCTATTCAAAATTACATGAAGAAATGTACTGAATCCTATCGCAAGCTGCGCCGATTGGGTTGATGATCAGAGATGGAAACGATGCATAGATGCTGGTCCCTGCTTCCAATCGGCAATTGTCAATTCCTGTTTATTCATAGCAATCGGAATCGGCGGGTCCGAGATGGAACATGGGCTTTGAAATGCTTTTGCACGGTAGAAAGGATAATCAAACCAATTAAGTCCAAAAAACCATGAAAAGAACCAAAATCAGGGGACTGTACAAAGGAAAAAAGTGATGATATGATGGCCGCAGTGGTTGCGCGTGAGTTCTGTCTGCAAGTCGTACGACCAACGCCTGGGCTACGACAGCCAGGCTGTTGAGGTTATCCGCTCCCGCGGATGAACACGACCGCCGACGAACGAAACAAGCACCTTCGACTCTCTATTGGATTTGCCGAAAGGAGACACGAGGATGACCGAACGTTTGATCGGCACGGTCAAATGGTTCAACAGCGGGAAGGGATACGGATTCATCCAGCGCGAAGAGGGTGATGACGTCTTTGTCCACTACACCGCGATCCAGGCTGAGGGTTTCCGCACACTCGAAGAAGGACAGCGCGTGGAATTCTCGGTCGAACAAGGACCCAAAGGTCCGCAGGCAGCCAACGTCGTGATCGTGTAAGTTGTGCTTTGCCACTAGAAGACCCCGCCTCTTGAGGCGGGGTCTTTGGTTTTCCTCAGTGGCTCACAGTTCAATGCATTGAACTGTGAGCATCGATCCCATCCAGGATAGTTTGGTTTCTAGGTTGAAAGCTCGCGGTGCAGCACGCTCAAAGCCCGTACCTGCTGCTCGGCATGATACGAAGAACGCACCAGTGGGCCGCTTTCAACCCAACGGAAACCGATCCCGGTGCCATACTCCCGCAGATCATCGAACGTTTCCGGAGGATAGTAGCGCTCGATAGGAAGATGCGCTTTCGACGGCTGCAGGTATTGGCCGATGGTGAGGATGTCCACACCCCAATCGCGCAGATCGCGCATCCCATCCTTGACCTCTTCGATCGTCTCTCCTAAACCAAGCATGATGCCCGATTTGGTGAGCACTTCGGGATCGAGCTGCTTGGCATTCCGGAGCGTCGCCTGCGCCCACGCATAGCGATCCTGCGGTTGCACCTTCCGAAACAATCGAGGTACGGTCTCCACGTTGTGATTGAGGATTTCAGGGCGCGCATCCATGACGATCTTGAGCGCCTGCTTCGAGCCCTTGAAATCCGGAATCAACACTTCGACCGAACATCCCGGTTGCAGCTCGCGGATGCGGCGAATGACCATGGCGAAAATCGGCGCCCCGCCATCGGGTCGCTCATCGCGATTCACGCTGGTGATCACGGCATGTCGCAGCCCCATGGATTGCACAGCACGCGCCACACGTTCTGGTTCGAGCCAGTCCAACGGCTTGGGGCGACCTGTGGTGACATCACAGAAGCGGCACGATCGCGTGCAGATCTCCCCCATCATCAAGAATGTTGCGGTTCCATTCCCCCAGCACTCGCCCATGTTCGGGCAGTGGGCTTCCTCACAAACGGTGTGAAGCGCCTTGCTGCGCATCAGCATTTGAAGCTGTTTATAGGTCTCGCCTGAAGGGGCGCGAACCTTGATCCACGGTGGACGTCGCCGAGGTTTATTCTCTGTAGGGGTCAAGGGTTTATCGCCTTGAGGCTTCCACTCGCTATCTGTCATCGCATTTCCGGGAATCATTCTACCTCGCTTTCGCAGATGCTGGACAAAGCTTGAATGCATGGTGAAGATGAAGTAATGTGTAAGTATCCAGCAACTGGCGAGGGGAAGGGTGTGCTCTCATGGCAAATGAAATGAGAATTGATGCACTGCTGCCTGCCGAGATGGCGACGCGAGCGGAATACCTGGGTGTTCGCAAGGTGGAGGCTCCGGCGCTCACGACCTTCATACTCGGCATCCTGGCTGGAGCCTTCATCGGCTTGGGCGCCATCTTCTCCACAACGGTTGCTGCTGGTACTGCGGGAGTTATGCCATACGGTGTAGCCAAGGTTTTATCCGGATCCGTATTCTGCCTTGGTCTTGTGTTGGTCATCGTCGGTGGCGCCGAGCTCTTTACCGGCAACAATCTGATCGTCCTGGCCTGGGCCAGCCGGAAAGTCTCTACGCTTGCCCTGTTGCGAAACTGGGCCATCGTCTACGCAGGGAATCTAATCGGCTCCATCGGCATGGCGGTTCTTCTCTTCCTCAGCAAGCAATACACCTACGGGGACGGTCAGGTGGGGCTCGTCGCCCTTCAGATTGCTTCCAGCAAGGTCGGTTTGGCGCCCGTCGCGGCGATCTCACTGGGGGTTCTCTGCAACATACTGGTCTGCCTTGCAGTGTGGTTGACCTACAGCGCCCGCAGCACCCTGGATAAGATCGCCTCGATCCTCTTCCCGATCACCGCATTCGTCGCTGCTGGATTCGAGCACTGCGTCGCCAACATGTACTTCGGATCGATCGGCCTACTGATCAAGCATTTCGATCCGCACTTCGTGACTGAAGCAGGAGTGGACCTGTCCACACTCACAGAAGGCTCCTTCATCCTCCAGAATCTGCTGCCGGTCACACTTGGCAACATCATCGGCGGATCCGTTTTCGTTGCTGCCATCTATTGGGTTGTCTATCTGCGCAACGGCAGGAAGCAAACCCAGTGAGGGGAACTTGGAGATGAAAGCCTACATCTTGATCGTCGTCCACACCGGGGAGATCCATAAGGTTGTCCATCAATTGAAACGCGTGGAAGGGGTGGTAGAAACGAGCATGACCTTCGGTCCCTACGATGCCATCGCAGTCGTGGAAGCCGAGGACATCCAGGGCATCGGAGATATCTTGGCCTCGAAGATCCAACCCATTCCGGGTGTCCGAGAAACGCTCACCTGCCTGGCTGTTGAGGGATAGCCAACCCGGATCTTCCTCCCGTTAACCAGCCAAAGCTCTTGCCGCCAACCTGGGACATTTCCTCGGCGGAAGATTATACTTATGCCCTGTGTCTGCCTGAGTTGATGGCGGTTTGATTTCCTGCCTCGCACAATTTCAGATGACTGCGATTTGATGATGAAACCTGATCCTCCATCAACAACCTCCCGAGCATCATCGCCCCCGCGTGACCGGCATCCGAGCCTCGATTCGCATTGGTTCGGAGCCGTGCTTTGCGCCATTTCTGCAGCCGGTTTCGCCAGCCTTACGATCCTCAGCAAGTCCGCCATGGCCATGGGGCTCAGTCTGGTGAAGATCCTCATCATTCGTTTTGCATTGGCCGCGATTCTGCTGTGGATCTACATTGCCGCGCGCCGTGGCAGGGCGGTTTTCCCGGGCTGGAAAATAACCTTGACCCTCCTCGCTCTCGGCACCTTTGGATACGCGCTTCAATCATCCCTGTTCTTTACAGGATTGCAGCGCATCTCTGCCTCGCTGACTTCCTTGATCCTGTATGCCTACCCCGTATTTGTGGCACTGCTCGATTGGATTTTCAACCGCAAGGTCCCCACATGGCGATCGTGGATCGCCATGGTTGTCGCCTTTGCAGGCGTACTGCTGACTGTCGGGCCTGAGGAGTTATTTTCCGGCGAGATTGGAAACGACATCGTCGGTGCCGGAGCTGTCCTTCTGGGTTCGGCATTCTACGCCGCCTACCTCGTCGCCGTGGCGCGTGTGTCTCCACGTGCGGGGACCTTGGTCAGCACCGCATGGGTATGCGCGGGTGCTTGCATCGGCTTCATGCTTGTGGGTGATTTCCTACCTGCTCTGCAGGGATCCTTCAACATGCAATCCGTTGGATTTGCTACGGCCATGGCCGTGATTGGAACGATCATTCCCCTGGGCGCCATCATTGCCGGCATGGAGCGCGTGGGTCCTCTGGTGGGCTCTCTGATCGCCACACTGGAGCCTGTCTTCACTGTGCTGCTGGCCATGCTGCTTCTGGGGGAACGTCTCAATCTCTTGCAAGCTGCCGGAGGGGGATTGGTGCTGCTTGCAGTGATCCTGCTCAATCTACCGATGCGGAAATCGTACAGCAATTAATCGATGGATTTCCTTGGTGAAACCGCTGGGGGTTCCTCGATACCCTCGCCTCGGTAGTCACCAAAGCGCCCCCAAGACTCCACTCGATTGCGTTTGCGCTGCTTGGCATGGAAATGAACCATCACTTGGGAATCTTCCAATTCGGGATGATTCTCAAGCAGCGCGCGGTCACCATAGTGGAAGGCTTCGATCACCATGGGCAGATGCCGTCGGAAGATTGCCTCCCGCCACGAAGCGCCTCCCAGAATCCAGCCCCCGCTTACATGACAGTGGACGTGTAATATGGGTTCATCCTCCATCTGCCATTCGGCAATCACTTCATCCCGCATGAAGCGGGTATACCAGCCGGAGATCTGCTGCTGGTCGACGGCTTCGCCTATTGTGAGAAAGAGATCTCCCGTGGTATCAGAATGTGTGAGGGTGTAGGCGCGAGGAACAATGGGCCCTTCGGGAAGGACCCCGTCAGCAAGTTTCACATGCAGTTTGTTCGGATTCAATTCCGACATCATCAACTCCCAACCCCCACATCGAACCGCGCGTTCACACTTCCACTGCGGATCATTCCAGATGCCGCCGGGTTTGCCAAGCACGATAGGCAAACAAGATCGGCAGCGTGATCCACATCATCACCCCTACCAACACCCACCATGGATGCGCCCTGAGCTGCGCCTCGATCTCGTCCACCACGTCGATTTTTCCGGAATCCGTGGGCTCGAATCGATGCTCATGAATCCATCGTTGGAAGGGGCCGCGTTCTTGCTCATCCACGAAACCTTGATTGCCGCGGATCTGGCTGTGCCTCGCAATCCAACGAACCGGAACGGGGCCGAACCAGAGCGTGAAATCCACGCTGGTCCCTTCGGCGATCGGTTCCACATGATGGAATTGGACGAGGATGGGCAGCGGCGTGATGGTCCTCAACACGCGTGGATCTGCATGAAATGCGGCCACCGCGGCCTGTGAGGCGCGCACAGAGAAACGATGGCGAAAATGCATGCTCCCTCCGATACGCTCTTCAACCAGATTTGCATGCTTCAGCTTTTCACGGCAAACTCAAGATTCAAGCGCTCCGAACACGCGCCCGATCGCCAAACCAGAAGCGCTGCCAATCCCCACCGCTCTTGATCAGCGCCACCAGCGTATACAGGCTGGCCGTGAAGAAGCCCAGGACCATGATGAAGACCACCCACAGCAGCGCTCGGCCCAAAGACGCCTCTCGAAAGATGACCCAGCCTGAGAAGAGCAGGAAGCCGGCATACAAGTCCACCAGGGAGAGCACGCCCCAAGGCATGCTCACGATCAGGCTGCCTTCGCTGGTGAAATCTCCTGCCAGGAAGGCGTAGAGCAATCCCCCGGTCATGGCCAACAGACAGAAAACGGCAAGTGCATAAGCAAGCTTCATCGTCTTTTCCTCTCTCCCTTCCCGAAATACGAATGGATATCCAGTAATTCCTCAGGTCGCACACCATCGAAGAATACCGGTGGTGTATCCCTCATATTTCACAAGGCCCTCACACCATGCAAGATGATGAACCGCCATGGATGAGAATGGTACTAAGGTCCTGCGTATACAGTGTAACAAATCGGATTGATTAACGATTACCCATTGCAGGTTGGAAGATCCCTTTCCAGGAAAGGTTCTTCTAATCTCGATCGGCGCATCGCAATCCTTACCGCACAATGAGAAAACGTTGATGCCGAAGCGGTTTGAGTTGTGTAACATCGAAGCTCACTCTCTCAAGGATGCGCCGGGGGGCACGGCGATTGTGAGAAATTTAAAAGGTCCCTCAACCGATTGATTTTCTCGCTTCTTCAATCTCGCTCGTCGTGTTAGCAAAAGAGGCCGTGTGGGAGCGGCCTCTTTGCGCGATTCCTGCTCCTGAACTGCACCATGAAGCGCTCCCACTCCGGCAAACGCATGCAGCAAGCCCACATCTTGTATCGCCCTGCGAAATCCTGGCATCAAGATGCGTCATCGCTCCGCTGCAGGAGTCTTTCCGCCAATTGCGTGGTGAGCGTCTTGATCTCCAGCCCTCCTGGTCCAACCGGTCCAACACAAACCGGGCATCCATCCTGGCATCCGCATCCGCGCACCAACTCCAATGCACCTGCGATGAGGTCGGTATGCAGTTCGTAGATGCGTTCCGACAGCCCTAGTCCTTCCGGCACACGATCGTAGATCGTGATCGTCGGTCCCTGGGTTCTCGGTGAGCGGATTTCCACGTGAGTTCCCAGATCGCGAGGATCACACATCAAGAACAGCGGCGCAACGTTGCTCAGGGCGTAGGCCAGCCCAGCCAGCGCGCTGCGCGCTCCACGCGCCGCTTCAGCTCGATGATGGCAAGTCGGACACAGGGTGATCAAGTTATCCAGATCGTTGGCCGAGCGGTCGTTGCGATTCTCCCCCGGCAGGTAGCCGAACTCGCGAAACGGCCGCAGATGATGCACATCGTGGGACCGTCCTTCACGCGGCAAAGCACCACATTGCCGACAGACCTGTCCGTCACGATCCAGGGCCTGCCTTCGTGCTCGTTCCCAGCTGGGGCCGTAATCCACCGGAGCGTGCAGAACACCCTCCGCCTCAAGCTGTTCCACCATCTCCGGTTCGATCCAAAGCCAATAGGCGCTCGTCTCGAATGCCCGCGGAGGAAGATCGATCGGCCCGTAGCCCAATGTTTCATGCGTGTAGCGTTTGACCTTACGAAAGGATGTGGCCTGTGCGGTGATGCGCGCCCAGCCATGCGCCCTGCGTGCGGGCTGGTTTTCATCGGCATCCGCCACTTCGAGGATTTCAAGGTCCGTATTCTCCGAAGCGTCGGTATAGTAATCGACATGCGCCGCCACAACTTCAGCCAAGGCGTTCTCCCAATCCAAGCGCTCTACGAGGAAGGTGCGTCCCTCGTGTGTATACACTGCACCCTCATGCAGCAGTATACTTGCTGCGGTTCGATCCACCTCGCCGATCACATTCGGACGCCCTTCTCCAACATCCTGAATTACGACGGTGTCGTTGCCTCCGGATCGCAAGGACACTCCCTCCGCTGGATAGAAATCAACCAACCAGCGGTACGTGCCGTTCGAGCGATGCAGTTCACCCTCCTCGACCAGAAAATCGAGCAGCTCCGCCGTTTGATCAAAGGAGCCAAAATGCTCATCCGGCCGGAATGGAAGCTCAAACACCGCACAGCGCAAATGACGAAGCAGGATGGAGAGGTTGTCGGGATTGATGAGCCCCATTTCTGTGGGCCGCTCGAAGAGAAAGCGCGGATGCGTGATGACAAATTGATCCAGCGGCGCTCCCGAGGCTGCCAACACAACCAATGAAACCTCATTCCGTCTCCCCGCACGACCGGCTTGCTGCCACAAGCTGGCGATCGTTCCGGGATACCCGGCGATGACGGCAGCCCCCAATTGGCCGATGTCGACGCCCAACTCGAGCGCATTCGTGGCCACCACGCCTTTCACCGAGCCGTCACGCAAGCCCCGCTCGATCTCCCGGCGTTCCAGAGGCAGGTAGCCGCCTCGATAGCCCCGCACTTCGGTCGGATCTCCCCCCATCCGCTCGAAGGCATCGCGCACATACCCGAGCAGGACCTCGGTGGTCAAGCGAGCCCGTGCGAAGACCACCGTCTGCACCCTGCTCGTCAATAAGCGCTCTGCGATGGACGTGGTCTCCAAGGTGTAGGCTCGTCGGATGCCCAGGTTGGGCTCGATCACCGGTGGATTGTAGAGCACGACATGCTTCTCCGCTCGCGGCGACCCGTCCAAATCCGCAGAGATCAGAGACACAGGAGCCTCGATCAGTTTCTCGCCTAATTCCTTGGGATTGGCGATTGTGGCCGAAGTGAGGATGAATTGAGGATCCGACCCGTAGAAACGGCACAGGCGTTTCAAGCGACGAATCAAGTTGGCCACGTTGGAACCGAAAACGCCACGATACACATGCAGCTCGTCGAGCACCACCCACCGCAGGTTCTGCAGCAGCGTCGCCCAGCGTGGATGATGGGGGAGGATTCCCGCATGCAACATGTCGGGGTTGCTGATCAGCAGTCGTGCTTCGCCGCGAATCCGCCTTCGTCTGGCCTGCGGCGTATCGCCGTCATAGGTTCGAACGGGGACCTGCTCGACAGCCCTCAATTCACGCAGGAGAGCGCTCAACGCAGCGGCTTGATCCTGTGAAAGCGCCTTCGTAGGGAAGAGATAGAGAGCCCGCGCCTCCGGATCGTTGAGCAGCATATGGAGCACCGGCAGGTTGTAACACAGCGTCTTGCCGGAAGCGGTTCGCGTGACCACCACCACATTCTCGCCATCCAGCGCGGCTCGAATGGCGGCCGCTTGATGCTTGTAAAGTGCTGAGATCCCCTGGTTGGCGAGCGCCGCCGTCAATCGTCTGTCCAATTCGGGGGGAACCTCCCCGTAGAACGCGGGTTGTGGAGCCAGGCGCTCCCAGGCGGTCACGTTGCGCATGAAGTCTGGATCGTTTCGCAAACCATCGAATGCATCTAGAATCGACATGACGCTGGCATTATACTTGTGGACGATCAAACTCAATGCCTGAATGTTGGAGCATATGGAGATGCCCGAGCTTCCCGAGATCCACCTCTTCGCCAAGGACATGCACCAGGAATTGGTTGGCAAGACCTTCGACGCTGTCGAGATCGTGCAACCCAAGTCCCTGAATCTTCCCCCAGAGGATTTTCGAGGCCGCCTGATCGGAACCTCCATCCAGGCCGTTTCCTACCACGGCAAGTGGATCCAGCTTGAACTCTCCAAGGGGTGGTTGTTGATCAATCTCGGCATGGGCGGTGAGATCTTGCTGATCACAGATGAAAACTACCCGGAAAAGGTCCGCCTCGCATTCCGCTTCACGGACGGAAGCAGTCTCGCCGTGAATTTCTGGTGGTTCGGTTATGCCCACTGGGCTGATACGCTGGCAGACCATGCCATGACTGCCAAGCTGGGACCCAATGCCATCGACTTGAGTCTGGAAGCGTTTCGCTCGTTGCTCCAGGGCCGACGCGGGGCCATCAAGCCTTTTCTCCTAAACCAGGCTCGTATCGCTGGAATTGGGAACGTGACCGTGCAGGATCCACTCTTCCGAGCGCGCATCCATCCCATGCGCAAGATCTCCGATCTCAGCGACGATGAGGTCGAGGCGCTTTATGGAGAGATCCAGCACACGCTGCGGGAAGCCATCGAGCACGGCGGCAGCAAGTGGGAGCGCAACCTCTATGGCCGGCATGGGAGCTGGGGCAAGGACTTCTTTTCCGTGGCCTACAGACTTGACGAACCCTGCCCGGTCTGCGGCAAAACCATCGAAAAGATCAAAACCGGAAGCACCAGCAGCTACATCTGTGCACATTGTCAGCTGTAGTCCTGGTACGTAAGCGAGGACGCATGACGAAACCGTATCCACCACCCGGATTTGTCCCGGCTGAATCTTCCGTGGAGGGCATCCAGGTGTTCAAGCCTGCACCGGAGCAGGAAGATGCCCAACCAGTCGTGACCTTCAAGTGCCCCCAATGCGGCGCCACCACGGCTTACAGCGTTGCCGAAGGCGGTCTGACCTGCACCCACTGCGGTTATTACGAACCCCCCGAGAAGCCCATCGTCGGCAAGGGAGCGGAGGAATTCGAGTTCAAGGTCGAAACCCTCGAGCGTGCTGCCCACGGTTGGGGCCAGGAGCGCAGGGATCTCATCTGCGAAAATTGCGGCGCCATCACTTCCCTGCCGGAAGGCGCTCTGGCCTCCACCTGCCCCTTCTGCGGTTCCAACCAGGTCATCCAACGCCCCGCCAATCAGGACGCCCTACGCCCGCGCTTTCTGATTCCCTTCAAGGTGGAGATGACCGCCTGTCGGAAAGCGATACGCGATTGGTTGGGCAGCAGCTGGATGACGCCCGGTGCTCTGCGGAAACTCGCCGACGTGCATCGCTTGACCTCCATCTATCTCCCCTTCTGGACCTTCGACGCCGTAACCCACGCCGATTGGAGAGCCGAAGTCGGGCACACCAAGACCGAACGCTACCGCTCTGGAGGGGAATGGAAGACGCGCACCGTGACTGTTTGGCGCTGGGAATCCGGGCACGTCGACTTGCCGTTCGACGACATCCTCATCGACGGAACCACCCGCGTCAGCAACCTGCTTCTGAATCGAATCAAAGATTTCGACCTCAAGCAGCTTGCTTCCTTCGAGCCAAAGTATCTGGCCGGTTTCCATGCGATGTCCTACGACGTAGAGTTGGAGCCGGCATGGGACATTGCCAGAGGGATCATGAGGGAGCGCACGCGCGCCGCCTGCCGATCGCAAGCCAGCACATCCAAGATCCGCAACTTCAGCATGGGCCTGGATTTCTCCGACGAAACCTGGCGCTACATCCTGGTCCCCACCTACCTGGCGCCCTATACCTACGGGAACCAAACCTTCCAGGTCATTGTCAACGCGCAGACCGGCGCTATCGCAGGCCAGCGCCCGGCGGATTGGGGCAAGATTATCGCCGTGCTTGGAGCCGGGTTGGTGCCGGGAGCCCTGACGGCGCTGCTCGGTGTGATCCTCGGCAGTTCGATTGCCACTCTGGTGGGTGTAGGATTTTTCGGCATCGCCGCGGTTATCAGCATCGTGATCATCGTCATGGCGTCGAGGTTGGATGATGTCTGATCAAGAAAAGGCACAGGCTTCTGAACAAGCTCGGAACGACGACCTTCGAAGTTCGTCCACCAATCCGGCGTCAGCCTGGGGAACGGAACTGATCGCTGCCACCTGCGAGCACTGCGATTGGGGATTCCTCCTGCCGTCAGAAGCTTCGGACACAGTCTGCCCTCATTGTTTCCAAGGGAAGTTGAGCGCCATCGGTGAGGCTTTTGAAGGGCTTCCCTACATCTACCCACCCGAGTTGATCGTGCCTTTCTCGGCTTCTTCCGATGGGATCGCAGGCACTCTGCGTAATTTCTCGCGCTCGATCCCCTTTGCGCCGAAAGATCTGCGTGCGGAGAATCTCCAAGCAAGGCTGCAGCGCATCTTCATCCCCATGTGGCTGGTGGATGTGGATGTTCGCGCTTCCTGGCAATCCGAGGTCGGTTTCGACTACGACGTCGTCAGCTTCCGCGATGAATTCGCCGATCGACAAGGTGGATGGAGTGAACAGCGTGTCACGGAGACGCGCATCCGCTGGGAGCCGCGTGTGGGAAAGCTGGCGCGCACCTACCCCAACACACCCGCTCCGGCTCTGGAAAAACATGCGCAGCTTGTGGGTAAGTTGGGTGCGCATGCCCTGGATTCCGCGCAGAGCTATCACGCCTCCTCCATTCAAGACGCGTATGCGCGCTTGCCCAATCGAGCGCCCGAAGATGCCTGGTCGGATGCGATGCTGGTGCTGCGCTCCCTGGCGGCCGAAGAGTGCCGACAGGCCGCGGAAGCCAAACATCAGCGTGATTTCCGCTGGAGCCCCGAATACTCGAACCAACACTGGACGCAGGTGCTCCTGCCGATCTATACCACCCATTACTTCGACGATGAGAAACAGCCGCAGCCGGTGCTCATCCACGGCCAGACAGGGAAGATACAAGGTGCAAGGCGCGCCTCGATCCAACGCGCCCGAAACGCATCCCTGCTGATGTTCGGCTTGGCCTCCATCCTGGGATTCCCTAGCCTGCTCGCCAGTGTGCTGCCGATCCTTCCGAACGAATTCCGCGCACTCGCCGGCTGCCCCTTGGCCCTCTCCCTCCTGCTGGGCATCCTATCCATCATCCCCATCGCCGTGGCCTGGCAGTTCAATCGCCGGCGAAGGATCGAAAACCAGCGCCTTTGAGTTTGCGCTAAACTCGATACCAGGGGGCGACCATGGGTGCATGCTCATTCGCTTGGATTCCACCCGGCTGCTCTCGGAGGTGAACTGCTCCTAAGTCGATCCATGGATGGCAGACATGCCTCCTGGAGTTGGGGACCCGTGCCATGCGTGCTACACTGCGCACAATAGATTCTTCATCTTGATAGAGGTTGCAGCAGCATGCCCGAAAACCTCCGATCCCTCTTTCTGCTCGATCCTGAAGCGATCTATCTCAACCACGGATCGTACGGAGCATGTCCGAGACCCGTCTTCGAGACCTACCAGCAATGGCAGCGGGAGTTGGAACGCCAACCCCTGGAGTTCCTGGACAGGCGCATCACGCATCTCATGGTCGAGGCCCGCATCGCTCTCGCCGAGATGCTCAACTGCGCCGCCGACGAGATCGTCTACTTCCCCAACCCGACCACGGCGATCAACATGGTGGCGCGCAGTTTGCGCCTGGGGTCAGGCGACGAGATTCTGAGCACGGACCACGAATACGGCGCCATGGACCGCACCTGGCGTTTCATCTGCGCCAAGACCGGAGCGCGCTACGTGCATCATCCCATCCCTCTTCCTGTGGAGACCCCCGAGGCCTTCATCGAGACCCTCTGGCAGGGCTTCAACGCGCGCACCAAGGTCGTCTTCATCAGCCACATCACCAGTCCGACCGCCCTCACCTTTCCCGTGCAGGAGATCTGCCGACGAGCGCGTGAGGCCGGCGTGCTCAATATCGTGGATGGTGCCCACACGCCGGGCCATATTCCCCTGGATCTGACCGCGCTCGGCGCCGATATCTACACCGGTGCCTGCCACAAATGGCTCTGCGCTCCAAAGGGAACCGCCTTCCTCTACACACGCCGCGAGATGCAGCATCTGCTCGAACCCCTGGTGGTCAGTTGGGGATGGGAAGCCAATGAACCGAGTGCTTCGCAATACATCGACCATCACGAGTGGCAGGGCACGCGCGATCCTTCGGCATTCCTGACCGTGCCGGCGGCGATCGCGTTTCAGCATCAGCATGATTGGGACCTTGTGCGTCAGCGCTGCCATCAACTTGCCTGTCAGACCCGCGAACGCATCCAGGCGCTCACCGACCTGCCGCCCATTTGCCCCGAGGATGATGGCTGGTTCAACCAGATGTTCGCCGCCCGCCTGCCCGAGGTGGATCCCGACGCACTCCAACAGCGGCTGCTGGAGGAATTTCACATCGAAGTGATCGTGCGGTTTTGGAATGACCAACCCCTGATCCGAGTATGCTTCCAGGGTTACAACGACACCTCAGACGCCGAGGCCCTCATCGATGCTCTTAGGATCTTGCTTCCCCAGATGAGCCTGTGATGGGAGGAAAGGGAGTCGTGCGCTGATGCTGCCACAGCCCGGGATCTCAGGACAAGAACGCGAATCTACCGATCTACGCATACCAACAGGAGCAACTCCATGAGGAGATGGAACGGCTGGGGAAGCGAGAGCGTGGACTACCCGCTGCCCCCATCCGCCGCAGATTACCTGGAAGGCATGGTGGGAAGCGGTTCCACCATTGCGGATGCTGATCTGGATCAAGTTCTGAAAAGTGTGCCTGCTTCCAAACTGCCGGCCCATCCGCTCATCCGCGTCGATCCGATCGAACGACTGCTGCATGCCCGTGGACAGAGCCTGCCGGATTGGATTGCCTTGCGCTCCGGTCGCATCGGCGCCTTCCCTGATGCGGTCGCCTATCCCCGCAGCGATGAGGACGTACGTGCGCTCATCGACTACGCTCGTCAAGCAGGCGCCTCACTCATCCCCTACGGCGGCGGTACCAGCGTCGTGGGACACATCAATCCATCCAGCGAACCGCCGCCCAGTCTGACGGTCGACATGCAGCACATGAGCCAGTTGCTCGACCTGGATGAACGCAGCCTGCTAGCCACTTTTGGCGCGGGCGTGGTCGGCCCCGATCTGGAGGCACAGCTCATGCCGCACGGGTGTACCCTGGGGCACTATCCTCAATCCTTCGAACTTTCTACTCTCGGCGGCTGGATCGCCACCCGATCCAGCGGCCAACAATCCCTGCACTATGGCCGTATCGAAGACCATTTCGCGGGCGG
>DUET01000065.1 GCA_011192015.1 Anaerolineae bacterium
AGGAAAAGCTTGAGGCGAGGCATGGGGAGAATTATAGCGGATTTGGAGAGGGAAGGAACCACGGATGCGTTAATTGGAATGGATTGCGGTGAAGGAAGCCACCCATGCGGTGCCCGCCTATACCGCGTCGGGCGATTCAGCCATCAGCTCCTTCCGGAGTGAAGCAAACGAACGGAATCGGTAGCCGGATTCCTCCAGCAGCGCGATGAGCTTGCGGATCTTCCCGGCCGTGGTCTGGCGTCCGGTGTTGAACCGCAGCCGCTGCAACCGGCTGATCTCCTGCGGCAGTGGGGCGTTCGTCTTGCGGGACAGATCCATGGGATGGACATAGAGCACATAGAGATCGTTGGATCGGAGGTAGGGTCGAATCAGCGACTTCATCAGCAGCCAGGGGAAGATGCGGAGATAACCACCGCCGGCGACGGGGATGTCTCTCCCCATCATCGGCCAGGTGCTGATCTCGAATTCAAAGAAATCATCCTTGCGAGCGATGTTCCTCGAGAGCTGCGTGAAATCATCGAGATTCAGCGATCCATAGAGAGGGTTTTCCGCAAAGCGGATGCGGCTCGAGTCGTATCCGAAGCCTACATCCATGATGGTTTGCAGATGGTCGCGATCGAGGGCAAAGCAGGCGGCGCGGTAGCCCAGGATGGGAGAACCGAGGGCATCTTCGAGCGTTTTCTTGCAGCGACCGAGCTCCTCGGCGAAGGCGTTTGTGCCTACGGCAATCGGCCTGTCGTGCTGCCATCCGTGGGAGGCGATCTCATGGCCGCGGGATTGAAGATCGCGCAGCTGGTCCTTGATGGATGCCACCAATTCACCGAGAACAAAGAAGGTTCCCCGGATGTTGTGTTCCTCCAGGATTCCGGCAAACACATCGAGTCCGTCCAGCATGGTGTAGCTGCGATCGCAGGAGGTTCCTTTCAGGTATTCGGTGTGATACCAATCCTCGATGTCCATTGTCAGGACAGCGGTCTTGTTCGGTTTCATTTTCATCATGCAGAGACGAGTTCCGCGCGCAGATACAAGTCGCGCCCCAAATCCGTGATGCGGTAATTGACAACGCCCGTCCGATCCATGAGCTCGTGGATATCTGCCTCGGTGTAGAAATACAGCGGACAATTCCGAAGCCGGTAGCGGATCTTCCGCTGAAGCGCGAGCACCCCGCTGGCCTTGGGGAAGGAAGCCACAAACAAGCGCTCGACATCGCGCTTGAGGCCCTGGATCACCGCATCGGCATCCTGCACGTAGTCAAAGAAGCCGATTAGCAATGCGGCATCGAAGCGCCGGCCGAGGACCGTGTCCGGATAGCTGCCCAGGATGAAGCGATAACGGTCTGCCGGGAACAGCCCTTTGCAGGCTCGTTCGGCGATGGCGAGCATCCCCGGTGCGAGATCGATGCCGGTCACTTCTTTGTCCATCTTGAGGAGTTCCACTGCGTAGCGGCCGGAGCCGCAACCGACATCCAGAATGCTTTGCAGGATTGGATCCGACAGATCTGAAAGCGTTCGCTGGAAGCGGAGCCTCATCGACTTGCGGAAGAGGCGATCGATCAAGCGGGAAACGGGATTGCGCCTGCCGCCGTATATCGAATCGAAATCGACGGCATAGCTGTGGAAAAAATCGCCCACCTGGCGGATTTCCGAGTCATCTGCATTCGTTTTCATAGGCTCAAGGCATTATACAGTGGTTGATTGCTCGCGAAACGGAATGAGCAGCATGCGGCGGAATCATGCTGCGGGTGAAGGGGGAGCCATCAAAGGTCTTCCCCAGGATCTAAATTACTTCGTTACTTCCTATTTACAGCGCTGCTTGCAGCTCTGATCCAGCCGCGGTGGATCCTCACCAAGTGAACGTTTCCATGATCTCGTCGAAAACAGCGCTTTCGGCAGCCTGGTCATATTCCGGGATGGGCGGCGTATAGTTCATGGGGTTCACCGAATGCAGCGTGAAACTCAAGTCAGTGCACATCGTGCCTGCGACGGTTGTGTAGGTTATCCAGGTCCAGCGATTCCCCGCCCCGGCGTCAGCACCCTCATAGAAGCTGAACATGGTGCCGTTGAACTCTCGGGAGCCCTCGCCGAGCATGCTGCTGCATCCGGTTGCGGCAGGAAGGCATGTCACTTCGATGTACTTCTCCCGGAGATTGGTCCCCTCAACGAAGGGCAGATCGATGCGGTCGGAATCCGAACCCGGTGTGATGGTCGAACCCGGCGGAATGCGGATCTCATAGGCGCAATCCGAGTTCGCGTAGGTGAGCCAATCGGAATGCGGGTCGATGTCGTGCGGTTCGGGAATCGATGTTGCCGTAGGTGGAGCCAGTGTCTCGGTGGGCGTGGTGCCGAACGGCCCGCAGGCGATGCCTGCAAGGAATAGTGTGATCACGCATACCGCCAGACGTTTCTTCATCGGTTCTCCTCCACGAAGGTTGAGATTATAGACCTGGTTTAAGTATTGTGCCACATGGTAGTGGTGGTGGAAGATTGAAATCCTGATCAATCATCCCCTCTCTTTGGAACCTCATTGAATGCCTGCAACGGCGCGTAAGCCACGCCGACCATGCTCGGTCCGGTATGTGCGCCGAGCACGAGGGACATGGGACCCACGGGCAGCCAGGTGCAGTCAAAGCGCCGATCGACGAGTTCGCGCAGCATGGCCGCGCCCTCCGGATTGAGGGCATGCAACACCTGAACACGCAATTTGGTACCTGGTTGATGTTCGGCAGCGATGCGGTCCACCAGTCCTGCGGCGGCGCGTTTGAAGGTGCGCTGCTGGCCGAGTTGAACGTACGTTCCGCCTACCTTTTCCACCCCGATCAAAGGTTTCAGATTCAGCACTGAGGCGATCAACCCCTTCATGTGGCTGATGCGTCCACCGTGGATCAGGTATTTCAACTCATTGAGGGTGTAGATGCTTTCGCTGGCATCGCCGATGCGCGCGATCAAGGCCAACACGCGCTCCAATGCCCAACCAGCATTGAGTGCCAAGGCGGCCGCCTCCACCTGCCATCCCGCCGCGGCGGATAGGGTTTTGGTGTCGACATGGGTGACGTTGGCCTCCGGTGCCAACTCCGCCCCGGCCACGGCGGCTTGGAAGGTGCCGCTGAGACCCGAGCTCATGTGGATCGAAAGGATCTCCGGATCCTTGCTTGCGAGGCGGCGATAGGTTTCGGCGAAATCTCCCGCTGAGGGTTGCGAGGTGGTGGGCATACTCTCGCTGATTGCCAGCAGGTGGTAGAACGCATCCGGATCGATATCCACGCCTTCACGATAGGTTTCGTTACCGAGGGTTACCACCAACGGGACGATATGAATGCCCAGTTCATCGCACTGCTGAGATGACAGCCAAACGTCGGTGCCGCTGTCGGTCACAATCTGCATGGCTCACGCTCCTTTGCGAGCCGGCTGCAGCTCCTTCGAATGTTGAAATCTGTGGAGTCTGGAACTACGCCAATGCCTCAACTCTAAATAATCCTTTGACGATGGGATCGATTGAGAAACTACTGTCTCTTCTCCTTCTTCTTCTTCCGCTTCTCCTTGATGGTCAGCTTGGGCTTCTTCTTGCCTTCTCTTCTCGGGCTGTCACGTTTTCCTTTCAAGTACATTTCCAATCCTCTCTAACGTGAATACACCAACTGCTCCTATCGGGGTTTCATCACGCCGGGTGCCTACATAAGATGATAATACACCATCGGTTTGCTTCCCGCATCCGATTGGGAAAACAAGAAGAGGCCATGAGCGCTCGTTTTGATCGAATGTATTCAACCTGCGAGAGTCGAAGAAAGTGATGCTAGCGCGGCACCGCTGGGATCATAATCGAATGAGGGCGAGAAATGTGTATGATGGTAGCCCCTACCGATTGGAAACATATTGAGCTCAAGGGGTGGTGCAAGCGACCGGTCTAGCGGATTCTACGCGGGGGTGCTCGTTTCTCGCTGCGTTGCGTGAAACTACGGGAGCGCACCGTCCCCTCGGCCAGCACTCTGTAGACACCCAACTCGACAATGGACTCGGTCCATGCTCCCAGCGCAGCCTGCAGTTTCTCGTATTCGGTTTCGAGTTCGGCGAGGCTTTGTTCGCGCTGGCCTTCCGAATCCCAGACGTCGATCACGAGGTAGCGCTGCAGGTCCCGGGTGCCGCGCAGCAGCGTGGTGCCTCGGAAACCCGGGCACTTCGCGAACAGCTTGCTCCACGCGCCGCCAGGGCCGAAGGCCAGTTCGAATTGACCCCGGCCATCCTTCTTGACGACGACCTCCCAGATGAATTCAATCATGTTCGAAGGTTCTCTTCGTCCACTAGCATACCGCAGTGGAGGAGACGGGGCAATTTAGTAGGGTATGCCAGGCGGCAGGTGTTTCATTTCAAGTTTGTGTATACTGGAGCCCGCCAAGCACACGATCAAGCGATGGTTCTCGAGCATAAGCTGCGGAGGATTGGGCATGGCGAAAACGACGTTTGCAGATTTATTCGAAAGTGAAGCGGTCATCCTCGCAGATGGTGGCATGGGCACCATGCTTATGGCTGCCGGACTTCAGCCGGGGGATTCCCCCGAGTTGTGGAACGTGGAACATGCCGATGAAGTACGAAGCATCCACCGCGGGTATCTGGCGGCGGGCGCGCAGATCATCCTGACGAATACCTTCGGTGGGAACCAGCGGCGGTTGATGCATCGCCAACTCGAGCGGCGGGCGGTGGAACTGAATCAAGCCGCGGCCGTCCTGGCGCGCGCCGAGGTGGACGCCCTCGATAGGCGGGTCGTTGTTGGCGGCTCGATCGGTCCGACCGGGGTGCTCATGGCCCCGCTTGGGGATCTGACCTACGACGAGGCGGCGGGGATCTTCGAGGAGCAAGCGGGGGCGCTGGTTGCAGGCGGCGTGGACGTTCTGTGGGTGGAGACGATGTCGGATCTGCAGGAGCTGCGGGCGGCGGTTGAAGGCTGTCGTAAAGTTGCGGCGGACTTTCCCATCGTGGCTACGATGACCTTCGATTCCCACGGACACACCTCGATGGGCGTCGCTCCCGAGGCGGCAGTGGAAGCGTTCGGAACGATGGAACTGCTCGCATTCGGGGGCAACTGCGGCAACGGACCGGAGGAGATCGAGGGCGTCATCGAGAGCATGCATACGCTAGCCCCGGAGGCTGTGCTGATCGCCAAGTCCAACGCCGGGCTGCCGAAAATGGTGGATGGCCAGCAGGTCTACGATGCCACGCCCGAGGTCATGGCCGAGCATGCACGGCGTGTCCGCGATTTGGGAGCGCGCATCATCGGCGCCTGCTGCGGCAGCACCCCGGCGCATATCCAGGCCATGGGTCAGGCGTTGAAGGGCTGATTGGATCCTGCGCTGAGCTGAGGAACATACAGGACAGGCTTCTGTAGCCTGTCCTGTTTGCATTGGTGGACTGCTTGCGTGCTAGCCGGGATGAGGGTTATGCCTTCTCCACGGGGTACTGGATCTCCGTCAGGGTATCGGGATCGGTCTGGCTCCCCTCGGACGAGCGCAGGTACACCTCGCGGCCGGGGCCCACGATGCGGTAGCCGTTCTCCCCGATCCACTTCAACAGCGCCTCGTAGGCTTCGCCGATGGTGGTGAAGGGACCGTGATGCACCACGCAGGCCATCGTCTCCACGCCGGGAAGCTCGCGCACGCGCACACGCTCCGTTCCCGGCGCGTTCCCTTCGATGGGCTGGCAGACCTCGATGTCCCAATCCGCTTCCTTGTATTCCTCGTCGTAGTAGAGGCTCAGGCAGGGACCGGACGGTTGAATCTTGTGTTGAGCGAGATGGCCCATGAGTTCGTCCCACAATCCGCCCTGGTCGGGAGGTGTGGGCACAATGTCCCGCACTCCGGCAACATTGAGCGGTTCGACGGGCTTGATGACAACATCATACTTGGACATGACGTCCTCCTGTTCGAGCTGCCTCAGCCGGGTTTCGACGCGCGCCAAACGTTCGCTCTCATCCAGGACCCGATCCCGGATCTCGGCCTGACGCAGTTTGAGCATGCCGTGCATCTGCTCGGTGGTCAGGTTGTCGGCGAGGAAGCGGCCGATTTCCTCGAGCGAGAAGCCCAGGTCCTTGAGCGCCAGGATGCGATACAGACGAGGCAGTTGATCGTGGTCGTAGTAGCGATAGCCCGTCGTCTCATCCACATGCGCCGGATGGAGCAGGCCGACCTCGTCATAATAGCGCAAGGTCTTGACGGTCACGCGGCTGAGTCTTGAAAAGTCACCGATTCGCATCATCACGAAGGCCTTCGGTTATCTTATACAGCTTCCTGTAGCAGGAGAGTCAAGAGGATTGTGACATCAAATGATTGATCTCACAACGATGTGGGGCAGGTTGCCTCATTTGTTGGAGCCGAGGGCATGGGTTTCGCCAATCGGCTTGTTTCAGATACTGGTCCATCAACTGCCAGGACAGCGGCCTGTCCTGGCAGCTGTTTTCTGCCTAGGGCGTGAGTGTGATTTCGATTGTCAGATCTTCACCTGCCGCCATGATTAAATCTTCGAGGATGGTTTCGACAAAGTCAGCATGCGTGACGATCACGCGGTACGTACGCGGCGCGGCGAGGAGCGTGAAGGCCCCCTGCGCGTCTGTGTGGATAACTTGCCCGACGACGATCGGGGTGTCCGCTACGATTTGTACACGCGCTCCCTCGACTGGTGCTCCAGCGGCATCGGTCACCGTGCCGCTCAGGATGCCCTGAGGGAAGCCGGCAATGCGAACGATGCTGTTGTGGCTTTCATCGGAGACATACAGGTTGCCGGCGAGGTCGAAAGCAACCCCCATCGCATCCTGGAAGCCGGTGGCGAAGACGGATTGGCTTCCGCTGGGAGTCATGCGGATTACGTTGCTCACGGTTCTTGGAGAACCCAAAGTAGAGACGGCGATGAAGATGTCGTCGCCCGGGCTTATGGCCAAGGCGGAGGCACCCGGAAGGTAGGCGATGGTTGTCATATCACCGTTGGGGGAGATGCGGATGATTGTATCCCCGAAGATCGGCGCGGGATTGACGGATGGATCGGGCACGAAACCCTGAGGTCCTGTGATGGCATAGAGATTCGCCTGATCATCCAGCGCCAATGCCTGGGGGAAATGGAGCCCTTCCACAAAGACTTCCTTCATTTCGTTAGGTGGGATTCGCGAAATGATCCCCGCGCCGGTTTCAGCGATGAACAGCGTACCGTTTGGATGCACGGCCAAACCGCTTGGGTACTCAGCGTTCAGGAAGCCCATTTTATACCCGGCGAATGGAACCATGACGATCTTACCCGGGAACCCAGGTGCCCCCTCGCTGGCGTAGAATGTGCCGTCCTTTGTGGAAGCCACAAACGGCAGCGGAGGAATGAAGGAGGTGTAGTCCATGAACCAGGAAGCGTTTCCTGATGGATCCACGATGGCCATCATGCCCCCATCATCGTTGGGGGCGAGTAGATCGCCACAGGGCGAGAAACCGATTCCGATGGGCGTGATGATGCCCGAACCGGAGACGATCTCCTGAATCGAGCCGTCCATCGAGACGGCGAGCACGCTTCCGTGACGAAGTTGACCTCCTATGATCTGATTGGTTTCCGGAAGCCATTCGATGCCGCTCACCCCGTTGTTCGAGATCCTTGCCAGCAGGGTAGTTTCACCTTGCGATGAGATTTGGTAGATCTTGCCGCTAGAGGATCGAGCTCCGGTTGAGACATACAGATTGCCAGCATCATCGACTGCAAGACCACCCGGTGAAATGGTCCCTTCGGGAATGCGAGCGATTTGATCTAGGCTGAAATCATCCAGTGAGAGCTCATAGACGTGATCCCAGGTAGCAGCCAGAAAGCGCCCTTGGCCATCTGTGCGGAGTGCCTGGATCTGAGGCACCTGTGTAATATAGGTATGTTGTCCATTGGGCGTTATTTGATACAGATCACTCAGACTCGTGCATCGGCTTACAGCAAAGTATAGATTTCCATCAGGTCCGAATCCAAAGCCGGAATCACACGCGGTTTGAAGGTCCGGCGTCTGAAGCAGTTTGGAGGCATATCCTTGCGGTGTGATCTTGGTGGTCATCCCGTTGGGATGCATTTGAATGTAGATGTTGCCCTGATCATCCACGTCTCCCAAATAGCCCCACACATTCTCTGCCAGCAGCGAAATGCTGCCGTCCAAGCTGAGAGATGATAGGGTGTGGCTTCGGACGGCCAGGACCAGGATCTGTCCGTCTGGGGTGAGCAGGATTTCCTGCGGCATGTTGAAGGCGCCCGGTGCGACGAACCATTCGGCGGTATAGCCGGGTTCGTTGATGATGATGTCGGCGGGATCAAGGCTGCCGACGGGGGCCGGGGGAGGCATGTCTGGAGCACAGACTTGTGGATGCGTTGGTGCTGTTGTGGACGACTGCGTCGGTTGTGGGGTCGATTCAGCGACGACAGGAGTTTCAACTTCATCCAGCATGGGGATGTTCGCTGGGCCAAGCTGGTCGACGGCATGCCAGTCGGCTTCACAGCATTCCCCATTCATTGGACGAATGTCCGCCAGGACGATGTTCTCATGGGTTTCGAAGGTAGAGAGAGGCATCTTGAACTCCACGGCTTGAGCCGCGGCGCTGCTGCTGCCCTCAATCTCGCCGATGAATTCGGGTGCACTGGTGATGATCTCGGCAATGTTCCCCGTAGTGCCTTGCTCGGGGCGGAAGGTGATCAGGAAGCGACGGTCACCAACTTGAAGCTCGATATCGAGTTGGACGTAGTCCTCCCGCGTCCCATGGTTCTCGATGAGCAGATAGAGAAACTCGTCGTTAGCGAAACCGCGCACGTCCGCTAAGTCAAAGCCTCCATGGACATGGTCGCCAGCTGGATCGGTGAGTATGACAACGTAAGACTCCCAATCCGATGGATCCCCATCGATGGTGACGTTTGTGACCATTGGACTTGTGATTGTGGAGGAACTTTCAGGGGTGGCAGAGCCATCCGGTGCGGTTGTGCTGATTGTTTGGCAGCCTGCCAGGAGAGATGCAACGATCATGACGGTGAGTAGTGATTGGGTCAGCTTGGGCATTGTTCCCCCCGTTATTACTTTATGGTCGGGTCGGATTTGTATGCATGAAAGTGATGATCATGAAGTTTTCCATATTTCACGAACTTATCGATATTATCTATGCAAGTTTGGATTTTATGCAAGCGTACGGTATGCTCATGGGTTGGGCAACATCCAGTTTCAGAAGCGGATGTTTCGTTTCTTGTGTCGTTTAGGAGCTTCCTACCGAGGAAGTATTGGTTCTATACCTTGAAAGGGCTATAATGCAGGCGATACTAGGAGGTATGGGATGCGTAAGGTCCATCTCGCCCTGGTGGCCGTGCTGGTGCTCGGTGTGCTTGCGTTCAACCCGTTTGCCGTTCCCGATGCCGTCCAAGCCACGATCAACGGCGCCGCGCAGCCGTTGACGCCGTTTCCCACACCAACACCGAGAGCAAGCGGACAGATCATCTACATCATCCAGGAGGGCGACAGCCTGTATCGGATTGCGGGCATCATCGGCATACCGGTGGAGGATTTGGCGGCTCTCAACGGCATGGATGTCGATGACGGCTTACGCATCGGTCAGGAACTGCTTCTCGGGGAGGCCGGACCGGAGCTGCCGACCGAGTCCGCCGACGCGCCCTCCCCCACACCTACCGAGG
>DUET01000066.1 GCA_011192015.1 Anaerolineae bacterium
CATTACATCACCGGTGACGTAGCCTGTGCTGAAGGGGCGCTTGCCGCCGGATGCCGGTTCTTCGGAGGTTACCCCATCACGCCTTCGACCGAGATTGCCGAACGCTTAGCTCGGCGTCTTCCTGAATTGGGCGGTGTCTTCATCCAGATGGAGGATGAGTTGGGGAGCATCGCTGCGGTCTTGGGCGCCTCCGCTGCCGGGAAGCGGGCCATGACGGCTACTTCGGGTCCCGGCTTCAGCCTCATGATGGAGAACATCGGCCTGGGCACGATGATGGAGCTGCCGTGTGTGATCGTCAACGTGCAGCGTGGCTCCCCTTCCACGGGTCTGCCGACGCTCCCGGGCCAATCCGATGTGATGCAGGCGCGTTGGGGTACGCATGGCAACTACGAGGCTGTGGCTTTCGCCCCCTGGTCGTGCCAGGAGCTCTTCGATCTAACCGTGCACTGCTTCAACATCGCCGATCGCTACCGCCTGCCGGTTTTTCTGATGACCGATGAGGTTATCGGGCACATGGTGGAGCGAGTGACGATCCCCGATGAAAAGGAGATTTCCATCTGGAAGCGGAAGACTCCCAAGCGGAAGTCGAAAGTGGATTTCAAACCCTTCCGGGTGGAGGACGACGATCTCGTCCCTCCCATGGTTCATGCGGGGGAGGGCTATCGCATTCACTACACCGGACTGACGCATGACGAGCGCGGTTATCCGGACATGACAGCCGAGGCGCATCAGGAATTGGTCGTGCGCCTGACGGAGAAGATCCGCCGCAACCGGAACGAGTTGATCTGGACCGAGGCGGATTTCGTGGAGGATGCTCGCATCCTCGTGCTTTCCTATGGCTGCACGGCTCGCGCGGCACGAAGGGCCGTGGTCGATGCCCGCCAGCGCGGTGTGGCTGCCGGCTTCCTGAGATTGGTCTCGCTGTGGCCCTTCCCCGAGGAGCTGATCCAGCAACTCGGGGAGCAGGTGGACGCCGTCATCGTGGCCGAGATGAATCTCGGCCAGATGAACCATGAAGTGGAGCGTTTCGTGAAGAAGCCCGTCATCGGAGTGCAGCATGCGGGAGGCATGATGATGCCTCCGCAGGTGATCATGGACGCCATCCTGGAGGTAGCCTAAGGTGAGCGAGGCTGTACTCGTCGACAAGCATCCGCTGGATGAGGTCATTCGCGCCGACAGGATGCCCCACATCTGGTGTCCGGGCTGCGGGATCGGCATCGCCATGCGCTGCTACGCAGAGGCGATTCTCAAGCACGACGTGCCCATGGAGAGGCACATCGTGGTTTCGGGCATCGGCTGTTCGGGGCGTGTGGCGGGGTATTTGAACATCGATTCCTACCACACCACCCACGGTCGAGGCATCCCCTTCGCCGTGGGTTTGAAGCTGGCCAATCCCGAACTGCAGATCACGGTCTTCAGCGGGGACGGCGATCTGGCGGCCATCGGCGGCAACCACCTGATTCACGCCGCGCGACGCAACATCGACATGACCGTGATCTGCACCAACAATTTCAACTACGGGATGACCGGTGGGCAGCTGGGACCCACGACCCCGCATGGAGCCCACACGACCACCTCTCCCTATGGCAATCCGGAGCAGCCCTTCAACCTGCCCTACCTTCTGGCCGCTGCGGGGGCTAATTTCGTCTCGCGCTGGACGGCGCTCCACGTGCGCCAGGTGCGGCGAGACATCCTCTACGCCTTCGACAAGCCGGGCTTCTCCTTCATCGAAGTGCTCTCGCCGTGCCCCATCGGATTCGGAAAATCGAACCAGATGAGCGAGGGGCTGGACGAGATGCTGCTCTATCGGGATCGCTGTGTCGTTGACCACGATGTGTCTCTGGCCGATGTGGGCATCGATCTGGAGGAGGACCGACCCATCTATGTCGGGCGTTTCCTGGATCGAGATCAGGACGCTTATCGACCCGCTACGGGAGGACAATCGGTATGAGGAAGGAGATCCGCATCTCGGGATTTGGTGGGCAGGGCGTGGCTCTCGCCGGGCTGGTCTTGGGAAGGGCGTTGTCGCTGCATGAGGGACTGGAAGTGGTGATGACGCAGTCCTATGGACCGGAAGCCAGGGGAGGCGCATCGAGCGCCAACCTGGTGGTTGCGGATCGTGAGATCAACTATCCGCTGGTGTTGGATGCAGACGTGCTCGTGGCCTTCTCACAGCAGGGCTACAGCAAGTACCGCCCCAAGTCCAAGCCGGACGCGATCGTGCTCATCGATGAAGATCTGGTCACACCCTCTCCCGAAGATGAAGTCCATCCCATTCCGGCAACGAGGATCGCCGAGGGGCTCGGCCGCAGGATCGTGGCCAACATGGTGATGCTGGGTTTTGTGCTCTCCGTAACCGGATTGGCCAAACCCGAGTCGTTGAAGCAGGCCATCGAAGCACTGGTCCGTCCCAAGACCGTGCCGCTCAACCTGGATGCATTTGCAGCGGGATTTGCGTATGCTCCCGAGAAGGAGCCGGCTCATGAGTGACAGCGTCCTCGTCATCGGGGGTGGTATCGCAGGCATCCAGGCCGCCCTGGACATGGCGGATGCGGGCGCCCGCGTCGTGCTGGTCGAGCGCGAGGCCACCATCGGCGGCATCATGGCCATCCTGGATAAGAACTTCCCCACGCTGGATTGTTCGATCTGCATCGAAGCCCCCAAGATGTCGCAGGTGGATCTGCATCCCAACATCGAGATTCTCTCCCTGGCGGAGGTCGTCTCCGTCGAAGGTCAGGTGGGCGATTTTCGCGTCGGCATCCGGCAGCAGGCGCGCTACGTGACCGATGCCTGCACCCGCTGTGGGGAATGCACGCAGGTCTGTCCCGTCGTGCGGCCCAACGAATTCGATTCGGGCATGGCCTCCCGCCGGGCGATCTACACGCCCATTCCGCAGTCGGTGCCCGGCCCCTATTTGATCGACATCGAGAGCTGCCTGAACGTGCCGCCGAACTACATCCCCTGTGATCGATGCTACGAAGCCTGCGCAGCCAAGGCCATCGACTTCAACCTTCCCCACGAGACCCACACGGAAATCGAGGTCGGGTCGATCATCGTCGCCACGGGCTACAAGAGTTTCGATCCTCGCCTGATCACGGCGTACGGCTATGGTCAGCATCCGGACGTTCTCACGGCGATGGAGTTCGAGCGATTGATCAGCTCGGCCGGTCCCACCGGGGGAGAGATTCTGCGCCCCTCGGACGGCAAGCATCCCGAGAACATCCTCTTCGTGCTCTGCGTGGGCTCGCGTGACAAGCGTTTCTTCCACTACTGCTCACGCTTCTGCTGCATGTACTCCATCAAGCATGCCTATCAGGCGCTGGATCACGGCGTGCACGACGTCGATGTGCTCTACATGGACATCCGTGCCTTCGGCAAGGGCTTCGATGGTTTCTGGCAGCGCACGAAGGACGAGGGCGCTCGCTTCCTGCGCGGCAGGCCCTCTCGCATCCGCAGCAACGGCAACCAACGCCTGAGCGTGCTTTACGAGGACACCGAAAGCAGCGAACGCGTCGAGACGGATTACGACATGGTCGTCCTGGCGACGGCCGTATCCCCGCCGAGCGGTATGGACATTCTCGCCGAGCGCCTGGGGATCGATCTGGATGCGGACGGTTTCATCTGGGCGCAGGAGGGCGAGGGCGGG
>DUET01000067.1 GCA_011192015.1 Anaerolineae bacterium
CCTGCACGCAGCGCAGCACGCTGTCCGGCTCGACACCGCTGAGGATGTTGCTGCCGCACTCGACCGTCTCCGGCCGCTCGGTGACATCCCGGATGGTCACGTTGGCGATCTTGAGAATGCAGCATTCCTCCTGGACCGTGCCGCTGTCGCTGAGCACACAGAAAGCGTTTCGCTCGAGCATGACGAAGTCAAAGAAGCCGAACGGAGGGAGAAAGCGGATCGCTTCGTGATCCACCTCAATCCCGAAGGCTTCCATGCGGGCTTTGGTGTGAGGATGCGTGCTGATGATGACTGGAAGATTGTATTGCGCATGCAGCCTCTGGAGGGTACGTGTGAGCGCTTGAAGCCGTGCTTCCTCATCCACGTTCTCAGCGCGATGCATCGTTACCAGGAAGAATCCGCCCTTCTTCAGATGGAGATCCTTGAGGATCTTCGAGGCTGCGATCCTGGCATCGTAATGGCGCATCACCTCGTAGATCGGATTGCCTGTCACGTAAATCCGCTCGCCGGCGATGCCCTCGCGCAGCAAGTTGGCCCGGCTTCGTTCGGTGTAGGGCATCAAAACATCGCTACTGTGGTCGATGATGCGGCGGTTGACCTCCTCCGGCACGCGATCGTCATAGCAGCGGTTGCCTGCCTCCATGTGATACACGGGAATGCCCATGCGCTTGGCGATGATCGAAGATAGGCCGCTGTTCGTATCTCCCAAGACCAGCAGCCGATCCGGATGTTCCTCCAACAGCACCCTCTCGCTTTCGATGAGGATGCGTCCCACCTGCTTGCCAAAACTTTCAGCCTGTACCCCAAGATAGTGATCCGGTGCCCGAATGCCGAGCTCCTGGAAGAACACATCGCTCAATGCTGGATCATAATTCTGCCCGGTATGGACGAGAACATGATCGCAGAGAGCGTCAAGTTTTGGAATGATCTGGCTCAGGCGTATGATCTCCGGGCGTGTGCCCAGAATGGTCATGACCCTCATGGCTACTTAGCTTCCTCAAACTTGGGTTCGTCTTCCACAAGAAGCCCATGTTTGCCAAACAGCTCAGCCAACGAATCCTTGGCGATGATGTTGTCCTCCGAGCTGTACTCCTTGCCGAGAGCTCCCTTGATCTTCATCGCCCCTCTTACTTCAGGCAGGATCGATGCAATCACGTAATATCCATTACGCTCCAGGGTTCTGTGGCCCTCTTCTTCCGAGACCAGGATCTCATGCACCTTCTCACCAGGACGAATGCCGATGATCTTCGTTTTGATCGGTCGGTCCCCGATAAGCACTTCGGCAATATCGATCACACGCGCGGATGGAATCCGGGGAATGTAGGTTTCACCCCGCTCCCCCTCTTTGAGCGCGGCGAAGATCGTGTCCACGGCTTCATCCAGACTGATCAGGAAGCGCGTCATATCCGTTGTGGTGATAGTGACATCCTCGCCGCGGAGTATCTGATCGTGAAACAGAGGAACGACAGAGCCGCGGGACGCCAATACGTTGCCGTAGCGAACGCACACGAAGCGAGTGTTCGGGCAATCCAGATTGGCACGCATGAAGATCCGCTCCTGGATGGCCTTGGTCATCCCCATCACGTTCACAGGCTTGCATGCCTTGTCTGTGGAGATGCCCACTACAGTTTCCACAGGAAGCTGATTCTCACGGATGGCGCGAACGATGTTCTCGGCGCCCTCGATGTTGGTTCGCACGGCCTCGTAGGGGAAGTATTCACACGTGGGAACCTGTTTGAGCGCCGCGGCATTGAAAACGATGTCCACCCCCTGCAGTGCTGAACACACGCTGTGGTAGTTGCGAACATCGCCGATCTGAAACTGCAGGATCCGCTCCAGATCACGATAGATGACCTCATCCGTTGCACGCCCGAGCTGTTGATATTTCAGGCGCATGGCGTGCTGCTTGGCTTCATCACGTGAGAAGACGATGATCTTGTTCGGCTTTCCATTCTCTCTGGAAAGCATGCGTTGAACCAGTTTTCTACCCAGCGAGCCCGTGCCGCCTGTTACAACGATGCTCTTATCGGTCAGCATACAACCTCCGTAATTCCGAATAGGGAGTGGGATCTTGAACCATTTCTTCGATCATAGCCTGCCATGATGGTGGACGATAACCTGTCGCCTTCTGGAAGCGGTCGGAATTCAAGCTACGATCGATGACCTTCTTTCCGTCTGGTTTGATCTCAACATCGAAATCATATACCGCTTTCACCAAAGACAGAAGGTCGAACTTGCTGATCGGATCCGATGCCACATGCCAAACACCTTCCAGTTCGCGTCGATCCTGGATGATACGAGCGATGCATCTCGCAATCTCGATCGTTGTTAGACCACTGAAGACGGCCCGCTTCCAACCATCTACGCTCTTACCTCTTTGACTTAGAAACCATTCGATCAGACCATAAGATCGCTGGAGCTCTCGACCGATGATGGAAGTGCGGATGGTCATGCAATCTTCGGAAACCACCTCTCCCAAACGCTTGGTCCTTCCGTATAGGTCGTCCGCATCGGCCAGATCAGTTTCCGCATAGTTGCCCTTCCGCCCTGAAAAAACACAATCCGTGCTGATGTGGATCAAGTAGCTTTGTGTTTCTCGGCAAATCCGAGCAACCTGATGAGGAAAGAGCGAGTTCACCTTGATGCTGGCAATCGGATCCCTTACTTCATCCGATTGTTTCACAATGCCAATGCAGTTGATGACCACATCCGGTCGAAGTTCCTCGATCACTTCCTCTACACTGCGAATGTCATCCACAGACACGAGGCATCTCGATTGAGAAACCTCGAAGATGCCGTATTCCGAATAGGCGGTGAAATTCTCTCGGAAGGTTACGTATGTTTCAAATCGTTGAGAAAAATCCTGCCAGAGCTTATGCCCCAGCATTCCGGAGCCGCCCAGGATGAGAACTCTTCTCCGTCGATCCGCCTTCATGTGAAACTCCATAGGATCAGCTTGAACTCAATCATGCAAACCTCAAGATACGAAATGGAAATCACCAGGTGTAACAAGGAGAACCGATGGCACGGAAACCAAGGATTGCCACCGCCACCTAGTTGGTTCCAGATGCCTGTCCGACTGGCACAATTTCCCATGCCGGTGAATCGATCTGACGACATGTCATCGATGGCTGGATGGATGGATCTTCCGATGAGATTCGATAGACCTCATAACCACTCTCTCGAAAAACCTCAACATGCTCAAGCCACTCGGGGGTGTCGCTGATATTCAGCGCCTCGTGATAAGCCTTCAGAATCGATGGATTGATGGCTATGTACTGAAAACCTCTATCAATGAGATACGCCCATCGTTCTTCGGCTGAAGAGGCTGATAGGACTGGTCCCATCTCGGCACTGCTCGATGCGCATTGAAGCAGGTCAGGACGTAGCCAAACAACGTGGGACTCAACAAGGAAGATACGGCTACCCATTTCTGCGTCTTGGCTCAAAGGACTCAGCG
>DUET01000068.1 GCA_011192015.1 Anaerolineae bacterium
TCATCCCCAAGAGTGAGAGCATCGGCAGCGCCAGATCCCACGGCGTCACCTCAAGGCTCGTGCTGCCCAGGGGAAGCACGGTCCCGATCCACATGATGACCAGCGCCAGAACCTGAGCCAGCATCAAACCCAGGAATCGACCAAAGAACAAGCCCGTGCGGCTCACCGGATGGCAGACGACCAGGTCCAGCGTGCCCTTCTCCTCGTCGCCGGCCAACAGCCCCGCGCCGATGAACACGGCGTAGATTCCCAGAACCAGCGGCAGGATCGAGAACATGTAGGTATGCAGGTAGCCCTGCGGGGTGAAAAGATTGTCCATGCCGCCGAAGAAAGCCAGGATCTCCGGAGGATAATTCTCCAACATGGCCGTGAATTGATCCTGCAGCCCGATCGACCTTTCATAGAAGACCACGATGAAACCGCCGTAGGCAGCCATGCCCAAGCCCCAACCGATGATCTGGCCTCTCATGCGGGATAGCGTATGTCGTAAGATAGCTAGCATTTTCCTTCGCTCCTCAACTTGCTTCGCGCGGTTCCAGACGTAGCATTGCGCATCGAGAACCGCCTCCATCACTTGTAGTGCACCAGGAAGACTTCCTCCAGAGACGGCACTTCGGTCTCCAGACGGCTGACGGGGAACTTGGCCAGCGCCTTGATGAACGGATCCATCTCACCTTCGATCTCGAGCGAAACGCTCATGCCGTCCTCTGCAGCGAAATTTCGAACACCCTGGACCTTGCTCAGCGCCGTTACGTCGACTTCCTTCTGGAACACAATGCGGGCACGCAGCAAGGAGCGCCGCTTGAGCGTCTCCGGTTCGACAACGTCAACCAACTCTCCGCTGCGGATGATGCCCACTCGCTCGGCCAGTTCCTCCACCTCGCTCAACACGTGCGAGGAGAAGAACACCGTCGCACCTTCCTCATGGGCATCTCTCACCAGCGCATGCACCTCCTGCTGCATGAGAGGATCCAGCCCCGAGGTCGGTTCGTCCAGGATCAAGAGTTCCGGCTTGTGCATGAAGGCCTGGATGACGCCCACCTTCTGCTTGTTGCCCTTGGAGAGATTCTTGAACCGCCTTTCGAGGTCCAGATCGAGCCGTTCGGCCAGCTCAAGCACGTATGCCCAGGGGGCATGAGGTCGGCGCAAGCTGTTGAGCAGCTTCAACGCCGCCTTGACGCGCATGTTCTCCTCCAGGCGCAATTCACCCGGGAGGTATCCGACGCGCGCTTGCAAGGCCACAGGATCCTTCTGCGGGTTCAACCCCAGGACCTGCGCCGATCCGTCCGTGGGGCGGATGGCATCCAGGAGGCAGCGGATGGTGGTCGTCTTCCCAGCGCCATTGGGTCCCAGAAAGCCGAAGATCTCGCCGCGCTTCACCTGCAGGTCCAGCCCTCTCAGAGCCTCGACCTTGCCGTAATTCTTGACCAGCCCGAATGTCTGAATTGCGAACTCCTCTGTCATCTTTCACTCCTTGATTGAATAACCGTCATCTTCCTTTAGGTTCGGTCGTCGCTTGGCCTCCAATCCACCGGTCGTAGGTCAACCATCTCCATCGATGGATCCGGCAGCCGTCTCGTCGATTCGCTCCACGCAGTGGAGAGGGAGATTCAGATCGCGCAGGCGCTTCAGTATTCCATGAAGACCGGCTTGGTCGATCTCACCACTCTCCAGCAGGGTGAGGGTGGCCCCGCCTTTTCCCTTCTCGTGGGTGATGTGGATGTGATCAAACCAATCCTCCCAGCGCCCATTCAAACGACCGACAACCTTGATCCGATACCTTGCAGTTCCATCCATATAGGTGTTCCTTATGCAAGCAGATCGCCGGTTCGGCTGTTCGTAAACCGATTCTCACGATCCAACTCTAAATCATCGGGGGTAGGGTTGTGACCCGACGAAAGTACGGGTCAGGGATGGTTGTATTCCATTCGAGGGAGCAAAGGAATCGCCCTATGCGATGACGCAGGTGCGATGGAGCATCTCATTCACGTTTGATCTATGGGGAATCCAGCGGAATCAGAGGATGCCCAGAGAACGGGCGCGCGCTACGGCCTGCGATCGATTGCTGACCCCCAACTTGCCGTAGATGTTGCTGGTGTGCCATTTGACGGTCGATAGCGAGAGCACCAGTTTTTGAGCGATCTGCTGATTGGTCAGCCCCTCCGCCACCAACGATAGAACTTCGATCTCGCGATCGCTTAGCGCTTCGATGAGCGATTCGCCTTTTTGGAGTTCCGAAGCGATCGTTTCCGCTCGAACTTGGTCTTCGAAGGCGGCCAGGATTCGAGCGGTATACTGCGGTGTGCTTCCTGCCTGCAACGCCTTGTAGAGCAGCACGGCCATGGGTCTGCCCTCGTCTATAAAGAGGCGCAGGTATCCTTCCGGCTCTGCGAGGGCAAGAGAACGATCGAGCACCTCCAGCGCTTCCTCCGAACGTTCCAGATCGGACAGGGCCAATGCTTGCAGAATCAGGAACTCGATCACGCGTTTCATCTGACCCAATCTCTCAGCTTGAACCAGATAGGCGCGTGCGATCTCCAGGGCAGCTTCAGCTTCTCCGATCGCCAGATGGACGCGAATTTGAGTGAGACGTTCCACCAAATCCACG
The DNA here is from genome assembly GCA_011192015.1 of Anaerolineae bacterium. Classification (GTDB taxonomy): domain Bacteria; phylum Chloroflexota; class Anaerolineae; order Anaerolineales; family E44-bin32; genus W1033. The sequence continues at coordinate 2,609 of DUET01000068.1, forward strand.
TAGAAGAACTCTCGATCGACCATCTTCTGGTAGGCTTCGGTTCCAGCGAGCGGCCGAGCCCTCAATCCGGTTTCCTGCATCCAGTCTTCAACGGGTTGGAAGTTCCCCTGCTTCAACCACAGACGTATCTGCTGGAGCATCGTAATGCGATCGTCCATCTCGATGGATTCGGTTTGCTTGGCGATGCGGATGGATCGTTCCAGGTTCTTCGCTGCGCCATCCAGGTCGCCGCGATCCTGTGCGAGACGAGACAGGCCGAGATAACCGATGACATTTCCCAGCTCGTTATAAAGCTTCATGCATTCGATCGCCTGCCGGAAGAAAGCTTCTGCAGCATCGAGATCGTTCCATTCCCTGGCCAGTTCACCCAAACCCAGCAGCGCCTTTCCCGCAATCGGAAGCTGTTGACCGCGTTCATCGACCGCCAACGCCAAACATCGATGATAGAGCCTTTGAGCACGCTTCAATTGCCCGGCGTTCATCACCAATCCGGCAACGGAACTCAATGCCCCCGCAGCCGTGATGACACTGCCGATCTTCTCGCCGAGACGAGCCGCCTCCTCCAGAGTATCGATGGCGGCATCGATCTTCCCCTGCATCAGATAACAGAGGCCCAAACTATCCGCCACCAAGCTTCGCATGAAGAGCCTGTCTTCGGGAAGCGCTTCCAAAGCACGATGCGAGAGTTCTACCGACCGATCGGACTCACCTTGGATGTTCAATAACAACGCCTCGATTGCGGCGCGTTCACCCGTGTACGTCCCATCATCGGCGATCTCGGATTTCTCGATCCACTTGTCGATCAAGCGCGGATGCTCACCCTTCATCGTCAGTGCCAGTGCGATGAGCAGGCATAAAAGTGGCTGCTGTGCGAGCATCTCATCCGGCACGCGCTCGACCCAATGTAGAAAGGTGGTAATTTCGCTGCGCATGAAGGTGGGCTCGGCGGCAGTTTCGATCCATTCCACCGCCGCCTTCAAGTCGCCCGCATCCAGCGCATGCTCGATGGCCGCGCTTACGAAGGTCTGATCTTTGCCGTTCGCGGAGCGGTGCCAGTACCATGCGCCTGCCCGTTTGTGTAATTCCGTGACAATGCGGACGTCTTCCGTTAGGAGTCTCTGGCGCAGCAGATCGGCAAACAGGGGATGGAACCGGAACCACTCACGACGCTGATCCAGCGCCACCAGGAAGAGATTCGACTTTTCGATCTCTTCGAGCAATTTGCGACTCTTCCCTGCGTCCGCATCGTCGTAAACGACCGCATCGCAAAGCGCGGCCGTGAATCGTTCCAGGAGGCTGCTGCGCAGCAAGAAACGTCGCACCTCTTCGGTTTGCTGGGAGAGCACTTCTTCGATCAGGTAGTCCATGATGTAGTGATCATCACCGGCAAAGGATCGAATGAACGCGGCTGGATCGGCTTGATGGCACACCGATAGGGCTGCCATCTGCAACCCTGCAATCCAGCCCTCCGTGCGTGCATGCAAGGATGCGATGTCTGATTCGTTAAGATCGATCCCGGTCAGATGCCGGAAAAACGACAGACTCTCCTGGGCTGTAAAGTGTATGTCCGCCATGCGGAGTTCCAACAGTTCTCCACGCCCACGCATCAACGAGATCGGCAATGGGGGATCGGAGCGTGAGGCGATGACCAGGTGTGTTGTAGCAGGGAGATGGTCGACCAAGAACGACATCGCCTGGTGTATTCGCTTCTCTTCGAAAACGTGGTAGTCGTCCAAGACGAGCACCACATGCTCTTCGAGGCGCGCCAGATCGTTGACCAGGGAAGTGAGCAGTTCCTCATCAGGGGAGGGCTTGGTCGCTCGTAATCTGGTCAGCAGCTCGCTGCCGATCTCATCGGATACTCCTCGCAGTGCCGCCACCAGATAGGTCAGAAACCGCGCCAGGTCGTTGTCCCTTTCATCGAGGGAGAGCCACGCGACGGGGATCGCGAGATCGGCGATCCATTGCGATAGTAAGGTGGTCTTGCCGCTGCCTGCTGGCGCGGACAAGAGGATCATTCTCCGCGAAAGTCCCTCTTCCAAGCGGCTCATGAGGTGCTTCCGCGGGATGAGCCCGTCTTTCGGGGAAGGGATGTGCAGCTTCGTAAGCAACAGTTTGCTGGTGGATGACAAGTGCATACCTCTCGGGAAGCGCTCTCCGATTATAGCCTCATGTGGGAATTCTCTAATCAACTCGCCATCAGAGGGGAACCCCGATCGCCTAGTCAATACTGAGATTCATGATGATCCATGCTGTGGTGATGGTCGAACGTCCCCGGATCCGTGCATCGCATTGGGATTCTCCCACCACGATCGAAGGGCAGAATTTAAAGAAGGGATCGCTATGCA
>DUET01000069.1 GCA_011192015.1 Anaerolineae bacterium
CCACGGCCATGGATCTCCGGCCCATCCACTTCGTACAGGGCGATGATCTTCCCTTCCAGCTCTTCGTTCCCACCTATGCCGCGGCTGCCTGGTATCACAAGAAATTGAGCCCGGAGTTGCAAAAGCGCGACCTGCCGGACCTTATGGCCGAGGTCGAAGCCTGGTCCGAGAGCGAATTGACCGTAGCGCTGATGAAGGGGGACCGCATCCATACTGACGAGCATGCGAAGATAGCCAATCAGCTCTCCGCCTACACCGGCCTGGACCTGGAGTATGTGCAGGGAACGAATCTGCGCATCAACATCCATCGCTTCTGCAAGCAGCTTCTGCGGGGTGAGAGACGCAATGTAGGAAGGCTGGATTCGCGTTTCAAGGGTGTGGAGGCGCTGGATGTGAACGAACTGCCCGAGTTCGATCCCTCCATGATGGCCATCAAACCACCCTATACATCCACGTTTAACAACTACATCCGCGCCGAGCTTGGCGTCGAGACGGATCTCGACTATGAAATCATAAGCGGATCCGTGAACGAGAAGTGGGAATGGGAGAAGGGGGTCCTGCCCAACACCGGAGAAGTCCTGCGCGGCGCGATGGCCAAGAATCCCTTCATGAAGGTCCTTGTCGCTCAGGGTTATTTCGATCTGGCCACGCCGCACTTCGCCACCGAATACATGATCTCGCACATGAATGTCGACGCAAAGCTGCGCGACAACGTGCAAATCCATTACTACCCAGCCGGGCACATGTTCTATATCGATCAGGAGACCATAGCTGCTTTCAAGAAAGACATCGACGCATTCATTCAGACATCTGTCTGAACGAGCTGGATCCAGGATCTCGTCCAGTAGGAGGCGCATTTTCGCACAGGATGCGCCTCTTTTGTGCTTTTTCCGGCTCGCGCAACCAGGTGAAGACGAGTCCGCCATGATTGCAACGCAAGTAGAATCATAGTATAGTCTTGCTGTTCGATTGGCAATTTGTTTTCTGCGCCAACCACGCAACGCTCCTATCAAAGGCAACACTAATACCGTGATCTCTGGAGGGGGATACTAGCAGGTCACACTCCCTGATCTCGAGATTTATCATCGCATTGAAGTGCCAACCTATCGTCCGTACGAAGCATATCCTTATCCATCCGTATACCTAGTCTGAGGAGAGATAACAATGACAGCAGATACGACATCATCCGTTGCACCGGCGGCCAGTGACAAGGTGTACACTGGTCTTCGTCGCTTCAACCTCATCATGGGATTCCTTCATCTGATCCAGGGTATCTTCATGATCGTGGTGAGTAACGACACCACCTACCCGATCTACACCAACTTCCTGAGTTTCGATATCGAGACCTTCTCTCTATCGCCCAATCCGCAGCTGCTCTATGATTTGCTCTTCGGCCCTGCAGTCGCAGTTTTCCTGCTGATCTCGGCAGTCGCGCATTTCTATCTGAGCACGATCGGCTACAAGCGCTATGTTGCGAACTTGAAGCGCGGCATGAATCCGACCCGCTTCTACGAATATGCCTTCAGCTCATCGCTGATGATCGTGTTGATCGGTATGTTGTGCGGATTGTGGGATCTGGGCGCCATCATCCTCATCTTCGGTCTCAACGCTATGATGAATCTGTTCGGCAACATGATGGAGCTGCACAATCAGACCACGCAGAAGACGGATTGGACGGCGTTCATCTACGGCTGTGTGGCGGGGATCATTCCCTGGATCGTGCTCTTCACCTACTTCCTGGGTGCCGTCAATTCGGGCGACGCAAAACCTCCGGCGTTTGTGTACGCCATCATCCCCACCCTGTTCGTCTTCTTCAACATCTTTGCCATCAACATGGTGCTGCAGTATAAGAAGGTGGGAGCCTGGAAGGACTACCTGGTGGGAGAACGTGTGTACATCATCCTGAGCCTGACAGCGAAATCGGTTCTTGCCTGGTTGATCTTCGCCGGCACGCTCGCGCCTGTTTAATTCGTAGATTGGCACTCACCGTCAATTTGGAGAATCAGGAGAGAGTTGAGTTCGGGTTCCCGTTCCTTGCAGAGTGGCTATACCGGGCGCATTGCCTGGTATGGCCACTTTTGTTGTATGCTTTAGGCACAATCGTTGCAAAGATGGCTCGAAAGGCAATTCACCATGGAACAGCTTACCTTTCTCCCTTCGTCCCTCTTTCGATCTGCCTTCCTTGAAATTCAGGAAGCGATCCTTCCCAAGCAGATACCCGGGCGCGCGAAGCTTGAACTAGCTATCACCCTTGATGACACCGGCATCGGTGTACGTGACCTTGCCAATTATCTGCGCTTGATCGACGGCGTATACGGGCGCCTGGATCCGAAGGGATATCGAAGCTATGCCCAGCGTGAAAACGCATACCTTCGCATCGATGAAGTTCGATCCGGCTCTATGGAGGTCATCCTATCCGAATTGCTGGCAACGACAGAACGAGCGGTTCCGCTCTTGGTTTTATACGTCATGTTGAAATACCTGCCCGAGTTCCTGAAGAGCCTGGCTTCTGCCTACAAGGACTTCGAGGAAGCACGGCATACGAGATTGCGCAGGAAGCAGCTGAGCGACACCATCCATGCGGATAAGGAACTCCAATCGGTATCGAAGGGTAGCAAGCAGCATCTGATCGAGTTTCTGGACGACATGTACGCCTCGGAAGCATCCAATCTTCGAGGCGCACGGCGTATTGCGGAACTACACCTGAAGGAATTAATCTTGCGTGTGGTTCCCGGTCGAGAGGCAACGAAGGAATCCTGAAACCGGAAACGAAAGCCGGCTCCTTTTCTGTTGGGCGCGCGCTGTTGTTCGTGAGGTTTCTTCCACGGACGGCAGCGCGATCTCAAAGGAAGGGCTGTATGCTTCCGGATGGGGGATCTGCTGATGGCGAGACGAGCCGCAAACATGGATTGGCATCATGGAGGTGCGGTATGCGCGAGATCGACATGCAAACATGGGCGCGGGGGACACACTTCAGAACCTACAAGGATTTTTTGCAGCCGCTCTTCGGCATGTGTGCTCATGTGGAGATAGGCGCATTCTACAAACATATCAAAGCGTTGGGAGTTTCACTCAATGTGGCGATCATCTATACGCTCACACGGGCTGCAAATACCATCCCCGAATTCCGCCAACGCATCCGTGGGAATAAAGTCGTGGAACATGATGTCGTGCATCCCTCAACGACCATCCTGGTCGAAGGAGGCTTGTTCAGCTTCTGCGACTTGAATTACGACCCGAATTTCTCGGCCTTCGCTGTCCATGCGGAGGCGCGAATCGCATACATCAAGTCGAATCCCACGCTCGAAGACGAGGAAGGGCGGGACGATCTTCTCTTCATGACGGCAATCCCCTGGGTATCGTTCACCAGCTTTCTGCACCCAATCCGTGATGCATCTGGGGATTCCTTCCCCCGCATCGCCTGGGGCAAGCTCTTCGAGGAGGGGGGCGCCATGAAAATGCCCCTGGGTGTGCAGGCGCATCATGCGCTGATGGATGGGCTTCATGTGGGCAAGTTCTACACCGAAGTGGAATCCTATCTGCAGGATGGAGCCGCGATTCTGGGGGATTGATGAGTGACCCGATCGATTGCGACCTGCATCCGTGGACATTGTGAAGGTTGCAGTCTGCGAGAACGCATGCTTTGCCATTGCTCGCTTCGAGAACTTACCAGATTCATGATGGAGGCTCTTCCGAGTTCCCCCTTCGGCATTTGCTGTGTGCTTTGGATGGATCGGACTATCTTAGGAGGTGCAGCATGACATTCCTTGGGCTAAGTTTGGATCAGTGGATGGATGTTGGCATTGCGTTGCTGATCGTAGTCCTGGTGTTGCTGTTAGGTCGTTGGTTGGTTTCCTTCGTACTGAACAGGATCGTTGGACGAATCACCCGGCGCACGAAGACCAAACTGGATGAAGCCATCGTCAGTGCGATCTCAAAACCCTTGTTCTGGTTTCTGTTGATCACCGCATTACGTCTGGCTTTGGCACAAATCGATTCCTTACTTGGGGATTGGAAAGCGTATCTTCCAGACGTGTATTTCCTTCTCTACTTGCTTTTCGCAGCCGTGGTACTTTGGGCTTTGATCGATGTACTCACTCGCTGGTACAGCGAGGCCATGACGAAGAAGGCGGGCGCGAAGCTTGAGAAACAATGGATGCCCTTTCTGCGGCGTATGGCGATCATCCTGGTAGGGGTGATCGCGATTTCGATGGCCTTGGCCCACTTTGATGTCGATATCAGCGGCATGATTGCAACGCTGGGGATCGGCTCGCTGGCCATTGCCCTGGCAGCTCAAGCCTCCCTTGCGGATTTGATCAATGGGTTTCTGATCATGATTGACCAGCCGTACCGGGTGGGGGATCGGATCGAAATTCTGGATTTGGACACCTGGGGTGACGTGGTGGATATCGGGCTGCGAAGCACTCGTGTGCGCACGCGGGACAACCGCATGGTGATCGTTCCCAATTCGGTCATTGGCAAGAGTTTGGTGGTTAACTATTCCTATCCCGATACCAAGTACCGCATCCAGATTCATGTGGGGGTTGCCTATGGAACGGATGTTGAGTTGGCTCGGAGCACGATCATCGACGCCGTCCAAAAGGTGGAGGGTGTGCTCGATACCCAGCCGGTCGAGGCGCTGTTTCTTGAATTCGGTGATTCAGCCATGATCTTCCGGGTGCGCTGGTGGATCGAATCGTATGTAGACACCCGGCGGATGTTCGATCGCGTCAACACCCATATCTACCATGCATTGGATGCTGCGGGCGTGGAACTGCCGCCGCCGCTGCGCGAACTGCATCACCACATTGACGATCAGAATACGCAACGGCTGGCTCGGGCACTGCGGAATGCACAAGAAGGAGGGGACGTCGACATGACTCCCCCCATAACGGCTTAGAGAAATATGCGCCTCTCACCGCGCTTTCCAGGGATTCCTGTTGTCAAACCGAGGGCCAGAGCTGAAGATGCATGTGCGCGATCTCAAGGACTGGAACGATGGGCTGCCCGCTTCGGTTCTGGGCTTTCTTTCCGGCGGAAACCAATCCTCAAGAAGGGACGCCATAGACTGTGTTATTGCAGAACGGCGCTTTGCAGGTGCTGAATGAAGACCAAGATTCGTCTTGTTCATTGGAAACCCATGGAAGCTAGCGAGGGCATCCAACTTTTGGTGGATGCGGGGTTGGATGTGCACTCGGATCCTGTTGAAGGTCCTGGCTTCCTCAAGGAACTGGAAAGGGATGCGCCAGAGGCCTTGCTCATCGATCTCTCGCGCATGCCATCTCAGGGGAGGGATCTCGCGGTCGCAGTGCGAATGCGTAAGGGCACGCGGCACATCCCGATTGTCTTCGTAGCGGGTGTGGAAGAGAAGGTGGAGGCGATCCGAGCCCTGCTGCCGGATGCGGCTTTCACCGATTGGAAGGATGCTGCAACGATCATCGCCGAGGCTATCCGAACTGGAGCCGAGGATCCGATCGTGCCCGGCTCGGCGTTCGCCGCTTATGCGGGAAAGCCACTGGCAGGGAAGCTGGGTATCAAAGCGGGATTCACCGTCAGCCTCGTCAATGCCCCCGCGGAATTCAGTGACATTCTCGGGAAACTGCCGGATGAAACTTCTCTGGTGGCGGAGATGGATCCGAAGGCTGATCTCACGATCTGGTTTGCACGCACCGAAGAAGAGCTCCAAGGGGATATGGAATCGATCGTCCGCGCATCCCGGCAAGCTCCTGTGTGGATCGCGTGGCCGAAGCGGGGTGGGGGGATGGAAAGCGATCTGACGCAGCAAGCGGTGCGGCAGCAGGCCATGGCTGATGGGATGGTCGATTTCAAGATCTGCTCCATCGACCAGGATTGGTCGGCGCTGCTCTTCAAATGGCGGGGATTGAAAACCTAGCTTGGAAAAGTGATGGTCTGCTTGAGCCGCCTTCCCTGCAATCATTCATGGCAGGAACAACCCTCCGAGTATGCCTTATCGTTGTGCGCAGCCACGTATACGATGGTGTTCGGTTCGATCGTTGGTTTGCAATCCTGAAAGAAGAAGGGATCATCTTCCCAGAATGGAATCTCGATATCACAGCCAACGTACACCGTTCCGCTCCACGTATCGTCGCACAGGAAGCCATGGATAACACCGTCCACTCGAATGGCTTTCGTGCCCAACAGCGTTCTGATCTCGATCTCCTGGGGTTCTGCAGCCTGAAGGATTTCGTTTACAGGTTCCGCAGCTAGATCCCTATCACCCATTGAAGAGTCAAAATATTGGATGCTCCCCTCCGGACACGCGGATTGGCATGATGATAGAAGCAGAATCAGTAGGATTGCCAGGTATTGTGGGAGCGATTTACACATGATTTGTCCCTTTGTCATGTCGGTCCTCTCATAAATGAACGTGGAGCCCGTTTTGAACTTGGGCTCCACGTTTTTCCACCATAAGGGTCGCATCAATCCAGGGGATCGGCGCCGTTTGCGAGCAGCTGCTTTCTGAATGCAGGTATCAGCAGGACGACGACGAGGGCGAGACCCAGCGTTCCAGCTACGAAGAAATCCGAAGTCTGCAGGCGGATGAAGTGGGTCGGGTAATTGACGAGCATGACCGCCCCACCGGCAATCAACGCCAGCCACCAGCCGATCTTTCTCTGGGATGCCAGCAGGGGGATGGCGAGGATGCACATGAGCATGGCGATCAGATTCGTGGGTGCTTCGATGGCGTATACGGCATGGTCGATTGCGCTGAAGAGCGGTGAGCTCGGCCAATCCAGAACCCCCTTGAAACCATGCATGGTGAGAACATTGATGTGGCCTGCGACCACGCCCAGCAGGGTGAAGATGAAAAATCGGGCGGTCTTTTCCCTGCGATCACCCTTCTTGGAGAAGAGGACAATCATGTAGGCGGTCAGTCCAACCAGCAGAATAGCTATGGTCGGCGGCGGCCTGCCGAATTGCACCACGAAGGGGAGGACTTCGATCACGGAGAAGATCGTGGGCAGCGAGAGGCAGGATAGCGCCACCGGCCATGCCCATGATCTGCCTTTAGAAAGAGGATAAACCATGGCGATCAGGGTAGCGCTGGCGATAAACGTTATCCCCAGCATGGCGATGTACCAGATCGAGAGCATCCTGGGTGCAAGCTCGAAGTGAGGATCTTCCACCATGATACGAACGAGTTTTTCCATGAGCTGGTTGAAGGTCATGCCGACGAGGATCGGAATGACAAACATGCCGAAGATGCCCATCACCAAAGCGACAATCGCCATGGTCCATCGGGCTCTATTCGTGAATTTCTCTTCCATGAATGCTTCCTCCTATGAAGTGCGATTATCGATCCCGGCTTCCTGTGATATAGTCCAAGATATCCATAGCACATCCGTGACTCCATGTCATTTCCCATAGGAAAGTTCTGATTACCTATGGCGCTTGAATCAGGATTCAGGAAGGCGTTATGAAGAACATCGATCAAATCTGCCCGAAGCTGGATGTCCTTCGAAAGCTTCGGGATCAGGACCGAGCTGAATTGACCCGGTTGGTGATCCACAAGAGCTATCAGCAACGGGAAATCATTGCGCATCACGGAGACATCTGGCCGTATTTTATGGTCGTTGAAAAGGGACTTATCAGCATCACCAAGGTCTCTGCCCAGGGTCGATTGTTGGGCGCTCTACGATTGCACGTGGGGGATGCGTTCTGGAGCCCGTCTTTCTTGGATGAGAAGCCTCTACCCGCCTCACTGGAGGCGAAGGAAGATAGCCGTGGTTGGCTCTGGCACCGGGAGGAACTGCTGCCCTTCATTCGATCCAATCCCGAAGCCATGTGGGATCTAATTCAGGTGTTAGCCCGGCGCATGCGCCATGCGAGCGGTTTTGTCGAGGAATTGGGCTTCCAGCCAGTGGCTGGCCGATTGGCCCGGCTCATTCTGACAATGGCCGAAACCAGCGACGATCCACAGATCAATCGAGATATGACTCTGGAGGAAATGGCGGCCATGACCGGGACGACCTCCGTCATGGTGTGCAAACTGCTCTCCCGTTTTGCGGATAAGGGGATGATCAATGTGAGCCGCACGGATTTCGAACTCATTGACAAGGACCAGCTCGGTACTTTAGCCAAAGCCAGCAACTGAGTTCGAGCCGTTGCGGTGAGAAGTCGACAGCATGAGTTTGAGGCCTATGATTCGATTGGACCTTCGTCGCTCCTCAAATGAAAGAATTTCATTCGATGCTCAGCGGTTCGCATAAAAGACTAAAAATCCTGGCTGCGGTCATTTGGTATATCGGCAGCATCATCCTCATACTCAAGGGCACTCAATTGCTGCTTGAGGCGCATGCGATGGAACCTGATCTCCCATGGATATGGCCGGCCGTCGTGTCCGGCTTCGTCCTCGGGGCAGTGAAAGCACGGTTTGTCTTCAGCAGAAGCTGCCGCAGGAACCTGAGTCGAATCAGTATGTTGGAATCTCCCAAACTGTGGCAGTTCTACAGCCCGGGTTTCTTCCTGGCCTTGGCCGTCATGATCACTGCTGGAGCGATCCTTTCCAGGATGGCGCACGGCAGCTACCCCTTCCTGATCGGCGTGGCGGTTTTGGACCTGGCCATCTCCAGCGCCCTGCTGATCAGCAGCCGTGTCTACTGGACGCGACTAGCGGATTCTGGCTAGGGAACGCCTCTTGTACAGACACGGTTTCCCCCATCTTATCTCCTGAACCACAAGGATCTCGAGGGAAGGATCCTGCCGGCTGGCAGCAGGAGTGGAAATGGTTAACGGATGAGAATGAAGCCCTTTTGGTAGAACCGTGCCAACTGGGAGTGCGTCAATAGGCTTCCGAAAGCAGATGCACGTTGCCCAGGCGCACGTTTTGCAATCCGGCTGAACGGGCGGCGGCCAGTGCCGCATGGCTGTGCCGCAGGGAGGTGCGCGGCAGATCGGCCATCTCGAAATGTGGATAAAAGGCCAGCAGGGCATAGGGGATGGAGGGATTTAGATCAGCGATGAAGGACGCGATGCGACCGACCTCTTCGGCATCGACGTAGCCGGGAACGAGCAACGTGCTGGCCACCACGAGTGGAGTTGAAGGGCGTTCTTCGAAGCGGGCCGCGGCAGCGGCGAAGTTCTCGAGCGTCCTTCTGTTGGAGCCGCCGGTCAGGACATGGTGCAGGTTTTCGTCGTAGGCTTTCAGGTCGAATTTAACGCAGCCGCCGGTCTCGAGTGAAAGTTGAACAGCCCGATCCATCAGTTTGGGATGCGCAGTGCCGGCAGTCTCCCAGCATACCGCAATCCCACGATCGGCGAGCGCTCTCGCAGCCGCCAGGGCGTGCGGCATCTGGCTTGCTGGATCCCCGCCGAAGAAGCACACGCAGTAGGTGCGGCTGTTGGCGGTTTCAGCAAGCACTTGAGCGCTCAGGGCATCGATGCGACCCTGCCGGTCACGCGCTGGATCGGTGGTGCGGAAATGGAAGTTCTGGCAGAAGAGGCAATCCAGTGTGCAGCTGCCGTAGAAGACGGCCAGGTTGTGCTTCGCGTAGCGCCGACTGCCCTGGCAAACCCAATCCGCCACACAGTTCGTAGGCAGGGGGTCGCGATACCAGTGCAGCAGTCCGCGGGCAGGTTTGCCGGCAAGATGCACCAGACGATCTTCCCGAACGGTGCGCATGCCGCAATAGCCCCGACCGCCCTCGGGTATGCGGCATTCTCGGAAGCAGAGCGTGCAGCGCACGCCCTTCTCGGCTTGAGGTGGTTTGGGGGGCAGGCCAAATCGCAGGCGCGCCCGCGCGTGCACTTGTTCGCTTACTAGCAGTGCCTGGTTTGGCTTCTTGCGGATGCAATCGAGGCAGAGACCGATGCTCCCAGCGATCAAGGTTGACGTTGCCCCGCAGATAGCACAGCACTGCTCTGCTGTTGCTCCCTTGGTCATGGTGGGTCTCCATATCAAGTCTAACGGGCTCTTTGCGAGGGGTCAATTGCATTCTAACCCGAGGGGAGTATGATGGGAATTCGCCGGAGGAAACTGCATGAGGATCACTACTCTGCAAGCCCAAAAGGCTTTCTATTTCCTTCTTACAGTCATCGTTCTGGCTTCCCTTGCATGCGGCCTATCCCTTACCGATCTGCTCGATTCCATACAAGGAAGCGATCAGGAGATGGAACGGACGCAGGCAGCGTTGGAAACCGCCTCGGCTTCGATACCGGCGACACCAACACCCACGATAACTCCTACGCCTCTTGGTCCGCATGCGTTTGTTCTGTTGGGGGATCTGCCTGCATTGAGTACCACCAGACAACAGCTATCCTCGATGCAGATCATACGGTCGAGCGATCAATCGGTTCTGACGGGAACGGATCTCCTGCATTGGATTCTCGTCAATCAGGGCTACGAACCGGATTGGACCCATGCAAGAAGGGAACAACTGCTTGCCGACCTCGATGATTACGAATTCCCAAGCCCTGGGCAGAGAATCCTCTTGCTCAATGTCGCCCATGGATTGGCGCTGGAGGCGAGCGGTTCCGTTCCCTGGTCGCTTCAGGATTATTCGACGATGGAGATCCGCAATCTCTACATCGAAGACACAGCCACACATATCAGGAATCCCAATTTGGATCGCGGGCAATTGCCCACGGGCATGCCCAACCTGCGGACGCATACCCATCCCATGCCGGATGAGATTGTCGAGGATGCCCACTTCTTCCAATACCATCTGGCTCGGAGGTTGATCGGCGATGCCTCCTCCCCTAGCGATGCGGTTGCAGACATCGTGGTCTGGATGCAGCAGAATTTCTTCCATGCCAATGATTCCTATCCATGGGACGTGTATTTGGATGGAAGAGCGCCGCTGGGTGGGGGAGGTCCGGCCGCCTACCCGGCGAGCCTCGACCGCATCTACGAGGAGCGGGTTACCGGCTGCCATGAGCCGACGGTGATGCTCGAAGGCATGCTGCATGCGCTCAACATTCCAGCCCTCCGCTTGAACGTCCATGGCCATGGGGTTCTCTATCTCCCCACGCTGGATCGCTATGTCCATGGTGATCATGTGGCCATGTACACCGCGGCTCCGAGAGGCGTCTTGCTGCTTACACCGGACGAGTTCCGGCCGTTTGCCGAGGATGTAGCCTGGATCTTCCAGATCTATTTCGACAAGCACGAACCGCCGGTCGCTTCGGTCCCGCTCATGCGGGACGGCGATGTCCTGTACATCTACGCCCGCAATCTGATCACCCGACCGGATATGAACTGCGTGGTCATCAGCGCTGAGGATTGGGAATGGATGTCGCAGCAACTGGAGGCATACAACATCCATTTCGATACGGTAAACTGTGAGTTGACCAGCGACCGGATCCCGATCATGACGCTGGAAGCGTTGAACACTCCTGCCGAGTGAGGGATAAGAGTTTTCGCTTCAAGAGACAGGCTCTGCGGTATACTTTGATCTCCGCTTATGGCGCGGGCACGGTGAGTACTGGATGACCACGTCCCGGGATGGTATTCTGTGATAGGGTATGATTCAAACGGGAAGTGAAAGGGTGCATGGTATATGGCGAAGCTGAGCCGGCGTGGATTCCTGCGTTGGTTGGGTATTCAGTTGGCTGCCCTGGGGCTTGTGGATTTTCTCGCAGCTTGCGAGGGCCGCATGGTGGAAATGCCTCCGCTTGCACTGAAGGCAACGGAGCAAGCCGCCCCAGCCGCAACCAGACTCCAAAACACGCCCACCGATACCCTCGAAGCCCCCACAAACACGGCTGAGACCGGTCCCACGCAAGAATCCGAAGCCACGACTACTTCGACTGCGACACGCGAACCCCCAACATCTACGTCTACAACCCAGCCTACGGCCACGCACACCTCCAAACCCCCGGCGACGGCAACGCGCACTTCCGGACCTCCACCGACGGCGACAAATACCTCTCCACCCGCAAACACAGCGACGGCCACCTCGCCACCACCGCCGACGAATACGCCTCTCCCAACCGCCACCCGAACGCCCACACGCTCGGGAATCTCCTACTTGGCTGTAGCTCGCAGGAGTGCAGATCCGACGGCGTTGGTGCAGGCCGCCATGCAGTCCATCGGCGGCATGAGCCGGTTCGTCAGTCCGGGTGATGATGTGATCATCAAACCCAACATCTGTGTTGATTACCGCACGTATGAATACGCCGCCACCACCAATCCCTGGGTGGTCGGTGAACTTGTGAGGCAGGCCGTGGCTGCCGGAGCAGGACGCGTGCGCGTTATGGATTATCCCTTCGGCGGTACCTGCGATAGCGCCTACATCACCAGCGGCATCCAGGCGCAGGTGTTGGCGGCCGGGGGCGAGATGGAATCCATCGCCATGTTCAAGTTTGTCTCCACCAGCATCCCCGAAGGTCTCGATCTGACGAGCTGCTACATCTATGAAGACATCCTCAACGCGGACGTGGTCATCAACGTTCCCATCGCCAAGCATCACAGCCTAACAAGATTGACCCTGGGCATGAAGAATCTGATGGGCACCATCCGCGATCGTCCCATGATGCACCAGAACATCGGGCAGCGTTTGGCCGACCTCACCAGCCGAATCCGCCCCGCGCTGACGGTCCTGGATGGGGTACGCGCCCTGGTGAGGAACGGTCCCACAGGAGGCAATCTGGCGGATGTCCACAAGATCGATCATGTGGTCGCCAGCCATGACATCGTGGCTGTCGACAGCTACGCAGCCACCATGTACGGACTCGAACCGCTGAGCTTAAGCTACGTTCAGACAGGAACCGCCATGGGGCTTGGACGCAGCGATCTGCAGAACCTCGACATCCATGACATCCCCCTCAGCTAAACCTGCCAGACGCAGATCCCCTCGCGTGTGGATCACGCTGCGCAAGATCGTGCAGACAGTGGCCCTTTTGGCCGCCTTTGCGCTCGTGATCGGCTCGGGTAGAGCGGGGTGGTCGGGGGAGCTGGGGAGCTTCCTGCTGCAGATCGATCCCCTGGCTGCACTCACCAGTATGGTGGCGGGACGTGTGTTCTTCATCGGCGCCCTCTGGGCGCTGCTCCTGCTGGGACTGACGCTGCTGGTGGGCAGGGCTTGGTGCGGCTGGCTTTGCCCCCTCGGAACGCTGCTGGATCTCTTTTCCCTGCAACGGCTGCGCGGAAAGCGCAAACCCCCATCCGAATCGTGGCGCAAGGTCAAGTATGCGCTGCTGCTCCTGATCTTGTTTGCCGCGTTGTTCGGCAATCTGACCCTGATGGTGCTCGATCCTGTGACCCTTTTCGAGCGCACCGTGTCCTCCAGCTTGCTGCCGGCGCTGGATCGCGGCATCACCGCCGCCGAGACGGCTCTCTATAGATTTCCCGCCCTGCGTGAATTCATCTTGGGTTTCGACGATTGGATCCGTCCGGAGGTGCTCCCACGCACTCCCGCCCCCTCACGGGCTGTGTTGCTCTATGCAGGTATCTTCATCGGCATCGTGGCTTTGAACATCGTTGCGGAGCGCTTCTGGTGCCGCTACCTGTGCCCGTTGGGTGGTCTGCTGGGGTTGTTGAGCAAGGTGGGTTTGGTGCGGCGGGAGGTGAACAGCGAGTGCAAGGGATGTCAACTCTGCACGCGCGCTTGTCCAACGGGAACCATTCAGCCGGAGGCGAACTACGCCAGCGATCCATCGGAATGTACGATGTGTTTGGAGTGCATGGATGCCTGTCCTTGGGGAGGCGTTTCGTTTCCCGCGCGCATCGGAGCAGCCCCATGGCAGGAGTACGATCCCAGCAGGCGCCAGGCTTTGATCACCTTCGGCGCAGCCGTTGCGGGCGCGGGTTTGTTGCATTTTGGCAAGCTGGATGGGGAAAACCATCCCCATAGGATCCAACCTCCAGGCGCGCTCGAGAATGATCTGCTTGCCAAGTGCGTCCGCTGCGGGTTGTGTGTAGCCGTTTGCCCCACAGGTGGGCTGCAGCCTGCGATTGCAGAAGCGGGCGTCGAGGGATTCTGGACCCCGGTGCTGGTGCCTCGATTGGGCTATTGCAATTACGCCTGCAATGCCTGCGGAATGGTCTGCCCCACGGAGGCCATTCCTCCGTTGAGTGTGGAGCAGAAGCAATTGACCGTGATCGGCAGGGCGCAGATCGATCAGGATCGATGCCTGCCGTGGTCTCAGGGCATTCCCTGCATCGTGTGCGAGGAGATGTGCCCCTTGCCGGAGAAGGCCATCACGCTGGAAGAGGTCGAAACGAGAGACACCTTCGGTGGAATCCTGATCCTGCAGCGGCCTCGAGTCCTGCACAACCGCTGCATCGGATGTGGTGTCTGTGAGTATAAGTGCCCTGCGGAAAATCCGGCGGCGATACGCGTCTACTCACCGCATGTGGTGCACCAGCAGGGATCGGGGCAAGGGCAGCACCGCGGCGGTCGTGGGGATGGCGGCCGCAATCACTAGACGAAACCTTCCACTCAATCGCGGACAAGCTTACGGTTCGCTTCCCCAAGTCTTCGCGAATCTTCGAACTCGCTGACTGCATTGACGCGCCGCCCGCATGGCGCGATGATTGCCGTGGGAAAAATCGAAACACAGCGGAGTATGCATGCGCATAGCCATCACAAGACCTGTCAGCCCCAGCATCGTAGAATGCCAATTGACTTTCCAGGAACGACAACCGATCGACTTCGATCTGGCGAACCAGCAGCACCGGGATTATGAGCAATGCCTTGTAGCATTGGGCTGTAAATTGGATCGTCTGCCGGCAGAGCCCGATCTGCCCGACGCGGTCTTCGTCGAGGACACAGCGGTGGTGCTGGGGGAAGTGGCGATCCTGATGAGGCCGGGAGCGGAATCCCGCAGACCCGAAGTCCGCTCTGTTGCCGAGAAGTTGAAGACCTACCGGCGGTTGCTGCGCATCGAACCGCCGGGAACGATGGACGGAGGGGATGTGCTGTGCGTGGGCAGGCAGATCTTCGTGGGCCGCTCCAGGCGCACCAACGCAGCAGGCATCGCCCAGCTTCAGAACCTGGTGCAGGATTACGGCTACTGTGTGCAGGCGGTGGAAATCCGGGACTGCCTGCATCTGAAATCCGCTGTCACGCAGGTGGGGCGCGATACGCTACTCATCGATCCCACCCGGGTGGATCCCGCTGGGTTTGAAGATTTCAACCGTATCGAGACCGATCCGGGGGAGCATCACGCCGCCAATGCGCTGCTGGTTGGCGAGACGGTGATCTATCCTCGGGTCCACGTTCGCACGCGGCAACGCCTGGAAAACTACGGCATCACGATCAGGACTGTGAACATCTCGGAGCTCGCCAAAGCTGAGTCAGGCGTCACCTGCTCGAGCCTGGTCTTCGAATCGTGAATCGCCATCAACATGCAGAGCATGCAAGGAGACGGACATGACCTTCCTCAATCTCGATGAGATCGAAGCCAGAGAGCTGCTGCCAGGATTAACGATGCGTTGTGTGCACTCGGAGGGCATGACCTTGGTCTACTGGGAGATCGAGGCGGGTGCGGAGATGCCCCTGCATGACCATCCCCATGAGCAGGTTGCCAACGTGCTGGAAGGGGAGCTGCAGTTGACAGTGCAGGGAGAGACCAGGATCCTCAAACCTGGCCAGGTTGCGGTGATTGGTTCCAACGTTCCCCATGCCGGGAAGGCGATCACCGACTGCCGTGTTCTGGACGTCTTCCATCCTGTGCGCGAGGATTACCGCTGATCCTCTTCGCAGGCCACGCGGCCTGCGTATGTTTGTTGAAAGGATAACTGCTCATGAAACAGGACCCGGCAGTACGCCGGGCCCTGTTTTTCGTGTTTGGGGTGGTGATTCAAGGAGTTACGGGCATTGGTTATGGTACCACTACGGGCGAGAGCATGGCCCACGAGCTGGTGCCGTTGATGCTCTTCACCAATGCGTAGGAGCCGCTGGCCTCAGCGGCACCCCAGATGTAGAGCGGGGTGACGAAGCTGAACTGCCCATCCCAGGCAACGATGCTGGTGGGCGTCCAGTTGACGCCCCCATCGGTCGAGCGATGCTGCTCCCGACCCATCGCATACATGGTGGCGGTGTCGAGCGCATAGAGCGGTCCGCCGGGATATTCGACCGTGATCCAGGAAGCGCCCCCGTTGTTCGTGACGTAGAGGTAGTCTGCAGTGTTGGTGGGATCACCACCGATCATGCAGCTCAGGATCACCGCACCGGTGGTTGAAGACAGCAGGTTGGGGGAATGTGAATAGCAGGATGCGGAGGTAAACAAACCCGTAACGCCGGTTGGTTCCGGCAGCAGGATGTTGTTCCAGGTTGATCCGCCATCAGTCGTGATGCTGACCCGCGCGCCCAACACCGGGCAATTATTGTAGGTCAGCCAGCCTGTTGAGACGTCCACGAAATCCATGCCCGTCTTGTTGCAGCTGTGAATGGAGGTGAGATTGGTCCAGCTCGCGCCGCCATTGGTGGTCTTCATGAGATATGCGGGGTAGCTGTGCATGCCGGCCGCGCTGTGGCGCAGCAGGATCCACCCCGTATTGGCGCTGACGAAATCGATGTAGGGCGGGATGGATTCTGAACTGGATATGTCGAGAGTCTGTGTCGTACTCTGTGTCCAGCTGGAACCGCCGTTGGTCGTCTTCCAGGTGTAGAAGTTGTGGGACATTGCCTCGGTTGTGGGGAAATACGTTACCAGGCCGGTGTAATAGTCGAAGAAGTAGCCCACGGCGTGCTTGCTTGCCAGACCGGGTTCCGGCGGGGTGACATCGTTCCACACGCTTCCGCCGTCCATTGTGAGCAGCACGTGATTGTTATCCCCGGGTATGCTGCCGATGCCCCAGCCCATGGCGCCGTCGATCATCTGGATGAAGCGGATGATCACGGCGGTTCCGGTGGGCGTGGTGGGCGTGACGCTGGGCTCCATGGTCGGCGTGAAGGTGGGGGGCGGGAGGGTGTAGGTGGGAGAGGGTTCCGGAGGTGGCCCTTCGGTGCTCGTCGGTGGCTCGATAGGGGTGTCGGTGGGCAAGGGGGGTTCGGTGGGAGTGGTCGTGTCGCCGTTGCAGGCGAAAACCAGCATCATGCTGATGAGCAATACCATCACGGTTCCCAGTTTCTTCATCTCAAACCTCCTGCTGAGATCGTTGTCAGTGACATTCCAGCGGTCGCAAGGACGGACCGTGGGATGGGGAGTCATGCCCAGGTGTTGTAAAGCCCCCCGGAACGTAAGATTCATTATCGCGCATTTATGAATGCGCGCCAAGACAATGCTTCGAAGGGAAGAACATCCTTACCTGCATCGTCAAGGGGTCTCTATCGAGTGATACTTCGGACCAAGTGGCGGTCCCTGAACCTATTGAATTTAAACTCAGGGCTCGAGCATCCTTCAGTTCGTATCGGGAGGGTACAGAGTCACCATGAACTCAGAGAATACGGAGAGCCATGGGTTCGGGCTGCCGTCGGAAGGATTGGCGGTTCTCACGATGATCACGAACGGTCCCGATATCCAGACATGGCCTGCCGTGGCGTGATCATAGTAGCTCAACACGTCGTACCTGTCGATTCTCTGCAGGAAGGCCTGCCTGGCTCTTGCCATAGCCTCGAAAGCGGGTCCTCTGCTGGTTTCATTCGAGTAGGCTTTGATGCTGATTTCAACCCTATTCTCAGGCGAGACGATGCCATCGATGGGATATTGGTACGTTGTGGTCCATGTATAGGACTTCCCTTCCTGAGGGTAGGATTCATAACCACGGGATTCGCTCATGATGAATCCCTCCGGAAGGTCGCCCACAGCGATCGGCGGCTCGACTTCATCCGCCTGAGCGGCGGCCTGGAAATCTTCCGGAGCAGCGCTGAAGGATTGGTTCATCAACCACGTGAGCATGTCGATCAGCGGCGGTGTGGCCGGTGGTGGAGGGAGCGTGGCGGTGGGCGTCGGTGCGGCGGTTGGTGTCAGCGAGGGTGCTGCCGTGCTTGTGGGTTTGGGGACCTCCGGGGGCGTGGACGGTCCGCATGCTTGCAGCAGCAGTGCGCCCACAATCATGGCAGCACAGACGATCACAATCTTCTTCATGGCAGTGTTGACATCATGCTGCTTGATGTTAGTTCCTCAGTAGGATAGAGGCGGGAAAACAGCCAGCGTTAGCTCGACGAACGTAGGCAGCCATGCGTTCGGTGTTCCATCGGGAGGAAAGGCGCTGTCTACGATAATCACATACGATTCTGAAAACCACAGGTAGCTGAGGATGTTCTCGTCATAGAAAACCAGCACTTCGGAACCGCCGATGTTTTCAAGATAGGCGTTTCTGTTATTGGCCAGGATTTCGAAGTGGCTTTCTCTTACCTCGGCATTCGTATACGCGACGATCATCACCTTGACTTCATTCTCCAGGGAAACAACATCATCCACCGGGTACTGATAGACCGTCGAATGCTGATAGAGTTCGCCTTCCGGACGATAGGCAACGCCTCCCCTACATAGGCTCATGATGAATCCTTCGGGGAGATCCTCGAGAGCCAATGGTGGCTCAACCAGATTATCCAGAGCGGCGGTTTTAAACTCCATGGGAGCGGGTCTGAAGAGATGCTCCAACAGCCACGCGACCATGTCCATCGGTGCTGGCACGGTGGGCGAGGGGAGGGGCGTAAACGTGGGCGTCGGCTCCGGTGTGGGGGTGCAGGTGGGCGAGGGTGTGGCCGTGTTCGTGGGTGCAGGCGTTGGTGTCGGCTCGGGCGCAGCTGGTTGGCATGCCTGCAGCAGCAGAGCCCCAACGATGAGTATCAAAGCGGCAAGGTTGATCTTCTTCATGGGATCACATCCCTTGTTTGATTCCTGTCCATCGGCTGCCGGCCTGGATTCGCTTGCCTCACTCCCCCAAGAGGCAAGATCAGCCCCCCAGACGCACAACAATCGGAGGAAGATGGTCAGGAACGAGAACCGCCTCCTGCGGTCTGTGTTCATGCCCATTATAGTGGAAGAATGTTGTTCGAGAGAAATCCGCGACCGCATCCGGTACATATTTCCCAACAAGGCTGCGTGTGCATGGATCCCTCGGAGGGCATGGGCATTCCTGGAGGAATTCCCATCCTCCGGCTCTCGAACTGGGTTCGAAGAGAAAACCAAGCGCCTCCCGGTGGTTTCCGGGAGGCTCCGGGGTGGGTGCACGCCTGTTTCTTACAAAGCGGGTGACGGGACTCGAACCCGTGAATGGTAGCTTGGGAAGCTACTGCCTTACCACTTGGCTACACCCGCGCGTCGAAGGGGATTATAGGGAGGCTGAGGCGCGAAGTCAAGGTGTGTGCGTCCATCTTGTCTATTTAGGATGTAGCGGCGTTTCATGAAACACCGCTACGCATTTGGCCATAGGGTAGCATAGCCTTGTTTTTCGCGATCAACTTTCCCAGTGCCGCCTCAGGGCTTTCAACTTCTCGTAGGGCTTGTGGTTGAAGGGGCAGACCTTGATGCAGACCGAGCAGCCGTAGTACTCGTTGAAGTAGGGGAAGCAGCGCTTGTTGTCCACGTAGGTGAGCTGGCCGTTTTCGTGGCGCACGGGCTCCCCGTACAGGGCTTGCGGCGGGCATTTGTGGATGCACACGCGGCAGGAATCACAGTAGGCTTCGATCCAGGCATGCTCGTTCCCGGTGCTGTAGGGCAGGTTCTCGATGCTGGTGAAGACCGCCGCCAGGCGCACGCGCGGTCCATGCTCCGGGGTGATGATGATGCCGTTCAGGCCCATCCAACCCAATCCGGCGGCCTGCGCCAGAGGGGGATAGAGCGCCAATCCCATCAACGGATGCCCGGCATGGGCGCTGTAGCCGAGCTGCCGTAGCCGTGCGGCGATCTTGTTGGCGACGCGGCCCTGATCGCGATAGGTCTCCATCACCGTCTTCATGCAGGCGGCGCTGGGAGCGGTGTCGATGCGTTGCTTGTCCATCTCCATGGCAAAGACGATCGCATGCGGATAGAGGATGGCTTTCTCCCGAAAGACCCAGCGAGGATCGACCTTGGCGAAGCCGATGCTGCTGATGCCGGATTGGCGCGCCAGGGTTTCGATCTCCTCGATCACGCCGGGCTCTGCGTGGGTTTTTGGAGCTGCCGGGTTGGTTTCCAGGCTCTGGAGGGACTCGTGGATGCCCTTCAAGGTGGAGATCATGAGGGGCACCATGCGCACGGGGGCACCGCCCGTGCCGCTCTTCAAGCGCTCCCGCACGATCTCGAACCGTTCCGGGGAATCTTCGACGGGATGCAGCACATCCCTGCACTGGTGCAGCTCGTCTTCCATCCGGTCGATGGCCTTGAACGTGCGCAGGCGGGCGAGGTGGTGTGTGATGGGCATGGGATGGATTTTCTCCTACTGAGACTGTTATCTCCGCCAGGTTTCTCGATGCTCCGTTGTGGTCCGGGTTGGGATTGTAACAAACCATCGAACCCTATGCACGCGAGTCACCGCAGATTCTTCGGAAGTTTGGATAACAAAGGGGATGGCATCGTGCCATCCCCTTTCCCAATCCCCACCCGCAAACCGTTCGATGAGAATCTGATCCTCAAACTTCACATGTCCAGATCCCATCCTGGAGGGTACTGGAGTTTCTGCTACTTTTTATTCGTGGTCGCCTTCCCCGATCGTACCAGTTGGATTCCACCGTACACGGCCAGCGCCAGCACGCCTGCTCCCACCAGCAGGTGGATGCCTCCGACCAGGATCGAGAGGGGCGAGAAACTGAATCGCCCCGGGAAGCGAGAGAGATTGGCCTGGTGGGTCAAGGTCATGATGGGCTCGCTCGTCTCGAACCGCTCCAATGCGCCGGGGAATCGTTCACCGAGCCGCTCCCGCACCTCGGGTTGAACCAGAGCGCCGGTGGGTTGATCGATGATGTGGACTCCCATCAGGCCGCCGGTGTCAGCGGCCAAGCCGCGCAGGTATCCCCATCGGTAGAGGGCATAGCCTCCGCCCGCCAGCACGGCGATGGCCACGAGCGTGATCACGACCGTCAAGAAGATCGTCATTTTCTTGGACATGGTGTCCTGTTCCTCCTTTGATACCCAAACCTTGATGCGCCAGGTTCTCTCAACGGCGCCTCTTACTCCAGAATTCTACCCAAACTCTGCCGTTGTGCCGTGAAAAAAGTGTGTGGAAGTTGTGAAGATGGGGAACTCAGTATTCACTGAGTCCAATATAGTAGATTGGTATTATCCGACTGGTTTTGAAGTAAATGAGAGAAGAGAGGGATCGTTTTGCAGGAAAGTACCGCATCCATAGCGATCGATTGCCAGATTGGGATTATGCTGGTCCGGGGTGGTATTTCATCACGATTTGTACCAAGCACAAAGTTCCATGCTTTGGAGAAATTACCGAAGATAAAGTGCGATTGTCTGAGATTGGTTTGATCGTTGAGCAAGAGTGGGAAAAGACTGGTGTGAAGCGATCCAATGTCGTTCTCGATGAATATGTGATCATGCCCAACCATTTCCATGCCATCATTTCAATTCGAAGGGAACAACCTGTGGATCCGAGTTCCGTAGAGACGTTGCGCGCAACGTCTCTACGAAGTATCGCGCAGGACGATCAACCTTCGAGGTTTACCGAAATATCACCAAAGGCGGGAAGCCTCGGAACCATACTACGCGCATTCAAAGCGGTGGTTACCCGGAAGGCACGAATAATGGGCCACTCTGATTTCGCTTGGCAGCCTGGTTACTACGAGCACATCATCCGCGATGAGGAGGATCTGAACCGCATCCGGGAAACCATCCAACTCAATCCCCTGCGCTGGGCGCTGGATCCATACCATCCATCGTAATGAGGAACGTTATACCTTTACAGAGATGGGGAATTCCCTGCCTTGCGTACGAGACGTTGCACGCAACGTCTCTACGATAAGCATATCCTGAAACACCCCAAGCCCATCTCGTAGAGATGAAATTACCAGGCCTATCCTTCCGGCTTGAGGGCGGCCAGCACGCGCTCCGGCGTGTACGGCAGCTCGCGCATCCAGACGCCCGTGGCGTCGTGCACGGCGCTGGCGATGGCCGGCGCCACGCCGTCGATCGAGATCTCGGCCACCGACTTGGCGCCGAAGGGACCGCTGGCCTCGTCGGTCTGCACGAAGATCACATCCGTGGCGGGCATGTTCACGGCGCGCGGGATGCGGTATTCCTTCAGGTTCGCATTCAAGGGCTGTCCCTCGGCATCGAAGAGCATCTCCTCCTGGAGCGCAAAGCCCAACCCCTGGGCAATGCCGCCCTCCACCTGCCCGGCGGCCGTCACGGGATTGATCACCCGTCCGCAATCCACCACCATCAGCAGCCGCTCGACGTCGATGCGACCGGTCTCGGTGTCGACCACGATCTCGGCAAACTGCGCCGCTGTGGGCGGGGGGCTGAGCGAGCTGGTATGCGAGGCCGTGGCTCCGATCTGGTGCTGATCCCGCTGGTGCAGGCTGCTCAACGCCACTTCGCCCAGGGAGAGCGTGCGCCCGTCGGGGGCGATCACCTGCCGATCCTCGAGCTTCAGGGAGGCGGCGTTCTCCAGTTCGAGCATGCGCGCCGCATGCGCCAGGATCTGCTCCCTGACCAGCAAGGCCGCCTTGCGCACCGCACCGCCGCTGATGTAGGTCGTGCTGCTGGCGTAGGCACCCTTGTCGAAGGGCGTGAAATCCGTGTCCGAGGAGTAGACGATCATGTCCTCGAGCGGAACGCCCAGCACCTCGGCCGCCATCTGGGCCAGGATCGTGTCCGAGCCCGTGCCCAGGTCGGTGGCGCCGATGAGCAGGTTGAAGGAGCCGTCGTCGTTGAGCTTCAACGTGGCGGAGGCCATGTCCAGATCGGCGATCCCGCTCCCGTGCATGGCCACCGCCATGCCCATGCCGCGGCGTTGGTGTCCCTTCTGCTTGGCATTCCGCTCGCGCTTGGCTCGGAAATCGGTGGCCTTGAGCCCCACCTCCACGCAGGCCTCGAGCCCGCTGGACTGCAGGATCTGCTCGACGCCCTCGCGGCCCTCGCCGAGCGCCTTGGAGAGATGCATCAGCTCGCCCACCTTGAGCCAGTTGTCGCGTTTGAATTCGACCACGTCGAGATCCAGCGCCTCGGCGATCTCCCCCATGAGCACTTCGATGCCGTATTCGCACTGCATGGCGCCGTAGCCGCGGAAGGCTCCTGCGGGGGGCGTGTTCGTGTAGACCACGTCGCAGAGGAAGCGCGAGTTGGGGGCGTTGTAGAGCGTGAGCCCCTTGAAGCCGCCGACCATGTTCACCGTCAGGCCATGCGCGCCGTAGGCGCCGGTGTCGCCGATCAGGTACAGCTCGGCCGCCGTGACCTTGCCCTCCTTCACGCCCACCTTGTAGCGGATGATGGTGGGATGCCGACTGCGAGAACTGATGAATTCCTGCGTGCGCGTGTATTCCATGCGGATGGGACGGTTCGTGGCCAGCGTCAGATGCGCGCAGAGATCCTCCAGCAGCATCTCCTGCTTGTTGCCGAAGCCGCCGCCGATGCGCGGCTTGATGACGCGGATGCGCCGCATGGGCAGATCGATGAGCGGCGCCACCATGCGGCGGATGTGGAACGGCACCTGCGTGCTGGTGCGGATCACGAGGCGGTCGTCCTCGTCCCAGTAGGTGATGCAGGCGTGGGGTTCGAGGTGCGCTTGCTGCTGCTTGGGCGTGCGGTAGGTGCCCTCGAAGACACGGTCGGCTTCCGAGAAGGCCTCCTCGACATCGCCCACCTTGACCTCGATGTGATGCACGATGTTGCGCTGGGCGTCGTGGATGTCCTCCGTATCCGGTTCGTCGTGGATCACGGGCGCGCCCTCCTGCATCGCTGCTTCCATGTCCACCACCGCCGGCAGGATCTCGTATTCCACCTCGATCAGGTCCAGCGCCTGCTGCGCCAGCTCGGGTGTCTCGGCGGCGGCGACGGCCACGCGATCGCCCACATGGCGCACTTTGTCATCCAGGCAGACCTGGTCGAAGGGTGGGGGCTGGGGGTAGCTCTGTCCGCCGGAGGCGTACTTGATGCGGGGGAGATCCTCATGC
>DUET01000007.1 GCA_011192015.1 Anaerolineae bacterium
CCATGATCGACCCCCCATGCATTTCGACAATCGATTTGGCGATGGCCAATCCCAAGCCGGTCTCAGTCTCCCGGCGCGTGCGGGAAGGTTCCCCGCGATAGAAGCGTTCGAAGATCTTGGGCAGAATCTTGGGAGGTATGCCCTCGCCCGTATCCCGAACCTTCAGCACGAGGGCGTCGCCTTCCTGCAAGGCAGCCAGCGTGATCGTTCCGCCCTCCGGCGTATAGCGCAAGGCGTTGTTGACCAAGTTCCCCAGCACTTGGAGCATGCGTTCCGGATCGATTTCGATCTCAGGCAGATCCGGGGCGATCTCCAGGTGAAGCGCGATGCCAAGCCTCTCGGCCCGATGCTCATGGGCGGTGGTCACTCGGCGCAGCAGGTCGGAAATTGGAACGGCCTGGGTTTGCAGGGGGAGTTCCCCGGCATCCGCCAGGCTGAGTGTACGAAGGTCCTGGATCAATCGGAACAGGTGCTGTGTTTCGTCGTAGATCGTATCGATGCGCTCGGGGGTGGCCTCGAGAACTCCATCCCGGAGGGATTCGAGATAGCCGGAGACGACGGTCAGCGGGGTGCGCAGATCGTGGGCGATATCGGCCGTCATCTGGCGGCGCAGATCATTGGAGCGAGCCAAATCAGCGCTCATCTCGTTGAAAGCCTGGGCCAGTTCGCCCAGCTCGTCCTGAGTTCGGATGGGGACCTGCTGCCGTAAGCGACCTTTGGCCATGTCCCGGATGGCGGAGGTGAGTTCGCGCATCGGCTTGGTAAGCGTACGTGCCAGGAGGATCCCCAGGATGACGGCGATCACCGTCCCGCTGAGCGCTGCCAGAAGCAGGGCCTGTGTGGTTCGCTCGAGATAGCGTTGTTCGTTGGGATCACGTGCGGGTCGAGGCTCGACAGTGATCAAGGTTCCCACCACTTCATCATCCAACTCGATCGGAATGCCTCGAGCAAGCTCGATCGGAGGCACACGGTTGCCCAGGCGGAAACCACCTCCAGGGAGGACGACATACCCTTGCTGATTGACCAACACGAACAGGTAGGGCGGCGGAGATGCCTGCTGCCCTGCGCCTGGGGGAAGATCCTGCCCCGCTTGATTGGGGCTTCGGATGGCTTCGATGATCCCGACCCACGAGCCATTCGCTTCATAGAATGCTTCCATTTGTTCGATGAAATCGTCCTGCGCCTGCTCCAGGATGAATCGATCGAACGCTGTGATGGTCAACTGCCTGGCGAAAACCGCTACCAGCAGCGCGCCCGTCAGGCTGACAACGAGGAAGGCCAGCGAAAGCTTCAACCACAGGGAGCGCATGCCTCAGACCTCCTCTGGTTTGGAAAGGGGATCAGGATTGAAACGATAGCCGACGCCGAAGACAGTCTCGACATAGACCGGATTGGAGGGCTGAACTTCGATCTTCTTGCGCAGGTTGCGGACGTGGACGTCGATCGTGCGCGCCACGCCTTCGAAGGTGTGGCCTTGCATGCGTTCGAGGAGATCGAGGCGCGAGAAGACACGCCCCGGTGTGGCCATGAGGATCGCAAGGAGATCGAACTCGGAGGGCGTCAGGTGAACGGTTCGTTCAGAGACGGTGACGATGCGCGTGGATCGGTCCAGGCTGAGATCGCCAACGCGCAGCACCTCATCCGAAGGCAGTCGGTGTTCGGCGCGGCGCAGGACCGCACGGATACGGGCTACGAGTTCACGCATGTTGAAGGGTTTGGTGACATAGTCATCCGCCCAGAGTTCCAATCCCACAACCTTGTCGGTTTCTTCCATGCGGGCCGTGAGCAGGATGATCGGCGTCTCGTGTTCCTTGCGGTAGTTGCGCATGAAGTCGAACCCGTCCATTTCAGGCATCATGATGTCCAGCAGGATCAGGTCCGGTCTTGTCTCCCGAGCTATGAGGAGTGCCTCCTGCCCGTTGCCCGCCATGTGCACGCGGAAGCCCTGCTCCCGGAGGTAATCCCGCAGGAGATTCCGCACGCTGGCGCTGTCGTCTACAACCAAGATCGTATTCATCATGCTGGACCTCGCATGCTCTTCACTCCGCATCCTGCCATCCAGGGGAAATCGATTCTTTCAAGGGCGGCCTTCAGCTTCCTTCGATGGGCTGGATGGCGCTGGCCGTTGGAAGGAAGATGACCAAAGGATCAGAGCCCATTTCATGAAGGGCATGATCCAGCGCCTCCTGACAGGATGCAAAGGGAACCATGCCCGTCATGCGTACATCGGTCTCGGGAATCTCGGAGACGAGGAAGACTTGGGTTGAGGCAAGGATGGATGCGATCGCCGCTGCCTTGTGGCCTCCCAGGACGAATTCACGCTGCAGGCGCTGGAGGATGGCGGTACCGTTTTCGGATTCGCGAAACCACGCCTCGAAGGTCGGGTGACCGAAGCCCTCCTTGCTCGCAGCTACCAGGATGACGATCCCGCCCTCTCTCACGAATCCGGCTGCGATCTCCAGGCTCTTATGCGCCTGATAGAGATTGATGTCCTTGGGGAAACCGCCAGCGCTAGCAAGGACGATGTCCGCCTTGCGGGGCACGGAGACGCGGCTGCGTTGTGTGAGAAAGGAGCACAGGCTCCGATGGGCTGCATGCATGTCGCCGGCAGCAGCCCGGATCAAACGATGATCGGAGTCCAGGACCACGTTGAGCAGGAAATCGATGGGGAGGAAGTCTGCCGCTTCTTCGAGATCTTCCCGGATTGGATTACCCTCCAGGCGTCCCGTAGAGGCTTCCGGTAGGACCATCATGGCGTGGTTGTGGGCGATGGCCTGGATGGAAGCACAGCCGGGCATGACGGCCTTTGCGCCCCCGCTGTAGCCGGCGAAGTAGTGGAATTCGACGTTACCCAGCGCAAGCCGCAGATCGGCTTCCACCACGGGCCGGAAGATCTCGACCGGAGTACCTCGTGAAGTCATTCCGAGCCTGACCACGTCGTCTGGATCGTGCTGCAGGATGCGGAAGCGGCGAACGGCTTCCGCGCCGAAATTCGCCAGGATCTCGGAGTCACTCATACGGCGGTGTGTGCCCAGGGCGATCACGATGCGAATGTCCTCATCCGGAATGCCTGCATCCGCAAGTTCCTGTAGGACGTAGGGAAGCAAAGTGACGGTCGGGCAGGGGCGGGTGATGTCGCTGCACAGGATCACAACCTGCTGGCCGGATTGGGCGAGTTCGCTGAGCTTCGGCGAGGCGATGGGATGTGCGAGCGCCCGGCGCACGATGACGTCGGCATCGCCTTCATTTTCGAAAGCTTCGAGTTTGTATGTTCCCAGGAGGGCAGCCTGGGGCACATGAACCACGATGGAGTCCTTGCCATAACGCAAAGTCAAGGTTTGGATTTGCATGGTGACCGTCCGGTCTCGGGTAGGCAGTACGCAGCCACAGTGTATCGTCCAGCCGGTCTTAAGACAATCATCCGGATCGATTCCCCAGAAGCGGCTGCACCAGGAGCCGTTTGGATTCCAGGCAAACGAATGCATGCATTTGGAGGAGGTCATCAATTTGGTTTGCGGTCATCGCACTGCATCGAATGTTCTTCCTTTTCCTGGCGTGAGAGTACAATGCCCATGTTCAGGAAACGAGAAACGGATGTTAGGAAACGGTGTAGATTGAACGCTTAATCTCCAATGTCCGAACCTGGAATGAAAGCGATATCGATCGATGGCAATGCGTGAGATGAACTGGCGCTTCGTGCTGCGCAGCCTGGCTTTGGCGTTCGGTCTGCTTGCGCTTCTCGTGGTGGCTGTAGCGCTGGCGCTCCCGCAACTTTTCCCAGAGCCCCCTTCCGGCTCTCCTCCACCGCAGCCGACCATCATCGCTGCGCGAGGAGAACTTCCCGAGGCTCGGGTCGGATTGCAGGAATGGGCGCGCTATGAGGGAGGGAACGATCAACTGGCAGGCAGCGGATTCTTCTTCTCGGGACCGAACGGCGATGTCATCGGCGCAACTTCAGCGCACAGCCTCATTGTAGGTAATTCGGTGTACGTCCTCGAGCGAGTGACATTTCGCATCGCTGGAAATGAGGACGTTGTCGCCGAATGCACGGAATTCTATGGGCTTCCGGGCAGACCGCGTCTCTTTGGATTGGATTTGACCCGGGATTTCGTGCTGCTGAAACCCTCTGGAGATGTGGATCCTGAACTCGTGACCGACCCCGATCCCCGTGGAGCGCCCCAACCCGGTGAACGAGTCGTGCTCTACAACGGGCTGGGTGAAACGGTGAGCGCAGGAAGCCTGTTGGAGGGGACCGTTCTGGCGGTGGATGGTACAGGCGTGTGGATCCTGATGGATGAACTCTTCGAACCCGGATTGATGAGCGGTTCCCCGGTGCTCAGCCGGCATACCGGAAAGGTGATCGGCATGGCACTCACCGCAACGATTCGAGGCGGGGAATTGGTCCTGGGCATCCATCCCATGGGTTCGCTGGTGGAAAAGGCCGAACAGGCTGCAACCTTTCCTCTATTCCACGAATTCAAACGCTGATCAGCCTTCCGGCGGATTGCGTTTTGAGAGCGAAGGCTCATTTCCTGAAGACCACGAACTTGCTGATGGTGAAGTTACCGATCAGGGTCGCGCCTGTTGCCAGGATCAGCGCCAGGAACTCGGACAGTCCGATCCCATGCAATCCCAGCCAGAGCGTCCCAGCATTGATCCCCAGGCCGATCAGATTCACCAGGACGAACGGAAAGAAGGTCTTCCACGAACGATCCCCGCTTTGAAAAGTCCAGGAACGGTTCCACAGGTAGCTGTTGACCACGCCGGCGGAGTAGGAGATCCCCTTCGCGAATACATTCGCATCAGTGGCTGAGAACAGCAGGCGCGTGAGCAGGAAGTACAATCCGAGATCCACGCCCGTGTTCAGCACGCCGACGATGAGGAACTTGATGCCCTGCTCGATCCAACCGTTGCTAAACTCGCCGTCTCGGGCGCGTTCATTGAGCGTGGCCATCGTTCATCTCCTGAAGGGCCCAATGGGAACTGCAATCGAAGAGCCGCATGTTTTGCCTATCCTGCTGCGGCATCGCCTGTGCGGATCGAGGTTGGTTTACGGTCATCCCTGGAAGATTCACCACCGAGCAGTTGTGCTGCACCCATGAGGCGATCTCGGGCTTCTGCTGTTGGAGCGAACCGTCGGAGAGCACGAATCTCAGTTCCCCGCCGGCCACCATCGCGGCCAATTGTTCCACAGAGATGACATCATCCCGTCCGGTAAATCCTCCGAAGGTCAGCACCGGCCTCCCCGTGGCCAGGATGAAGGGCGAGGCGCTGTGGGAACTGGTCGTGGCCAGCAGGTAGGAGTCGGGATCGGTGTTGGCGAACAGGTGTTCGAGGAGGATCTCCTGCTGTGCGGATAGCTCCCCCGATTGCATGGGTCGAGGTGTGTTCTGGGTGGCAGGCCCGGCGTTGGGAAGCCCGGCGTTCGGATTGGGGTTGAGCGCCGTTGCGAAGGACCAGACGAGCGGGGCAACGGCAACCGCAGCGATCAAGAAACCATAGGCTGCCTTCCGTAGGACGGTCTTTGAACGCAGCCCAAGCAGTGTGCATCCAGCCAGCCAGAGAAGGGTCGTGATCGGAAGGAGCACCGCCGCGTAGCGCGGGAAGCTGAGCAGGGCTACAGCCTGAACCGCCAGGGTGATCGCCGTCAACAGCCCGATCAGGATCCACCCGCGCCATGGTCGTTCCCGATAGAGCTTGTGCAGTGCCCAAGCTGTGGCTCCCACAAGGGCTGCCATCGGAGGTCCGAGCATGATCAGGTAGTAGGCATGGAAGAGACCGGTTGTGAGACTGAAGTACAGGAATTCAGGGATGAGCCAGCCGGCCCACAGGACGATGCCGAGCTGCTTCTCGTCCAGAGGCCATTTCCAACCCAATACACCGAGCAGGATGGGAATGCCCAGGAGGGGGATGGGGAGCAACCAACCGGCTTCATCCACGAGGGGATCGGTGAACAGCCGCAGGACGCCCGCTTGTCCGACTTCGGATGATCGTTGGTTTGTCGGTCTTACGCCATCGGGACCTTGCGCCGCGAGAGGGGCCTGTGGGGGGAGATTCTGGGGGCGGGATGCATCCGGTGGGATAGGCAGTGGCTGGTTCGCATCAGCCGGGCGAAAGGGAAGGTTTTGGATGGGTTTACCATCAGCTCCTAGTCGAAGGGGCGGGACGGGTGGGTTCGTGAAGGACGAACCCGGGAAGCCTCCAGATGGGCCGTCTGGAGGCCCGTCGCTTTGCGGCCTTGCGTCATTGCTTCTGGCGATGGTGTTGGATGTCAACCGGCTGATGCCGTTGTGGCCGGTGATGAGTTCCAGCATCGAGTTCGAGTCGCTGCTGCCGACATAGGGCCTGTCCTCTGCTGGCGTCAGATCCACAGCGACCGCCCACGCCAGGGAGACCACGGCAAGCAGAGCGGTTGCAGCCACCAGGTGTCCGATGCGTTTCCACCACTTATGAGGAGCGCCGAAGAAATACAGAGCATAGAAGGCGGGCAGGGGCATGAAGGCCTGCAGCATCTTAATGTTGAAACCCAAGCCCACCAGGAAAGTGCCCAGCAGAAGGTAGCGGAAGCGCCCGCGCCGTACGGATTCGATGAACGCCCAGGCCGCCAGAAGCAAGACGAACACCAGCAGACCGTCGATGGTGTTGTTGCGCTCGGTGGCGATGGCGGACGGCAGAATGGCCAGGACCAGGGCGGCGATCAAACCCGCCGCTTCCCCAAATTGCCGCTTCACCAGGTAGAAGAGCAGCGGAATGGACAGCACACCCGCCATGGCTTGGGGAAGCGCCAGGGCAAAGCCGTTCACACCCAGGAAAGTTGCGGAGATGGCTTGAATCCAGAATCCCAGCGGGGGTTTGTCCACCGTCACCGAACCGCCGGGCTCGAAGGAAGCGAAGAAGAAATTCTTCCAGGAGGTGAGCATGCTCTTGACGGTGGCGGCGTAGTAGGTGTTGCCGACGCCGGTGGCGCCCAACTCATAGAAGCGCAGGAATGCGGCCAGCAATAGGATCAAACCCAGCGTTATTCCGATCAGCCAGCGCCGTTTGCGGGCAGATTCTTCCGATGTTTGTGTGAGTTCCCGGAGGGTGGTTTCGTTCCTGGATGGTGCTTTCTCGACTGTCATCATCGCGCTCCCAATGCATGCAAAGTTTGCCACATTCAGGTTATAGGAATGAGGTTTACAGTTTGATAAAAGGTCGTGAAGATTCGGTTCAGATAGGGGGATGGGAAGCAGAAAGAGATGATCTTATCTTCCCCCTCCACGGTTCCCAATCAAACTCACTTTTCAGGCTGATTTTTGACCTGTCGGGGACCGTGAGACCTATCCTAGCAATTCGTTACTTTCGTTTCTTGTCAAGGCCTTCTTTCTGTGACAACATTGACCAAGCCATGAATCAGGCTGTCGATCGGATCACGGAGTTCACGACGAACTCGGAAAGTACCCTCTTTTCGCAAGAGTCCTCGAACCCAACCAGAAGCCCTTTCGACAAAAAGGATCATCCGTGCCGGCATTATTTTCGACGAGCGATGCCCGGCTCTTACGACATTCAACATCCCTAAGGAGAGTCTTCTCCATGCAGGTATCCATCAGCGAGATCCACGAGATCATCAACAAGGAAGCTTCGGGCGACGGCTCGCTGATCGCCGCCTTGGAGGAAATCCAAGCCCGCTACCGATATTTACCACCGGAGGCCTTGATCCTGGCGAGCGAACGCCTGGGTGTTCCTTTGTCCCAAACCTATGCCGTGGCCACGTTCTATGGCGCGTTCAGTTTGGAACCCAAAGGTAAGATTTGCATCCAGGTCTGCATGGGAACCGCCTGCCATGTGCGCGGCAGCCCGCAGTTGCTGGATCGATTGGAAACCCAATTGGGGATCAAAGCCGGCGAGACCACCCGCGACCAGTTGGTTTCCCTTGAAAGGGTCAATTGCCTTGGAGCCTGCGCCCTGGGACCGATCGTCGTGACCGATGGTGACTACTCCGGACAAATGACGCTATCCAAGGTCGATCGTCTCCTCAAGTCCATCGCGAAATCGGAGGCGGAGGCATGAACCGGCTGGATACGATCGAGCAATTCCAAACCTGGCGTCAGACCCTCAATGGTGAGATCGATGAGAATCGACGCAGGCTGCTGGTTTGTGATGGAACGGGATGCCGCGCCTTGGGAAGCCGTCAAATCCTCCTGAGTCTGCAGGAGGCAATCCAGCGGGCAAAGCTGGATGCTTCCATCGAAGTTGTGGGGACAGGCTGTCCCGGTTTCTGCGAATGCGGTCCATTGATCACGATTTACCCCCAACGCGTTTCCTACCAGAAGGTCACGCTTGAGGATGTCTCCGAGATCGTCGCCAAATCCCTGGTCGGGGATGAGGTGATTGAGAGGCTTCTGTACCACGACCCACAAACCGGAGCCTCCATCAAGAACGAACCCGATCTGCCCTTCTACGAGAAGCAAGAACGCATCGTCTTGGATTTCAATGGGAGGATGGATCCCCATTCCCTGGAGGAGTATGTTTCCCTGGGCGGCTTCACGGCATTGGCCCAGGTGTTGGATTCCATGTCTCCTGATCAGGTCATCGAGCAGATCAAGGCAGCGGGGCTCCGAGGTCGTGGTGGCGCCGGATTCCCGACAGCGATTAAGTGGCGTCTCTGCCGCGACAATGTCCTGAAAGAGGGTACGGGGTACATCATCTGCAACGCCGACGAAGGCGATCCGGGAGCCTTCATGGATCGTTCGATCATGGAGGGCAATCCCAACACCGTGATCGAGGGCATGACGATTGGCGCCTACGCCATGGGTGTAAACCAGGGCTACGTTTACATCCGCGGAGAATACCCTCTGGCGGTGGACACACTCAAGGATGCCATCCGCCAGGCGAACGAGGCCGGATTCCTGGGTGAGAAGATCCTGGGAAGTGATTTCAGTTTCCATCTGGACATTCGCCTCGGTGCGGGCGCCTTTGTGTGTGGTGAGGAGACTGCGCTCATGGCCTCGATCGAGGGCAGGATCGGGGAGCCGCGGCCGCGTCCTCCCTACCCGGCGCAGGAAGGCCTTTGGGGTAAGCCCACCAACATCAACAACGTGAAGACCTGGGCCACCGTACCCATCATCCTGCGCAAGGGTGCGGCCTGGTATGCCGGCATCGGCACCGAGAACAGCAAGGGCACGATGATCTTCTCGGTGGTGGGAAACATCAACAACACCGGATTGGTCGAAGTGCCGATGGGCATCACGCTGCGCGAGCTGGTGTATGACATCGGAGGCGGGATTCCCAACGGCAAGGCGCTCAAGGCCGTGCAGATCGGAGGCCCATCCGGCGGGTGCATCCCTGCGGAGCATCTGGACGTCCCGGTGGATTACGAATCGCTGAAGAGTCTGGGTGCCATCATGGGCTCCGGCGGCATGGTCATCGCTGATGAAGACACCTGCATGGTGGACTTCGCCCGCTACTTCATGGCCTTCACGCAGGAGGAATCCTGCGGCAAATGCGTTCCCTGCCGCGTGGGCACGAAGGCGATGCTCAACACGCTGGAACGCATATGCGCTGGAGAGGGCCAGCCGGGCGATGTGGAGTACCTGGAGGAATTGGGAGAGGAGATCAAACGCGCTTCCCTTTGCGGATTGGGGCAGACGGCGCCCAATCCCGTGCTCTCCACCATACGCTACTTCCGGGATGAGTACGAAGCCCATATCGTGGACAAGACCTGCCCGGCCAAGGTTTGTAAGGGTTTGATCACCTATTCGGTGATACCCGAGAACTGCACGGGCTGCATGGTATGCATGCGCAACTGCCCGGTGGAGGCCATTCAGGGCGCCAAGCAGGAAGTGCATACCATCGATCCTGACAAGTGCACGCGTTGTGGCATGTGCATGAGCGTGTGCAAATTCGACGCCATCATGGTGACATAGCGATGATACGTTTGACGATCGACGGAGAACCGATTGAGGTGCAAGAGGGGCGAACGCTGCTCGAGGCATGCCGCGAGCATGACATTCCGATCCCCACGCTCTGCTACCATCCGGCACTCAAACCCTATGGCGCCTGCCGCCTGTGCGTGGTCGAGCTCGACCATCCATCGGGTTCGTCCAAACTGGTCGCCTCCTGCGTGCATCCATGCGAAGAGGGTGCGGTCGTTCGGACCAACAGCGAGGCTGTTAAGCGCAATCGCCGCGTGACGGCCGAGTTGCTGCTGGCCGGCGCGTTTGACGCGCCTGAGATCGTGGCTTTGGCCAAGGGATTAGGTGTGGAAGAGCCCCGCTTCAGGATGGAAGAATCCGAAAGCTGCGTGCTCTGTGGACTGTGTGTGCGCGCCTGCGACGAGATCGTCGGAGTTCGGGCGATCAGTTTGATCCATCGAGGCATGGCCAAGAAAGTGGCCACCCCCTTCGAGATCTCGTCTGCGACGTGCATCGGATGCGGAACCTGTGTGCTCATATGCCCCACCGGAAGACTCAAGTTGAGCGACGTAACGGGCTATCGAGGAGTCCATCCCTGGGACAACACCTTCCATCGGCTCTATTGCCGCGTTTGCGATGATGAGGATTTGCGAGAGACGAGGCTTCAAGAGGCAACCGATCTCATCGCAGACATGGAGGCGAGCGAATGACTCGTCGTTCGAGAGTAACGAAAGCGTTGGCGCGTAATCAGCATCTGAGGCAGGGGCTATGAACGATCGGCAGAATCCGCGGGTTGGAGTTTTCATCTGCGGTTGCGGGGGAGAGATCAGCAGCGTCCTGGATACGAAGGCGCTGCGCGAATACGCCGCAGAGCTGCCTGACGTCGTCTTTGCCTCCACAGAGTCCTATCCGTGCAGCAAGGACGGGCAGGCGCGCATGCAGAGCGCCATTCATGAGCATCAACTGGAGCGCGTGCTGGTTGCCGGCTGCACGCCGCGCCTGGTTCGCAGATTGTTCGAAGACACGCTCATCACCGCCGGATTGGATCGAAATTTCCTCGACGTGCGCGACATTCGTGAGCAATGCGCCTATGTACATGCAAAGGATCCCAAGGCGGCTCTGCAGAAGGCGTACGATCTGCTTGCCATGGGCGTGGAACATCTCTCCGCCACGAGCGCCACCCACACCCACGAAGGACGTGTCTTTAAAAAGGCGCTTGTGATCGGCAGTGAATTGGCTGGATTGACGACGGCCTTGGCTCTGGCTGAACAGGGCATCGATGTCGTGCTCATGGAGCAGACGGACGCATTGGGAGGAGAAACCGGCGCACTGCTTGATCAAGGCCGGGAGAAGCTTGCCAGGAACGTCGAATCCGTTCAGCAGCATGCGCGCATCGAAACGCGCTTGCACACCCGTCTCTTGGAAGTGGTCGGTCAGCCGGGCGAGTACCAGGTTACGCTCGACAAAGAAGGTGAGCAAGATCGACTCACAGTCGGCGCCATCGTCGTTGCTGGTGGTGGAAAATTCCGAAGCCTGGAAGGTGAACGGTGGGTTGACCGCGAGAGGGTGAAAACGCTCGCCGAGTACCAGGCTGAGTTGGACGCGGCTGCTGAATCGAAGAATGGCTTCAAGCCCCAGGACGTCGTCATGCTTCTGCATGCCGCCGACAGCCTGGAAGAGCGCTCCCTGCGCTTGAACAGCACGCTTGGCCTCAAGCAAGCGCTGCATACGAAGAAGCTCTTTCCGGAAGCCAATGTCACCGTTCTCTTCCGGGACCTGCCCCTCGGGGCGGAAGGCATCGATACGCTCATGGCGGCCAGAGAGCAGGGCGTGATATTTTTCCGGAGCCACGAGGGGCATCCCCCCACAGTGGGCGAGGAAAGCGTGGACGTTCCTGATCCCTTGACCTGCGATTCGGTGAGCATCGCCTACGACAGGGCTGTTCTGGCCATGCCGCTCGTGCCCCAGGAAAACGTCGATGCTGTGGCCAGAATGCTGAGGCTGCCACAGGATGAGCATGGCTTCATCGTCGAACCACGCGTGCGTCTTAGACCCGGGAATTTCGTGGACGACGGCGTTTACGTTCTGGGCAGCGCCCATCAACCCGCGGATCTGAGCGAGACTCTTTTCCAGGCTTACATGACCGGCTCGCGAGTGCAGCGTTTCCTGGATCAGGACAGCGTGGACATCCAAACGCCCATCGCCGTCGTCGATGCAGAGCTATGCACAGGATGCGGCAATTGTGTACAGGTCTGTCCGCGGCTGGCGATCCGGTTGGAGGAGCGGGAGGGTGTTCTTTCGCTAGCGCAGGTGAATGCGCTGCGCTGCATCGGCTGCGGCAACTGCGCTGTTTTCTGTCCGGTGAAGGCCATTTCGCTGCCGGGATGGGACGATGCCGCCATCCTGGCTCAGGTGTCTGCCGCCCTGGCTCCCTCGCCCAAGCGCGGCAAGGCGCAGCAGGAGCCGCGCGTACTTGCGCTGACCTGTGAGTGGAGCGCCTATGCCGCTGCGGACATGAGCGGCGTGCAGAAGATCGAGTATCCAGCCGGAGTACGCATCATCCCCATGAATTGCTCGGCGCGCTTCGACCCGGATCTCGTGCTGTGGGCCTTCCTGCACGGAGCGGACGGTGTGTATTTGGGGTTGTGCCATCCGGGAGACTGCCACTACGGCACGGGGAATCTGTACGCCAGCGAACGCGTGGAGGTGTTGAAGCAACAACTGGCAGAACACGGATTCAATCCCGATCGTCTGCATTTGGAATACCTTGACGGGGATGATGGTGAGAAGTTCGCAAGCACGATCACGGAATTCGTTGCGGAGATGAAACGATTGGGTGGATGAGGTTGCCGATGGAGACGTGCGCTTCACGCGCCGTTTCCGGAAGCGTATCTGGTCCGCATTGAGAATGCAACCTCACCCCATGGAAACACGAATCTGGAGTGGCATGTTGGCAATCGAGTGACGAGGAGGCACACATGTCAAAACGTTTGCAGGCGGAGGTATGGTCGCTGAACGATTGCGCCGGCTGTGGATTGTGCGTGGCGGCGTGTTCGAAGCAGGTGCTTCGCTGGAATGGTGGGGATCATCCCATTCTGGAGGAGCGTATCAAAACGGTCGGTTACACGAGCGGTCCTCTGGACAGCTGCTCGTTCTGCGAGAAATTCTGCGAGCAGGTTTGTCCAAGGCTGGAGCGTTGGAGCCCCCTGGAAGCGGAGGCCATGCTCGCGGCTCGAGCCAAGGGACCGATCGAATCAGGCGCTCCCAACGACGTCATTCGCAGCATCCTGGCTGCCGGCCGCAGCGCGGGTTTGCTGGATGGCGTGTTGATGCTCGATCTCGATCCCTGGGAGCTGAAACCGTTTGCCCGAGTGGCGGCCACCGTCGAGGAAATCGTCGATAGCGTCGGCCCACAATACCTGTGGGCTCCGGTGATGGACGCGCTCAATGAAGCCATCTTCGATCGGAAGATGCAGAACTTGGCCGTCGTCGGTTCGCCCTGTGTTGGGCAGGCCATTCGTCGGCTTAGAAATTCCACGAATCCGCTGCTGAGACCGTACCGAGACGCAATCCGCCTGAGCATCTCCACCTTCTGCACCGGCGCATACAAGCCTGAGTTCGTGGATGAGATCCTGGTCAAGCAGTTGGGGATCGCCAAGAACCAAGTCAAGCGCTTGGAGGTCCTGCAGGATCGAGATGAATTGAAGGTCGTCATGTGGGATGATAGCTCCAAAGCCATTCCCCGTCAGGAAGCCGAGGGCTTCACACTCCCCGGCTGCGGGCGTTGCGATGACTACCTCGGGGAATCGGCCGATCTGGCCGTGGGCGCGCTTGGCGCGGGCGAGGGGGCTTCCACGCTGATTATCCGCACGCGAACCGGAGATGTGTTCGTGCGCAATGCGATACAGATGAAATTACTGACGACTTCGGACAAGGTCGATGCCAAGCTCATCGCGGCTGCGGCTGAGGAGAAGGATCGGCGTGAACGCGCCAGAGCGTTCAAGGACCTGCGGGTGTTGATGCTGGATGCCCTGGCCGATCCGCAGAAGAGGGGCGAGGCCATACAGCAGTTCGTGCGCCTCTACCGGACCCCCGCTCGAACGAGCGCGGACGAAAACGTGCGCAGTGGGTGCACGGGTTGCTGAAGGTGAGCCTGTGGCTGGATCGATCCTGGGATCCATGCCCTCGATGGGTGATAACGTAGGAGACATCCTATGAAGACGATTGATGCAAAGTCGAAAGAACTCAGGGAAGTGAATGGCGCGCTGAGGGAATCTCTCAACGGCGGGCCGGTGGAGATCAAGAACGCCGAGGATCTGCATGGATTGGCAGCTGGTCTCAATCGAGGCGAAGTCGTCGTGCGCGGAAGCGCCGGGGATTATCTTGGTGTGCTCAACAGCGGCGGAACGATACGTGTGACGAAGAACGCCGGAAAATATGTCGCGGACAACATGACGGATGGGGTCATCATCATTGAGGGAAATGCCGACTACGGAGTCGGCCAATATTGCTATGGCGGTACAGTCGTGGTGCATGGGAACGCAGGCGATTTCACGGCCACGATGAACAAGGGGGCCACGATCATCGTCAATGGTGACGTGGGCGATGAGGCCGGCACATACATGCTGGCTGGTGATCTCGTAGTCGTGGGCAACGCCGGAGAAAACTTCGCAAACTATCTGATCCGCGGCGATATCTACATCGGCGGAGAGTGGAAGAGCTTGGGCCACAACACGAAACTCAAGTCACTCACGAAAAAGGACATTGGTAAATTGGAAAAGTACTTCGAAGCCCATGGCTTGGATGCAGACCCCACTGGTTTCAAGAAGATTGTGGCGGCATCTGAAAAGCCGTTCTACCACTAGGAGGAAATCATGGGTGTTGTGGGCGCGTTTTGTGTAAGTGTCAATCGAGAGATCTGCATCAATGCTCAGATGCCGGGCAAGTGCGCCACATGCGCGGAGGTCTGTCCGCATGGCGTGTATGCCTTGGATGTCGAAACGGGCCAGATGCAAATTCAGAACTTCAACGCCTGCGTGGGATGCCGCATCTGCGCGGAATTCTGCCCGGCGAATGCAATCCGTATCAATCCGGCTGAATCGGAATACATCAGCCGCTATCCATGGACATTCTCAGCCATCGAAGAGGTCCATCATAAGGCGCAGACCGGAGAGTACCTGCTGCGCGGCTTCGGAACCCAGGGGCCCACGCCCAACTTCGACATGATCACCGTGGTGCCGAGCCAGATCGCCAGCGAAGCTCCTCGGGATAAGTATCGCGAGGAATGCAACATGCAGGTGATCATCGGCGAGGATACCTGTGAGAAGCCCATGATCTTGAAGCTGCCGTTCGTCTGGCCTGCCATGTCCTTCGGCGCGCTGAGCAAGGAGGCCAAGCTGGCATTGGCGATCGGAGCCGCCATGACGGGCATCGCCACCAACACCGGTGAGGGCGGCCTGCTGCCGGAGGAGATGTGGCTTTCCAGAGGCTATGCCGACGAGAAGCGTAAGCAGAAGAAATGGGAGCCGGGTGGTTCCCTGGTCGTGCAATGGTCCACCGGCCGCTGGGGCGTATCGGCAGAGTATGTCAACAGCGGCGACGCCGTTGAAGTCAAGATCGGCCAGGGTGCCAAACCCGGCATGGGTGGACACCTTCTGGGTGCAAAGGTCACGGAGGCGGTGTCCGAGGTGCGCGGCATCCCGGTCGGATCCGACGCCCTCAGCCCCTGCCGCTACTACGACGTGCAGACCATGGACGACATGAAGCACATGGTGTCCTTCCTGCGGGACGTGACCGAGCATAAATTCCCCATTCTGTTCAAGCTTGGACCCTCGCGCCCCTATGCCGACGTGGCCGCCTGCATCGAAGCTGGCGCCGATGCCATCAGCATTGACGGACTCGTCGGTGGAACCGGCTGCTCCCCGGACCTGGTCACGCAGGGCGTGGGCATTCCTACGATCGCATGCATTCCACCGGCGGTGCAGGCCCTCAAGGATTACGGGGTATACCGCAAGGTCAAGCTGATCGCCCTGGGCGGCATCCGCAACGGGCTGGATGCCTTTAAAGCCATGGCCATGGGCGCCGACGCGGTGGGCTTTGGAAGCGCAGCCGAGGTGGCCCTGGGCTGCCGGGTGTGCTATGCATGCCACAAGGGCAATTGCCCCTACGGGATCACCAGCCAGAAGGAAGAGTTCCGGGCGCGGCTCGATCCGGTGGAGGGCGGCGAGCGCCTGGCCAATTTCATCCGCGCCACGGGCGAGGAAGTCAAGATCCTGACCATGCTCTCCGGGCACAGCAGCATAGCGGATCTCTCCCCCGAAGACCTGCGTGCCATGGATTTGAACACAGCCGCCTTGACGGGCCTTAAGCTGGCCGGTTTCGAGCGGCCGCTGCCCATGTGGGAAGATGGTTTCGTGGGTGTTTCAGGGAACGGTAAGAAGTAACAAGCGAAACGCATCGCGTTGAGCAGGAAGGTTGAA
Organism: Anaerolineae bacterium; assembly: GCA_011192015.1. Classification (GTDB taxonomy): domain Bacteria; phylum Chloroflexota; class Anaerolineae; order Anaerolineales; family E44-bin32; genus W1033. Next base: position 16,373 of record DUET01000007.1, read on the forward strand.
CAAGCGACAAGTGATGATCGTTGAAAGCGCCTGCCTTCAACGAGGGGTGATCATTTGATACATTGCGAAAATCGAGTCAAAACCAGAGCCGGGCATTCGCCCGGCTTTTGGTTCCAATCCATCGCCGTTTCTCGAGGAGAGGGTTTGGGAGTGGTGTCAAGCGGTCTCGCCTCTCACGCGCTTCCTACGCAGCAGAATTCGTAGCCAACGTCCCAGCATCCATCCTGCGAACGCCAGTCCGGCGTAGATGGCCGCAATCCCGACGAGATCGTCGTTGACACGATTTGTGATCCACCAGACGATGGCCAGGTGTGCGGCAAAGAAAGCCGCCGCCACGATCAGTCCTACCGCCCAAACAGGTCGCGGTGTTCTCCAGAAAAAGGCCACCAGACCGAGCCAGATCGGCAGCACAGCCCCCCATACCGCGATCGATCCCGGAGCCAGCCAGTACTCTGTGTCCTCCAGGAGCCAGCCGAGGACAAACAGAATGAAGACCAAGCCCAGGCCCAGGGCCAGCACGATCCTGCTACGAAAGCCGAATTCACCGGCGCCGGGATGCAGCTTCGGGAAGATCGCACGGAGGATGGATACGCCGGAGGAACGCGCAAAACCCTTCTCGTGCGAAGGTTCGAACCAGGCGCCGCAGTGTTCGCATCGCGGTGCGGATTCCGGCACGGGAGCCCCGCATGCCGGGCATCGTCGCGGTTGCAGCGTACTCACACCTTCCCTTCCTTTCGCCTGTAGGTAGGAGATCATCGAGGGTCGAATTGACGATGAATCATCATCAGGCTACACTCGATGGCTCCAAGATTAGCACAGTTGGGATTCGTTTGCAGGCAGGAGGCTTTCGTGGAGTTTGCAACAACCCTTACGCTCATCATGCTGGGGGCATGCATACTGCTGGGCTTCGTGGGATTCGCGTGGATTTCAGTGAGGGAGCGGGAACGAAGGGCAGCCGTCATCGCCGCAGCGTTGTCCGTCGCTGGATCCTTGCCTTTTGTCTTCCTCGCTGTTGCTGCTCCCTTGCAGATCCAACTGCTCGCGTTGGGCATAGCGGCAGGCGTGGCACTTCTCGGTTTGCTGCTCTTCTTGATGCCCGTAGGCCGCATCACGGCTTTGAACGACGTTCCTGTAAAGCGCTTCGACGAACGCGACATCATGTTCGCCCGTGCTCGGCTGGAACCGGACAGCGAGCGCTATGAAGCCTACTATCGGGCGCATCCCGAGAAGAAGGCTTCTGATGATCACCTCCGCCAGCTTCCGGGCTTGATGTCCATGCATGCGCAGGAGGCCAACGTCTGGGCCTTTGCGTCCGCGGATGCGAGCTTCTCTCTCACCGAAGCCCTGCGTGAAGAGGTCACGGGACCTACGGGAAAGATCGCCCGCGAGCTCCCCGCGCCAGCCATGACGGATGCCGTGAAGTCCCTGGCGCGCTACTATGGGGCACGCACGGTGGGGATCACCAGGCTGCAGCCCTATCATCTCTACTCGCACATCGGCAGAGGCAGCGGCACGTACGGCGCGCCGATCGAGCTATCGCATCGCTATGCGATTGCCTTCACGGTGGAAATGGACTACGCGATGATGGGACCGGCACCGAAAGCCGCCACGGTGATGGAATCCGCGAGGCAGTATGTCGAAGCGGCAAAGGTCGCCCTGCAACTCTGCACTTGGCTCCGGGTTCTGGGGCATCCTGCGCGGGCGCACATCGACGGCAACTACCGCCTCATCGCACCGCTGGTGGCGCGCGATGCCGGCCTGGGGGAGATCGGGCGTATGGGTTTGCTGATCACGCCCCAGCTGGG